>JBILEB010000342.1:0-2554 GCA_044352295.1 Myxococcaceae bacterium
CGCTCGTCGGCTCGTGGGACGTCTTCCCCATGCTGACGACCGGTCTCGCCGGACTCGAGGTGCGCGCCGACGGCAGCGTGGGCGTCGCCACCCGCTTCCCCCTTCGGATCGCCGTCGAGCGCTGGGCTCCGAGCCACGGGCGCGCCGACCTCCTGTCAGCCGAGCAGCGCAACGACCTGCTCGCCTATGTCCTCTCTCTCTGAGGGCTCGAGGTGGGAGCGGGTCACACGCCTTCGAAGCCCTTCGTGTGGTCGCGAAGCTGTGTGTAGAGTCCTCACGTCCATGAGGCTCTCTTCGATGGGCGTGGCGCTCCTGGCGCTCGCGGGCTGCACCGACGTTGGGCTGTACGCGATCGGCGCGGGGGGCGCAGGCGGTCCGGATCGGGCCGAGTTCGAGGCGAACGTCTGTACGCCCGTGGCGTCCGGTGCTGCGTTTCCGGTGAAGGTGCTCTTCGCCGTCGAAGGCGGGGCGGGCGTCGACGTGATGCTCCGTGAAGAGATCGTCACGGGCCTGACGAACACGTCGACCCAGTTCACCAACCCGGGCATCAGCTACGGGTTGCTGACCCACCGGGCCGTCGCCAACGGCCTGCTCGGCCGCTTCACGGCGGATCAGACGGAGCTGTCGACCGCCTTCGCGCGGTACAACGCCTTCAATCAGGTCGGGCCGATGTCCCATCGCGCTGCGCTGTTGCTGGCGCGCAGCATCTTGAGCGGCGACATGCAGACGGGCTGTCGAGGCCAGGTCGCGCGCACGCGGTACTACGTGGTACTCGTCATGCGCTCCGAGGACACCAGCTGCAACAACACCGTCTTCAATGCCGGCATCGACCCCCAGTGTGATGCGTTCGCGCAGGCAGGCGACTTCGCCCGGTGCGGTGAGTGCGAGCTGGCGAAGGTCACCGAGGGGCTGCGTCAACTCGCGGTGCGCTTCAACGCCGGCGAAGTCACCGTCCAGCCCGTGATCATACGCAGCTCGGGGGACGACCTGCTGCGGTTCCAGGCCAACGCCATCGCGCGGGCGGGCGGCACCGAGCTCGTCGAGACGGCCGTGGGCGGCGTGAGCATGCGGTTGTCGACGCTGAACTACGGCTCTCTCCAACGAGCGCTCAAGCTCAAGCGCTTCATCGCGATGAACGCGAACGTGCGCGTGCGGAACAGCGAGCAGTTCGTCGACAGTGACGCCGATGGGCTCCCCGATCAAGACGAGGCCGCGCTCGGGACGGATCCGACTCTGATCGACTCCGACTCCGACGGCATTGGCGACGGCGTCGAGGTGCGCATGGGTCTCAAGCCCCAGCCCGGCAATGTCGACACGATTCGGGGGTGCAACGCGACCCTCGACACCGACGGCGATCGCCTCAACGACTGCGAAGAGCGCGTGCTTGGAACCGACAGCTGCATCACCGACACCGACGGAGATTCAGCGCCCGACCTCGTCGAGTTCTACGGAGGGACCAACCCGCTCATCGCCGAAGATCTCAACGACGACGATCGCGACGGGTTGCCGAACATCGGCGAAGTGGAGGCTCATACCGATCCGACCTCGGCCGACATCCAGTTCCGGCAAGACCGCGGCTACGGGTACGCCATCACGGAAGCGGCGCCCACGCCCGATGGACGTGCCTGCTACGACATCAACGCCTACAACGTGAGCGTGGTGGAGACCCTCCAGCGCCCATCGCCCAACGACAGTGGCCGTACCGTGCTCAAGGGCACCAACGAGGTTCACCTCTACTTCCAGGTCGGCCGCGAGAACGACCCGCGCGGAACGGGAGTGGGTCGGGTTCGAATCGAGACGGTTCGCTTCACCGCGCCTGCGACTCGGCGCCCGCGTGGGATTATCCGCCTGGAGAGCGACGACTTCGAGAACGGGCTGTAACAGGCCACGGTGTGGGGTTGTCCCCTCAGATCGCCCCTCGGGGTCCCCACCAGTGGGGCTTGTTCAGCACGTCAAGCCAGCCAGACCGTCAGCGTTTTCAGGCAGTTGGTGACCGCAACGTCAGTGGTCCAGCCCTTGAACACTACCGCGTCAGACGTTGTTCTCACTCCCGGAGATGAACCCATGAGAAACCAATTCCTCCTCCTCGCTGCAGCCTCGACGCTGCTGGCCCTGCCTGCCGCTGCGCAGCTCGGCAACGGCACCAACCCGGAGTGTCTCGACCCCTCGTGCGGCCGTCCCAAGCAGGTCGGCGGTGGTGGCTGCGGCTGCGGGTGTGGTTGCTCCGTGTGGGTGGCCTACACCGACGACGGCAAGACGCTCTCGTACACCGATGACGCGGACGGCGACGGCAAGGCGGACGACGCCGACAACTGCCCGTTCTCGGCCAACCGCGACCAACTCGACGTCGACGGCGATGGCGTCGGCAACACCTGCGACAACTGCAGTGGCCTGTCGAACTTCTCGCAGCTCGACACCGACGGTGACGGCTCCGGCGACTCGTGCGACGGCGACCTCGACGGCGACCTCGTCGACAACCTGCGCGACAACTGCATCTCGCTGCCCAACCGCGTCACCAACGGCGTGCAGCTCGACCTCGACACCGACGGGCTCG
>JBILEB010000089.1:0-28766 GCA_044352295.1 Myxococcaceae bacterium
AGCTGACCCTGTCGCGCGGCCGCTTCGAGACGTTCACCGGCGCCGATGGCCGCAGCTACTTCCACCTGCTGGCCGGCAATGGCGAGAAGGTGCTCGCCTCGCAGGGCTACGCGTCGGCCTCGTCGGCGGCGGCCGGCATCGCCTCGGTGAAGGCGAACGGTACGACGGCGGCGGGCTACGAGGTGCGTGAGGCGCAGGGCGGCTCGTCGTACTTCGTGCTCAAGGCCGGCAACGGCAGCATCGTCGGCGTCTCCGAGATGTACGTCTCGAAGGCCAACGCCGAGCGCGCCATCGGCTCGGTGGTGAAGGTCGTCACCGCCACCACGCTCGAGACGCCGGCGCCCCGCACCGAGGGCCGCTTCGAGGTGTTCCGCGGGCTGGACGGCAAGTCGTACTTCCACCTCCGCGCGAAGAACGGAGAGATCGTGCTGCAGTCGGAGGGCTACTCGTCGCGCGCCAAGGCCACCGCGGGCGTCAAGTCGGTGCAGGCCAACGGCGTCCTCGCCTCGCGCTACACGGTGCTGCCCGCCGTCGACGGCCGCTTCTACTTCCTCGTCAAGGCGGCCAACGGCCAGACGATTGCCCGCAGCCAGCTGTACGCCACGAAGTCGAACGCCGACCGCGGCGTCGAGACGGTGATGGCGCTGGTGAAGCCGGTCGACGGCGCGCAGTAATCCGACTCGAGAAGTGAAAGCGCGTGGGCCCGGCGTCCTTCAGGGGGCGGCCGGGCCTTCGTCTTTTCGACCGGTGCCACGAGGCGTGAAACGTCAAGCCCCGCTCCTTCGTCAGGTCTTCAGCGTTGGGGTTCCAGCCGCCGCACGGCGCGTGGCGCGAGCTCCTTCGTTGTGCGCCTGCACACCCGTCCTGCTTGACAGAAATCAAGGAAAACAAGGTTGAAGCGAGGCGTCCCCGTCGCTACTTGCTGCGCCGCACCATTCCTCAGGAGCCCGTATGAAAGTCGGCATCGACGCCCTCGGAGTCGCGGTCCCATCGCTGTGCATCGACCTGGAAGTCCTGGCGAAGGCCCGAGGGGTCGACCCGCTCAAGTACCTCGATGGGCTGGGGACCTGGCGCATGGGCGTTGCCCCCATCGACGAAGACACCGTGACGCTGGCGGCGCGCGCCGCCTCGATGGCGATGAAGTCGGCCCAGGCGACGCCCGAGGAGATCGGCATGCTCGTCGTGGGCACCGAGACGGCAGTGGACCATTCCAAGCCGGTGTCGTCCTTCGTCCAGGGCCTCCTCGGCATCGGCACGCGCTGCCGTGTCTTCGAGACGAAGCACGCCTGCTACGGCGGCACGGCGGCGTTGATGATGGCGCTCGACTGGATTCGGTCCGGAAGCGCGGACGGCAAGAAGGCCCTCATCGTGTGCAGCGACATCGCGCGCTACGGCCTCAAGACGGCCGGTGAGCCCACCCAGGGCGCCGGCGCCGTCGCCCTCGTGGTGTCGGCGAACCCGCGGCTCGTCGAATTGAACCCGGCGCACACCGGACAGTACGCGAGCGACGTGCACGACTTCTGGCGCCCGCTGTACTCGAAGGACGCGTTCGTCGACGGCCACTACTCGGTGCAGTGCTACCTCGACGCCATCACCGGCGCGTACAAGCACTTCAAGGAGCTCGAGCCCGCCGTCACCGCCAACGACTTCGCGGCGCTCGCCTACCACGTGCCCTACGGCAAGATGGCGAAGAAGGCCCACCGGCAACTCCGCGCGCTCGATGGTGACGCGAACCCCGACGCCTCGTTCGACGCGCAGGTGTCTGCCTCGCTCTCACTCCCCGCGCAGGTGGGCAACATCTACACGGGCTCGCTGTACCTCGCGCTCACCTCGCTTTTGTCCACTTCGGCACGGCCCCTCGATGGCCAGCGCATCGGGCTCTTCAGCTACGGCAGCGGCTCCTGCGCCGAGTTCTTCGCGGGCACCGTCGTGCCGGGCGCTCAGGAGCGGGTGCGGGCGCTGGGGCTGCAGGCGATGCTCGACGCGCGCACGAAGCTCACCATCGACGAGTACGAGGCCATCATGCGCGCGCGGGAAGAGGCCGACGTGAAGCCGGTCGAGGCGAAGGCCTCGGACGAGTACCGTTTCCTCGGCGTCGAGGCGCACAAGCGCACCTACGTCGGGCCGCGCGCCTGAGGCCTCACCTCACGTGGGCGGAGTCGCAGCACCGCATCGAGGATGAAGCGCGGTGAGGAGGTCCGCCTGCCGCTGTTCTCCAACCGCTACCGCCGGCGTCGAGGACGCGTGGACGTTGACGAAGCGTCCCGCGGGTGGCGCCTCGCCATCGAGAACCCGGTCGCCACGTCGCGCCACTCTCCCTCTGACGGCGCCGTCACCGCTGCGCGTCGTCGTGCGGTCCACCCGACCGCAGCGCGTCGTCGCGCACACGCCGTGCCGGTCGCGCGCGACTCACCCGAGCGAGACATCGGTTCACGCCCGCAGGACTATGCGCGCGCGCGCAGCTTCGACCAGTCGACCACCGGCACCACCATCGGCGCGATGCGGTACTCCACCTGACGCCGCAGGCCAATGACGTCACCGCCCACCTCGACCGGCACTTCGCCGTCGAACTCCATGCGGCAGTGGGTGAGGAGGAAGTCGTGGCTGTGGGGCAGCGGGTGGACGCCGCGCCACAGATCGACGATGCGGGTGGTCGCCTGGGCCGCGGTCGCTGCGTAGACGCGCGTATGCATCCGGCCCGGCATGGTGCGCGCGAAGTGGAGCGCCTTGAAGCCAAAGCCGAGCTCCATGGTGGTGCCCGCGCCCGCGACCCCGTAGGGCCCCTCGTAGAGCACCGCGCCGCGCCCACCGTCTGGCACCGGTACCGGACGTCCTGATGCATCGAACCCCAGCGCAGGCTCGCCCAGGTTGATGACGCGAACCCGCGGCCGCTTCGGCGCGAGCACATTGCGAAGAATCGTGCGCCCGAAGATGGAGATCGCGTAGCCGCCCTTCCCTTCGACGAGCGCGCGCAGGGCCGGCGGCGCGGTGAGGCGCTGCTGCTTGTAGTCGTTGAGGATCTCCGCGCCCCACCCCGCGTCCGCGAACGGCGTCAGCCGCCCCTCGACGTCCATGAGCGAGAACTCCCGGGTGGGAATCGTCTGATCGCCCCGGTCGACCAGGAGCCGAATGGCCTCGAGCGCTTTGCGCGGCGAAGGCGCGTTCGTCCCGATGGCCCAGGCGTTCCCCGTCCCCAACGGCACCAGCCCCAGGGCCGGAAACTCGAGGCCCCGCGCCCGCATCGCGTCGAGGAGCCCGATGGCCGTTCCGTCACCGCCCCCCGACAGCACGACGCGGGGGCCCTTCGAGCTCATGGACTCCGCAACGAAGCGCTCGACGTCGTCCACGCTCCGGGTCGCGATGACCTTCGAGGTAGGGAGGAGCCGGCGAGCCCACTCGGCGAACCGCTCCGAGCCGTTGCGTGCGTTGAGGTTCACCACGACCGAGATGTCCATGGACCTGAAGTAAGGCGGCCACTGTCATGCGAGTGTCATGAGCGGCGCGCCTTTCTGCCGGGCTCCGACGGGAATGCGCACTGGCGTCACGGCAGCAGCGTCGCCACCGCCTGGGCCTTCGCCTCGGCCGCAGGCGTGCCTTCGGAGGTGGCTTTCGCCAGGCGCAAGAGCTCGGCGCGGCGCCGGGGCCCTTCGTCAGTTCGACGACGCGCGAGGCCTCGGAGATCGACAGCACCCGCGTGGGCACATCCGCCTCCGAGCCGCACTTCTGTTCGATGAGCGCGAGCTGGCTGCGGCACTCGTCGCAGGTGGCCGCGTGGGCGCGCACCTCGGCTTCTTGCGCGGGCGAGAGTTGTCGTGCCGCCAGGGCGCGCCACCGCTGCGGACCCACGTGGGACATCATCGCCGAGCATGCCCGCCGCACACCGCTGCCGGGGAAGGTAAGGTGGCGCAGTGCGTCCCCTCCTTCCCGTCGTCGTGGCGATGCTGTCCGTGAGCTGTGGGCAGACGGTGATGACGCCGATGTGCCAGCCGCTCGGAGGACGCTGCAGTTCCCTGTCGGACTGTTGCCGGGGCGAGTGCCGCGATGGCCTGTGCCTGGAGCCCTGCAAGCCGCTGGTGGAAGGCTGTGCGTCGTCGAACGAGTGCTGCAGCGGAAGCTGTCGCGACGGCGCGTGCACCTGCGCGATGGCCCGTGAGTCGTGCATCAACCCCGCCTTGTGCTGCTCCGGGAGCTGCATCTCAGGCAAGTGCGTCGGTGGCGGTGGGTGCGGGACGCCGGGTGAGGGGTGCCTGACGACCGGCGACTGTTGTCAGGGCTCTCCGTGCGCCGGAGGCGTCTGCCGGTCGACGACGTGTCGGACGCCGGGCGGCGCGTGCAACGACAGCGCGAGCTGCTGTGAGGGCCGGTGTGTCGCGGGGCTGTGTCGGCCGGCGGCCTGCGTGGCGGCGGCGGGTGCGTGCACGCGAGACTTCGAGTGCTGCGGCGGGGTGTGTCAGGGCGGCACCTGTCGCCCGATGTGCCGCCTGCAGAACGAGGCCTGCATGCTCCCGACCGACTGCTGTCCCGGGCTGGCGTGTCAGCTGGGCCAGTGCCGCGGCACGTGCCTGTCGACCAACGCGAGCTGCACGCAGGGGAGTCAGTGTTGCTCCGGCCGCTGCCCCAACGGCCGGTGCGAGGCGATGCAGACGATGTGCGGCTCGGCCGGAACGCCGTGCGGCATGCCGCAGAACTGCTGCTCGTTTCAGTGCATTCAGAACCGCTGCCAGTGAAGCCGATGGGCGAGCTGTGACCGGTTCGGTCACACCCGCCGGGCCCTGCCGTCTGGCCGCCTGGCCTTCCGTTTCGACCGTTCGCCCAGCCGAACCGCCTCGCTGAAGGGACTCGAGGTCTCCTCTCCGCATGACCCTGCTTCGACGTGGCCTCTTGCTGGTGCTCGCCAGTACCCTCTGGCTGCCCGCCCTTCAGTTCGTCTTCCGGCCTCCACCGCGCGGCGAGCTCGTCGCGAACCTGGCCTCCCGCCAACGGACGCTGGCCCTCGCCGACGATACGCCGGAGCGACGGCTGCTCCGCCGCCTCAACCCGGAGTGGGACCTCATGAGCCGAACCTTCGGGGTGCTGGCCTTCACCAACCTCGCGCTGGCAGAGCCCTCGAACCGCGCGGCGCATCTCGAGGCGGCCGACGCGCTGCTGACCCAGACGCTCCGGGACGAGCAGCACGGGCCGCTCCACTTCCTGTTGCCCTATGGCCGGCGCGAGAAGTTCCGGGACCCGGCGCAGCGCAGCCTCTTCGTCGACGGAGAGCTCGCCCTCATGCTGGCCGCGCGCCAGCTCGTCGAGCCCCGCGCTGACTTCGCCCCGCTGCTGACGGCCCGCGTCGACGAGGTCGTCCGCCAGCTCGAGGCGTCTCGACACCTGCTGCCCGAGAGCTACCCGGACGAAGGCTGGACCTTCTGCAACAGCATCGCTGTGGCTTCGCTGGCAATGGCGGACCGGGTCGATGGGCGAGACCATCGCGCGCTCAGGGGCCGCTGGCTCGAGTCGGTGAAGGAGCGACTCGTCGAGCCTCGCAGCCGGCTCCTCATCTCCTCATTCCGTCACGACACCACGCCGCTCGACGGCCCCGAGGGGTCGACGCTGTGGCTGTCGGCGCACATGCTCCAGCTCGTCGACCCGACCTTCGCCGAAGACCAGTACCGGCGGGCCCGCGCAGCGTTGGGCCACACCGCGCTCGGCTTCGGGTGGGCGTCGGAGTGGCCGCGCGAGCTGGTGAACGTCGACGACGTCGACTCGGGGCCCACGGTGCCGCTGGTGGACGCGAACGCCGGCTCGAGCGGCCTGGCCCTCGTGGGCGCCGCAGCCTTCGACGATGAGCCCTTCCTCGACGCCCTCGTCACCTCGCTCGAGCTGGCAGCGTTCCCGATGCGGGAAGAGACGCAGCTGCGCTACGCCGCCGGGAACCAGCTCGCCGATGCGGTGCTGCTCTACGCGCTCGTCGAAGGGCCGCTCTGGGCGCACGCCCGACAGTCCCCCGAAGTCACCGAGGTGCTCCGATGATCCGCTCTGCCGTCGTCACCACGCTGTTCCTGCTGCTGCTCGAAGCCGTCGGCGCGCGCACCCACGTCTCGGTGCTGTCGGGGACGATCGATGGAGGCCGGGCCGCGCTCTTCCTCGGGCTGCTCTACACGCTCACCTTCCTCACCGTGGCGCTGCTGGTGCCGCCGCTGCTGGTCGCGGGCCTGGCCGACCGCTTCATCCCACGACGAGGCGAAAACCGACGCCCCGCACGGTCTTGAACTCGAACGCGCCCTCGCCTGCCTTGAGCTTCTTCTTGAGCGACGAGACGAAGTTGTCGACGGTGTGCACGTCGACGACGACGTCGCCCCAGACTCGATCGAGCAGCTCGTCACGCGACACCACGGCGCCCTTCGCCGTGAGGAGCGTGACCAACAGGTCGAACTCCTTGCGGGTGAGGGAGACCTCTCCGTCGGGTCCGGTGACGGAGCGGGCCGAGACGTCGACGAGGAACGGGCCGAGGCGGTGGTGGTTCGACACCGGCCCTGCGCCACGACGGGCGAGCGCGCTGATACGGGCGAGGAGCTCCTTCAAGCGGTACGGCTTGCCGACGTAGTCATCGGCGCCGGCGTCGAAGCCCTTCACCACGTCGTCCTCGAGGGTCCGCGCGGTGAGCATGAGGACGCGGGTGGGCGCCCCGGAGCGCTTGACCTCGGCGCACAGGGTCGCCCCGTCTCCATCCGGCAGCATGAGGTCGAGCACGAGCACGTCGGGGGTCGCGTCCGTCAGCGCCGCGCGGGCGTCGGCGAGCATGGCCGCGCGTCGCACGTCGTGGCCTTCGTCTTCGAGGGTCTCGGAGAGCGCGTCGCGCAGGTTCCGGTCGTCCTCCACCACCAGCAGCCGTGCCATGTCGAAGAGGAGTATGCCTCAGACGTCGGCTCCACCACGTCGACCGAGGTCCACCCCGATGCTCGCCCTTCACCCCGGCTGTGAATGCCGTGACCGGGACCTGCCGCCGGACTCCACGGACGCGCGAATCTGCTCGTTCGAGTGAACCTTCCGTGTGCGCTGCGCCGAGGAGCGGCTTGCGGGCCGGTGCCCGAACTGCGGCGGCGAGCTGGTGCCTCGGCCCCGTCGGCCTCTGGCGGCCCAAGCGATCCACCCTTCGTCGACCGCGCGGGTCTTCACCGGGTACCCGGGCCATTGACGACTCACGCCACGGGCTACACGACGCCGAGCGCGCCCAGGGCGATGGCGATGGCGGCGGCGCCGTAGAGCAAGAGGTACGGGCTCACTTTGCGCGAGAGCAGGAACACCACCAGCACGCCGAACGCGAGGGAGGCGACATCGAGCGCCGGCTCAACCCACCCCTTCGCGTTGGACCCGAACTTCACGGCGAGCCACGAGGCCGAGCCACCTGCCGCAGCCGCCGCGAGCACCCGGAGCCGCTGACCCCACCGCGGCACCTGGAGCGCCTTGAGTTTCGGCACCAGCGCCTCCCCGATGGCGAGGCCCGTGCGAAAGAGCCTCCACCGCGCGACGAGGTGCACGGTGTTGTACAGCACCAGGTACGCCACCACCGCCCACCCGCCGAGCCACGGCACGAGGGCCACGGAGATGGCGCCAACCGCCGGCCGCAGGGACAGCCAGAAGAAGCCGTCACCCAGAGCCGCGAGCGGCGCCATCAGGAGCGCCTTGAAGCGTTCGACCGACTCCGGCGGCTCCTCACCCCGCGCGACGCGCAGCTCGTGGAAGAGAATGCCGCCGACGATGGCGGCCGCGACGTAGGGGTGCGTGTTGAAAGGAGCGAGGTGCCGACGGAAGGCCGCCTGACGCTGGGCCGGATCTGGATAGAGAGACAACAGCGCCGGTGAGAGCGCGTAGACGAGGCCCAGCGACTGCAGCCCCTCGGTGTTGAAGCCTGCCTGCAGGAAGAGGCTGCGCCAGAAGCAGCGCCAGAGGGTCCACCTGGAGAGCGTCACGCCCACGTCCGCACCCCCAGGGCGCCAAGGAGGACGAGCGCGACCACGAGCGCCACGACGGCGGCGATCCGCAGGCGGCCCTGGCCCTGGCTGGCGTGCACGGCGACCGCCGCCGAAACGGTGGCGAGGAGCGGGTAGGCCCACGCGAGCCCTCGGACGAGCGAAACGGGCGCGGCCTGTGAGACCGGCGAGAGGAGCGTGCCCGCGACGACGGCCGCTCCCGAGACGAGGGCGCTGACGGCGAAATGGGGCCACATGGCGCGCAGGTTCTGGAGCAGAGCCTGCTCGACCATACCCGCGTCCACGGCATCCACCAGACGACCGAGGTAGCGACGCGCGCGCGCATCCAGCCGGCTATCGACCCTCCGGCCGAGCACGCCAAGCGGTGCACAGAGCAGAATGGCCAGCGACCAGACCGCCGGCGTCGCGTCGGAGCCGCTGGCGTGTGCGAGAGACACCGCGAGGGCCGCGCCTGAGACCGCCGGGAGCGTCTCGTGGTCCGGGTGCGCGCCCCCCAGCGAGGCCCCACCGAGATGGAAGAGCTCGAAGACGAGGCCGACCATCAGGCCCGAGGTGACATCACCGAGCAGTACGCCGACGCCGACGGCCGCCGGAAGCGGGCGACTCAACGCCGCCTGGAGGAAGGCCCGCCGCTCGAGGGCGAGCAGGCCTCCCCAGAGGGCGGTGACGAGCACGGTCACCACGCGCGACCCCTTCCGTGGCCGGCGCTACTGCTGGAAGCAATAGACGCGGCGCATGGCGTTGCACGCCGAGGAGCCGAACCCATCGAAGAAGTCCGAGCCCGACGACGCCACTCGACCGACGAGCGCGTTCGCGAGGACCGCGTTCGAGGTCCAGTTCGAACACGTCGTCCCATTGGTGCCGATGCAGTTGCCGGAGCAGCCGGCACCCGTCCAGGCCGATGCGACATCGCCCGCGACATAGATGGTCCCATCCGTTTGCCAGATGCCAGCGTTGAGGTTCGCGAGCCGGCTGGAGTCGGTCGTGTTCTTCAGGTCTTCACTTTCGGCAATGAAGGTGCCGTTCGGGGCGTAGTACCGGGTTCGAAGCGGGAGCCGGGAGGAGGCTGACGCGGTCGTGGTGGCCATGAAGGCGCGATAGACGAAGGCCGCGGTGTCGTACCCAAGGGGCTTGTTCGCATTGCAGTGTGCATCGGCGCCCGCCAACCCACCCGCGACGGTCCAGGGCGGAGCCACGAAGGCGACCTTCCCCCCCGTTGGAATCGAGGGCTCGCCGAGGTTCGTCGAGCTGGTGCTCTGGAAACAGTAGATGCGAGTCGTCGTGTTGCTGCACGTGTGATTCCCCGTGCCGGCCGTGAACAGCCCCGGCCCTCCCTCGACGCGACCCCGTTCGAGGAAGTTCACGGCCGATGAACTCGTCCACCCGGCGCAGTCCTGGCTGGGGCGATGGCCCCCGCTGGAGTCCGTTCCGGTCCACGTCGACAAGCCCGAAGTGACCCGACGCCCCAACTCGTCGAGGGTGATGGGCGCGCGCACGTACCCGACCAACAACGCCAGCTTCGAGACCGCGAAGATGGTGTGGTCCATGCGTCGGAAGCCTCCCGAGCCCGTGATGCGAGCGCTGGCCGAGGAGCTGGCCGTGCTGATCCACGCACGGAAGGCGTTGCCGGCCAGGTTGTTGATGCCCGCACCTGACGCGAGGGTGTTGCACGCCGTGTCGTAGGGGCCCACGCCGCCGAGGTCGGCTCGGTAGTAGCCGGAGGACACGAAGACGAGGTTGGCGTCGATGGGAGAGAAGACCGCCGTCGCCGTCGTGTTCGACGTGATGGTGCGCACGCAGTTCGCGCCGGTTCCATCGGTGTTGCACGGAGACGGACCGGTCCACCTTTCAAAATGGAAACCAGAACCATTGGTCGTGCGCGCCTGGAAGGTGACCGCGCTCGTGTTGTTGTAGCCAGCCGAGCACGTGCCCGGGCAGTTGATGCGACCGTCGATGGTCTGCACCCGCGTTCCCGAATTCGTCGGCGGCGTGACGGTGACGAGCCACTGGCCGTTGCCCGAGGCCGTCAACGCGACCGAGCCTCCCGTCGTGGCCGAGACGGTGAGGACCGAGGACGCCGCTCCCGCCGTGGTGGGCTTGAAGCCGAAGACGACCGAGCACGAGCCCATGGGCGGCAGCGTCCCCGTACACGTGTTCGAGGTGATGGGGAACGGCATGGCGTTGCTGTTCGAGAACGAGAGCGTGCTGGTGGGGACATCACCGATGTTGGTGACGACCCACGTGAAGGTCGTGCTCGAGCTTCCGACCGTGACGTCGTTGAACGCGCGCGTCGTGACCATCGTGGAGATCGTCGCTGGGTTCTGCACGGTCGCCGAGAGGGCCAGGGTCGGGGAAGAACCTGGCATGGCTGAAGCCGTGAGCGTCGCGGACTTCAGGCCATTGCCGCTCGCGGCGGTCGCGCTGAACCGAATGGGTGTCGTGCAGGACGCGCCACCGGCGAGGGGCTGGCCCAGCTGGCAGGCCGTGGCGCCGCTGCCGACCAGCCATTGCGCGGCGTTCGTCCCCGAGAGCGAGAGGCTCAGTGGCCCCGACGCCTGCTGGCCCGTGTTGGTCACGGTGAAGCTCATGGTGCGGGTGTCATTGAGGAGCACGTTGCCATACGCGGCACTCGAGCCCATGGCGGCCGCGAGCGTCAGGGCTGCGGCGCTGATGGCGGTCCCAGTGACGGGCGCCGTCGCCATCGAGCCTGGCGAGGCCGAGGCCGTCACGTTCGCGGAGTGTCCTCCGGCGGCGGTTGGGACGTAGGCCAGCCGGAAGGTGCAGGTCCCCTGCGGTGCCAGCGTTCCCGTGCAGGTGGAGCTGTTGACGGACCACTGCGCCTGGTCAGGCCCGCTCCTCGTGATCGACACGGTGCCAGACGGGACGTCACCGGAGTTGGTGACCGTGAACCCCTGCTCGAACGACGAGCCGACCACCGTCGATGGAAAGGTGGCACCCGACGGCGTGATTCGAAGGAGGGCGGGGTTGAGGCCGGTGCCCGAGAGGCTGGCCTGCGCGGTGTTGGAACCTGACGTCGCGGTGAGGAACGCGCTCAGCGCACCGGCACTCTGAGGCGTGAAGCTCACGATCGCTGCGCACGATCCCCCAGCTGCAAGCACGGCTGGAGGTCCGCAATTGCTCGCGGCGACGAGGCTGATGAGGAAGGAGTTGGCCGCGCTCCCGCCGAGAGAGAGCGCCGGCGACGTGATGGCAACTCCGCCGGTGTTCGTGACCGTGAACGTCTGGGAGCCACTCGTCTGTCCGACGAGGAAGCTCCCGAAGGTATGGGTGTTCGGCGTGATGGCCAGCGCGCCTGGAGCGACACCGGTGCCATCCACGCTGGCGCCTACCATGCCTCCGGTGGTCGCACTCGCGGTGAAGGTTCCGGTACGCGCACCCAACGCCGCAGGACTGAACCGAAGTGTTACCGAACAGTTTTCTCCAGGCGTCACATCAGAGCCGCAGGTGTTCGACGCAACGGTGAACTCAGGCGAAGGTGTCGCCGTAAACATCGGGAAGCTCGTCGGCGCCTCTCCGCTATTCGAGACCCCGATGGTGGCCGTTACGCTCGTCCCCGTGGCCACCGACCCGAAGCTCACCATCGGCGTCGACAACCGCAGCTGCGCCGGCGCGAGCCCGCGGCCCGTTAACACCACCGTCACCGGCACCACGCCCGTCCCTGAAACCGTCAGGAGGGCATTCCGAGGCCCGGGACCGCGCGGGTTGAACTGCACCGCGACCGAGCAGGTCCCCCCGCCCGCGACCATCGCTCCCTGACAGCTGTCCACACCTCGAACGAAGTCGGCAGCTTCGGCACCGGAGATCGCGACGCTCAAGGCGGGGGTCGTGGTCTGCCCCGAGTTGGTGATGGTGAAGGAGATGCTGTTGCCCATTCCGCCCGACACGGTGTCATTGAACACCCCCGGCGACGGCATGGCCGACAGCGCCGCGGGCGTCTGCCCGTTCGCGGTCAGGGCCGAGCTCGCGCGACCGCCCGGCGATGCATTGACCTCGAGGGTCGCCATACGCGCACCGGTCGTGGTGGGAACAAAGACGAGCGTGACCGTGCAGGTGGCCGCCGGCGCAAGCACCGCCGTACAGGTCGTTCCCAGAACGGTGAACATCGCACCGTCGGGACCGGTCACCGCGACGACTGGGACTCCAGTCGGAGAACCACCCGTGTTGGTGATGGTGAAGACCTGTTGCATCGAGCTGCTCCCGAGGCCGACGCCGCGGAAGTCGAAGGTGGTCGGGTTCATGGAGAGCGCCGCCGGGAAGGCGCCCTGCCCCGACACCGCGACGGACCGGGAGCCGCCTGGCATGCCCGACACGTCGACCGCGGCGGCCAACGCGCCCGTCGCCGTCGGGCTGAAGACGACGCCGAACTGGCAGGTGCCCATGGGCCCGAGCGCGCCGGTGCACGTCGAACCCTGCACCTGGAACGAGCTCGCCGCCGTGCCTGACACGGCCACCATCACCGGGCCGCTGGGTTGATCTCCGACGTTGGTGACGAGCACCGTCGTCGCTGGGCTGGAGGCACCCGTGGTGACGTTCCCGAAGGTCGCCATCGTGCGATCGACGGTGAGCTGGGCAAATCCTCCGTCCGGGACGCCGCCATCATCGGGACCTCCTGCCGAGCCACCACCAAGCCCACCGGCCATGCCGCCCGCCATCCCGCCTGCCATGCCTCCGTCGTCGCCACCACCACCCATGCCGCCCGCCGAACCACCGGCGTCTCCGCCGGCCATCCCGCCAGCCATCCCGCCAGCCATCCCGCCAGCCATCCCGCCAGCCATCCCGCCAGCCTCCCCGCCAGCCATCCCGCCAGCCTCTCCACCACCGACCCCACCAGCACCTCCGCCCGCGCCACCCGCAGACCCGCCGGCCCGTCCTCCCGCCGTCCCACCCGCCGTGCCCCCTGCCGTCGCGCCACCATCAGCGCTACGACACACCCCAGACACGCACGTCTGTCCGGTGGGACACTCTTCATCGGCCGCACAGGGCCCTCCCTCGGGGATCACCGGGAAGCACGCGCTCGACGCCATCACCACCACACAGGCCAGCTTGAGTCTGGAGTTCATCAGCGACCCTCGATGAAGAAGAGCACCACTGCCGTCACCGCCGCCGCGCCGGCCACGCCGTACGCCACGTTCGCCCCCGTCGCGAGGCCCTGCGCTGAGCTCGCCTGCTGGGCCGGCGTCACGCCCATCGGCGGCATCGCCGTCTGGGCAGCCGCTCCATTCGCCGCTACGCCGAGGCCCACACCTGCGCCCGCCGCCGCCACCGCCGCGCCCCCAGCAATCCACGTCCACAACCGGCCGCCCTTCCGGGCCGGCTCAGGCGTCGTCGTCACGTTCGTCGCGCCAGTCCCCGTCCCCGTGACGTCCTTCGAGGGCGTCAGCGTCGCCACCTTCGGGTCCTCTTTCTTCGGCACGTCGACGAGCGGAGGAGGAGGGGGTGGCGGCTCCATCGGCTTTCCCGCCGGCCGCAGGTTGATGGTCATCTCGGTCGCGCGCGAGGTCTGCATGACGAACGCGCGCTCGGTCGGCTCATACCCCTCGGCCCGCACGAGCAGCTTGTGGTTGCCCGCGGTCAGCTCCACCGACGCCGGCGAGTTGCCGAGCACCTTGCCGTCCACCTCGATGATGGCGGTCGGCGGGTCGGCGAACACCATCAACTGCTGCAGGCCCTTCTCCTTGAGGCGCCGCTCGAGGTTCGCGATGGCGTCGTTCACCGTGTCCTTGTCCTTCGCGTCGGGCTGCATACGCAGGTAGTCGCGGTACGCACGCAGCGCCTTGGGCACGTCGCCGAGCTGCTCGTGGCACCGGCCGATGTTGTAGAAGAGCACCGGGCTGGGCTTGATGGCGTACGCCTCTTCGAACTTGGCGATGGCGTCGGCGTAGCGGGCCTCTTTGTAGAAGCGCTGCCCCGTCATGAAGGCCTCCTTCGCCTTCGCCGTCGGGTCTGCAGCCACCGGAGGCGGCGTCGCGGGCTTCGTCTTGCCCGGCGCGGCCACCACGAGGGCCACCGCGAGCGCGTGCATGCACACCATAAAGAAAGTCTCTCCTGCCCCCCACCCGGGAGCGCTCGTCAGTACGGGTTCTGCAGATCTTCGGTCGGCGTCGCGTAGGGGTCGGCCAGGTCTCCCGCCGGCTTCGGCGGCTTTCCGGTGGCCGGCCCACCAGTCTTCTTCTTGTCGAGCGTGATGCTGATGCTGCCGTCGATCAGCGGCACCGCGAGCTTGCGTGTCAGGTCGCTGTAGCCCTTCGCCTTGAAGGTCAGCTCGAGGATGGCCTGAGGCTCCCGCGGCAGCACGAACGGCGTGGTGCCCAGCAACACGTCCTTCTCGTAGACCTCGGCCCCAGGGGGATCGCTCTCGATCGTGTACTTCACCACCTTCGGCGCCGCGGGCGCGTCGGGCACCTTCTCGATCGGCTTGGGCTCCGGAGGCGATGGCGGCGGCGTGGCGACGATCACCTCGGCGTGCACCGTCTCTTCACCCTTCAACAGGACGGTGGCTCCACCAAGGACCGCCACGAGGAGCCCCACGCCCAGCACGACGAAGGGCGCCTTCGAGCGTGGAGGCGGGGCGAGGCTGTCCTCGTTCACCGACACCTGACCTCCCGTGGTCGGAGGCGCCACGGGCTGCGTCGGCGCCATGGGCGCGCCCGTCGCCGTCACCCGAATCGCCGACACGGTGTGCGGCGTGGCCGTCTGCGGGAACCGCCCCGACGCCGTCGCCGGCGCCAGCTTCGCACCGACCTTCAAGTGCGCCTGGAGCGTCTCGAGCACGTTCACCACCTCGTCCAGCGACTGTGGCCGGGCGTTGGGGTCCTTCTCGAGCATCTTGAAGATGAGGTCGTGCAGCGCCGCGGGCATCGTCGCCACCACCTCGGCGGGGAACGGCGCGGCGGGCTCCGTCACCTGCTTGACCATGAGGATGCTGGCGGTGTCTCCGGCGAAGGTCGGCTTGCCGGTGAGCATCTCGTAGAAGATGAGGCCGAGCGCGTAGGTGTCGGTGCGGGTGTCGACGGCGACGCCCATCGCCTGCTCGGGCGACATGTACTGCGGCGTGCCCACCACCATGCCGAGCTGCGTCTGCCCGCCCTGCCCCGGGCCCGTGGAGACCTTCGCCACGCCGAAGTCGAGCACCTTGACGAAGTCGGGCTGCCCGGGCCGCTGCAGCATCATCACGTTCTCGGGCTTCATGTCGCGGTGGACGATGCCCTGCGCGTGCGCCGCCGCGAGCGCGCGCGCCACCTGAAGGCCGACGTTCACCATGCGCGTCACCGGCATCGGCCCCTGCCGGTGCAGGACGCTGGCGATGGTGAGCCCGTCGAGGAACTCCATCACGAAGTAGAAGCGCCCATCGTCGGTCTGCCCGAAGTCCGAGATGTCGATGATGTTTTGCTGGCCGATGCGGCTCGCCGAGATGGCCTCGCGCTTGAAGCGGTTGACGAACTCCTGATCGCTCGACAGCGCCGGGAGCATCACCTTCACGGCGAACTGCTTGTGCAGCTCGATGTGCTCGGCCTGGTACACCTCGCCCATGCCGCCGGCGGCCAGCTTGCGCGCGATGCGGTACCGGCCTCCGACGATGGCGCCCTCGGGCAGCACGGTGCGCATGAGGGTGTCGTCGCTGACGGCCAGCGCTTCACGCGTCGACCCCGGCGGCACGTAGGCCCCCGAGAGGCTGGTCTTCTCGTCACCCCGAACGGCAGGCGTCCGCGAGCCGCTCACCCGCCCGACCTGGCTCTGGCTGACCGCGGGTGGCTGAAAAGGCGTGGGCCGCCTGGCCGTCGCATCCATCGGCGGCGTGGCGAAGGGGGTGGGACGCCGTGCCGTGGAGTCCAGCGGCACCTCCGTCATCGACGCGTCGCGCACCTCGAGCTCGAGCCGGCCGAGCCGCACCTGCGCGCCCACCATGAGACGGGCCTTCTGCACCACGGTGCCGTTGAGCCAGAGCTGCCCGTTGGAGAGATCTCGAATCCACGGGGCGCCGCTCGGGTCGAAGGCGACCTCGGCGTGAACCGGCTGCACCAGGCGTGCGTCGAAGCGCAACCCGGCGTCTGGCGCCGAACCGATGGTGAACCGCGGCCCCGGGAACCGAAACCCTGGCGAGCTGGGAGCTCCAGGCAGGGCGAACTCGAACACGGCCATTGGAAGATTGAAGCTAGCAGCTGCCACCTCAAGTGCCCAGTTGTCACGGCGGGCCGAGGCTTGCCACGGTGCGCCCCGATGCGAAGCGTGTGGCTGCTGCTGGTGCTCGGGTCGACGGCGGCGTTCGCGCGCTCGGCGGGCCTCGCCGCTTCCGGATGTCAGGGATGCCACTCGGCCACCTCGCATCAGACGACGATCGACCTGACGCCCCCCACGGTGACGCCGGGCGCGACCATCACCGTCACGGTCACGGCGCGCGGACCGGGCCTGAACGGAGGCTTCTTCCTCTCCGCCACCCGCGGCGCGTTTACGCTCGTCAGCGGCCAGGGCACGCGGCTCCTCAATGGCGACGTGGTGCAGGCCACCGCGAAAGGCACCCAGGGCGGCGCGGTGAGCTTCCAGGTGCAGTGGACGGCGCCCTCGGGCGCGGGAGCCGCCGAGCTGTCGACGTGGACGGTGCTGGGGAACGGGGACCAGCGCAGCGGAGGCGACTCCACCGGTGAGGCGCGACGCCAGCTCGTCTTCGGCTGTTCAGGCACCACCTCCTTCCGTGACTTCGATGGCGACGGCGTCGGCTCGGCTTCGGCGAGTGGCACGACCATCGACTGCGCGGTGCCTCAGGGCTTCTCGACGCACGATGGAGACTGCGACGACTTCGACGCCACCGTGGTGCCCGGCGGCGTCGAGCGGTGCAACGGCAAGGATGATGACTGCGACGGCCAGCGAGACGAAGGGCTCTCCAACGTGTCGACGTGGCCCGATGCCGATGGTGACGGCTTTGGCGACCGGCGCGGCGCGATGATGACGGGCTGTTCGTCGTCGGGGCGCGCGCCGAATGATCAAGACTGCGACGATCGCGAGGCGATGGTTCGGCCTGGCGCGATGGAGCTGTGCAACCAGCGCGACGACAACTGCGATGGCCGCGTGGATGAAGGCGTGCGCGTGCGCTGCGGGACCGGCTGGTGCGCGGCGCTGGGGCTGACGTGCGACCCCAGCTCGTGCATGCCCGGGCGGCCGCTCACCGAGCGCTGCAACCTCCTCGACGACGACTGCGACGGGCAGGTGGACGAAGGGCCGCTGTGTCCGTCGGGCCAGGCCTGCGTGCGCGGGAGCTGTCAGGTGACCGACGTCGACGTGACGCCGATGGAGCCTGCGCCCTCCGACGCCGGCCTCCCGGACGCTGGGCCCTCGATGCGGCCAGCCGTCGAGCCCGCGCCGAGCTGCAGTGCCGCTCCGGTGGCCTCAGGGCTCGTCAGTCTCCTGGCGCTGCGCCGGGTTCGGCGACGTCGCGCCGTTCGCTGAGCCGCTCGCCGTCGACGAGCGGTCGGACCTCAACGTCCCGTGAAGACCGGAGGGCGGCGTGCCGTGGCGGCCGCGAGCCCCTCGGCCAGGTCGGCGCTGGCGTAGCTGATGGATTGCTGGTGGGCCTCGTTCTGAAGGCACTTCTCGAGCTCGAGCCGATCCGGCCCCAGCGCCCGCTTCAGGGCCCTCACCGCCAGTGGCGCCTGCTGCGCCAGCGTCTTCACGAGCTCGAGTCCCTGGGTGAGCGCCTGACCTGGAGCCGTCACGTGGGTCGAAAAGCCGAAGCGCTCGGCGGAACGGCCATCGAAACGCTCTCCGGTGAGGAGCAGTCGTGTGGCCACCTGCGGCGAGCTGCGGCGGGGCACGAAGTACGTGGCGCCCATGCCGGGGTGGAGGCCCAACTGCACGAAGTTGAGCGCGAGCTTCGCGGTCTCCTCGACGACCAGCAGGTCGCACGCCAGCGCGAGGCAGAACCCGGCGCCGATGGCCGCGCCCTCCACCACCGCGACCGTCGGGACCTCGAGCTCCAGCACGGACAGGTAGCGCGCGTAGAACGAGCGCATGAACTCGCGAGACTCGTCCTTCGAGACGCCGCGCAGGCGCTCGAGCATCGCGAGATCGCCACCGCCCGAGAACGTTCCGTCAGCGCCGTGCAGCACCACGGCGCGAAGGTCGGTGTGGCCCTTCAGCTCGGCCACCTTCGCCTTCAGCGCGTCACCCAGCTCGGGTGTCATGGCGTTCTTCCGGCCGGGTTCCTCGAGGGTCAAGCGCGCGACCGCGCCGTCCAGCGTCAGGTGTACGGGCATGCGGCCTCGTGTAGCTCAGGACGACGTGACTCGCTCCAGCGTCGCCTCGTCCGTGCCGACGGGACGTTCGACCTCGATGGTGCTCCCCTCCCGCTGGTCGAGCAGCGCCCGCGCGATCGGGCTGTCGACCGACACGAGCCCCTGCTTCAGGTCTGCTTCATCGGGCCCGACGATGCGCAGCGTCTGTGACCTGCCGGTGCTCCAGCGCAGCGCGACGCGGCTCCCGAAGCGCACCACGCCGTCGGCCTTCGCCTCGGGGTGAACGACCCGCACGCTGTCCAGAGTCGCCAAAACCTGCGCCAGGCGAGCCTCGAGGTGCCGTTTCGCCACCTCGAAATGCGGCTCGGTCATCGCGGCGAGTCGAGCCCGCTCATCGCCTTCCAACTGCGCGCGCTCGGCCTGCAGCGCCTTGTACCCCTCGGGCGTAATCGGCCGCTCCTGGCCTCGCGCCGCACGAGCGACTGGCCGCGCCGACACCGAGGTGTCTTCCGACTCTTCGCTCGTGAAGGCCTTCGACACGGCCTGGCGACGTATCACCGTTGACCCGCGCCCGCCTGGAGCCGAAGAAGCCTGGGCGATGACGACCAACTGGGACGAAGTGACCGCGCACGTCGAACACCGCGTGACGTTCTCCGAGACCGACGGCCTGGGCTACGTGCACCACGGCAACGTCGCGCACTGGTTCGAGCGCGGCCGCGAGGCCTTCTTCCGCCGCTTCAACGAGCCGGCGGTCGACCTCGTGCGCAAGGGCCACTGGCTCGCCATGCGGCAGCTCAACGTGCGCTTCGACAGCTTCATCGGCTACGAGGATCAGCTCTCGATTCGCGTCGCGCTCACCAAGCTGGGCCGGGTCGCCCTCGACTTCCACTACCGGGTCGACAACCTCACCACCGGAAAGCTCGCCATTCGCGGCCACACCAACCTCGTCGCCGTCGAGCCCAAACCGACGGAGCCTCCCGTGTTGGGCCGCATTCGGTTTCCCCGGGAGCCGTTCGAGCCGCTGAAGGTCGACCCCGACGCCTTCTACGGAGCCCCGCAGGGCGCGTGGAAGCCACCCCGGTGGGAATCTGAGGAAGGCTGAAGGCCGCGGCCATCGCTCGGCGTGATGAGGCGGGTTCACCGTCGGCACGAAGCCTGCTGTGGGGCCCTGATGAATGGCTCCGGGTCGCGGAATTCTGATGGGGGTGCTCACGCTGCTGGCCTGTGGGGGCGTGGAGACCCTGCCCGCGCGCGGCCCTGAAGCCGTCGCGGCCTGCGCGGCCGATGCGGCGTGTCCCCAGGGGATGGTGTGCGAGGGCTGTTCGGGCCCCCAGGACGCGCAGTGCGTTCCCGGGTGTCGGGTCGACGCGCAGTGCCCGGGAGGACACGTCTGCCAGCTGGGCGTCACCTGCCTCACCTGCCCGTGCGCCCCTGGCTGGTGCGAGCTCGACCCGTGCCGCGACGTCGACGGCGATGGCTTTGCGTTCACCACCAACCCGACCGTTTCCTGCCCGGGCAAACGCCTCGGCGACTGCAACGACGGCAACCGCGCGGTGAACCCCGGCGCGAAGGAGCTCTGCGCCAACGGCATCGACGACGACTGCGACGGCTTCACCGACCGCAACGACGCCTCGTGCCAGCAGTGCACGCCCGACAGCCAGGTTTGCAATGACGCCGCCGAGTGTCTCTCGAACGGCAGTGTCGGGAATGAAACGTGCTCGAGGGGGTGCTGTCAGTCCTGCCCGCTGGTGGCGAACCCGATGTGCGCCGCGGGCCAACGTGCCGTGGGCGGAGGCCTCGACGTGACGACCGCCTGCCGGGTGGCCCGCGTGTGCATCTCCTCGACCTGCGCGAACAACGCGTTCGACCCGATGTGTGGGCGCGACTTCGCCACGTACCGCAACCCCTGCGAGCTCCAGGAAGCGGGCGTCGAGCTGTTGCACCGCGGCCGGTGCGAGTGGAACGAAGGAAGGCCCTGCGCGACTTCGAGCTGTCCACAGCGTCAGTACTGCCGCACCGATGCGCTCGCCGGCCCCCGCTGCACGCTGGCCGGCGCCTGCCTCGTCGACGCCGATTGCCCGGCAGGTGTCGGTGGAGCGCCGGTCTGCGTTGCAGATGGCGGCGTGGGCACGTTCCGCTGCGAACGCGGTCAGTGCGTGTCGAGGTGCCAGGAGCGGTGAGGCTCAGGCCGAGGCGAGGCCGGCCTCGAGCCAGGCCGTCGAAACTTCAGGGCGCGCCGCGCGGGGTGACGATGTCGCGCACGCTGGTGCCCTTGTACTCCTTGGCGAACTCGACGACCGAGTCCCACGTCTTCGCCAGCGCCTTGCGCTCGGTGGGCGAGAGGTCCTTGGACTTGTCGATGTCGGCGCGGGCGGTGAACTGCATCGCGTCGGCGAGCGCCTTGTTCAGCTGCGTGGTGCTGGGGTTGCGAACGCCGTACTTGGCCTGCGCGTACTTGTGGACGGCCGCCATCGCCTTGTCCATCGAGCCGCCGTCGCCGAAGTTGTCCTTGAACGCCTTGAGCTCGAAGTTCGACACCTTCTTGTCGGCGTTCGCCTCGGACAGCTCCGTGTCCGCCGCCTTCATGAGGCCCGACAGCAACTTCACACCCGACCGCACCGTATCCAGCTTGATCGACGCCATGTTGATTCCCCTCCAGGGGTTGGTGGTTGGCCGCGGCGAAACGCCGCGGGTACGTCATGCCGACGAGTCTTCTTCGGCAAAACACTTCACGAAGAGCGCGAGCGCAGACAAATCGCCCTCGACGGCCAGGCGGCGCTTCTCGAAGTTGCGGCGCACGTCGAGCGTGCCCTGCACGAGCCACGAGAGGACCGGCGGCGAGAGGCCGATGGTGCACACGGGAAACGGCGGGGCGCCGGGCTTCACGACGACTTTTCCGGCGAGCGAGGAGACCTGCCAGAAGGGAGGCTTGGCGTCCTTCACGTAGAAGGCCACGTCTCCGCCGACCTTCGCGAACTCGGCGCCTCGGCTCTTGAGCGCGTCGTACAGACGTCCGAAGGACTCTTCGACGGAGAGCTCGACTTCGTCGCTGGCGGCCGCTGCGGTCACGGCGCACACCGTTGATCGCGGCCACCGGCCAACGCAAGAGGCAACCGTGTCACCGAAATGTGTCAACGCGCGGCGGCATTGACCCGGCCGAAGGGCGTTGGCTACCACCCCGCCCGTGCCGCGCGTCAGCGTCATTCTCACGAGCTTCGACGGAGCGCGGTTTCTCCCGGCGGCCATCCACAGCGTGCTGGCGCAGGACGTCGACCTCGAGTGCCTGGTGGTGGACGACGCGTCGACCGACGAAACGGCGGACATCCTGGCGCAGCACCACGACGCGCGGCTGCGGGTGCTTCGCCTGGAGACGAACGTCGGTCCCTTCGCGGCAGCGAACCGTGCGCTGGACGAGGTGCGTGGCGAGTTCATCGCGCGCCTCGACGCCGACGACGTGTGCCTGCCGGGGCGACTGTCGAAGCAGGTGGCGTTCCTCGAGGCGAATTCCCCGGTCGGCTTGCTGGGGAGCGCCTGCGTCCGCATCGACGACGCTGGCGTCACCCTCGGTCCTCAGGCGGTGCCCGAGAGCGACCTGGCGATCCGGCTTCGCGCGCTGGTGGCGCCACCGTTCGTACACTCCACCGTGATGTGGCGACGCACGCTCGGCTTCCGGTACGACGACACGCTGCGGGTGGCTGGAGACTACGAGCTGTGGACGCGCGCGCTCGACGTCACCCGCGCGGCCAACCTCGCCGAGCCACTCGTGCAGTACCGACTCTGGAACGGCGGCATTTCGACCCGCCACGCGGCGCTGCAGCGGTCGCTCCATGACGTCATCGCGGCGCGCTACGGGGCGAGGCAGTGGCCGTCGCTGGGGCTCGACGCCACGGCCGTCTCGACGCTGCGCGAGTGGACCCGGCTGGGAAGCGTCGGGCCTCTCCCCGCAGCAGCCCGGCAGCTCGTGTCCGCGCTCCGAGAGGCGGTGCTGGGGCCCTCTCCGGCACCCGGCGCGGTCGAGGCCTTCGCGCGCGCGGTGTTCTCGGCCCCTGGCACGTACGGCCAACCGGCGCCGACGGCATGACGTCCTTCGAAGCGCTGCTGGATCCCTCGACGTGGGACGCGTTGCCTCCCCTTGGGCTGGGGCGAACGGGACAGGTGCTTCGCGCCGGCCGCTTCGTGGTGAAGGTCGCCCTCCCCGGCCCCGAGGCGCGCGCACGGCTGCGAGAGGAGGTTCGACTCTCTGGAGTGCTGCGCGAGCACGGTGTTTCCACGCCGCGCGTGCTCGCCGTTCGTCGCGATGGACGTGCGCTGGTCCGCGAGTTCGTGGAGGGCCGCGCGCTTCCGCAGGCGCTCACCGGCCCACCCCTCGAAGCAGTCGCCCAGTTGGTCGCCACGGTGCGGGCGCTCGAGAACGACCTGCCTTGTCGGTTCGACCTCTCTCCGTCCAACGTGATGTGGACGAAGCGCGGGCTGGTGCTGCTGGACGCGGGCCGGCGGGTCGCTCCGTCGGTGCTGACGGCGGACACGCTCCAGGGTCTCGCGGCGCAGTGGAGGCGAGCGCAGCTCGAGGCCCAGGCGCCCGGTCGTCTCGAGCCCTTCGTGCCACCACCGAGCGGTCGCTTTCATGTCGACGCGAAGGTCGGGACGGATCCACGCGGCCGCCTGCTGTGGCGAAACGTCGGCCTCGAGGCGCGACTCGGCGTGCGGTGGACGCGCTCCCAGCTCGAGTCGCTCGGGGGGCTCTCGACGCTGGCTCCGGCCGAGACGACGCAGGTGGCCACGCGTTACGTGGACATGATCGCGCTCGATCGCAGACGCGGCCCGAAAGGTGACGGGCGCGCGCTGTTGCTCGGCAAGGTTTCAGGGAGAGAGGTGTCGCTCAAGGGCGGCGGACCGACCCCGCTCGCCTGGAAGGGGCGCCAGTTCCACGAAGACGGCTTCGTCTCGTTTCCACGCGCGCTCTGGGAGGTGACGGTCGGAGACGAGCTGGCACGCCTCGGCTTCGACGTCCCCGAGGCGCTCGCGGTCTTCGCCACCAGTCACACCACGCTCGACAACACCGGGAAGCGCTGGCCGGCTGCGGCGACACTCCGAGTGGCGAGCACGCACTGGCGGCTGGGGCACCTGCGCGCGTGGACGCACCGGCCCGAACGACTCCGCGCGATGCTCGACCACGTCGGCCGAGCGCTCGTGGGTAGCGACTTCTCGCATCGGCGGCCGGATGATGTTCGCCGCTTCGTCGAGCAGTTCGCCACGCGGCTGGGTCACGACGTCGGTCAGACCGATGCGCTCCAGATTCACGGTTTCAACCCGACGCCCGGCAACGTTCGTCTCGACGGACACTTCATCGACTTTTCGACGGTGCGCTTCTTCGCCGAGTACCTGCCGGACTGGCGCTTCCTCGAGAACACCTACGCGGTGCGCATCCACCGGCTCGTATGGCGTCGGCTCGTCACCATGCTGGTCTCGGTGTTGGGTGAGGGAGAGGTCCCCACGCCTCGTCAGGCGCTGGCGTTGCGCTGGTTCGATCGCGCGTACATCGCGGGCTTCACGGCGGGCCTCGAGCGCTTCTTCGGGACCTGCCGTGGCACGGCCTCGGATCGCCGTCGCTTCGTGGCATTGACGATTCGCCTGCGCGCACTCCGTCGGCCGGAGCGTTCGACGTATCGATACTGGAAGCAGTCCGTTCCGGCGCCGCGGTTCGATCTCCTCGGGAAGGCGGACCTCATCGGTCGCGCGCTCGAGCGGGGCCATCGTGCGCCGTGGCAGGTGGCGCTGGTGGTGGACGAAGCGCTACCGCGCGCGGAGCAGCGCCTCGCGGAGCGTTGGGTCGAGGCCCTGAAGCGGGTGCGCAAGCCCAAAGCGCTGTCCCGACGATGGGATCAGGTCATTCGGCCGTTCATGGAGCCCGAGCGCCTCGCGGCGTTGCTCTACGGCGCCTCGACGCCGAGACACTTCGAGGGCTGGCAACGGCTCCTCTCGACCTCACGTCATCTTCCAGAAGGCCGGCATCCCACGGCACGGGCGCGACGGCTCGCGACGACGCTGGGCCACGCCGAGCTCCCGTCCCTGGTGGGCGAACGAAGAGAGCGCGTCATCGGGCTCACCCCAGAGCTGCTCGAGGGGCTACGCGACGCGCTGAAGACGACGCTCGGTCGACACTTGGTGGGCTGCGTGGCGCATGGCTCGCGCGTGATGGATCGGGCAACGGTCGCGAAGGCAGCACCGGCTCAACTCGTCGGAAACGATCTCGTCGTGCGCCGAAGCGAAGGCGTGCGGGAGTTCGGCCCGGTGCCTGGCGTGTCATCCGATCTCGATCTCAAGGTCTTCATCCGCCGCGGACTCTCGGCGGCACGACGCGACGCGCTCGAGGTCGAGGTGGGCGCTGCGCTGGCATCGCTGGGCGCGTGGTTCCCCTTCAGCGGGCACGTGCCACCGCGCCAACGACTGATCGAAACGTCGGCGCAGGACGTCGTGCGGGCGTTCAGGCAATGGAATGGGCCGACGCGGCGGCGGGAACTCGGGAAAGGACCCATCCCCGAGCGCCAGGTCGTCATCGTGTGCTGATCAGTCCACCCAGCCCCTGGCTCTGGCCCGAGCCCGCGCGCGCGGCACCATCCACGATGGGGAGGCGTGCGCGCACGAAGCGCAGGCCTCCAGCTTCGAGAAGTCGGCCTGCGCGAGCTGACGGCGAAACGAGTCCATTCGCCGGGAGCGCCAGAGCGTCGAGAAGGGGGTCTGCCCGACATTGCCGACCACGGAGGCCTGCATCTCGGCCGTCGTCGTGTCGTAGAGATGGCAACACAGCTTGAGCGCGCCGTGCACGTCGATCGCCGCAGAGTGATGCGGCAGCCAGCACGGCGTCGTGCGTGGCCGGGTCGACGCGAGCGGCTCGAAGTGCACCGTGCCCGCGCGGTCGGTGTAGTGCTCGATGCGTGGCAGGCGAACGACGAGCTCCATGTCGCCGACCTGCGCGCGGTGCTCCAGCTTGGACCGCTTCACCACCCGGACATCACTCG
This sequence comes from Myxococcaceae bacterium, assembly GCA_044352295.1. GTDB lineage: Bacteria > Myxococcota > Myxococcia > Myxococcales > Myxococcaceae > Xiheimicrobium. Next base: position 25,240 of record JBILEB010000089.1, read on the forward strand.
ACAGCCCGAGCCGGCCGAGGAAGCGATGGAGCCTCGCCTCGTTCGGCGGTTCGAGGGCCTTCTCGTTCGATGGATACAACGTCACCCGCGTGAGCGAACACCCGACGTCGGCGAGCGCCCGAAGGGAGGTCGGCGTGAGGAAGTCTCCATTGGTGTGCACCTCGAGCTTCGCGCCCGGCATCGCCTCGCGGGCCTGCGCCATCCGCTCGAGGAGCCGCGGATCCGCCATCGGCTCGTTGTAGTTGTGAAAGGCGAACCAGCCGCCGAAGTGAACGCGCCCGAGATCAGCGAGGAGCGCCTGCCAGACGGGCTCGGCCATCGACTTCGACTTCGTTTCGAGGCCCCGGTCGTGCCACCCATTGGGACACCACGCGCACTGTCGGTTGCAGAACGTGCCGATCTCGACCTCGATGAACCCTGGCAGCGGCGCGGCCGACATCACTCACCAGGCGAGGCGCCTGGAGACGCCCGTTGCCCGACACCCGACGATGGACGCGACGTTGCGGTAGGCGCTCCCCCACTCGACGTAGAGGTACGCCAGGTCGACGGGCTTCTCGTTCACCAGCACCTCGCCGAGCTTCCCGTCGTCGACCGGCCTGGTGGTGACGACCGACGCCTTCTTCGCGGCCGTCTTCGCGGGCTTCACCTCTCCGCAGGGCTCGCACCACTCGATGACGTTCTTTCCCTTGAGCGCGGGAATGGCCTTCTCGGCCTGACCGCGAGGAATCCACGCGCATTGATCCGCGAGAACTGCGGGGGCGGCGAGCATCAACAGGAGAAACGCGATTCGCATGTCCACAAGCTCAGCGCGCACGGCGAGCCACTGCAAGGGAGCCCTTCAGGCCTTGTGGTACGGCTCTCCGCGAAGAATCGAGAACGCGCGGTAGAGCTGTTCCATCAAGACGAGCCGCGCGAGGCGGTGCGGCATCGTCATCGCCGAGAGGGACAGCGTGAGCTGCGCGCGCGCACGGACGGTCTCGTCGAGCCCTTCGTCGCCTCCGATGACGAGGACGACGTGACGGCCCTGTGACTGATGCTGCTCGAGCCACTTCGCGAACGGCACGCTCGCCAGCGCCTTGCCGCGTTCGTCGAGCGCGACCAGCACATCGGTGGGCTTGAGCCGCGAGAGGACCGCCTGGGCTTCGTCAGCCTTCGCTCGAGCGCCACTCCGCCGTGACTCCGGCAGCTCGACCAGCTCCAGCTTCGCGACGTGCGAGAGCCGGCGCGCGTACTCGTCGACGCCCGGCGCAAAGAGGCCCGAGCGATCCTTCCCGATGGACAGGACGGTCAGCTTCACGACACCGGCAGGCGCTGCGCGTCACTCCACAGGCCCTCGAGGTCGTACATCTGACGCTTGTCGGGCGTGAAGAAGTGCACGACCACGTCATCGAGGTTGAGGCACACCCAGTCTGGCGAGGGCTCGACCGAGGAAGGCTTGCGCGTGCGGGCCTTGAGCAGCTCCTCGACGCCGTTCTTCATCGCGTCAAGCTGAACGTCCGAGTCACCTGTGGCGATGACGAGGTAGTCGTAGCCGACGGCACCGGCCTTGTGGGTCAGGTCGAGCACGATGACGTCCTCAGCCTTCTTGTCGAGAGCGACGTCGGCGACGGCGCGGGCGAGCTCGAGCCCTTCGGGATTCGGGACGCGCGCGGCGACCTTGCCCGTCGAACGTTTCTTCGCGGCCGGACGCTTCACCGGCGCGCGGCGCGCCTTGCGGGGGGCGATCTTCCGGGCCGGCTTCTTCGCGGTCGACTTCTTCGCGACCGGCTTGCGGGCGGGGGCCTTCTTCGACGCCGGCTTCCGGCTCGCCGCCTTCTTCGCGACCGGCTTCTTCTTCGGCTCAGGCTTGTTTCGGGTGGTCTTCTTCTTCGCTGCCATGGGCGAGCCTATAGCCGGAGCCGCCTGCGGGTTGATCCACAATTCGCGTCAGCGGATCTGTCCGTCGCCCTCCACCACGAACTTCTGGGCGGTCAGCTCGCGCAGGCCCATCGGCCCGAAGGCGTGGAGCCGCGAGGTGCTGATGCCCACCTCGGCGCCGAGGCCGAGCTCACCTCCGTCGTTGAAGCGCGTCGAGGCGTTCACCACGACCGCGGAGGCGCAGACCTCACGCGTGAAGCGCCGGGCCGCATCGCGAGAGGCGGTGACGATGGCCTCGGTGTGCTCGCTCCCGTAGCGGGCGATGTGCGAGAGCGCGCCGTCGAGGCCGGGCACCACCTTCACGGCGGCGATGAGGTCGAGGAACTCGTGGCCGAAGTCCTGGCCCGTCGCAGGCGTCACGGGAACTCCGGCACCGCGGAGCACCCGCACCGTGTCCTCACACCCACGCAGTTCGACCTGCTTCGCCACCAGCGCACGCGCGAGCACCGGGAGCGCCCGGTCCGCGACTGCTGAATCGACGAGCAAGCACTCCATCGCGTTGCACACACCCGGTCGGGAGGCCTTCGCGTTCACCACGATCCGCTCGGCCATCTCGAGGTCGGCGTCCGCGTGGACGTAGACGTGACAGACGCCCTGGTAGTGCTTCACCACCGGCACGCGCGCGTTCTCGGCCACGAAGCGGATGAGGCCCTCGCCTCCCCGCGGAATGCAGAGGTCGATCAACCCATCGAGCGTGAGCAACGCCAGCATCGACTCGCGACTCGTCTCGGGAACCAACAGCACCGCGTCCTTCGGGAGCCCTGCGCCCTCGAGCCCCACGGCGATGGCCTCGGCGATGGCGCGGCTCGAACGAAACGCCTCCGAGCCTCCGCGCAGCATCGCGACGTTGCCGCTCTTGAGGCACAGCGCGCCTGCGTCGCTCGTCACGTTCGGTCGCGACTCGAAGATCATCAACACGACCCCGAGCGGCAACCGCACCTTGCGCACCTCGAGCCCGTTGGGACGTCGCCAGGTCTGCGTCACCTCGCCCACCGGATCTTCGAGCGCGGCGATCGCCTCCACGGCCTTCGCCATCGCTTCGACCCGGGGCCCATCGAGCAGCAACCGATCGAGGAACGCTGCGTTCTTGCCCGTGGCCTTCGCGTCGGCCACGTCGAGCGCGTTCGCCTCGAGGATGCTCGCCGTCGCGTTCCGCAACGCGTGCGCAATGCCACGGAGCGCCTGGTCCTTTCGCGCCGTCGTCGCCGAGGCCATCACGCGAGACGCCGCCTTGGCGCGCTGGGCGAACGCACGCATCGTGTCGAGCGCGGTGGTGCTCACGGAATGACCTCCCAGCCGGTCGTGGTGGGTCGAATGCCAGCAGGCGCTCTCTCGGCCGTGAAGACCTCCCGCATCGGCGTGCCCGCCTCGAGGTCGCCGGCATGCACCCGGGCTCCGCCGCAGCAGCTCGCGACGAACTCGAACGACGAGGGGCTCGTCCACCGCCACGGCCCGTGCACGGAAGCAGGTTCGCCGGGCGCCCTCACCACCTTCGGGTTCGCGAAGGTCGGCAGGTCCTTGACGGTGAAGACGGTGTACGGGCCGAAGCGATCCTGGAGCAGCACCGCGCGCGAACAATCGGGAGAGAACACGTCGAAGCTCCAGTCCGA
>JBILEB010000225.1:0-8989 GCA_044352295.1 Myxococcaceae bacterium
ACGTGGAGCCCGACAACTTCCTCGCGCACACCAACCTGGGCTTCGCGCTCGAGGCGCGCGGGGCGCTGGACGAGGCCCACCAGCACTTCGAGGCGGCGGCGCGGCTCAACCCCACCTGGCCGACGGCACAGAACAACCTCGGCAACGTGCTGGCGCGACGGGGGCAGCTGCGCGAGGCAGAGGAGGCGTTTCGCACGGCGCTGCGTCGGCAACCCGACCTCGCGCAGGCCCAGGCGAACCTCGCGCTCGCGCTGTCACTGCAGGGCCGACCGCAGGAGGCGCTCCCCCATTTTCAAGAGGCGGTGCGCCTCAGGCCGAACGATGCGAACGCCACGCTGGGGTACGGCGCGGCGCTGGTGACGACGGGGCAGCTCGTCGAAGGACTACGGATGTTGGAGCAGTCCACCCAGCTCGAGCCCTCCGTGGCCGAAGCGTGGGCGCACCTGTCGCGGGCCTACCGGTTGTCGGGGCGCGCAGCGGATGCAGAACGGGCGCTCCAGCAGGCGTTGCGGCTCGACCCAGCGCAACCGCTGGCGCTGCAGGAGCGCACCGGCAAGTAGGTCTGCCTTTCAGAACGTGTACGCGACGGTGAAGCGGCCCTGGACGGGAATGAAGGCGGCGCCACCGCCGAAGACGAGGCCGACGGAAGGCAACTGGAGGTCGAAGAGCCAGTGGCCGGAGCGGATGCCGAAGGACACCAGGTCGGCGTGGACACCGATGGCCGTCAGTGCACCGGCGAGCACGGTGACGCCGGCCTTGGGACCCCAGAAGAAGGCGAAGTCTGCCCGCTCGGCGAACGGAACCGAGAACCCTACCGATGCACGGCCGCTCACCGACGCCTCCGCAGACGACGGGTAGTACTGCAAGCCAAGTTCGAAGCTCAGCTGAGTTCGCTTGAAGAACCAGCCAAAGCGCAGATCCGGCCCAACCGAAGGAGCAACGCCATTGACGACGCCACCATTGAGCGCTCCACCGATAAAGAACGCGTTCTTGTCGAACGGGCGCACCTCCGCCTCGATGGCTTGAGCGATGAGCTCGTCCGCCGTCTGGCTTTGACCGCTGCTCGAGGGCGGCGGCTGGTACGACGGCGGCGGCGGCGCAGCGCTCCAGCCCTGAGACGGAGCCGGTGCGGGCGCCGGTGCGGGGGCGGGCGCAGGCTGAGCCATGACGGCTGACGGGCGCGTGCCGGGCTTCGAACACACTCTGGCGATGCAGCGCAGCGAGCCATCGGTCGAGCACTCCGACGTCGCCTCGCACGCCTGACCCTCCTTCGTGACCGGCGCAGGCGCGGTACAGACGGCGTTGAGGCACTTGAGCCCGCTCTGGCAGTCGGCCCGAGCACGGCAGGACTCACCGGGGCCACCCAGAAGCGCGTCGGGAGTCTGAGAGAGGAGAACGAGCGAGACAGTCAGGGCAACCATGGGAGCGCTCCAACGACGTGAGGGGGGAAAACGACGCAGCCCCTTCGTGCAACGCGGTGAGCGAGCCAGGTGCGCGAGATTCCAGTGCGGCCACGCCCGTGATCCACCGTGCTGGATGGAAAAGGCTTCCCCGCAGGCCTCGGAGAGCCCCGTCATTTCAGCCATTTGCATCGGCATAGGGGCTGCTCAAGGGGTCCGCATGCTCACACCCCACACGCTGCTCCTCGTCCTCTCTCAGGTCTCCATGCTCGGTGAAACGGGCGAGTCGTGCCGCACCGACGCCGATTGCATCGCCTCCCTGGCCTGTGTTCGCGCCGTCTGTTCCCCGCGCGCACCCGTGATGGCGCCCCCGCCGGTGGCCAGCCCGACGCCGATGCCGCCTCCACCCACTCCAGCCCTGGCACCAACCCCGAGGCCGCCTCCACCGACCCGCATGGAGTCAGCGTCCCAGGTCGTCGCCGAAGCGCCCATCGAACCCGCTCCGCCGCCGGGCCAGTTCTCGGGCGTGCACTTCGCGCTTGGCGCGCAGATCGGTGCGGGTCCCGCGTTCATCCGATCGGGCACGGTGGCGGTCGCGCAAGGGGCCGGTGTGGAAACGAGGGTGTTTGAGGGGGTCGCGACGTACGTCCCGATCGAGCTTCGCGTGGCCCTGCTGCTTGGTCGCTTCGAAGTCGCGATCGAGGGGGCTCCGCTCAGCTCATCGATGCTCGCGGCCAGCCCACGCTCTCTGGCGCCCGTCGCGCTGTCGGTGGGAGGCCTGATCAAGCTCCACGAGCAAGACTCGTTCGGCCTCTACCTGCCCGTGCGCGCACGCGGCGGCCTCATGCTCGGCATGGGCGGTTCGGGCTTGTTCGGCGGTGGCTCTCTCGGCCTCGGTGCTCGATTTGGAGCGCTGATGCTGGAGCTTCGAGGCGGCGCCGAGTTCCTCAAATGGGGACTCACCGACGCAATCCTCGTCCCCATTACCGCCGGCGCCACCGTCGCGTTCTGAAACCTTCCCCACCTGCCCCAAACCCCAAGGAGCCCTCACCATGTTTCGTTCATTCCTGCTCGTCGTCGTCGCCGGGTCGTTCGTCGCGTGTGGTCCGGATTCGCTTTCGTCGAAGATCACCATCGGGAACGAGGCCGAGCTCACCAAGAAGGGCACCACCTGGTTCCTCACCGCGCCCGTTCAAGTGCTGCTGCCCCCCACTCGGGCTGACTGGCGCGTGACGAGCTCGGTCACCGAAGAGACCGCCACCAACTTCATCGATGGCAGCGCCTCGAACGACTACGAACTCCCGGCCGGCGCGACCGCCTTTGAGCTTCCGCTCCGGACGAAGAGCGACCTCAAGCGCGGCGTCCGGGTGGTGCTCAAGGTGGCGGTCGGCGCCCACGTCTGGGACGGAGCCCTCGGCGCGGAGTCGAGCATCGACGTCAAGACCTTCAACTTCATGCTGCAGTAGTGGCACCGCTCGAGCCCGCGGCGAGCGCTACGGAACGAGCTGGGCGCCCTCGAGCGCGACGGGCCACGCACCGCCGATGCCCACGTCCTTGTTCAACACCACACTCCCCTGAATCGTCACGGCCTGGCCGACGGTCAGGGGACTCTGGCTGAGCACCACCAGGTCATCATCCCTCGTCGCCGCGGAGCCGCTCCCGTCGGTGAGGTGGGCATAGTGAACCCCGTTCACGGCGGTCACCTTCGCCACCGTTGCCTTCACCCGCACGAGCCGACCGGTGAGGGCCTGGCGCTCGGCGAAGACATCGGCGATTCGCAGCGTGAGCGGTGGCTCCGCCTGCCGGGTCGCATCCAGCGCCTTCGCCACCGGGTTCTCGGCCGAGGGGCCTCCGAGCGGTGGGTGGTTGGGCGGAAGCTCCGAGCCTTGCGCGGGACCAGGGGCCGCCGCCGCGCCCACCAGCTCTCCGAAGACGATGGTGGGGAACGTGCGGCCGAGCGCCTTGCTGGTGAAGTTCGTCATGGTCGTCGACTCGCGCACCTCGACGGCCTGACCGGGCACCACGGACGTCGTCGACGGCACGGCGGTCCACACCTCGCCGCGCGCCGTCGTCAGCCGCAGGTAGGTGTAGTTCGGGACCTGCTGCACCTCGGCCACCACGCCGGCCAGACCGCCCGGGCTCGGCGCGATTTCCGGCGCGGCAGCGACCACGGGTGCCGGCGCACTCACGGGCGTTGGCGCGGAGACCGAGAGGCGACCCGAAAAGAACCCGGCGATGAAGACGACGACGACGATGACGGGTATGACCGGAAGCTTCATGGCGTGAGGCCTATCGCATTCGGGCCCCGGTCGCCGCTGCGCCCCACAGGCGGGGCTCCACGCTCGTATCAGCGGCACGGCCAGTCGGCGCTCCTCGATGCAGCTTCAGCGAACGCGGCGGCACTCGCGCGGGAACGACACCGGGCACGACGGTCTCGTCCACCATGGATGAAACCTTGAAGTCTCAGACACGACCGACCCTGACCGACGCCGGCTCGAAGGCTGAGCGGACCCTGGAGGCCACTCCGCCGGCGTGACTGGCCGCATCACCTTCAAAGGGCTGGTGCGCCCGAACACGACGTCGTCGACCATCATCTTCGCCATGCCGCCGGTGAAGCCGCGCACGAGGAGTGCCCCGAGTGGCGAACGGAACCGCGTCGACCCCTGCGCTCATCGGGGTCGATGCACGACCTGGCGCCTCAGCGGCTCTCGAGGATGAAGACGACGAGGGACGAGATGGCGACGATGCCGGCGACCGAGAACAGCGCGATGGCGCTGGTGGTGAAGTTGCGCTCTTGAACGAGGTAGAGGTCTCGCACCGTGCCAGGCGTGTCGCGCGGGCTGCTGAGCAAGCGCGCCCTCGCGTCCCCTGCGAGCGCGAAGGAGCCACCGGCCAAAGCCCCCACCGCCACCGCGCTTCCGAGCAGCACCCAGGGCACCGCCGTCCGTTCGCGCTTGACGAGCTTCACCAGGGCCTCATCCGCCTGGAGCGTCAACGTCGTCGTCGCCTGCTGCGTCACCACCGCGGGCTCGACCTTCGTCATCACCGGCGCGTCGGCCTTCACGGAGTCGACCCGCGACTCGGTGCGCTCCGGCGAGAGCAGCAGCGAGACCTCGACGCTCGTGTTGTCGGGCAGCACCACGTTGCGCTCGACGGTGACGAGCCCCTTCGCGCGCGCCACCACGCGATGCGTCCCCGGCGGGAGCGTCACGACGACGGGAGACAGCCCGTACGCCTGCCCGCCAATCTCGACGTCGACGGCCTCAGGTTCGGTGATGACGACGAGGGCCTGCTTCCCCTGCTTCTGGAGCCGCTTCTCGAGCGCCGTCATCGTCGCCAACACGTCTTTCTTGTCGCTCGCGTCGGGCGCGCGGCGCAGGTACTCGCGGTACCAGCGAATGGCCTGGCCTTCCCGCTTCAGGTCCTCGTGGCAGACGGCGATGTTGTACGCGGTGACCGGGAGCGCGCGCAGACCCCACGACTCCTCGAACTTGCCCAGCGCGTCGGCGGCGAAGCCCTGCTTGTACAGCCGCTGGCCCCACACGAAGGCGTCGCGCGATGCGGCCACCGCCTCGGGGGTGGGCTCCACGGGTGGAACGGCCAGCGCCAGGCGCAGCAACATCGCGAAGAGCATGGGCCGATGGGTTTAGCGCCCTCCCGGTTCCCGCGCGCGGGGGACGTTCAGTCGTTGAGCCCCTTCATCTGCTTCCGCTTCTGCACCGGCTGGTCCTCGGGCGCCACGGAGCGAACCTTCGACTTCTTCTCGGTTCGAACCAGGGTGACGGTCACCGGAGCGTCGGTGTCGAAGGAGACCGGCATCGAGGCCTCCTGATGGCCGACAGCCGTGAACGTGAGGGTTCGCGTGGCGCCGACCGCTCCCTCGAGCGGGAGCGGCGTCGTCCCCAGCGCGACGTCGGCTTCGCGAACGAGCGCACCGGGCGGCTTCGACTCGACCAGACGCCGGATGAGGCGCGGTGGCGGTGGCGGGGGCGGCTCTGGCGGCTTCGGCTCGACGACCACGACGGGTGGCGAAGTGGGCCGAGCCTCGGGCGGCGGTGGCGTCTCGCGCGAAAGGCCGAGCACCCCCACCACCCCCAGTGCGACGGCCCCCACGAAGGTTCCGAGCCCCACCCACACCAGCGAACGGCGGGGCGCGCTCACAGGGGCGGGCGCGGACGGGGCGGGGGCCTGTGGACGAGGCGCCGAGGGCCGCACGCGGTCGGTCGGGGGAGTCTTCTCGATGGCCTCGAGGCGTTGGACGACCTCGGTCATCGACTGCGGGCGCGCGGCCGGGGCCTTGGCCAGCATGTCCATCACGAGGCCCTCGAGCGCGCGCGGGAGGACGAGGTCCGGCTTGAAGGACGCGAGCGGCGGCGGGGCCTCGTGAATCTGTTTCGACATCACGAGCTGCGCGGTGGGCGCCGTGAAGGGCTGCCGGCCGGTGAGCAGCTCGTAGAGGATGAGGCCCAGCGCATAGATGTCGCTGCGCGCGTCGACGTTGAGGCCCGAGGCCTGCTCCGGCGACATGTACTGGGGCGTGCCGACCACGACGCCAAGCGTCGTCTGGCCGGCGGGCTCCATGGCGCGCGTCACCTTGGCGACGCCGAAGTCGAGCACCTTCACGAGGTCGTGCTGCCCGCGGTCCTGGAGCACCATCACGTTCTCGGGCTTGAGGTCCCGATGAATGATGCCCTTCGCATGGGCGGCGGCGAGCGCGCGGGCCACCTGCACGCACAGGCGCAGCGTGCGCTCGACGGACTGCGCGCCGTGGCTCTCCACCACCTGGGCGAGGGTGTCGCCGGCCAGGTGCTCCATGGCGAAGTAGAAGCGCCCGTCGCCGGTCTGCCCGAAGTCCGAGACGTCGATGATGTTGATGTTGCCGATGGCGCTCGCCGCGACGGCTTCGCGCTTGAACCGCGCGACGAAGTCCTTGTCCTGCGAGAGGTGCGGGCGCATCACCTTCACCGCGAAGAGCTTGCCGAGCTCGACGTGCTCGGCGCGGTAGACCTCGCCCATGCCACCGGCAGCGATGGGCTCGAGGATGCGGTAGCGCTGCGAGATGACCTCACCAGGTTGGAGCGGCGCGCCGGCCTTCGTCTCGGTCGTCGAGGCCAGCGCGGCGTCGCGGTCGATGCCCGAGGTGCGAATGGACTCGAGCACGCTCCCCGACGAGGCGTTGGTGCCGTGGGGAGTCGCCTGGCGCACGGTGCGCTCTCCTCCTTCGGCCGGGCTGGCGCGCGCGAGCGTGCCGTGGGGACCCGATTCTCCGTGGGTCCGGAGGACGAGCTCGACCGCACCGAGACGAATGAACGAGCCCACCGCGACGGTGCCCTCGGCCGCCAGCCCGTTGATGCGCACCGTCTGCTGGCCGGTGAGGTCGCGAATGGTGGCGGCTCCAGAGGGGTCGACGGTGACCTCGGCGTGCCGCGGCGCGACCGAGGCGTCCGGGAACCGCACGTCACAGCCCTCCGCGGAGCCGATGATGACGCTGCCAGGCGTCAGGAGAACGGTCCGGCCGCGCTCGGTTCCGTCGCTAACGAGGAGCTCGAGGCGCAGAGACATCGTCAGTGACCGTACCACTCCGACGAAGGCGGTCGGTCGCTTTCCTCGGGGCTGGCGCGGTGGGAAACCGTGGACATGGCCGGGCCTGTCATTCCAAACAGGTACCGAGGCGGATCAGCCCGCGAGATGGAAGATGCGTTCGTGACCTGCGACGTGCGCGCGCCGGGTGAGCGCAGGCCGGAATCGAGCTGAGTCAGGCGACCTTCGGACGCTTCGCTTCACCGCGCGCGAGGCTCCACTTGAGGAACGGCGGGGTCACCATGGTGGTGACGATGACCATCACCACCACGGCCGAGAAGACGCTCGCGTCGACCACCTTCTCGCCCTTGATGGACAGACCCGCCCCGATGCTGGCGAAGATGAGCCCCACCTCGCCGCGCGGCACCATGCCGATGCCGATGCTGATGCGGTCGAGGCCCTTGCCGAGCGCGCCGAGGCCCGCGACGAGCTTGCCCGCGATGGCCACGGCCACGAGCGCGGCGGCCAGCGACAACACCCCCGGCGCCACGAAGGCCCGAAGGTCGGTGCGCATGCCCATCAAGACGAAGAAGATGGGGACCAGGAAGTACGAGATGGGGTGGATGAGCTCTTCGAGGGAGTGGTGCTCCTTGTCCTTGAGGTCCCGGTAGTGGACATCTTCGAGGATGAGGCCGGCGGCGAAGGCGCCGACGATGGGCGCCAGGCCGATGAGGTCGGCGAGCCACGAGAGCAGGAAGCAGAAGCCGAGGCCGAAGGCGAGCAGCACCATGCGGGCCTTGAGGTGGGTGGCGGCGGTGAACATGCGCGGTGAGAGCCAGCGGCCGACGAGCAACGAGCCGACGAGGAACCCGATGGCCTTTCCGAGGGTGAGCGCGACGTCGCCGATGGCGAGGGTGGTGCCGGCGTTGGCGGCGCCGATGATGCCAGTGACGACCGCGAGGATGACGAGGCCCATCACGTCGTCGATGACGGCGGCGCCGAGGATGATGCGGGCTTCGGGGAGTTGGCTGCGCTCGAGGTCCTTCAAGACGCGGGCGGTGATGCCGACGCTGGTGGCGGTGAGCGTCGCGCCGATGAAGATGTGCACGTAGACGCTGTGGTCCGGCAGCAGGAAGGACGAGGTGAGCCAGCCGAGCGCGAACGGACAGATGACGCCGACGGTGGCGACGAGGAGCGCCGACAGGCCCACCTTCATCATCTGACCCACGGTGGACTCGAGGCCCACCTCGAACAGCAGAATGATGACGCCGATGCGCGCCAACATGTCGAGGTGCCCGTCGGTGGACAACGACTCGAAGTACCGCAGCGGCGTGCCGGTGACGGCCTCGGAGAGCAGCGTGAGGTTCCCGAGGATGACGCCGACGACCAGCTCGCCCAGGACGGCGGGCTGTTTCACGCGCGTGGCGAGGTCACCGCCGACCTTCGCCAGCACGAGGATGATGGCGAGGGCCAGCACGATGGGCGCGGCCGGGTCCGAGTGACCACCGCCCTCCGAGGCCATCGTCGGCACCACGGCCGCGCCGACCGCGAGGCCAGCGAGGCGAACCAGTGTCTTGGGACGGAGCGGCGTCGCGCGGGGGGCGAACATGGGCGGCTGTCATTGGGGCCGCCCGCCTGCAAGTCAACTCAATTGACCGGTCAGCTGCGCTCGAGCTTCCGGTACTTGATGCGCCGGGGCATGAGCGCGTCGGCGCCGAGCCGCTTCTTCTTGTCTTCCTCGTAGTCCTGGAAGTTGCCCTCGAACCACACCACCTTCGAGTCGCCCTCGAACGCGAGGATGTGGGTGGCCACGCGGTCGAGGAACCAGCGGTCGTGGGTGATGATGACCGCGCAACCGGCGAAGGACTCGAGGCCCTCTTCGAGGCTGCGCATCGTCTCGACGTCGAGGTCGTTGGTGGGCTCGTCGAGCAACACCAGGTTGCCGCCCTCTTTGAGCAGCTTGGCGAGGTGCACGCGGTTGCGCTCGCCGCCCGAGAGGTCCTTCACGCGCTTCTGCTGGTCCTGCCCCTTGAAGGCGAACCAGGACAGGTACGCGCGCGACGCCACGA
>JBILEB010000091.1:0-28695 GCA_044352295.1 Myxococcaceae bacterium
TGGTCGGCGACATCGCGTCGAACCGCGTGGCGAAGTCATTCGGCAACGGGACTTCCGGCAGCGGCAGGTGGAAGACGTCGAAGGTGACGCGGGGGCCGGGGCCGTCCTCCGTGGCGCGGAGGCCGGTGGGCGGAGGCGTGCAGGCAACGACGGCGAGGCAGACGACGAGCAGGCGCTTCATGGAAGAACGGACACCTTTCCACATCAGGCCACGACGGAGCCATGGGCCTGTGACGTGTCTGTGAAGCGCCGCGACACGGAGCCGGTTAGTGAGGGCGCCATGTTCGAATTCCCGACGGCCGACCAGATCCCCGAAGCGCAGCGCCTCGCCCAACCCCTCGAGCAACGCGAATGGCTCGTCGGTGGAGAGCTCCGCCGCTTCGAGGGCCCGCTCAACGAGGTGGTCTCTCCGGTGCGGGTCAAGACGGAGAAGGGCCTCGAGCCGGTGGTGCTCGGCTTCACGCCGCTGCTGACCGCGAAGGAGTCGGAAGAGGCGCTCGAGGCCGCCGTGAAGGCCTGGGACAACGGCCGCGGCCCCTGGCCGACCATGCACGTCGCCGAACGCATCGCGCACGTCGAGCGCTTCCTCACCGCGATGCGGGCGAAGCGCACCGAGGTCGTGAAGCTGCTCATGTGGGAGATCGGCAAGACGCTGAAGGACTCCGAGAAGGAGTTCGACCGCACCGTCGACTACATCGTCGACACCATCGCGGCGCTGAAGGAGGCCGACCGCCACGCGACGAAGTTCCTGCAGGAGCAGGGCATCATGGGTCAGGTGCGCCGCGTGCCGCTGGGCGTCTCGCTCTGCATGGGCCCCTACAACTACCCGCTCAACGAGACGTTCAGCACGATGTTCCCGGCGCTGCTGATGGGGAACCCCGTCATCTTGAAGCCGGCGAAGTTCGGCGTGCTCCTCGTGCAGCCGCTGCTCCAGGCCTTCCGCGATTGTTTCCCGGCCGGCGTGGTGAACGTCATCTACGGGCGCGGCCGCGAGACGGTGGGCACGCTCATGTCGAGCGGGAAGGTCGACGTGCTCGCCTTCATCGGCACCAACAAGGGCGCGTCCGACCTCAAGAAGCTGCACCCTCGGCCACACCGCCTGAAGGCCGTGCTGGGCCTCGACGCGAAGAACATCGGCATCGTCACGCCCGACGTCGACCTCGATGAAGCGGTGACCGAGTGCCTCGCCGGCTCGTTGTCGTTCAACGGCCAGCGCTGCACGGCCATCAAGCTCATCCTCGTCCACCGGCGCGTGGTGGAGTCCTTCCTGGAGAAGTTCGTCAAGGCGATGAAGGGCCTCAAGGCGGGCATGCCCTGGGAGCCGGGCGTGACGCTGACGCCGCTCCCGGAGCCGAACAAGACCGACTTCCTCACCACCATGGTGGCCGACGCGGCGAAGCACGGCGCGAAGGTCATCAACCCCGGCGGCGGCGAGGTGACCGGCTCGTTTTTCTCACCCGCGGTGCTGTACCCGGTGACGCCGTCGATGCGCCTGTGGCACGAGGAGCAGTTCGGCCCCATCGTGCCCATCGGCGTGTGGGACGAGGAGCAGCAGGTCGTCGACGCGGTGGTCGACTCGCCCTTCGGCCAGCAGGTGTCCATCTTCGGACGTGACGCGGCGCAGGTCGGCCGCCTCATCGACGCCTGCGCGCATCAGGTCGGCCGCATCAACTTGAACTGCCAGTGTCAGCGCGGGCCCGACGTCTTCCCGTTCACCGGGCGCAAGGACTCCGCCGAGGGCACGCTGTCGGTGAACGACGCCCTGCGGGTGTTCTCGATTCGCACGCTGGTGGCCGCGAAGACGACCGAGGCCAACAAGAAGGTCGTGCGCGACATCCTCACGCAGCGGAACTCGTCGTTCCTGTCGACGGACTACCTGCTGTAGCGAAGCCGGGTCCTCTGGCCTGCTAGGCTTCGACCCATGCTGTTGGCGCTCATCCTCGCGGGATTTCCAATCGAAGTCCCCCCAGGAGGTACGATCTCGGTCTCTGGTTTTGCGCCGCGCGTCGTCGCTGACCGAGGCGAGTTCATCGTCGTCTGGGTTGACGACCGACGAGCCTGGGTCGACTCGCGCAAGGCCGAAAGCCTGTTCACGGCAACCGTTCGGGTCGACGGTGGAGTCCAGGTGGTGCGCACCCAGGAACTGGCGCTTGGCACCTACTTCTCCGACGAGCTCTCGGTGTCGGTAAGTCCTGCGGGGCAGTTGCTCGCAGCCTGGATTGAAGAACCAACCAGCAACGGGCTCTGGCGACTGCGCTGGGCCGTTCGCGAGAACGCGGCGGTCTCGAGAGGGAACAGTGCTGGGTTTACTGACAGCTTGAGCTCGGTCACCTCCGCGTGGTCGGGATCCAACGCGACCATCGTCGCAGTGCAGCCAAACCAGTTGGTCGTTTGGTCGTTGGACGGCGGGGCCGCGCCGCTGCTTCCGGTGTCGTTCTTCGGGCCCGGAGGCACGTCTTCCATCACCGCCGGTTCGACCGATGGTGGCGGCGTCACCTTTGCGGTCACCAACGGGCTGATCTGGCGCCAGGGCACCCTCTCCAGCGCTCCGGTCTTCACCGCGCTCGACGGTGGGTCCGGAACGGTGAGGCTCTCGCACGTCGTGCTCGACCCGGCTTCAGCGGGCCTGCTCCTTCGGAGCAACACGCACTTCACCATCGTGCATTCGGCCGGTCTGCTCGATGCCGGCCCGGCCCCGATGTATCGGGCCCCTCTGTCATTCGGCTGGATGCAGGGGCGTGGGCGCTTCGTCGTCGGGCTCTCGACTGGCGTGGACTCGGCGGACGTACGGTTCTTCGACCTCGATGGGGGGGCCGTTCGAACGGCGAGTCTTACCGACTCGAGTGAGGTGTTCGTCGCGGCCTCGCCGACGACTGCCCTGGCCGCCGTCTCGCGCGTCAGCGCCCAGAAGCTCGACCTCCTCGAAGGCAGTAGCAACCTCGGGTCGCCGAGCGGCCTTGGGCTGCGGCCGGCGATGTCGAATTCGCTGTCAGTGACGTCGGTGGGGAGCCGATGGGTCCTCGCGTGGCAGGAACGCATCCTGGGCGGCCCCGAGGTCCGGTTGCAGCCCGTCGAGGCGGACTCGGGCCTCGGCATGCCCTCGAACGTCCCGAATCTCAGCCAGCCGGTCCTTCGCACGGGACGTGATGGTGGGGTTTTTCTGGTGGGCCTCAAGCGCAACGCAGGGGGCATGTTCACGGGCACCGCTCAACGCCTGAGCCCTCAAGACCTCAGTTTCCAGCCACCTGACTTGGCGGGACTCCCGGGCGCCATGGTGGGAGTCATCGCGCTTGGTGACGGTGTATTTGGTTGGTCGTCCAATTCGGGCTGGGCGTTTCGTAGCCCCGCGTCGCCGTCGCCAATGGGTCCGTCGGTGCCCCAAGGGTTCACGCTCACGGAGGGCGGTGGTGCGACTGACTCCGAGGCGTGGGTGCTTGGCTATACCAGCATGGGTGGGCTCGTGCGGCTGCTGTTCGTCACCCCTTTCACCCTGGGGACGACAGCGCGCGGTGTCGAGCAAAGTAGCGGCAGCATGAACGTGAGCGCCAGCCCCCAGTACGCAACGGTGGCGCCACGACGCAGGTCTGACGGAACCTGGGCCGCGCTGGTCGGCGTCGCCGAGACCGAGACGGACCTGGTCAGGTGGTCCGTTCTCACCAGAGACGGCGGAGCGACGGTGCTCGCCCCGATGGATGGCGGAACTCGTTTCGTCGCCGTGGCGAGGCCTCAGAGCTGGGTGTGGGTGCTGAGCCGCTTCGTGCCCGGGAGTCAGGGCCCAGGTGTCGGGAACGGTCGCGTCTGGGCACACGAGGTCTTCGAGGACGGCGGCGTCTCGGCCGATATTCCCATCTGGAGCGGCACCTCGGTGGTCGGCGTACCGGTCGCGGCGGTGAACGAGGCGGGTGAAGTGGGGGTCGCCTGGCCGCTCCTCGAGCAGGGAATGCCAGAACTCCGTTTCACGGTGCTGTTCGCGCGAGATGGGGGCCCCAGTCCCGTCGACGCAGGCGCCGTGTTGAACGATGGAGGTGCTCCGGGCGACGCCGGTGTCGGGCCCTCGCCAGACGCCGGGCGTCCTGATGCGGGTGGGCCTTCAGCTGATGCAGGGCCTGTCGAGCCCCCTCCCGACGCCGGGCGTCCTGATGCGGGTGGGTCTTCAGCTGATGCAGGGCCTGTCGAGCCCCCTCCCGACGCGGGGCTGGTGGATGCAGGCCTGGGCGACGACGGAGGAAGGCCAGACGGCGTCGATGCAGGTCCTCATGTGGATGGAGGGGGCACCAGCGACGGAGGCATGTCAGGGCAAGACTTCGCAGATGCGGGGGCTGGCAACAGGGGCTCCGTGGTGTTCCTCCCGGCGTCTTGTGGCTGCGCGGTGCCTGGTCCCTCTGTGTCGCTGATGCTGTTGGCCGCGTGGGGCCTGGGACGCAGGACGCGTCGAAACAAGCCAGGTATGCCCGCGAGCAGGGCCGAGCGATGAAGCCTCGAAAGCAGATGCACGAGGAGGTGGCGGCGTACCTCGCGACGAAATCGCCAGCATCGCGTCGCGCCCTTCGGACGTTGCGCGCACTCGTCTTCGCCGCCGCTCCCGACGCCGAAGAAGGCTTCGCGTACCAGATGCCCAGCTACGCGCTCGGCCAGAACCTCGCGTACCTCGCGGGCTGGCCGACGCACGTCGCGCTCTACGGCCCGGTGACGATGGCCGCGGGCCTCGAGGCGAAGACGGCGAAGTTCCGCAGCGGCAAAGGCACGCTCAAGTTTCCACTCGACGCGCCGTTGCCGGTGGCGCTCGTGAAGCAGTTGTTGCGCGCTCGGGTCGAGGTCCTCCGCGAGGCACCCAAGAAGAAGGCGCGGCGCGGCTGATCAGCGGCGATACCGCCGACGCACCCTCAGTGCCAGCAGCCCGGTCAGCACCGCGAGCGACCCTCCCGTCGACGAGCAGCCAGCGTCGGCGCCGTTCGGCGCGTAGGTGGCTGGCGGCACGAAGGTGTCCTTCCGCGGCGGCGGCAGGCTCCAGGCGCCTGCATCGGTTGGTGCTCCCCCATCGAGGGGCCTGCCGGCATCCACGCTCGGGCCGGCGTCGCGTGCAGGCCCCGCGTCGAGTGAAGCTCCGGCATCGGGCGCAGCCACACCCGCGTCGGCCGTGGAAGACCCGCCGTCTGGGCGAACCCCGGCATCCGGCCACAGGCCCGCGTCGCGTGCCGCGATGCACGCGAGGTCCACGCCTCCGTCCCAGCGAAGATATCGATTGGGGTTGACCGGAACCGGCGGACCGCCGCCATCGTCGCTGTTGGCCCAGGCCCAGGCCTCGAGCGCTTCTGAAGCGGCCCAGTCGAAGCCAGCGTCTCTCGCGGGCTCGAGCCAGTACGCATTGAAGATGAAGTCTGCGAGTGTTCCCGCCGCCGGGAGCCTGTCGCTGATGATCCGGCCACTGGCCCCACATCGCATGGCACTCAGGGGCGTCCCGGAGTGGTAGCAAACCGGGAGCAGCAAGAGCGGGTCGGCCTTGACGGACGCACGGATGCACGCTTCCCGCGTCGGGGCCTGTCGCATCGCCTGGCTGATGGCCGGAGCCTCGCTGCACCTCGACCAGTCGAGCGTCATCGGTCCGCGCGTCGTCCAGACGAGGAAGGCGTCTGGTTCCACCATCGCGCCTACGGGGAGGTGCTCGGTCCACTCGCGAAGCCACCCGAAGTCGTCGGCGTACGAGAGGCCCTGGAATCGACGAAGGGCGGGTTCTCCGGCGCAAAGGCCGTCTTCGGGCCGGGAGATGGCCGTCACGTAGGGCGGCGGCGAGGCGCCTCCATCATGCGCGGTGACCACCATCACGAGGCCCTGCGCTCGGGCGTTCCAACACATCGAGCTGGTCCGGCACGCGAAATAGGTCGGCTGCACGAGCGCGGCCTCTTCGGGGGCGATGCCGTTCTCAACCAACCACGGCACCAATCCAGGCTCATCGACGAGCTGTGGAACGGTGGCGAAGTTCCGCGTCCGGCGGATGTGGTCGGTGATGGAGGCGCCGCCGGTCGCCGCGATGAGCGCACCCATCGCGCAGGCCGCGCCGTCCTCGTCCACGAACACGGGGCTGGCGGGCCCATGCCGACGGGGAAACTGGCGCGCCGCGAGGTACTGCTCGAGGTGATCGAGCACGATGGCCCGGCGCGCACGCTGCGAGGCCGAGAGCCCCTCGGGCGGACTCGTTCGCAGCTGGACCAGGGCATCCTGCAGGTGCTTCACGATGCGCGCGTCCTCGGCCTCACAGGTCCAGACCGGCATCGTCAGAGAAGCGGCAACCACCATCGTCAGGAGCACGGCGCGCACCTCACTCTGGAACTGCCTCGCCCTGCAAACGGGGCGGTCCCTGACGGTTCGTGTCACGCCTCATGACGCGTGCTTGCGCGGGTGGGGCGAGCGTGGTGGAGCGCCGCTCCTTGTCGTCGCGTCTTCGGGGAGTCGTCATGCGCGTGCTGGTCGTCCTCGCCTGTCTGTCCGTTCGTGTCGCCCTGGCGCAGGAGTTCCCGGATGCGGGGGAGCCCGCCACCGCGCCCGTCAGCGCCGTGGTGGTGGATGCTGGCGTGCCCAGCGCGCCCCCACCCCCGTCGGAGCCCGGCCTCACCGCGGCGGTCCACGGCTCGTTGCGCCTCGTCGGCACCGGCGTCAGCGCCTTCCCCCTCGACGCCGACGGCACGCGCCTGTCGCCCACGCCCATCGAGACGCGCGTTCGTCTGACGCCGGAGCTGATGTGGCGCAAGTTCCGCCTCCTGGGCGAGTTCGACGTCGCCACCGGCTCGGTGTTCGGCACGCCTGGGCCCTCGCTCGTCGCCTCCCGCGTGCCCTTCCCGTCGCTCAAGGCTGCGGAGCTTCGTCAACTGTTTCTGGAATACCGCTGGGGCTGGGGCGGGGCGCGGCTGGGCCTGCAGACCAACCACTTCGGCCTCGGCATGCTCGCCAACGCCGGCGCGAAGGACGCGGAGCCCGGCGACTTCGGTCACCAGCACTTCGGCTCCCTGGCGCTGCGCGCGCTCGTGCTCGCGCGGCCCTTCATGGACTGGGGCGGCGGGTGGGTCGCCGTCGAGCCCGTCGCGGCCTTCGACCTCGTGGTGCGTGACTCCACCGTCGACCTCTTCGATGGAGACCGCGCGCTCCAGGGCATTCTCGGGGTGCGGCTCAACGTCGACGAGAAGAACCAGCTCGGCCTCTTCGCCATCTACCGCAGCTCGCGACCGCTCAACTCCGACACCGGGGAGCGCTCCACCGACGTGCTCGTCATCGACGCCTCGGCGCAGTGGAACTTCTTCGACCGCCTCGACCTCGGCGCCGAAGTCGCGGGCATCACCGGCACCACCACGCAGACGCGCACGCCGGAGAACCCGCTCATTACGGTGCGGCAGTTCGGCGCCGTCGCCAAGGCCGCGTACAAGGTCGGCCGCTTCGCCGTGATGCTCGACTGGGGCCTCGCCTCGGGAGACGCCGACCCCTACGACAACCAGCTCACCAACTTCCGTTTCGACCGCGACTACAAGGTCGGGCTCATTCTCTTCGACCAGGTGCTCGGCTGGCAGTCGGCGCGGAGCGCGTGGCGTGCGGCGGACCCGGCGCTCGTCGGCTTCCCACCCGAGGGCGTCTCGCTGCTGCCGACCGGTGGCGCGGTGACGGGCGCCTGGTACCTCTTCCCCCGCGCGCGCGTGCGCCTCGGCGGCCTGGTCGACCTCTACGGCGGCCCGCTCTTCGCGTTCGCCACCGCGCCGCTCACCGACCCCTTCAACACGCGCGTGCTGGCGGGCGGCGTACCGGTCAACGCGCTCAACGGGAATGGCTCCGGCATGCTGGGCACGGAGCTCGACGTCGGCGCGGCCATCAAGCACCGCTTCGACTTTGGATTGACGATCTCCGCCATCGCCGAGGGCGGCCTGCTGCTCCCCGGTGCGGCGCTGTCACAGGCCAACGGCCGCCCGATGGGGAACGTGTGGCTCGGCCGGTTGCGGCTCCAGGCGATGTACTGACGTGGCCTTGCGGCGCTCGATGAGGTCGGCTCTCCTCTCGTCATGAAGCGGCGCACTGCCATCACTCCCAAGAACGCGGCCGCCTTCATGAATCGCGGTTGGGGGCTGCCGCAGCGGCTCCAGCTCGAAGAGAACCGTGGGCTGGTGGAGCGGGGCGATGCCGAGGAGATCCTCCGTCGTGCCGATGTGTTGAAGCGAAGCGCCCAATTGATGAACCCGGGATGGCCCGATGCCAGGACGCAAGCGGAAGACCTCGAAGCCCACCGCCGCCTCGCCGCGAAGCTCGCCGCGTTCCAGGCGTGGCGGGAGCGTCGAGACCGCACTGCGGGCCATCGACCGGGCGATGCGAAGTCTCAAGGCCCGGTGGTACCTGTTCGGCGCGCAGGCGGTCGCGTTACACGGCGCGCAACGAACCACGCAGGACGTCGACGTGACGGTCCTGACCGATGAGCCGACCGCGGCCCTCGTGAAGGCGCTTCGTCGGGAGCAGCTCGTCGCGACCTTCGACGACGACGCCTTCATCGAGCAGACCCGGGTGATTCCGTGTCAGCACCTCCCGTCGGGCTGGAAGGTCGATGTCGTCCTCGGCGGGCCGGGGCTCGAGGAGCTGCTCTCGCTGGAGGCCGAGAACCATCGCGTCGGTGCGCTGCGAGTTCCTGTCGTCAGGCTCGAGCACCTGCTGGCGCTCAAGACGCTCGCGGCTCGTCCGCAAG
Source organism: Myxococcaceae bacterium (assembly GCA_044352295.1). Taxonomy (GTDB): domain Bacteria; phylum Myxococcota; class Myxococcia; order Myxococcales; family Myxococcaceae; genus Xiheimicrobium. The sequence goes on from JBILEB010000091.1 coordinate 8,711, forward strand.
ACCTCGCCGACGTCGCACGGCTCCTGGCCGCGCGCCCCGACGCCAACCTGGACACCGTCCGCGCGCTGCTTCGCGAACTCGAGAGCGCGCTGGCCGATTCGGAGCTGGTCGATCGGTTCGAGGCGCTCGTGCGGGCGGCTGGGCTGCGGCCTACTCGAGCGTGACCTCGAGGTTCTTCACCGCGCCGCGCTTCGGCGCATCACACGCTTCCTGATTCGAGAACCCATCCGCTGGCAGGTTCACCGTCGCCTGCGCCACGCCGTCGCCCAGCGCGCCGCAGCCCTGGGCCGTCATCACGCCGCCGTTCTCGCACGTCATCTCGAGGTCCCAGCACACCGAGACGGCGCGAGAGCCGGCCGTGCGCTTCACTTCGCAGTCCACGCCGCCGGGGCCCGGCGTGCCGCAATCGACGCGCGCCTTCTCGAGCGGTGCCGCCTCGCGCTTCGCCTCGTCGATGGTGGGTTGAGCCGCGACCCCGATGAGCCCCAGCACGCCCAGGCCGCCGCAGCACAGGAAGACGACGCCGCAGCCGAGGCCCACCACCCACTTCCAGTTCTGCGAGAACCAGCTCTGCGGCGCGGAGGGCGGTGGCGGTTGAGGCGTCATGCGCCCTTGTCTCAATCCCCCGAGGGGTCAGGCAAGCATCGTCCCAACGGCCGAACGGAGTGCTCCACGCCGCGACCGGCCTCACCCTCGACGGAGAGCTCACCTTGCGCGGCGTGACGAAGCCCGCCTCGTTCCACGCGGTCGGCGGCGCGCGGGCGAAGGACTCCAACGGCCGCGAACGCATTGGCTCCCACGCCCGCGCCTCCATCAAGCGCAGCGAGTTCGGCGTCTCGTGGAGCGCGACGTACCCGGGCGGCAGCGTGGTGGTGGCTGACGAGGTGGCGCTCGCGCTCGACCTCCAGCTCATTCCCCGGTGATTTCCGTTCGGGGTCGATGGTTTGTGGTTGGTGCTGTATACCAATTCAGTTTCTCCTGAATACAGTCGTGAGCGTCGAGGAGGAGTCATGGTCGCTTCGCTCATCGCCGTCGTCGCCGGGGCCTTCGGGTGGTCGGCCTCGGAGTACCTGCTCCATCGCTTCGCGGGACACGGGCGGCTGCGCAAGCGGCAGGGCCTGTGGTTCCTCTCGCCGTCAGTCCTCTTCCTCCTCTTCCAGGAGGAGCACCTCGCCCACCACCGTGACCCGCTGTACTTCGCGCCGACGTGGAAGAAGGCGCTCGCCGGGCTCGTGCTCCTGCCGGTGCTCGGCTCGCTCGCCGCGGTGCTGGTGGGGCCGCTCCCCGGCCTGGCCTTTGGCGCTGGCTTCGCGGTGACGTATTTCCTCTACGAGGTGCTGCACCGGCGAATCCACACGCACCCGCCGGCGAACGCGTACTTCGCGTGGATGCGGCGGCACCACCTGCACCACCACGTGCGCGCGGCCACCAACCACGGCGTCACCTCGCCGCTGTGGGACGTCGTCTTCCACACGAAGGAGGTCGCCGAGCCGGTGTCCCTCCACGTCAACCTGGCGCCGCGCTGGCTCTTCGACGAGGCCGGCACGCTGCGGCCCGAGTTCGCGCGCGACTACCGCGTCGTCGGCCGCTAGCCGCCTCAGCGGCCCGGCTCCTTCGTCAGAACACCTTGTTGATCCACACCAACAGGCCCGTCGAGAAGCGGCCGCTCGAGAGCACCGAGAAGTTGAGGAAGAGGTCGAGCTGGAAGATGCCCTCGATGAGGAGGTGCGCCGTGGGGCCGATGCCGGCGCCGAAGCGGGGCGTGGCCTTGCCGGTGTCGCGCTGCTCTTCACCGAACGCGATGGCGTTGGCGAAGAGGCCCACCTTGAAGATGTCGCGCGCGAGGCTGTAGCGGAACTCGGTGCGCACGCCGCCGGCCTTCTGCACCCAGATGTCGCCGAAGACGGCCGGCAGGTGTTCGCCCAGCACCTCCTCGAACGGGAAGATGACGTCGCCGCTCATCCACGTGCCCTTCGCGCGGACCCACACGTCGTGCCAGCCGATGGGGACGACGAGCTGATAGCCCAGCCGCGCCTCTGCGAAGGTGGGCAGGTCGAAGCGCGTGACGTTGGCCGAGAGCCGGCCTTCGAGGAACAGCGCGTGCCGGCGATCGTAGCGGGAGTCGCCATCGAAGAAGACGAAGTCGAGCCGCGCCTCGACGAAGTTGCGCAGGCGCGTCGGGTCCATGTTGGCCGAGGCGGCGCCGAACGCGAAGGGCGGCAGCGTGGGCGTGGGCGCGCCGAGCGGCGCCTGGAGTCCACCGACGAGGAAGTACTGCATGCCCGCGCCGCCGAAGAGGCTCACCCCGGGGCGGGGCCGCACGACGAGGCTCACCGCCACCTCGGTGCGCAGCGCGAAGTAGTTCTCGAGCCCGAAGTCGCGCCGCTGACGGGCGATGCCCTCGGAGTGGAGCGAGACGATGGCGCGCGAGGTGCCGCTCTCGTCGATGGAGGGCGAGTACCAGATGGCGTCGGCGATGAGGCGCGAGGGGAAGACGTAGATGTTGTTCTGCGGCAGGTCGTTGCGCAGGCCCAGGCCGCCCATGAGCGCCACCCGCCAGCGGTCACCCTCGAAGGCGAGGCCCTTCGATTGGTAGTTGAGGCCGACCTCGAGCCCATCCATCCAGCTCGTGCGCAGGTCGACCCCCAGGCCGGTGCTCCACGCGGGCTCGCCGAAGGTGAAGTGCAGCTCGAAGCGTTGCTGCGCGCGGATGAGGGAGCGCCCGGCGATGACGAGCGTGACGGTCTCCTGCACCTGCACGCCCTGATGGGTGATGGCCTCGGTCTCGACGAGCTCCCAGGTCGGCGCCTCGATGCCGAGCTCCTTCGCGCGGCGTGCGACTTCCCGTTCGAGGAGCGGCCGGTTGAAGACCTCCTTGGGCAGGTCGAGGGCAATCTTGAAGCGCAGCATCGGCAGCGTGAAGCGGCCGCGGAACACCACCTTCTCGAGCCGGCCCTCGTCGAGGCGCACGGTGAGGCCGCCGCCTTCGAGCGCGACGGCGACGGTCGACAGCTCGTACCCGCTCTTCAAGAGAAAGCGCTGGAGCTGGTCGGCGACGAGCTGGGCGGTCTCGGGTTCGGGCAGTGCGCCGGGCGGCACGTCGAGCACCGCGCGGTACACCTCGTCGGACAAGACGAGGTTGCCTTCGAACCGAATCGGAAAGGGGGGCTTGCCGAGGCTCACGCCGCCGCGCAGCAGCGGACCGTCATCGACTCCGGCATCGGCAGGCAGGGCGACGACCTCGGCAGGAGGGTCTCCGGCGTCGGGTGGCGCCGGGTCGGTCTGCGAGAGCGCCAGGCTGAGCAGCAGCCACGTCACGGACGCGATGATGGCACGGAAGCCGGGGGTCAGCGCGCTCGTGCAGTGGGCCTACCTTCGCCGCTGGGTGAACACGGACGACGAGGGTCCGGTAATCCGCGCGACGAGCTCTGACCTCAGGGCCGTCCACTCCCTGGAGGCACCGTCGCCGGCGCTCTGGCTGCGACGGTCAAGCTCCATCAGCCAGGACCCGTCCCAATCCGGGTCTGGGGGGCCGTCGAGGCTGGCGAGGAGTTCGTTCGCGAGGTCCAGGCGGTCCTCGTCGGTCAGCCGGAGTGCTTCGGTGAGGATGGCCTTCGAGGCGATCGACATGCCTGAACCCTACTGCGTCTCTCTGCCATCCATCGGGGTGGACGGGCTCCAGGTCGAGCGCTGGTGACCTGGAGCCGCCGCCCTGTCCTTCACCGCACCGTCGGCAACCCGGACAACGACGTCTCGAGTGCCTTCACGTCGAGGGCGCTCTCCTGAAGTTTGCCCGCGAAGAAGTCGGTGTAGGCCTGCATGTCGAAGTGCCCGTGGCCGCAGAGGTTGAAGACGATGGTCTTCGCTTCTCCGCGCGCCTTGCACTCGAGCGCGAGGTCGATGGCGCCCTTCACCGCATGGCTCGCTTCGGGGGCCGGCACGATGCCCTCGGCGCGCGCGAACTGCACGGCGGCGGCGAAGCAGGGGAGCTGGTCATACGCGCGCGCCTCGATGAGGCCGAGCTCCTTCACGTGGGACACCAGCGGCGACATGCCGTGGTAGCGCAGGCCGCCCGCGTGAAACGGCGCGGGGAGGAAGTCGGCGCCCAGCGTGTGCATCTTCACCAGCGGGGTCATGCGGCCGGTGTCGCCGAAGTCGTAGGCGTAGCGGCCCTTCGTGAGGCTCGGGCACGCGGCGGGCTCCACGGCGACGATGCGCACGGCGCGGCCCCCGCGGAGCTGCTGGCCGAGGAAGGGGAAGACGAAGCCGCCGAAGTTGCTCCCGCCGCCGGTGCAGCCGACGAGGATGTCGGGTGCATCTTCGGCGAGCTCGAGCTGCTTCATCGTCTCGAGCCCGACCACCGTCTGGTGGAGCAGCACGTGGTTGAGCACGCTGCCCAGCGCGTAGCGCGAGTTCGGCTTCTGGCTGACCGCCTCGACGGCCTCCGAGATGGCGATGCCGAGCGAGCCCGGTGACCTCGCGTCACGCTCGAGCACCTGCCGGCCGAACGACGTGCGCGGCGAGGGGGAGGGAATGCAGGTGGCGCCGAACGTCTCCATGAGCGCGCGGCGGTAGGGCTTCTGGTCGTAGCTGACTCGCACCATGAAGACCTCGACCTCGAGGCCGAAGTGCTGACCGGCGAAGGCGAGGCTCGAGCCCCACTGACCGGCGCCGGTCTCGGTCGTCAGCCGCTTCGTGCCCTCGAGCGCGTTGAAGTACGCCTGCGGGATGGCGGTGTTGGGTTTGTGGGAGCCGGTCGGCGAGACGCCCTCGTATTTGAAATACAGCCGGGCCGGGGTGCCGAGCGCCTTCTCCAGCGCACGCGCACGGACCAGCGGCGAGGGGCGGTAGAGCCGGTACACCTCGCGCACCGCCTCGGGGATCTCGATGTCCCGCTCGGTGGTGACCTCTTGCTGGATGAGAGCTTTGGGGAACAGCGGCGCGAGGTCGTCGGGGCCGATGGGCTGCTGGGTGCCCGGGTGCAGCGGCGGCGGCGGCAGCACGCTCAGGTCGGCGAGCAGGTTGTAATAGCTCTTCGGGGCGTGCTCTTCGTCGAGGAGGAAGCGGGTCTTCGTGGACGGCATGGGGGACTCCGGGGCGTGTGTTGGTTTGGGGAAACCCACGCGTTGACGGAGCACTGCAGAACCACGAAAGCCCGTCCACGCGAGGGAGGACGGGGCTTCGGGTCAGGGCCTGGGAGCTGTCACCAGTGCCGTCCGAAGTCCGTCCGGAAGGCGCCAGCGCCACCAACCCAGGTTGTGCGCGAGTGCGTGCACGAGGTGAGGAATACCAGAGGTCGTTTCAGGCGCGCAACCGCGCCTGAGGTTTCAGCGGAGGTTCGACGGTGCCGGCGGGCCGGAGTCCCACACGCGGTCGTGGAGCCCGGCGGCCTTCCCCGCGTCCATGAGCGAGGCGCAGAGGCGGTTGAGGGCAACGACCTCCTGGAGCCGGCGCTCGACGGCCTCGGGCGACATGTCGACGTCAGGTGTCGTCGTCGCGCTGGTCGAGGGTGATGACATCGGTCTGGTCATTCGCTCGTGTTCATACGGAACGGAGGCCTGGTTTCGCGCGTCGATGAGCCGCTCGAGCTCGGCAACGAGGTCCACGACGAGCGTACTCACGGAGCGCATCAACCCAGAGGGAACGGGCCTCGCGTTCCCCCTCGGGGCGAACACGAGTAAGGGGCGCTCCCCCATGAGCACTCCCGTCGTCCCCACTCACGCGCGCGTCGTCATCATCGGCGGCGGCATCATCGGCACCTCGGTCGCCTACCACCTCGCCCACCTCGGCGTTGACTGCGTGCTCCTCGAGCGCGACCGGCTCACCTCGGGCACCACCTGGCACGCCGCCGGGCTCATGGTCACCTTCGGCTCCCTCTCGGACACCTCGACCGAGATGCGCAAGTACACCCGCGACCTCTACTCGCGCCTCGAGGCCGAGACCGGCCAGGACACCGGCTTCAAGCCCGTCGGCTTCATCGAGCTCGCCTCGGACACAGACCGCCTCGAGGAGTACCGCCGCGTCTCGGCCTTCAACCGGTACAAGGGCATCGACGTGCAGGAGATCAGCCCCTCGCAGGTCAAGGAACTCTTCCCCCTCGCCCGCGTCGACGACGTGCTCGCCGGCTTCTACGTGAAGGGCGACGGCCGCACGAACCCCGTCGACACCACCATGGCCCTCGGCAAGGGCGCGCGGCTCAAAGGCGCGAAGCTCATCGAGGGCGTCTCGGCTCTGCGCGTCACCTCGAAGCGCGGCGTCGTCACCGGCGTCGACACGTCTCACGGCCACATCGCCTGCGAGACCGTCGTGAACTGCGCCGGCATGTGGGCCCGCGAGCTCGCCGCGAAGAACGGCATCACCGTGCCGCTCCAGTCCGCCGAGCATTACTACCTCATCACCGAAGACATCCCCGGCCTGAAGTCCGACTGGCCCGTCATCGAAGACCCGCGCTGCCACGGTTACTACCGCGAAGAGGTCGGCGGCCTCATGATTGGCCTCTTCGAGCCGAAGTGCGCCCCCTGGAAGGTCGAAGGTGTGCCGGCGGATTTCTCGTTCGGTGAGATTTCCCCCGACTGGGACCGCATGGCGCCGTACCTCGAGACCGCCATGTCGCGCGTGCCCATCTCGATGGAGGTCGGCGTGAAGAAGTTCTTCTGCGGCCCCGAGAGCTTCACCCCCGACCTCTCGCCCATCGTCGGCGAAGCGCCCGAGCTCAAGAACTACTTCGTCGCCGCGGGCCTCAACTCCATCGGCATCTTGACCGGCGGTGGCCTCGGCCGCGTGCTCGCGCACTGGATCGCCACCGGCCAGCCCGACGTCGACATCACCGGGTTCAACATCGATCGGCTCCACACGTACCAATCGAACCCCGAGTACCGCCGCACGCGCACGGTGGAGTCGCTCGGCATGGTGTACCAGTGCCACTACCCGTACCGCTCGATGAAGACCGCGCGCGGGGCGAAACGCTCTCCCATTCACGCGCAGCTCGAGGCGCGCGGCGCGTACTTCAAGGACGTCAGCGGCTGGGAAGGCGCAGATTGGTACACGCCCGATGGCTCTCCGCCCGATCCCGGTCCGTTGAGCTTCGAGACGCCGACCTGGTTCCGGAACTGGGAAGCCGAGCACCGCGCCACCCGTGAAGGCGTCATCCTCATGGACATGTCGTTCATGGCGAAGTTTCGGGTCCAGGGCCGCGACGCCGGCGCGATGCTCAACTTCATCTCGGCCAATGACGTCGACGGGCAGGCTGGCCGCGTCACCTACACGCAGTGGCTCAACCGCTTCGGCACCGTCGAGGCCGACCTCACGGTCACCAAGCTCGATGACGAGGAGTACCTCGTCGTCGCCTCCGACACCGCGCACCGCCACGCCGAAGCCTGGATGAAGCGGAACACCCCCGACGGCGCGCACTGCTTCGTCACCGACGTCACCTCGGGCTTCGGGCAGATCAACGTCCAGGGCCCGCGCTCCCGCGAGCTGCTGCAGGCCGTCACCACGTGCGACCTCTCGAACGACGCCTTCCCCTTCCGCGCCGCGAAGGAGCTCGACATCGGCTTCGCCCGCGCGCTGTGCCTGCGCATCACCTACCTCGGCGAGCTCGGCTATGAGCTTTACGTCCCCACCGAGCAGGCGGCGCACGTGTACGAGCGACTGGCCGAGGCGGGGAAGTCCGTGGGCCTCCGGCACGCCGGCCTCAAGGCGCTCGCCAGCCTGCGCATGGAGAAGGGCTACCGCGACTACGGCCACGACATCGACAACACCGACACGGTGCTCGAGGTGGGCCTTGGCTTTGCGGTGGACCTCAAGAAGCCCGGCGGGTTCCTCGGCAAGGAGCACGTCGTTCGCCAGAAGGAGGCAGGCCCCCTGCACAAGCGGCTCGTCTCGCTGAGGCTCGCGGTGCCCAACGTGTACCTGTTCCACGGCGAGGTGCTGCGGCGCGACGGGAAGAACGTCGGCGTGGTGCGCTCCGCCTCGTATGGACACACGGTGGGAGGCGCGGTGGCGCTCGCGATGGTCGAGCCCGGCCAGGCCGTCACGCCAGACTTCCTCGCCACCGGCACCTGGGAGGTCGTCGTCGGCAACCGTCTGGTGCCCGCGTCCGTTTCGCTCAAGCCCTTCTACGACCCCGAGTCCAAGCGCATCCGCCTCTGACCGTGCGTCAGCTCCACACGTTCAGCGTCCGCACGCCCAGCAGCGCCACCTGGAACACCACCTGCGGCGTGTTGCACGCGAACGTGATGCGGTTGATGCGCTTGAAGCGCTCGGACTCCGGGTCCGCGAACCAGATGCCGTCGTCACCGGTCGCCTTCCCCTCGACCGCCTGGAAGAAGAGCGCCGCGTAGAGCAGCTCGACGCCGAGGCTCACCACCAGCATCACCACGAGCGCCGGCGCCCAGAGGCCATCACTTCTTCGGAGCGTCGGCCGCGGCCGGCTTCGGCGTGCTGCCCTTGCGCGAGTTGTACGTGCGGATGAGCTCGTTGGTGAGGTCGAGCGCCGGCTGCGCCCACGCCATGCCCGACGTCGACCGGTCGAACACCATCGCCAGGCCCTCGCGGCGCGAGATTTCGTCGAGGATGGCCTCGAACTTCGGGAGGATGGAGCCCATCTCCTTGCGCTCGGCGTCGGCCAGCTCGGCCTGCGCGCGCTGCACCTTCTCCGACAACTCGCGCTGCTTCTTCATCAGCCCGTCGAAGCGCTCCCGGCGCGCCTTCTCGTCCATGGTGGCCTCCTGCTTCTTGAAGGCCTCGCCTTCCTTCTCGAGCGCGGCGCCTTCGCTCTCGAGCTCCTTCTTCTTCGCGTCGGCCTTGGCCTGAAGGCGCTGCTTGGCGGCGCGGCCTTCGTCCACCTCGACGAGCGCGCGCTGGAAGTCGACGAAGGCGGCCTTGAACTCGGCGTGAGCGAGGCTCGAGGTAGTGAGGGCGAGGAGGAGGAAGGTGCGCATGCAGGAGTCCGGTCGTTCGGGGTGGCGAGGCCCTAGCACAGCGTCCACGGGTCGGTGGGAACGCTAGAGTGTCGGCTGATGGAGCAGCTTCGCCAGCCAGTGCCGGTGACGGCCTCGGAGCAGGCCGCGTCGGTCGCGTCCCTCGATGCCGTGTGGACGAACGGCGCCGACGTCGAGGTGTCCGTGCGCCGCGTGCTGGCCGAGGCCCCCGACCGTCAGGCGCTGCTGGAGGCCATTCTCTCGCGGTTGATGGACGACGCGTTCGGTCGCGAAGCCCTCGACGGGCGGAGCCGGCGCGCGGTCTACGTCGAGGCGGTGTTGATGGCCGGCTACCCGTGGGCGCTCCAGCTGGAGGCCTCCGACGTCGCCGCGGCCCGGGAACGGGTGGCCCGCGAGGCGAGTGAGAAGCGCCGACCCTTCGTCCGTGCAGCCGTGGCCGGCATCACCCTGGGCCTGCTCGCGGGGTTGGCTTTCGCCGCATGGGCCGCGGCCTGGCCCGTGGACGCGCCAGAACCACCAGCCATCGAAGCGCCCGTCACCGCCCCTTGAAGAGCTCGCTCATCTTCCGCGCGATGGTGGACAGCGCGCCGCCGCCCGTCACGTTCGGCTCGACGTTTCGCACCGGGCTCCCATCGGCCTGAGAGACGCCGTCGAACGCCTGCACCACGTCGTTCCAGGTGGACAAGCGCGCCTGTCGCGTCCTGGCGAACAACCGCGTCACCAGCGCTTCGATGCCCTGGCTCCGCTCGAGGGCGTTCTGCTCGTTGCTACCTCCGCCGGCGCAGGGACACCGGCTGGCGCGCGTCGAGGCGCTGCGAGAGCAGATCGACGAAGGCCCGCACCCGAGGCGCGAGGTGCGGCCCGGGCGGAAAGACGGCGTGGAGCGGCGACGGGGGCGGCGCGAACTCCTCGAGTACTCGCACGAGCTGGCCTTCCGCCTCGTACTCCGCCGAGAAGCCCGCAGGCATGCGCGCGATGCCGAGCCCCGCGGCCGCGAAGTCCCGCGCGAGGAGGAAGCTGTTGGCCGCGATGCGCGGGCGAATGGGAATGGCCGTCACCTGACGCTTGATGAGCAAGGGCCACTTCACCCCGCGCTCGTTCGGCGCGTAGACGATGCAGTCGTGCTGCTCGAGGTCCTGCGGCGACTTCGGCACGCCCCGTGCGGCGAGGTACTTCTTGCTCGCCACCAGCACCAGGGGGTTCGAGCCGAGCAGCTTCGCCTTGAGCGTCGAGTCCGCGAGCAGACCGGCGCGCAGCGCGAGGTCGTACCCTTCGGCCACGAGGTCGACGTAGCGGTCCGACAGGTCGAGCGTCACCTTCACGTCCGGGTTGGCCAGGAGGAACTCCGAGATGATGTCGCCCAGGTAGTTCTCGGCGAACGACAGCGGCGCCGTCAGCCGCAGCACCCCCCGCGGTGACGCCTCGCTCTGCCGCACCTCGCGCGCCGCGTCCGACAGCGTGGTGAGCGCCTGGCCGGCCCGCGCGTGAAACGCCTCTCCGACGTCGGTGAGGGTGACGGTGCGGGTGGTGCGCTGGAGCAACTGCACGCCCAGCTGCTCCTCGAGGAGCGCCACCCTTCGGCTCACCGTCGACTTCGGCACGCCGAGGCTGCGGGCGGCGGCGCGGAAGCTGTGATGCTCCACCACGGCGACGAAGGCGGTGATGGCGTTGAGGTCGACCTGGCTCATGTCCATGACGCGGGCCAGTCTGTTTCGAACGGGGTGATTGTCCAGCGCCTTCGCAAGGCGCATGAAGGGTGCACCTCGAAGTTCGATGTCGAAAGAGAGCCACCCATGGCGACGATGACGATGAACGACGGAGCGCAGGGCGCGAAGGTGTCGGCCGGCGGGTTGTTCGGCGCGGGCTTCATGGGCGGCGCCATCGCGGCGGTGGTGAACCTCGCCCTCTCTTTCGCGTCCTCGGCGGCGGGCGTGTCGTTCGCCGGAGAGTTCGGCCCCGGCGTCGAGTCGCTGCCGATTCCAGCCATCGCGATTGCGTCCATCGTGCCGGCCATCCCCGCCGCCATCACCGCGCTGATTCTGCTGAAGGTGACGCCAGCGAAGGCCGCCACCGTGTTTGGCATCGTCTCCATCGTCTTGTGTGTACTGTCCTTCGGCGGCCCGTTCGGCGTGAAGGGCCTGGGCACCGGCGGCCTCGTCGTGATGGAGCTCATGCACGTCGTCGCGGCCGCCGGCATCGGCGGGTTCATCTGGAAGAAGCTCTCCGGCCGCTGAAGGCCCGGGTCACTTCGCTTTCAGCGCGTCGAGCACCGCCTCGGCGACGCCCTTCGACGACGCCGGGTTCTGCCGATGAGGAGCTGGCCATCGCGCCACGGCAGCAGCGGCCATCGCGCCCACCAGCGCCGCGGGGGAAAGCGCATGGCGTCGGCCCTGCCATGGCACCGCAGCGGTCGAGGCTCGGGCGATTGGGGCTCGGGAGGTGCGGTCAGTTTGGACCCGGCCCGCCGCGCACCGATGCCCACATCCGTGCCTCTGGCGAACCTCACCCTTTCGTCACAAACTCTTTGGCCAGTCGGGGTGGGGGCAGTACGCAGTGAGCGGAATTTTCGTCCCTCACCACAATGGGTTCCTTCAAGCTCGCAAGGCGATGGTCGTCGACGGCGTTGAGTGACGCCTGGCTCGGCACCTCGGTGACAGGCCGGCCGGTCGTCGCGCACGTGCGCCGCGAGCCGTGGTCGAAGTCGAGCGGCCTGGCCGGTCGCTACGCGCCCTTCGTGCGCGGCTGGCAGGGCCTGCGGCAGCCCGGGGTGGTGCCCCTCATCGAGGTGGGGCTCGCCAACGGCAACGCCTGGGTGGTGGAGGAGTTCATCGAGGGTGAGTCGCTCCGCGCCGTGCTGACGGCTGCCGCTTCGGCGAAGACGCGGTTGGCGCCGCTCGAGGCGACCGCCGTGGTGCTGCAGGCGGCGCGCGGCCTGCTGGCATTGCAGCGGCTCCTCCCGCCGCTCACGCATGGCGATGTCAGTGCGGCGACGACGGTGGTGGGCGTCGATGGGGACGTGCGACTGGCGGTGGTGGGGCTGGCCTCGGCGCACGAGGCGGACGCCACCCTGGGCCCGGCGCGCGCCGAGCTGTTCTGCATCGCCCCGGAAGAGACCGTCGCGGCCGCCGGGAGCGCCACCGACGTCTTCCGGCTCGGCCTCGTCTGGCTCGAGGCGCTCACGGGCCGCACCGTCTTCTCGGGCGCGACGCCCGCCGAAGTGCAGGCCCGGCTCGAGCAGTACCAGGGACTGGGCGCCCGGCACTTCCCCGGCTTCCCGGCGCCCATCGCGCAGCTGCTCGCCGCGATGCTTCACCTCACGCCCGGCGAGCGGCCGTCGGTGGGCGAGCTGGAGTCGAAGCTCGTCGAGGTCTTCCGCGGCCTCGGTGGCACCGACGACGTCACCACCCCCGTCGCGCGGGCCTTCGCGCGCCTCTTCCCGGGGCGCGTCCCCATCTTCAAGGGGCTCGAGGGCACCGAGCTGCTCGCGCTGATGCCGCTGGCGACGACGAGCCCCACCACGAACCCCGTCGCGGTCGGCTCCATCAACGCCGAGGGCGCGGTGACGCTCGCAAAGATGGCGCCCAGACGCGTCACGGCCGGGGAGATGGCAGCCACCCGCGCGAAGGAGGTCGCCGACGCCGCCCGCGCCGCCGCCGCCGAGTGGCAGGCCCAGCACGCAGGCGACGACGGCAACCCGAAAGACTTCGCGCTCGGCGCCATCCTCATCGAGAAGCAGCGCATCTCGGTCGCCCAGGCCGACGCGGCCCTGGAGCAGTCGCACGCCTTCGGCTCGACGTTCCTCTATTCCCTCAACTTCCTCGGCCACCTCGACGAGGACGAAGGCCTCCCCTTTCAGGCCGAGCTCCTCAAGCAGCGGTGCCTCACCATCGCGCAACTGCTCGAGCTCGACGTGTCGCAGAACGCCGCGCTGCTGCCGCGCGAGACGGCGGAGCAATGGCTGGTGGTGCCGCTCAAGCTCGAGGCGGGTGGACTCACGGTGGCCATCGCCGACCCGGGCCTGTTCGAGGTGCTCGACGAGGTGAAGCGCCGCGCGAAGGTGCGCTCCGTCTCGGCGCTGCGGGCCACCGAGCGGACGCTGCAGGAGGGCCTGTTGCGGGTGTACGCCGGCAAGACGGCGCCTCCCGAGTGGCTGGCTCCGCCGAAGCCGCAGCCCACCTCGCGCGAGGCGCTCGACCCCTCGGCGTTGCCGCCCCTGCCTGACCTCGAGGCGCTCGACCCCTCGGCGTTGCCGCCTCTGCCCGACCTCGAGGGGTTCGACCTGTCGTTGCCGCCCCCGCCGGGGCTCGAGCCCCTGCCGCCACCGCCCGGTTCGCTCATGGCGTCGACCCCTGCGCCGCTCGCCAGCCTGCCGCCGTTGCCTGAGTTCAACGCGCTCCCGCCGATGCCCGGCGCGTTGTCCCCCGCGCGGGTTCCCGTCAGCAGCCCCCCCTTGACGCGTCCGCTGCCGACGGCGCCGCTCACCTCGCCGCCGGTGCGCGCGGAGGGGCCGAGCCCCCTCGACGTGGTGAGCCGGTTGTTCGACGCGGTCCTCTCCCTCGTGCCGGAGCGAGGCCTCGAGGCAGCCCGCCTGCTGGTGTTGGTGCGCGCCGTGGCGAAGCAGAGCGGCGCGACGGGGCTTCCGCTCGAGCAGGTGCGCCTGAGCGCGAAGGCCCTCATCGTGGCGGCGCTGCTCGAGGGGAAGCGGGGCTTCGAGGCGCCGTCGCTGCCCGCGGTGATGGGCGTGCTGGCCTCGCAATTCCGGGAGCTCGAGCCGGTCCTCTCACCCGTCATTGACGGCCACGACCAGGTGCCGGCCGACCCGCGCGCGATGGTGTTGCTGGCGTGCTTCTCGTTGTGTCAGCGCCTCGGGGAGGTGCCGACGTCGCTGGCCCAGGCCGAGGGGCCGCTCTCGTCGATGCGCAGCGCCTACCCCGCGCCCGCCATCGCCGCGCTCGAGGCCGTGCTGTCGCGCTGACGCTCGCGCGGGGCCGGGGCCCGGGTAGGGGGGCTTCGAGACCTGCCGCTTTCCCACGCTGGCAGACCCACCGTGGTGACGGACGTGGGAACTCGGCGCCTTCACACGTCACTTTGGTGCGGACCCGGGTGGGCGCAGCGACTGTGAGACGTGCCGGGCGACGGGCTGACCTCGCGCGCGACGGTGGCCCATGTTGGGGACCGTCGAGGGCCAGCGGCCGTTGGTGATGAAGACGAAGGCGAGCCCGTGAGCGCGGCCGTCAGCGCACTGGAACCGGCGGCGGGTCGTTCGAGAAGCTGCCCGGCGGCGGCGGCGGCGGTGGAAGGTCTTCCTCGGCCGGCTTGCGCTTCTTGCCGATGAGAATGCCCAGCTTGAACTGCCCGAGCACGCCGCCGCCGAGCCCGCCGCCGGCCATCGTGGGCATCCCGGTCGTGCCAACGGCGCCGAGGACGGGCACCGCGATGCCGAACTCCGGCATGATGGCGATGGTCTCGGTGACCTGGAAGGCGAAGCCGACGGTCGCGCCGGGGAGGATGACGAGGGCTCCACTGCCGCCCACGCCGCTGGCCGACGCGAAGGCGTAGTAGCCCTGCACGCGAGGGCCGAGGACGAGCTCGTGGTTGCCGACCGGAATGCCGATGAGGCCCGGCAACGCGAAGTGAAGGAGCCCTGCGCCCGCGCCACCCGCGCCGAGGAAGATGCCGCCGAAGGTGGGCGCGAGCGACGCCATCACGCCGGGCGCTCCGGGGCGGGTGAGGAGGAACTTGCCCTGCGCCTCGAGGAAGCTCCACCCGGCGCGGACGCCGAGGTCGACGCCCTCGCCGACGCCAAAGCGGAACGAGGCATCGAGGTGCGGGTAGGGCACCGAGGTGCCGCCCGCCGAGACGAACTGCACGCCCGGCTCGAGCCCAACCTGGTAATTGCCTTTCCCCAGGGTGTCAGCGCGCTGGACGTTACCAACCGACGCACACCCACTTGCGCACAGCAGCCCCACCGCCAGCCATCGCGTTGTCATGTGGCTGACGGAATCCCACCAGTGCCGTGAAGTCAACGAAATGGTCTGCGCGTTCTGGCGCGTGGGTGACGCGGGGTGCAGTCGGAGGTCACCGCACGTGTCACGCACCATGCCGCGCCGTGCGAGCGTTCGGTCACCCTGGGCTGAGGCGCTGGTCGAGGGGGCGCTGCGTGGCGAGCACCGGCGAAGAGCTCGTCGACGGCGGCACGAGACGTCACTTACGCTTTCGATTCATGGCGCCACCGCCGCTGCGAAAAGAACCCCGCCAGGCCCGCTCGAAGGCGCTGGTGCAGTCCATCCTCGAAGCGGCCGGAGACCTGCTCGGTCGAGCCGCAGAGCACCCCAACGACATTCCCGTGCAGCGCATCGCGGAGCGTGCGGGTGTCGGGATCGGCTCGGTCTACGACTACTTCTCGAACGCCGATGGGGTGTGGTCGGGCTTCCTGGCGTGGGTGACGGAGCGCAACTTCGCGGCGCTGGAGCAGCGGGCTTCCGGGCCCTCGTTCGCCGCCAGCCTGCCAGCGCTCTTGAACGAGACGCTCGACCTCTACCTGGGCTCGCCGGCGAGGACGCGCGGCGTGGCGATGACCATCGTGCGCTTCGGGTGGGTGCGCCGGGTGGTGCTCGAGCGAGACCGCTTCGCGGCGTTGCTGGCCGATCGCCTCTGCGCCGAGAGCCCGCACGTCGACCCCGCCCGCGCGCGTCAGGTGTCCGAGGTGCTGTGTGACGCGGTGATGGGTGTGGTGATGGGCGAGCTGTGGCGCGAGCGGGACGCGGCGTCGAGCGCGGCGGTCCGGGCGACCCTGTCTGCGATGGTCGAGCGAGAGATTCAGGCGCTGACGAAGCTCCCGCCGGACCAGACGTCTTCCCGTGAGCGAATGCACCAGCCCCGGGGTCCCAAGGAACAGGCCAGGACAGCAGTTTCCCCAAGCGCCTCCAGCCGAGCCCGAAGCGGCACTCAAGCCCCGCGCGACGCGGGTTGACGATTCACCACGAAGGCACGGCGAAGGGGCTGCGAGCCGCGGTTCGTCCGAGGGCCTGGGCACGCACTCTCGCGGCCGGGTCCGCCTTCGCCTCCACCGCCTCGAGCAGTCGCAGCACCTCGTCGCCCATGCCGTCGAGCGCGGCGCGAGGGACACCATTGGCTTCGAGCGCGCCGAACAGACCTGGCAGATCGCTGGCGTTGCGCAGGCCCGTGGCGCACTGCCCGCCCGGCCGCGCCCGCGAAATGAAGCTGTTCAGGTCGCTCCCCAGCACTACGCGCTCGGGTGGCATCACCTTCGTCAGCTCGAGCCAATGGGCCACCACGTCGTCGCAGGTGCCGTGTTGGTGGGACGGTACGATGTCGCCGGTGAGCACCTCCATCTGCGTGTCGTAGAGCGAGACGCCCACCACGCCGCCGCCCTTCGCGATGCGGGCCGCGAGCGCGCTGGAGAGGTTGCGCTCCATGTCCATGAGGGAGCGCGCGCCGGTGTGGGTGTTGATGACGGGCACGCCGCGGGCCTCGGTCATCGCCAGCACCTCGTTCATCATCACCTCGGAGGCGTGCGAGAGGTCGAGCAGCAGGCCCAGCGCCATCGCGCGCTCCACCACGTCGCGGCCCAGTGGAGAGAGGCCAGCGGCGTTGTTCTCCGGGGTGCGCACGCCGAGCACGTTCTTCTGCAATTGGCCCTTCGCGGCGCCGCCGAGCTGGGTGTCGACGAAGTGTACGATGGTGAGACAACGCACGCCCGCCGCGTAGAGCCGGTCCACGTCGTCGACCGTCGTGATGCCCTCACCGCCCTCGAGCTGCGGCACCACGGCGAGGAAGCCCTTCGCGACGGCGGCGCGAGCCTCTTCGGCGGAGCGCACCACCTTGAAGTCGGGACGCCGCAGGGCAAAGGCGAACAGCGCGTCGACCTGGTCCAGGGACTCGTCGAGCGCGGTGCGGCCGGGGCGGGTGGCGTTGGGTGGCCAGAGCGCGCCGAAGACGAGCTTCACGCCGGCCGCGCGCAGGTGGGAGGCCTCGAGCTGGTTCGCCAGCCGCGTGCGCGGGTTCCAGGTCAGCACGCCGCTGCCGGGTTCTCCGGAGAAGAGCGGCCGCGCGCCCTGCGCCATGGTGAGATGGACATGGGTGTCCACGCCGAAGCGCAGCGGCGCGGCCGGCGCCGGGCGTGGCTCGGTCACCGGCCGGCTCGCGGCGCACGCGGACATCACGACGAAGCTCCACAGCCATCGACCCATGTCGCCTCGCCTAGCGCAGGGCGGTGCGAGCGACACGTTGAAGTTTGGCGTGGAGCCGCGCAGGGGCACTGTGGCCTCGGCGTCGACAGGCGTGCGTGCAGGTCGTTGATTCGACACACGGCGGTGGACGGCCCCGGCCTTGCTGTGGGTCTGGGTCACCACCCGGGCGCGGCGCTCGGGTCTGTTGGGAGGAACGCCATGTCGATCACCCGCCTGGGGACGTCCGTGCTTCGACCTGGTTCCCTGCTCCGGCAGGCCACCGAGGCCACCCCGAGACGCACCGCACGCCCTGGCACGCTCGACGGGTTCGACGCCGGCCCGCGGCTCCGAACGATGCGCAACGCGGTGCTGGGCGGGCAGAATGGGCCGATCAACGTGGGGCCGGTGCCGGGGTTTGGCGACACGGGGCTCCCGGCGCCGAAGGGCATCATCGGGCCCATCGGCTCGACGGTGAATGGGCCGGGCGTCATCGGCACCGTGCGGGATGGGGAAGTGGTGCCGACGCAGCGCGAGCCCGTGCCGCAGGACCCCCCGCGGAACACGCAGCCGGCGCCGAACCCGCCGCAGAACACGCAGCCGGCGCCGAACCCGCCGCGGAACACCCAGCCGGCGCCGAACCCTCCACAGAACACGCAACCGGCGCCGAACCCTCCACAGAACACGCAGCCGGCACCGAACCCGCCACGGAACACGCAGCCGGCGCCGAACCCGCCACGGAACCCGCAGCCGGACACCGTTTCACCGACGGGTGACGCGAAGCCGGGTGCGGTGCAGGACATCGCGGGGCCCCAGGACCTCGTCGACGGCCAGTCGCTCGAGCAGCTCCTCGGAACGCTCATCGACGCCATCGAGGCCATCGTCACCGCGCTCGAGTCAGAGACTCCTGGCGCGCCGACCGAGCCGTCCTCACCAGCCGCAGAGCCGTCGATGCGGCCGCGGACAGCCTCGAGCGCACGGAACGATGGAACGGTGACCTTCTCGATCAAGGCCAGCGCGGAGTGGATCATCCCCGCGTAGCCAGGCCTCGGGTCGGCGCTCACTGCCATCCGTGAGTCACGCTCCGGTTGAAGGAACTGCCCCCGGCTGCTCCAGTCATTCGTCCCCCCGGTCTGCTCAAGGTACGCTGTGGCGGTGATGATTTCGGTTCTCGTGTCGGCGGTCGTCCTCTCAGCGCCTCCGCAGCTCTCGTTCTCGTTTGGCTTCGAGCCCCGCATCGGCGGGTACACGGCGCTGGACACCTCGTTGATGAACTACGGGTTCTCGCCCGTCGGCTCGCCCGTGCTTCCGTCGTTTGGCCTGCGGGGCCGGGCCTTCTTCCCAAACGGGCTGATGGTTGGGCTGGCGATGACGTACGGCGTTCGAACGGGCCGCGAGGCGCTCCCCACGACGGCGACCCTGACCGAGACGACGATTGGCATTGGCTACCGCACCAGCCTTGGGCTGTTCGCCAGTCTGGACGCGGGCTTCTCGTTCCTCTCCCAGGCCGTGGCCAGCCGCGCTGGCGGGGGCGCGCTGCTCTACCCGGGGCCTGTGATTCATCCGCGGGTGGGGTGGGTGTGGCAGTTCTTCGAGCCCTTTGGGTGGTTCGTCGCTGGCTCGATTGGCGTCAGCGTGCACGTCCCCATGGGGCCTGCGCACACCAACCCGCTCTGGGAAGAACCGTTTCGCCGCGGCGTCTTGCCCGCCTTCACGGTTGGCCTCGAGAGTGGCTTTGGCCTCAAGGCGCGAGCGCGATGAAGTGGCTCATCGTGACGCTCGCCGTCGTGCTGGTCGGGTGTGAGCCCCGGTGCGAGTCAGAGCCGCCTGGCTCCATCGGTGAGCCGACCTCCTGGGAAGCCGACTTCCTTCGGGAGCGCCGCTTACCTCGTGCACCGCCCCTGGCGAACTTGCGCGCCGAAGACGGGCTCGCGCTGGCCTTTTCCGACTACGTGCCGGACGGCTGGCGGGGGCAGGGGCAGATCGTGCTCTTCGTGCATGGCTCTTCAGCGCGCGGGGCGCTGTACTCCGCAATGGGTGAGGGGCTGCGCCGGCGTGGCGTGTTCGCGCGACTGATTGACCTTCGCGGGCACGGAGGCAGCCGCTGCGTGAGGCCAGCGGAGTGTGGTGGAACCAGCGAGGTCTCCTTCGTCGATGACGGCCAGACGTGGCCTGGCCGGCCCGGTGACGCGAAGGACGTGTCCCAGCACGCGCGAGACGTCTCGACGCACCTCACGGACCTGAGAACGCGCTACCCGGCGGCCAGGCTCTTCCTGGCCGGTCATTCGTCTGGCGCGGGGCTCGTCACGCGTGTGGTCCAGACACAGGGCATGTCTGGGCTGAGCGGAGCCATGTTGCTCGCGCCCTTCATTCACCCCGAGCAGCCGCAGAACGACGTCAAGACGTGGGAGTGCGGTCGGGTCGTCGGCACCACGTACGCTCGGGTCGACCTCGGTGCCCTCGGCGACGCGCAGCGAGGCAACCCGCACCGGTACGTGCTCCGACTCGAGAAGAACCCGGCCTACGCGGACCCCCTCGACACCCTGCGCTACACCTACACGACGATGCTTGGGCTCGCGGCGACCGACCCCACGAGCTTCCATGCGGCCTTCACCGGGCCGACGCTCTGGGTTCAAGGCGATTCCGATGCCCTGTTCGAGCTGGAGGCCTCACGCGCAGAGTTCTCGCGTCTGCCTGGCGGGCGCGCCTTCGTCGTCGTCGAGCAGACGTCGCATGTGGGGGTCATCTGGTCCGACACGGTGGCAGGGTTGCTCGCCGACTTCGCGGTTGACCCGCAAGCCTCGCTTCCGCCTCGTCTGCGGGCGCCCTGAGAAACTCCGTACGTGGATAGCGC
>JBILEB010000343.1:0-2542 GCA_044352295.1 Myxococcaceae bacterium
GCTCGAGGGTCGTGCCAGCTCGGCGAGCCAGGCCACTGAAATCATTCAGTTGCTACCCGGGCCCGGTCCTGGTTTCCCGCTTTGAAATTCCTATCCGTCAATCCATCGCTCATCGCACGAGTGCTGGCACAAGGAGCAGGCTGGTCGGTGGTCCACTGCTGGACTCCTTCAATGCAGTCAGTTTCAGGCCGTGGTCGCCTGACGCCGAGCGCCCGCGCGAGGGCTGGGTACGGCATCGACGAAGCCGATGGTCTTCTTCACGGACTGCGCGATCTGCTGCAGGGTGCGAAACGTCGGATTGGCCTGCCCACGTTCGATCCGGCTGATCTCGCTCTGCTGAACTCCGGAAGCCTTCGCGAGCTGCTGCTGGGTCCAGTTCTGCTCCTTGCGCAGACGAACGACCTGCATCGCCAGGCGAAAATGCTCGCCGTATGCCTCGAATGCAGCCGTCTCGCCCGCAGCGGCACTCTCCTTCGCCACGTCCTTCATGAACTCGTCGAACTCGTTCTTGCGCTTAGCCATGTGCCAACCTCGTCCTGAAGGGTTATGGGTAAAGCCCATAATGTCAAGGTGACGGCTAATCCTGCTGGAGTTTCCAGCGCTTCAGTCGAGCCCTCGCTTCTTCGATTTCGGAGTTCTGGCGTTTCTTGCTGGGGTCCTCGCCTTTGTCGTAGCCGCCCAGCAGCAAGACGATGTGGTCGCCGTGCGCGTGACAGAAGACGCGGAGGAGGATCTCTTCAGGGGGCAGCTTCTTCCCGCCCTTCCCGGTACCCACCTCCCCGACCTTCTGACGCAGCCGGAACTCGAAGAGCCCCCGTCCGAGTTGCTTGCCGAACTGGGTCTCGCAAACGCCGATGCCAAGCTCCTGAAGCACCGCGTTCATCGCCTGGCCCAGCACCTGCTTCTTCGTCAGGCTCAGGCTGCGCAGCCAATCGCGCACGAGATGCTTGCCGTCATCGTCGACGAAGAACTCCAGCGTGAACTTCGGCGAGCGCGGCACCGGTGGCTTCGGTTCGCTGCTCGCGTCTTTCGGCTTCTTCTCCGCTCGTGCGTTGGCCACGGAACTGAAGGGTATCTCGTACGTCAGGGGACCAGCGAACTTCGTCTGTCCCTCGAGGGAGGGACCGGTTTGCGGGACCGACTCGCACACCGCCGACCAGTCCTCGTCGAAGGCCCGTCGCAGCACACACCCGAAGGCGCTAGACCGTCCCGCCAGATGAGACTCTTTCGGCTTGCTCTTCTCTGCCTGACCGTCGGCTGCAAAGCCGAACCGACCGAGAAACGGCAGCTCGCTCCACTCGAACGCGTACAACCCATGAATCCATTTTCGACTGGCAAGCTCGTCGTCTACCCAGGGCAGGGCATCGTGCAGATCGAGGGGACCGAGCAACGCGAGGGCAAGTCGTTCGTCCGGCTGAAGCACTCGACAATGGCAATTCACGTGCCCGCCGAGAGCCTTGCGAAGGCCGTGCGGCAGCCGATCGCAACGGCGCAGGCCGAGGCGTTGCTCGCCCGGCTGAGGAGCAGGGAATGGCGAGCCCGACATGCGGCACTTCGCTCATCGCCACCGCGACGTCATGCGCGTGATGGTGAAGGGCAGCCTCGAGCAGCAGACAGAGGCGCTGCATCGCCTCTATTCGTCGCCGTTCACGCCGACCTTCGGCGAGCGGAAGCTCATGACGATGCTCGAGGACATCGTGCTTGGTGAGCTGGTGCTCGCGACTGCGGCCCCCGCGACGCTCAACGCGCTGGAGCAGCAGCGGGATGCGCTCGCCAGCGCGCAGCGTGAGAGCCAGCCGGTGTTCTCGGCAACCAAAGAGCGGCCGCGGGATCCACCACTCGAGCCCAACCGCCCCAAGGATCCGTTCGGCCTCAGCCACGTCGAGTACCTGGGCACATTCACCGTGGGGTCGGAGATGATCGCCGCGGGCGATCCGGCAACGGTCGGCCACGAGGAACCAGGCGCTCCCGAACGCGCTTCTTACATCGTGTTGGATGCGGTGAAGGGGAAGTGGCACGGCTACGTGCGGGCCGGCGACGACGGGATCGAGCTGCTCTTCGCCTTCGCCGATCCGTCGCTGACCAGGGGCGCGGTCAGCAAGCCGAGCCGAAGCCAGGTCGGGCGCCTCTGGGTCGACTCGGGCCAGATGTCGATTGTCGACGGGGCGATGCGCGCGGACGACCAGACCCGCGACGCGATGCTGTTCCCGCTCTTTCAAGAGACGCTCGTTCTTGATCGGGGGTGCATGAGCCGCTCGGGGTTCGGCGACGGAATCTACCCAGTCTTTGCAACCACAGAGGCCGGCAAGGTCACCTGGCTCGGCGTCGACTTTCACGACGAGGAAGGCGGGGATGCGACCTCGACGCGCAAGTTCATGGAAGAGATGGAGAAGAAGATCCGGCTGGGGCGCTGACCTCTCCTCGACCGAGAGGCCGAAGACGTCACGGTGGGTCCCGAGGCGCTCGGGCTCGGTGCAGCTCGCGTTCGCGCTCCTTCACCGCGATGCCGAACGCGCCCGAGTTCGTGATGCCGATGATGTTG
>JBILEB010000092.1:0-28053 GCA_044352295.1 Myxococcaceae bacterium
GCCTCCTCGCCACGGGAGCGCTCGCGGACCACCGCCCCGCCATCGGTGAGTGCCTGGCGTTGCGCGAAGGCGTGGGAGCCGCCCATTTCTTGCGCGGCTACCTCGAGGCCGAGCTTCCGAAGCGGTACGCCGAGCTCGACGCCGCGTTGGCCCAAAGCCCCTGTCGCCTCACCCGGCTGCGCGCCGTCTGGACGAGCCGCTCGAAGGTCGGCCAACTGCCGGCGACGGGCGAGGCCTTCTGCGTCGCCCGCATGGGAACTCCGGAAAACTGCGACGTGCCTGCCATTCCGCTGTCGCTGGTGCCCTACAGCCGCGCCTTCATCGGCAACACGTTGCTCAGCATCGCCGCGCCCGATGGGTTCAAGGAGTACGAGAAGCTCGACCCCACACGCTGAGGCTCAGTTCTTGAGCGCCGTCGCGCCGAGGTAGTCGGTGCTCGCGAACTTCGTGTGGCAGCCGTGGCACATCGCCACGTTGTCGCCCTTCGGGGCGCCCGCCATCTCGGCCCCGTCCTTGCCGCGCGCCTCGTAGTTCCAGGTGTCCTTCGACTTCTTCACCATCACGAAGACGCCCGAGGGCTGGTTCATCGCGTCGTACGTCTCCTTCACGGCCACCGTCCCCACCGGCAGGTCGTTGACACCGAGCGACTGACGCACGTTGGCCGAGTACCAGGTTCGCTGGAGCTTGTGGACGAAGGTCGCGGCGTCCATGCCGGAGTTGTCCACCGACTTCGCCATCTGGGTGAAAAAGGCCTGGTTCGTCTTGAAGTCGGCTGAAAAGGAGCCAGGCCCGTTGGCGGGGCCACAGGCGCCGAGCGAAACGAACACGACGGCACACACGACGACTCGGGTCATGAAAAACTCCGGAAAAAGGGTGGGAATTGCGGCACCGCTACGCGCGGTGCGGAAAGCGGTTACAGCTCCCGTAACCAGTTCGTTCGTCCGACGTAAGGAGCCCGTGCGCATCCTCGCCCTCACCCTGGTCCTCGTCGCCCCGCTGGCGCAGGCCCAGTGCACCACCTGAGTGAACCCGGCGCTCCCGGCGGGAGCCGACGGTGTGACGCTCTCTTCCCGTGCCGACGCATGGGCGGTGACGGCCCAGCTCGTCGCCGGGTGGATTCCGTTTCCTTCCCGTCACGCGAACGGCGGTCCCGTCGACGACCCCACCCAGGCACGCCTGGACCTCGGCCTGGCGACGCTGCTGGCAGGGTTCGGGCGTGGCGAGGGGTTCGGTCTCGAGGTGCAGGCCCCGGTGGGCGTCATCGCGCGCGCCGACGTGGTGAATGGTGCGCAGCGCGACGTGGGCTTTGGCGACCTCGAGGCGCGGGGACGGTTCCTGACGAGGCTCGGGCGGGTGCGGCTGCAGGGACAGCTGGGGCTGGCGCTCCCGACGGGGGCGTACGCGGCCCGCAGTGGCGAAGTCGCCATTCTCGAGAACGCGCGCTACCTCACCCTCGGGCGTGGCACCACCTGGGCGCTGGGGGACGTCGACGTGCGGGTCTCGCTCCCCTCCCGGGTGGGCCTCTTCGTCACCGGAACGGCCCGGCTGGCCCTGGCCGATGCCCGCGATGGGCTGCGGTGGGGTCCGGAGCTGCGCGGCACGGTCGGCGCGACGGTGGGTCCGCTCGCCGATCGGCTCTCCTTCGCGCTGGGCCTGGAGACGCAGTGGCGCGCGCAGTCCTCCGAAATCGACCCCTTCACCACCGAGCGGCTCGCCTCCGTCAACACCGGTGGGGTGTGGCTCACCGCCACGCCGTCGGTGCAGCTCAAGGTGCTCGACGCGCTCACCGTCTTCGTGGCGGGCCGGGTGCCGGTGTGGCAACGCACCGAGGGGCTGCAGTTCATTCCGTCGGTCGGCGTCTTCGCGGGGTTCGCCGGCGCCTTCGAGGTGTTCGCACCAGCGGCCCCGCGCGTCGAGGCCACGCCCGCCGCGGGCCGCGTGACGGTGGTAGACTACTGGGCCACGTGGTGTGTGCCGTGTGTGAAGCTCAAGCCGGTCATCGACGCGCTCGAGGCTCGCGAACCGCGGGTGGTGGTGCGGCGGGTCGACGCGACGAACCTCGACGCCGAGGCGCTGGGGGCGTTGGTTCCGGGCGCCGCCGGCTTGCCCATCGTCGAGGTGTTCCGGGCCGATGGGTCGCTGGCGCGCAGGTTGGTGGGTGAAGAGGTATTTCTCGTCGAATCCGTCGTGAAGGAGGTTCTGCAATGAAGCAATGGCCGAGGTTCCAGGGACTCGTGGCTGCGCTCGTCACCGTCCTGGTGGCGTGTGGCGGCGCGATGATGGAGCCGTCTGGTTCCGCAGGTGGGACGGCGCAGGGTGGTGGCATGGCGGCTGGGGGAATGCCCGGTGGGGGAACGGCCGGCGGCCTCGCCCAGGCAGGTGGGGCGGCGGCCGGGGGCTCCACGGCTGGAGGTGCCGCGGCAGGAGGCGCCGCGGGCGGCATGACGATGGCGGCGATGTATCCGGCCTGGCAGCTGACGGACCTGCAGCCACAGAGCCCGCGCTTCAACCAGAGCTACGGCCTCTCGGCGTTCCAGGGCCGGGCCCTGGTCGTCGTGATGATAGAGGGCTTTTGAACGACGTGTCGGTCCCAGGCTGGGATCGCCGAGTCGTTGTGGACGGAGCTGAAGAACGAAGGCCGTTCGGTGCAGTTCGTCGCGGTGTCCGATTCGAACGCGAGCTGGTTCTTGTCGTCGCCGCCCTCACCGGCGCTGACGATGCCTCTGTTCCGGGACCCGAGCCCGTCGCGCACGGCGTGGCGCGAGCTCGACCCGAACGCCGTCAAACACGACACCGTCGTGTTCGATGCGAACGGTCAGCGGGTGCTGACGTGGAAGGTGTCTCAGAACAGTCTGTCGCAATGGCGCACGGCCATCGGGAGTGCGGTGCGACAGCTGCCGCCCTGAGGCCGTCGTCACCACGTCACGGCATGCGCACTGGGCCGTCATCGAGCAGGTCTTCAGAGGCCGCTTCGATGCCGTCCTGGAGCGCGAGGCGGTAGGAGCGTCTGGAGCTTTGGTTCGGTGGCAGGCCGACTCACAGGCCCTCACCGATGGCCTGCCGAATCACTCCACCGTGACGCTCTTCGCGAGGTTCCGCGGCTGATCCACGTCGGTGCCGCGCAGATCCGCCACATGGTACGCGAGCAGCTGCAGCGGCACGGTGGCCACGATGGGCGCGATGAGCGCGCTCGTCTTGGGAATCTCGATGACGTGGTTCGCCAGCCCGTGCACGTGGGCGTCTCCGGCTTCGACGACGGCGATGACCTGCCCGCCGCGCGCGCGCACCTCTTCGATGTTCCCGATGATCTTCTCGTAGTGCACGTGCGGCTCGATCGGCGCGACGACCACGACCGGCATCTTCTCGTCGATGAGCGCGATGGGCCCATGCTTCATCTCACCGCCCGCGTAGCCCTCGGCGTGGATGTAGGAGATCTCCTTCAGCTTGAGCGCGCCCTCGAGCGCCACCGACTGCATCGGCCCGCGTCCGAGGAAGAGGAAGTCCTGCGCGTTCACGTAGGTGCGGGCGATCTCCTTCACCTTCGCCTCGGTGTGCAGCACCTCTTCCACCAGCTTGGGCACCTCGGAGAGCTTCTCCAGGTGCACCTGCGCGGCCTTCGAGTCGAGCGTGCCCTTGAGGCGGCCCAGCTTGATGGCGAGCAGGTAGAGGCCGGCGAGCTGCGTGGTGAAGGCCTTCGTCGACGCGACGCCGATCTCCGGGCCGGCGTTGGTGAGCACCGTGAAGTCCGCTTCGCGCGTCATGGCCGAGCCGATGACGTTGCAGAGCGTCATGGTGGTGGCGCCGCGGGCCTTCGCCTCGCGCATGGCGGCGAGCGTGTCGAGCGTCTCGCCGGACTGGCTGATGGCGACGGCCAGCTGCTGCTTCGAGACGAGCGGGTCGCGGTAGCGGAACTCGGAGGCCAGCTCGACCTCGACGGGAATGCGGGCGAGGGACTCGATCATCCACTTCCCGGCGAGGCCCGAGTGGTACGAGGTGCCGCACGCGAGGATCCACACGCGCTCCATCGACTTCACCTGGGCCTCGGAGAGGTTCCAGCCGTCGAAGTGCACGTCGCCCTCGCTGCGCAGGATGCGGCCGCGCAGGGTGTCGGCGAGCGCGCGGGGCTGCTCGCAGATCTCCTTGTGCATGAAGTGCTTGTGGCCGCCCTTCTCGGCCATGCCGGGCGTCCAGTCGATGCGCGTCACCTTGCGCGTGACGGCGGCGCCGGAGCGATCGAGCAGGCGAATGCCTTCCTTCTCGACGACGGCGAGGTCACCGTCCTCCATGAAGATGACGTCGCGGGTGTGGTCGAGCAGCGCGGGCACGTCGCTGGCGACGAAGTTCTGGCCCTGGGAGAGCCCGAGCACCATGGGCTGCGCCTCGCGGGTGCAGACGAGGTGGGTGGGCTCGGCCTCGGTGACGACGACGAGCGCGTAGGTGCCCTTCACGCGGCGGGTGGCGGCGCGCACCGAGGCGACGAGGTCACTGCCGGCCTTGAGCTCCTGGCGGATGAGGTGGGCGAACACCTCGCTGTCGGTCTCGCTGGAGAAGACGTGGCCCTTGCCCTTGAGCTCGGCCTTGAGCGCGAGGTGGTTCTCGATGATGCCGTTGTGGACGACCGAGACGCCCTCGAAGGTGTGCGGGTGCGCGTTGTCGTCGGAGGGCCGGCCGTGCGTCGCCCAGCGGGTGTGGCCGATGCCGACGGAGCCCTTCGGCTGCTCGGTGGCAACCTTGCCCTCGAGGTTCTTGAGCTTGCCGGTCGCGCGAAGGACGGTGAGCACGCCGCCGTCCAGCACCGCGACGCCCGCGGAGTCGTAGCCGCGATACTCGAGGCGCTTGAGGCCTCCGACGAGGACCTGCGCTGCCTGCTTGTCACCGACGTAGCCGACGATTCCGCACATCTTTCAGGCTCGATTCCGGCCTTCACCCACCCGGCGAGCGGGGCAGTTCAGGCAGTCACTTCAGGTCCCGCTCGCCTTCGTTCGCTCCGGCCTTCATCTCGCGGGGCCTTCACTCTTTCTTCTTCATTCCCTCGAGCACCTTTCGTCGCCGCTCCGCCCAGCCTTCCTTGTTCTGCTGCGGAACCCGCGAGAGGCCGAGCGCATTCGCTGGCACGTTCTCGGTAATCGTGCTGCCCGCCGCGATGAACGCCCCGTCGCCCACCTTCACCGGCGCCACCAGCTGCGTGTCCGAGCCGACGAAGACGCCGTCACCCAACACCGTCTGGTGCTTGTTCACCCCGTCGTAGTTGCACGTGATGGTGCCCGCGCCGATGTTGCAGCCGGAGCCAATCTGCGCGTCACCCAGGTACGCGAGGTGGTTCGCCTTGCTCCCCTTCTTCAGCCGCGTCTTCTTCGTCTCGACGAAGTTGCCGATGTGCACGCCCTCGTCGAGCACCGTGCCCGGCCGCAGCCTCGCGAACGGCCCGACGTGACAGCGCGGCCCGACCACGGCCTCCTCGAGCACCGAGTACGGCTTCACCTCGGTGCCGTCTCCGACCGTCGAGTGCGTCAGCACCGAGCCCTGTCCAAGCGTCACGCCCGAGCCAATCTCACACTCGCCCGAGATGGAGACGTTCGGCCCAATCGTCGTGTCAGGCCCAATCTCCACGCCCTCGTCGATGAACGTCGAGGCGGGATGCACCACCGTCACGCCCGCCTTGAGGTGCCGCAGGTTGATTCGAGCCCGCATCAGCTCCGTGCGCTCCGCCAGTTCGGCGAGGTCGTTTACGCCTTCCACCTCGCGCGCGTCGGCCTCCACCACCGCCACCTCACCCACCGCCGCGGCCTTCGTGACGATGTCGGTGAGGTACAGCTCGCCCTGCGCGTTCTGCGGCGTCAGCGTCTCGAGCGCGCCCCAGAGGAACTTCGCGTCGGCGACGTAAATCCCCGCGTTGATTTCCACGATGAGGCGTTGCTCCGGCGTCGCGTCCTTCTGCTCCACCACGCCCTCGACCCGGTGCCCGTGCCCGCGCAACACCCGCCCGTACCCGTGCGGATTCGGAGGACGACACGTCACCATCGCCAGCGGCCCCTTGCTCGCGCGGAACGCCGCCACCAGCTTCGTCAGCAGCTCGGCCGTCAGCAGCGGCACATCGCCATACAAAATGAGGACCGCGCCCGAGAACCCCGTCAGCGCGCCTCTCGCCGCCGCCACCGCGTCGCCCGTGCCCCGTTGCTGCTCCTGGGTCGAGAACGCCAGCGCCTGGCCCTCGAACGCCTTCGCCAGACTCGCGCGCACCGCCTCGCCCTGATGCCCCACCACCGCCACCACCTGCTGGCAGCCCGACTCGAACGCGCGCGTGATGGGGTAGTACGCCAGCGG
Organism: Myxococcaceae bacterium; assembly: GCA_044352295.1. GTDB lineage: Bacteria > Myxococcota > Myxococcia > Myxococcales > Myxococcaceae > Xiheimicrobium. The sequence continues at coordinate 6,325 of JBILEB010000092.1, forward strand.
CCGTCCAAGCAGCGGGTGGAGCACCTTCGCCTTCTCGGACTTCATGCGCGTGCCTTTGCCGGCACACAGCACGACGGCTGCCAACGGTGGGTTCATGTGCGCCGGTCTGTCAGACGGAGAGGCGCGGGGTCAAGGCGCGGGGTCAAGGCGCGGGGAAACGACCGCAGCGTCAGTTCGTGTTCGCGACGACAGAGCCCTGGAGCGTGAAGACCCGCACCGGCTGGTCGGCGTTCGCCTTGACCTGCACGTGCAACTCACCCGTCCCGGGCAGCGCGGAGATGGCGAACTTCGGCTTCATGAACGTCGTCGTTTCCATCGGCGCTGCTCCTTCGTCGTCGGCTCCCGGTCGCTGCATCACTGGAAGAGCCTCCTGCATGACGCATCGGGTCAGCAAGGGACATGCCCGTCAGTGTGAGGATGAGAATTCATATGGTTATCGCTTCATTTCGTTTTCGTGACCGTGACAATCATGGCACGTATGCCACACCTGCCGGCAACGTGGGCAATGACCCGCAAGCGATGCGGCACGTGAAACCCAGGTGTGTCGTCAACCCAACCCACCCGAACGGTTGACAAGCCCCAAAGCTCTCCGTAGCCACCGGCCCATGGCGATCTCCGAGCCCACCCATCCAGTCACGTCCCCCAGGCCTCTCCAGTCCCCCACTTCCGCCAGGGCCCCCGACCTGCGTCACGACTGGACCGTCGCGGAAGTGAAGGCCGTGTACGAGCTCCCCCTCCTCGAGCTCGTGTACCGCGCGCAGACCGTCCACCGCGCGGTGTGGAAGGACCACAAGGTACAGCTGTGCAGCCTGTTGTCGATCAAGACCGGCGGCTGCCCCGAAGACTGCGCCTACTGTCCGCAGGCTGCCCGCTACGACACCGGCGTGAAGGCCGAGAAGTTGATGCAGGTCGACGCGGTGCTGGCCGATGCGCAGAAGGCCCGCGCCGCCGGAGCCACCCGCTTCTGCATGGGCGCCGCCTGGCGTGAAGTGAAGGACGGCCCCCAGTTCGATGCGGTGCTCGACATGGTGCGCGGCGTGAAGTCGCTCGGCATGGAGGCCTGCTGCACGCTGGGCATGCTGTCGGAGTCCCAGGCGCAGCGCCTCAAGGAAGCCGGCCTCGACGCCTACAACCACAACCTCGACACCGGCGAGAGCCACTACGCCGACATCATCTCGACCCGCACCTACCAGGACCGGCTGCGCACGCTGCGCCACGTGCGCGACGCGGGCATCGAGGTCTGCTCCGGCGGCATCATCGGCCTGGGCGAGACCGTCGAACAGCGCTGCGAGATGCTCGTCACGCTGGCCAACCAGCCGAAGCATCCCGAGTCCGTTCCCGTCAACGCGCTCGTCGCCGTCGAGGGCACGCCGCTGGAGCAACAGCAGCGTGTCGACTTCACCGAGATGGTGCGGATGATTGCCACCGCGCGAATCGTGATGCCTGCCTCGATGGTGCGGCTGTCGGCCGGGCGGCTCCAGATGTCGGAAGAGGCGCAGCTGCTCTGCATGATGGCCGGCGCGAACAGCCTCTTCTTCGGAGAGAAGCTCCTCACCACCGCCAACCCCGACTTCAGCGACGACATGGCGTTGCTGAAAAAAGCTGGCGTCAGCGCGCTCGAGCCCGCCGTCGACAAGCCCCTCTCGCAGTGACGCTCGACGAGTTCGCCACCGCCGAGCTTTCGCGCCTCGACGCGAAGGGCCTGCGCCGTTCCCTGGAGCCCCTCGAGAGTCCCCAGGGGGCCATCGTGCGCCTCGACGGCAAGGCGTACCTCAACTTCTCCTCGAACGACTACCTCGGGCTCGCCAACCATCCCGTCGTCAGGGACGCAGCCACCCACGCCATCGCGCGCTTCGGGCTGGGCAGCGGCGCCTCCCGCCTCGTCACTGGAGACTCCACCGAGCACCAGGCCCTCGAAGCCGAGCTCTCACACTTCGAGGGCACCGAGGCCGCGCTCCTCTTCAACTCCGGCTACGCGGCGAACACGGCGGCGCTCCCGGCGCTGGTCAGCGAAAAGGACGTCGTCTTCTCCGACGCGCTCAACCACGCCTCGCTCATCGATGGCTGCCGGCTCTCGAAGGCGCGCGTCGTCGTCTTTCCGCATCGCAACGTGCAGGAGCTCGCCCGGCTGATGACGGTGCATCGCGGGCGCCGGCAGATCGTCGTCACCGACTCGGTGTTCTCGATGGATGGGGACCGCGCGCCGCTGAGCGAGTTGTCCCAGCTGTGTCGCCAGCATCACGCCGCGCTGTACGTCGACGAAGCGCACGCCACCGGGCTGTTCGGCCATCGCGGCGCGGGCCTCTGTGAAGCCGAAGACGTTCGCCCTGACGTGGTGATGGGCACCTTGTCGAAGGCGATCGGCTCGAGCGGGGCCTACGTCGCCACCTCGCGCGCCGTCCGGGAGCTGCTGCTCTCCACCGCGCGCCCCCTCATCTTCTCCACCGCGCTGCCCGCGGCCGTGGTCGCCGCCGCCCGGGCGTCGCTCGAGCTGCTCCGGACCGACCCGAGCCGTCGAGAGCGCCTCTGGCGTCACATCGAGCGCTTCGCCGCTGGAGCCCGCACGCTGGGCTTCGAGGTGGCTGGGGACTCGGCCATCTTCTCGCTCATCCAGGGCACGCCCGAGGCCGCGCTCGCCGCCAGCCAGACCCTTCGTGCGCAGGGCTTCCTCGTCAAAGCCATTCGCCCGCCCACCGTGCCCGACGGCACCAGCCGGCTGCGCATCTCGCTCTCCGCCGCGCACACGGACGCGCACGTCGACGGCCTTCTCTCGGCGCTCGAGTCTCTGCCGCCGCGCGTGCGTCGCCCCTCATCCCCCGCCGTCACCGGCACACGCACCGCCGCGTTGCTCGAGGCCGACCGCGCGCACGTCTGGCATCCCTTCACCCAGATGCAGCAGTGGCCCGACGACTCGCCGCTCATCATCGAGCGCGCCGAGGGCAACTGGCTCATCGACACCGAGCGACGCCGCTACCTCGACGCCGTCTCGTCGCTCTGGGTGACGGTGCATGGCCATCGCCGGCCGGAAATCGACGCCGCGGTGAAAGCGCAGCTCGACAAGGTGGCCCACAGCACGCTGCTCGGCCTCGCCTCGGTGCCCAGCATCGAGCTCGCGCAGAAACTCGTCGCGAAGGCCCCCCAGGGGCTCTCCCACGTCTTCTATTCGGACTCGGGCAGCACCGCCGTGGAGGTGGCCGTCAAGCTCGCGTACCAGTACTGGCAGCTCACCGGGCGGCCCCAGAAGCAGCGCTTCGTGGCGCTCAGCGAGGCCTACCACGGAGACACCATCGGCTCGGTGAGCGTCGGCGGCATGGACCTGTTCCACGAGCGCTTCCGGCATCTCCTCTTCCCCGTCGAGCGCATCCCCACGCCGCACGCGTACCGCTGGCCGGGCCGTGACGTGCTGGGCGAGTCGCTGGCGGCCGCGGAGCGCGTGCTCTCCCACGGGAAGGACTCCATCGCCGGCCTCGTCGTCGAGCCCCTCGTGCAGGGCGCCGCCGGCATGTTGATGCAGCCGAAGGGGTACCTGAAGGGCCTCGAGGCGCTGTGCCGGAAGTACGACGTGCTGCTGCTCTGCGACGAAGTGGCGACGGGGTTTGGGCGCACGGGCACGCTGTTCGCGGTCGAGCAGGAAGACGTGCGGCCCGACCTGCTGTGTCTGGCGAAGGGACTGTCCGGAGGCTACCTGCCGCTCGCGGCGACGCTGGCCACCGACCGCGTGTACCAGGCGTTCCTGGGGCCGTTCGCCGACGCGAAGACGTTCTTTCATGGGCACACGTACACGGGCAATCCGCTCGCCTGTGCCGCGGCGCTCGCATCGCTGGAGCTGTTCGAGACGGACGACACGCTCGAGCGCATGATGCCCGTCGTCGAGGTCCTGCGAGAAGGCCTCGCGCGGCTGGCCGAGCACCCAAACGTCGGTGACGTGCGCCAACGCGGGCTCATGGTCGGCCTCGAGCTGGTTCAGGACCGGGCGACGAAGGCCGCGTTTCCCTTCGCCGACCGCCTGGGCTTCAAGGTGTGCCTCGAGGCGCGCAAGCACGGCGTGTGGATGCGGCCGCTCGGCAATGTGCTGGTGCTCATGCCGCCGCTGTCGCTCACGGTCGATGAGGCGCGGCTCCTCACCGACGCGGTGGAGCGGAGTCTCGCGACGGTGCTCCCGGCCTGACGGCTGGCGAGGAGTCCCGCGTGGCGCGCGTGCGCGTGCTGCTGGCGCGGGGAGAAGACGACGCGGCGCTCGAACGGCTCCCGGCGCTTCCCGCCTCCGGCCTGACGCCGACGCTTCGCGCCGAGCGGGTGGAGCGCCTGTCGAGCCGCGACGACCGTGAGGGTGCTCGCAAAGTCGCAGTGGGGCTCGAGGCGAGCGAGGCGCGCGCGGCCCTGGGCGCGGGTGCGGTGCGAGGTGGGCCGTGACGGAGGCTCCCTCGTGTTCATGAAGACCACGACGCTTTCGCTGCTCGGTCTCCTGCTCGCCGGGTGCGACCGATTCCTGGAGCTGGGTGCGCGGGCTACACCAGCGACTCGGCCCGGTGTCTGTTGTGTGAGTGCTCGAACTGATCAGCGCGAGATGGAGACCGACGCGAATGATGGCGAGCGGACCTGCAGTGACTGCCAAAACGGCCCGCTCGCCGGGTGAACGCAAGGCCGGAATCGAGCTGGAACGGCGGTAAATCGGCCTGCGACGCACTTCGTCATCATCGCAACCATGCGAACTCACAGCGTCTTTCGAAACACGCTGGACCTGCCATACATGTGTTGTAACGGAGGGGCTTGCAGGTGTTGCCTGAGCGGATCACGCTCGTGACGGGTGACCCAGGAGGCCCGACGGACATGGCGCAGAGCGTCCACGAAGTGATCAGCCGATTCGATGAGATCCAGGCCCGGTACAAGGGCGTGCGCGGCGAGCTGCTCGCGAAGGTGCGCGAGGAGCTGGTGAAGCCGGGCGCGACGTCGATGAAGGACGTCATGGCCCGCTTCGACGCGGTGGCCTCGAAGTACAAGGGCGTGCGCGGTGAGCTGCTCGCGAAGGTGCGGGAGCAGCTCGAGAGCAGCCTCGAGTCCCCAGCCGCCGTCGCCCCGAAGCCGGCACCGGTGGCCACGAAGCCTGCGCCCGTGATGGCGAAGCCTGCGCCCGTGATGGCGAAGCCCGTGCCGGTGATGGCGAAGCCCGTGCCCGTTCCGCCGCCCGCGGTGGTCGCGCCGGTCTCGGTCGCGCAGCCGCAAGCGTCGGTGGAGTCGATTCGTCAGCTGCGTCGCTCCACGCCCGAGCAGAAGGCGGCGGTGGCGAACATGCTGCCCTCGTGTCGGGTGTGCGGTCGGGGCATGAAGTCCGCCGGCAGTGGGACCCTCATGTGCGAGAAGGGCCACGTGCGGAACCTGGCGGGCTGACCTCGAGCTGCCACCACGCTGAACGTCGCCGGCAGTGACACCTCGAGGACGAGCGCACGGCGGGTGAACATCGACTCCAGCGCGTTGACGGTTTCCGCGTGTCTCCCGGCCAGCACGGCGAGAGCTTCGCCAGGGTCCTCGGCCTCACCGAGGTCGTCGAGGGAGGGGACTCGACGATGCGTGCCTGGGGCGAGCCTGCGAGCGACCACACGAGCGGCGCGCTGGTCAGCGAGCGCCTCACGCCCTCGAACTCCGGCAAGATGGACCGCGTGTGGAGCACGTGGGTCAACCCCACGCCCTCCGTGGTGCGCGAGCTGAAGCGGAAGACGGGCGTCCTGGCAAAGCGGCCCTGACGTTCGGGTCGGCGGAAGGGCCGAACGGTGAATCGGGGCTCGGAGCGATGGGCTACAGCGGCCGTGAGAGCAACACGTACACGGTCGCCGCGGCCTTTGCGCTGACCCGCACCGGGCCATCAGCGACCAACGCCGAGGCATCAGAGGTCTCGAGCACCACCGGTACCTCGGCGCCCTGCGCCAGCTCGACGCGTCCCTGGTCGACGACGAGGTTGACGGCGTCTCCCGCGGCCACGGCGGGCAACGGCACCGAGGTGCCTGGCTGCAACACCAGCTCGTACCAGCGCACGCGCGCCAGCCGAGGGTCGGGCGAGAGCTCCCGCAGCCGCGCGCCCGGCGCCACGTCCTGCCAGGTCGTCGACGGCTGCCGCGTCACCACCACCGACGCGTCCTTCCCGCCATCGAGGAGGTGTCCCACCGGCACCTTGAGCCCGCCCGCCACGCGCCCCAGCACCGTGATGGTCGGCATCGAGCGGCCCGACTCCACCTGACTCAGCATCGCGCGACTGACCCCGCACAGCTCGGAGAGGCGTTCGAGCGACAACCCGCGCTGCGTGCGCAGCCGACGCAAGGTCCGCCCCAGTGAGGCGCCCGGCCCCTCTCGCTCCACCGACGGACCTGCGCTTACGGACGAACGAACGGCGCCGGCCATACCCACACCCAGACCCAGACGGGGACCACCGGCGGCGTCGACACGGAGCGCGACATCATCGACGGCTGCACCTCGGTCCGCTTCTTCCGGAACTCACCGAGATCGATCACCTGGGCCGCGCTCATGAGGACTCCTCCGTCGTGTCGTGCCGGCGAACAGGTTCGCCAGCGGATGAACGACAATATCTGTTGAAGCGGACGTGCTGTCAAGTCGAACAGAATCCAGCCCGTCCGTGAGGCTCCGACGGACGGCACTTCCCATCTCGAAGGGCCCGCGAGTTGCTCATTTCCGCTCAAGCAGACGACGAGTTGGGCATGGCTCGCAGCCAGTTCGCCTTGCCGGGAGCGTCGCTGGGCGACACCTGAGCGCGAATGAGCCTGTCCACGCTGCTGAACGAGCCCGAGCTGCGACCGTTCCTTCCTCTGCTGTACGTGGCGTGGGCCGATGGCGACCTCTCCGAGGCCGAACGCAGCCTGCTGCAGGCGCGCATCACCGCACAGCCCTGGCTCAAGCCCCGCCTGCGGGAGGCCCTTGGCGATTGGCTCGACCCGAAGACCCCACCCGGCGCCGACGCGCTCGCCCGGCTCAAGCGCAGCCTGGACGAGTCGGCCCCGTCGCTGTCGCCCGACGCCCGTCGCTCCCTCACGGCGCTCGCCGAAGCGATGGGCTCCGTCGACGTCACCCACGACCGCGCCACGCTCGACGCGCTGCGCACCGTGGAGGCGATGCTCTCGACCGACGCGCTGGCGTCACCCGCGGTCCACGCCGACGCGACGCCACCACGACCCAGGTTCTCGGCGGGGGCGCTCCAGGCCGTGCTCGATGGGCGCTTCGCCGACGCCCGCAACCGCGCCCGCGCCTTCCTCGCGGAGCCCGCCCACCGCGCGATGTATGGCGTGCCGAAAGAGGCGCACCGCGACGTCATCTTCTCCTGGCTCAGGTCCCTCGCCGACCGCGGCCTCGGAGCGCTCGCCTACCCGGGCGTCACCTCGACCGCCGATTCGCTCGGGCCCTTCCTCGCGGTCTTCGAGACCCTCGGCACCGGAGACCTGTCGCTGCTCGTGAAGTTCGGCGTGCAGTTCGGCCTGTGGGGCGGGAGCGTCTTCTTCCTCGGCACCGACGAGCAGCGCAACGAGTGGCTCCCCCAGGTGGCCTCGCTCGAGCTGCCTGGCTGCTTCGCCATGAGCGAGGTGGGCCATGGCAGCAACGTCGCCGACCTCGAGACGGTGGCTCGCTACGACGCCGCCACCATGGAGCTCGTCATCCACACGCCCACCGAATCGGCGCGCAAGGACTGGGCGGGAAACGCCGCGCTCCACGCGAAGATGGCGACGGTGTTCGCGCAGCTCGAGGTCGACGGCGTGCGCCACGGCGTCCATGCGGTGGTGGTGCCGATTCGGCGCGACGACGGAACGGTCCTCCCCGGCGTGCGCATCGGGGACTGCGGCCACAAGCTCGGCCTCAATGGCGTCGACAACGGCCGCCTGTGGTTCGACGAGGTGCGGGTGCCGGCGGGGAACCTGCTGGGACGCTATGCGCGGATCACTCCCGAAGGACGCTACGAGTCGCCCATCGAGAGCCCCTCGAAGCGGTTCTTCACCATGCTGGGCACGCTCGTGGGCGGGCGCATCGCGGTGGCCTCGGGCGGGCTGTCGGCCTCGAAGCTCGGGCTCACCATCGCCATCCGCTACGCGACGCAGCGCCGCCAGTTCGGCCCCACCTCGGAGCCCGAGACGTTGCTCCTCGACTACCCCACGCATCAACGGCGGCTCCTTCCCTCGCTCGCGGCGACGTATGCCTTTCACTTCGCCATCGACGCAGCGCGGGACGAGTTCCTGGCGCTCCCGCCGGGCGCCGATACCCGAGAGGTCGAAGCCACCGTCGCGGGGATCAAGGCCGCCGCCACCTGGCACGCGAGCGCGACGTTGCAGGCCTGCCGCGAAGCCTGTGGGGGCCAGGGCTACCTCGCGGTCAACCGCCTCGCCGACGCACGCGCCGACGCCGACATCTTCACCACCTTCGAGGGCGACAACACGGTGCTGCTGCAGTTGGTGGCGAAGTCCCTGTTGACGGGCTTTCGGCAGCAGTTCACCCGCGGCGGCGCTTCGGGCCTGGTGCGGTACCTGCTGCAACGCGCCAAGACGGTGGTGACCGAGAAGAACCCGGTCAGCGCCCGCATGACGGACGAGACCGGCTTGCGCAGCGCCGAGGTGCAGCTTGCCGCGCTGTCGTACCGGGAGCAGACGCTCCTCGCCTCGGCCGCCCAGCGCCTCAAGAAGCGCCTCGACGCGAAGGTGGAGCCCACGCGCGCCTTCCTCGACGTGCAGGAGCACCTCGTCGCCCTCGCCAACGCCCACGTCGAGCGGAGGGTGCTGGAGGCCTTCGAGGCCGGCGTGCGACGCGCGACCGGTGACGAGGCCAGGGCGTTGAGTCGGCTGCGTGAGCTTCATGGCCTGTGCACCCTCGAGCGTCACCTCGGCTGGTTCCTCGAGGACGGTGTCTTCGAAGCGCCCAGGGCCCGCGCGGTGCGCAAGCTGATTCCGTCGCTGTTGGCCGAGGTGCGCGTCGACGCCGTCGGGCTGGTCGACGCGTTCGGCATTCCCGACATGTGTCTGGCGGCACCCATCGCGTTCAACGACCCCGCGCACCCCCGATGGTGAGCGAGCCGCGAAGCTTTCTGACGCCCACCGCCATCTCGAGGTGAGGCTTCGACCGGTCGAAGCGCCGGCCCTGGCCTGCTACGCTGCGCTTCATGTTCGTGACGCTCTGCACGGCCCTGCTGCTCAGCCAGACGCCCGCGCCGACCCCGAAGGTGAAGGTCGAGAAGGGCAGCGCGCGCGCGAAGGCGCTCACCCAGAAGACCCAGGCCGAACTCGACGCCGAGGCAAAACGCGAAGACGAGAAGCTGCGCTGTGCGGACGACCCTTCGACGTGCGGGCCGCCTGGAGACGGACGCGCGAAGGAGCTGTCGGCCAAAGAGCAGGCGCTGCGCGCGAAAGAGACCGAGCTCGCCGCCCGCGAGGAGGCGCTCAAGAAGAAGCAGGAAGAGGAGAAGGACGAGAAGGCGCAGGAAGAGAAGCGCAAGAGCGAGCAGAAGAAGCAGGTCGATCAGCAGGGCAAACAGATTCAGCAGCTCATGCAGGGCCTCGGCGGCGCGCTCTCGGGTGAGTGAGTCGCAGGCGACTCTGTCTTTGAGTCGGACCCGCGAGCTCGCTCGACGGCCTCGCCTGTTGCGCGTGGATCTGACCTTGCACCGACGGACTCCCACCGGGCGGACCTCCTCCCCCCCGCCCACGGGAGTCATTCATGGCTGGCGAGACCGAACGAATCGTTGAAGCGTTGTCGATGGACCGCCTCCAGGTCGTCCTCGAGCGCCTGTCGCACGAGGCCGAGCTCGACCAGGACCAGCGCCACGCCTTCGTGCGGTGGGCGACGATGGTGGGCCAGCAGATCCTCCAGCCGCCGACGGCCGGGCTCTCGGGCCTGCGTGAACGCCTCGAGGCCGTTCGCCGGGAGTTCCGCGCGGTGCACGCCGGGGTCGCCGCCGGGTGGCTGGCCCGTGGGCACATCGACGAGACCCTCGTCTGCCGCCGGGCGTTCCTGGGCTACCTCATCGACCGCCTCGAGCCACACGTGGGCACCCAGCCGACGGTGGGCCGACTCATCAAGGCCGCCGCGTGAACGCGCTCGACCGCTTCCACGCCGCGTAGCCGTGGGGCGTCGCGCCGTCCGTCGACGAGCACTTCGCCGGCGCCGCCGACCACGTCGCCCCGGCCATGACGCTGTGGAGCGGCGCCGAACGCCTGGCCGCGCTGCCGGCCTCGCGTGGAATGTCGACGGGGAGCGCGTCGGGTGTGCGCTCCCGGCCGGCATCCGGTGGGTGCAGACGCTGGTGGCGTGCCTGATGCGCGGCCTCGTCTTCTGCCCCGTCCCGCCTGGACATCCCTCGTCGACCGAGCCGCGCGCCCTGCTCGACGAGACCGGCGCCCTCTCCGTTCGCCCCTGCAGCCGCGAACCCGACGAGCGCGGCCTGGTGGTGCGGTTCGAAGACGGCCGCGCGTGGATCGCGGACCACCTCGACGCCGTCATCGCCTCGGTTCCCGTGCCGCGCGTCGGGGCCCGCATCCTCTCGAAGGCTCCCTGGAGCGACCCGAGCGGGCTGGCCGGCGCCGTCTGGCTGGCGCTCACCTGCGGCGGCGAGCTGCACGTCGGGCTGACCGACGAGGAGCTCCACCGCCTCGCGCCTGACGTCATCAGCGCCCGGCCGGGCGACCTGCGCGACGTGCTGGACGCCGTGCCGACCACGTCGGCGGGCCTCGCGGTGATAGCCGGAACGCTCACCGGCGACGACGCCGAGGCGGCCCGGCAGCGCGCGTGGACGGTGGCCTCGCTCTCCTTCTGAGGCTCGTAGAAGGGCTTCTGGAACGGGGTGGAAAAATCACCTGACATGGTGCGTTGGCCCATGGTACGGCGCGCCGCGTTTCCCCCGACTGAAGGAAGCCAAACACCATGCAGATCCGCGCCGACGAAATCAGCCGCATCCTCAAGGAGCAGATTCAAGAGTACGGCAAGCAGATGACGGTGGCCGAGACCGGCACGGTGCTCGCGGTCGGCGACGGTATCGCGCGCGTGCACGGGCTGGACTCTTCGCAGTCTGGCGAGCTGGTCGAGTTCTCGAACGGCGTCCGCGGACTGGTGATGAACCTCGAGGAAGACAACGTCGGCGTCGCCATCATGGGCGACTTCAAGGCGATTCGTGAGGGCGACATCGTCAAGCGCACCGGGCAGATCGCCCAGGTCCCCGTCGGCAAGGGCCTGCTCGGCCGCGTGGTGGACGCGCTCGGCACGCCCATCGACGGCAAGGGCCCGATTCAGTCGACGGAGTTCCGCCGCATCGAGCTGAAGGCGCCTGGCATCGTCAAGCGCAAGTCGGTGCACGAGCCCATGCAGACGGGCATCAAGGCGCTCGACGCGCTGGTGCCGGTCGGCCGCGGGCAGCGCGAGCTGATCATCGGCGACCGCCAGACGGGCAAGACGGCCGTCGCCATCGACACCATCATCAACCAGAAGTCGCAGAACGTGTTCTGCATCTACGTCGCCATCGGCCAGAAGCAGTCGACGGTGGCGCAGGTGGTCGACAAGCTCGCCCGCTACGGCGCCATGGACTACACGGTGGTGGTCGCGGCGAGCGCGGCCGACGCGGCCCCGATGCAGTTCTTCGCGCCGTACACCGGCTGTGCCATCGGCGAGTACTTCCGCGACAACAAGATGCACGCTCTCATCATCTACGACGACCTGTCTAAGCAGGCCGTGGCGTACCGGCAGCTGTCGCTGCTGCTGCGCCGCCCTCCGGGCCGTGAGGCGTACCCGGGCGACGTCTTCTTCATCCACTCGCGCCTGCTGGAGCGCGCGGCCAAGCTCTCGGACATCGAGGGCGCCGGCTCGCTCACCGCGCTGCCCGTCATCGAGACGCAGGCCGGCGACGTGTCGGCGTACATTCCCACCAACGTCATCAGCATCACCGACGGGCAGATCTTCCTCGAGACCGACCTGTTCTTCGCCGGCGTGCGGCCCGCCATCAACGTCGGCCTCTCGGTGTCGCGCGTGGGTGGCGCGGCGCAGATCAAGGCGATGAAGCAGGTCGCCGGTTCGCTCAAGCTCGAGCTGGCGCAGTACCGCGAGCTGGCGGCCTTCGCGCAGTTCGGCTCGGACCTCGACAAGGCGACCCAGGAAGTGCTCGCGCGCGGTGCGCGCCTCACCGAGCTGCTCAAGCAGCCGCAGTACGAGCCGCTCTCCGTCGGCAAGCAGGTCATGCAGCTGTACGCGGGCACCAACAAGGAAGACCCGGGCAAGCGCGGCTGGCTGCGTGAGATTCCGGTGGCCGACGTCACCCGTTGGGCAAAGGAGTTCCTCGAGTTCTGCGACGCGAAGTACCCGCAGCTGCAGAAGAACATCGAGACCGAGAAGCAGCTCACCGACGGCATCAAGGCCGACCTCGGCAAGGCCATCACCGAGTTCAACGCGGGCTTCCAGAAGACGCCGGGCGCGAAGGTTTAAGGCGTCTCGTCTCAGCCGTGGCGTGCGTGCAGGCCGCTCGGGTGCGCTCGAGCGGCCTGTGTCGTTTGCAGGCCAGGCGCGCGTTCACGCGCGATGGTCCGTCTCAGCCCGGAATACGCACCGGTGAGCTTCGTTGAGCGTTCGTCTTGCACCGCGCGCTCGTCGTCATCGCCCTGGGGTTCGCGGCCATCGCGGCGTTCGGCGCGTACGTGTGGTGGCGGGTGGTGAGCGGTCCCGGCGACGACAATCCCATCGGGGGCCTGGCCATCGTCGTGGCGGTCATGGCCGGAGCGCTGGCCCTCGCGTTCGGCCTGATGGCCGCGCTCATCGCACGACGGGGGTGATGGCCTGCGAACGGTGACGCGTGATGTGCGTGCAGACCGTAGTGACGGTTCGAATCCAGTCGCCTCGCGGGGCACGGATCCGACGGGACTGGAGGCTCTGACCATTCGAGCATGGCACCTCGGACGCTGGCCGTGGGCTTGCTTCACCTCCAGCAGCGGTGCGATGGCGCCACGCAACCGCGCGGGAGGTGAGGGATGGACTTCGACGAGACCCTGCGGGACGCGGTCAAGAAGGACTCGGTGCGGGTGCCGCCCTACCCGTCCACCGCGATGAAGCTGCAGCAGGTGATGGCACGGGCCGACTACGCCACTGCCGACCTCGTCGCCGCGATGCGCACCGACGCGGTCTTCACCGGCAACCTGCTGCGGCTGGCGAACTCGCCCTTCTACCGTCGCGGAGAGGCCGTCACCTCGCTCCCGCTGGCGGTGGGCCGCATCGGCGCGAAGGAGCTCACCCGGCTCGCACTGGCCGCCACCGTGTCCAGCGCCGCCGCGAGCGCGGGCCCGCTCTCCGAGCTGCGCCGCCTCGTCTGGCGCCAGTCCCTCACCAGCGCGCTGGTGTGTGAAGCGCTCGCGCAGGCCGAGGGGGCCGACGCGTCAGAGGCCTTCGTCGCGGGGCTCCTCCACGACGCCGGCAAGCTGCTCGTCCTGGGGTGCCTCGAAGATGCGCTGACGAAGACGCCGGCGGCTCCGATGCGGCCGTGGACCGAGTGGCTGCCGTTGCTCGAGGCGCACCACGTGGCGTTCGGGCTGGCGCTGGCGGCGAAGTGGCAACTGCCCGAGGCGCTCACCCACGTGCTCGCGCACCACCACGACGTGCCGGCCCCTGATGCCAGGTGCAGGCGCGTGGCCCGCGCCGACGTCATCGTCGCGCTGCTCGAGGAGAACGCGACGGTGGACGCCGCGACGCTCGTCGCCCGGACGGGACTGCCCGAGGCGACCGCGCACCGACTGGCCGAACGGATTCCCACCATCCCCGCCACCATCGCCGCCTTCGAGGCCGGCGTGCAGTCCGCTGAGGCCGCCGCGAAGCCGAAGCCGGGCACCGACGAAGCGCCGCTCCGTCCTCCCGAGGTGATGACGCCAGTGGCGCTCGTCTTCGAGGTACGGAGTGGAAAGGCGCCGCTGGCGCTCGACGTGCGCTCGGCCGGAGACAAGCGCTTCGTGGCGCTCTCGAAGGAGCCGCTCCAGGTGAACCGCCTCGTGGAGTTCCACGTCGTCGGCGAGCCGCTCACGGTGTGGGCGGTGGTGCAGCGCGTGCGGCGGCTGGGCGAGGTGCACGAGCTCGACTGCGGGCTGTTCGCGATGTCGACCGAGGTGGCGGCGGCGTGGCGACGAATCCGTGACGCCGGCGCCGCGCGCGTCGCGGCCTGAGGCGCCCACTCGCAGCCAGGGCGCAGCGTTGCGGAGGAACGGGAGCGCCGGTCGCGTCTTCAGCGCCTGGCGGCGTCGAAAGCGCCAGGATGAGCCACGCACGTGGAGTGTCGTGCACGAAGCGGGCGACCGGCGCGTTCGAACACGCACCGCACGCCCGGGGCCTCTCGTGGTTCGTTGGTTCACGAGCGCGGCCGGTCGTGGCTCGAGGTGCCTGGCGTCCCGACTCGCTGAGGGGCCTATTCCTCGCCGAGCTCGGCCAGGAACTCCTCACGCGACAACAGCCCCTTCTTCTGCAGCGCGCGCAACAGCGCCCAGAAACGCCGCTCGAGCGTCTTGACGTCTTCGCCTTCCGCCTTCTCACCGAAGAGGAAAACCAGGTCCTTCGCCAGCGCGGGGTCGAGCTTCCGCTTCGGCGACGCCGCCTTCTCGGGCGTGGGCACCTCGGGCGGCAGCTGGTTGTGAGCGGAGATGATTTCTTCACCCATCACCACCGGCTCGTCGTCGTCCACCGGTGAAGGGATGAGGCGCACCGTCGCACCACCCGGGCTCCCGCTCGACGGGAGCAGCACGGCCGCGCTCCCGGTCACCTTGTGGTAGTAGCGCAAGATGGCCTCGCGCACCTGGCTGTGCGTCGCCACGCACGGTGAGACGCCCAGGCCCGTCGTGAAGCCAATCTCGTCGAGCGCTGCCTGATTCAGTGGGTCCGCCATCGCCACCACGAGCCGCTTGGACGTGGTGCCCTTGCCGTCGATCCCGAAGGGAAACACCTCGTGGTTCTCGCAGAACCGCGCGCGCAGCATGTGCACCGCGCTCCAGTCGACCTGCACCTTGCCGAGGTCGACCGCGGGCACCCCGAGCGAGGCGGCGAGCGCGCCGGCGAGCTGCGCCTCGGTGAGCACGCCCTGCTGAATGAGGGTGATGCCGAGCCGCTGGCGCGTGCGCTTCTGCGCGACCAGACCCGCCTCGAGCTGCGCCTTCGTGAGCACGTTCCGCTCGAGGAGCAGCTCTCCGATTCGCTTCCGCGTCATGCGGAGCAACTCTCTCACACGAGCGCCGCGGGTGATCCACTGGCGTGTGTCGCTTCTCTCAATATTCGGGAAAAAACCGCGCGTCCGACGGGTGGGCGGACCCGCGATTTCAAGGGCCCGTGTCGCGCCTTGACACTCTTTTCAGCAGGCGCTTATGGTGCGCGCGCTTTTCGGACAGGTCCTGATCCGAAGACAGACACCCCCCAGGGACACCTGGACACTGGTTGGAGGCATTCCCGCAATGACGCTCGCATCGCTGATTCCGCTCGCTTCTGAGGCCGCAGGTGGTGAGGAACAGGGTCTCTTCGCTTCCATCGCCCACTCGTGGGTCGAAGGCGGCTGGGGTATGTACCCCATCGCTTTCTTCATGGTGATTGGCTTGGCCATCACCGTGGAGCGCACCATCGTTCTCTTCTTCGGCGCCGCCATCAACAAGGACGGCTTCCTTCGCGGGCTGAAGAAGCACATCTACGCGGGCGACCTCGACAAGGCGATCAACTACGTCGCCGGCCAGAAGCCCACGCCGCTCACGAACGTCGTGAAGTCGGGCCTGATGAACGTTCCCAAGGGCGAGGAAGAAGTGCAGGCGGCCCTCGACGAGGCGGCGCTGCGTGAGAACCCGAAGCTCGAGGCGCGCTCCGGCTACCTCGCGATGCTCGGCAACGCGGCGATGCTCGCCGGTCTGCTCGGCACGGTCGACGGTCTCATCAACTCGTTCAAGGCCGTCGCGCACGCCGCTCCGGCCGACCGCGCCACCATCCTCGCCGGCTCCATCGGCGAAGCGATGAACTGCACCCGCTTCGGCCTCATCGCCGCCATCCCGCTCCTCATCTTCTTCTCGGTCCTCAACGGCCGCACCCAGTCGCTCATCAACGACATCAACGAGACGTCGGTGGCCGTGTTGAACCTGGTCGTGCAGAACAAGGACAAGTTCAAGAACCTGACGGTCCCGGCCCAGGCCGAGGAGTAACCGTCGGTCGTTCGTCCAGTGTCCCGTGACGGCCGCGGAGGAACCCTTCCCGGCCGTCACTGTCTGCCTGTTTCGTCGCACCCCAAGCAGTGGCAGTGACGTCGCCCGATGCGTGGGTGACCCAAGGAGTCTTTCATGGCCGGCGGTATGGACCTCGGTGGTGGTGGCAAAGGCGGCAAGAAGCCCCTCGACACCAACATCAACCTGGTGCCCTTCATCGACCTGATGGCGGTCACCATCGTGTTCCTCATCATGACCGCCGTGTGGACGCAGCTGGGGCGTCTGCAGGTGTCGCAGTCGGGGCAGAACGCGTCCGAGGAGCAACCGGACCAGAACAAGCCGCCGCCGCCGACGCTGCTCATCACCGAGAAGGAGCTCAAGCTCTCGGTGGGCGGCCTCCAGTACGACCCGATTCCCATCGTGAAGGACGAGAAGGGGCGCCTTGACCTCAAGAAGCTCCTCGAGAACCTCGCCAAGGTGAAGACGGAGCAGCCGGACCAGGCCTCCATCACCCTGCAGACCGAAGACAACGTGCTCTACGAAGACCTCGTGCGCATCATCGACTCCTGCATCGGTGCTCAATTCCCGAGCGTGTCGGTGTCGCCCGCCTCCAGCTGACAAGGATTCACACCATGGCCATCGAAGCCCCTGGAAAACGGTACGGCAAGCGCCTGCAGCACTCGAAGGTGTTTGGCCACGCCCACGGCCCCAAGAGCGTCAACGCCGACCTCAACGTGACGCCGCTCGTCGACATGTTCGTCATCCTCGTGCTCTTCCTCATCGCCAACTTCTCGGCGACGGGTGAAATCCTCGCGATGTCGAAGGACATCGAGTTGCCCGAGGCCTCCAACACCGACGAGTTGCAGATGGCGCCGGTGGTGCAGATCTCGAAGGACCAGGTCATCGTCTCCGGCACGTCGGTGGGCCGCGTCGACGACCTCACCCGCGAGGACTACCTCAACATTCCCGCGCTGGAAGAGAAGCTCCGCGACATGAAGAAGCAGTTCGAGGACCTGCACAACGCGGCGAATGACTCCGGCTCCTTCAAGGGCGACGTGAACATTCAGGCCGACAAGAAGGTGCAGTTCCGCATCATCAAGCGCGTGATGTTCTCCTGCGCGGCGGCTGGCTACGGCAACATCGCGTTCGCCACCATGGCGGCCAGCCAGCAGGGCGAGAAGAAGCCCGAGACGGCCTCGCGCGAGTAAGGGCCTCAGGTTCTGTCGACCTTTCACGGGCGCTCCTGGCAACGGGGGCGCCTGTTTTTTCAGTTCGACTCCGGCATCGCACACCCCGGTCCGGGAGTTCCTTTCCCACGTGGGGACGTGCTACGCGCCGCGGCGCCCATGCTCGACCTCTTGCACACCGTCCTTGGCTGGTTGCGTGACCCCGGCACCCTCATCGAGGGGCACTCGACCCTCTACGCCTACGGGATTCTGTCGCTGGTGGTGTTCCTCGAGACGGGCGCGCTGGTGGCCTTCCTGCCCGGAGACTCGTTGCTCGTCGTGGCGGGCACCTACGCGGCGGCGGCGGCGAACAACCCCGACGCCAAGCTCCAGCTGTCGCTGTTGCTCCTCAACCTCTGCCTCATTCCCGCGGCCATCATCGGCGATGCCACCTCGTACTTCATCGGCTCGCGGCTGGGCGGGGCGCTCTACAACCGGCCCGACTCGCGCCTCTTCAAGAGGGCGCACCTCGAGGCGGCGCGCGCGTTCTACGAGAAGCACGGCGGCAAGGCGATCATCATCGCCCGCTTCATGCCGCTGGTGCGCACCTTCGTGCCCGTCGTCGCCGGCGCCGCGAAGATGCCGTACTCGCGCTTCGCCACCTTCAACATCGCCGGCGGCGTGGCGTGGGTCTCGTCGATGACGGTGACGGGCTACGTGCTGGGGCAGCTGGTGCCGAACATCGGCAAGCACGTCGAGAAGGTCATCATCGTGGTGGTGTTCCTCTCCATCCTGCCCGGCATCATCAGCTACCTGCGGCGCGGCAAGACGCCGGCGACGCCCGCCGCGCCGCCTGCGCCCGAGACGACGAGCACGCCCTGAGTCGATGCAGGGTGGCAGCAGCGGGTCCGCGCCGTTACGACCTTGCCGGTGAATGACGCGCTCGAGCGGGTGAAGGCAGCCGTGCACCGGCTCAAGGTGTTTCCGCTGCCGTCGGCGGTGTTGCTGCCGGGCGGGGTGATGCCGCTGCACATCTTCGAGCCGCGCTACCGAGCCATGCTGAAGGACGCCGTGGACACCGACGGCGTGTTCGCGATGGCGCAGGTCCTCCCCGGCGACGAGGGCAGCCTCGCCGGCGCGCCCCGACTGGATCGGATGCTGTGCGTGGGCGTCATCTCGATGCACGAGTCGATGGACGACGGCCGCAGCAACCTGGTGCTCACCGGTGTGTGCCGCGCGCGCATGCTGAAGGAGTGGCCCCAGGTGAAGGCGTACCGCGAGGTCGAGGCCGAGGCGCTCCCGGACGGTGCCTACGAGGGCCCGGAAGACGCCGCGCTCCGCACGGCCCTGTTCGAGCTGATGGCGCGCGTTCCCAATGACGTGGGCCAGCGCATCGCCCAGGTGACAGCGGGCGCGACGGGCGGCGCCCTGGCTGATGTGGTGGTGGCGAGCCTGGTGGCCGACCCGGAGCGGCGCTTTCAGGTGCTCTCCGAGCTCGACATCGCCGCGCGGCTGTCAGCGGTGGCGGAGGAGCTGATGGACCTCGTGTCGCGCATCAAGCCGCCGCGAAAGCCCGAAGGACTGCTCAACTGAGCGTCCGGAGGCGGCCCTTCCCTTTGGAGTCCGCGCTTTCTCACGTCCTTCGGCCGCTCGCCGGCTGAGCGCTGCCGTGACGCAGCTCCAGCCGCGGAGCCTGGCGCCTCAAGCGCGCATCGCATCGGCCAACCTCACCGGCCTCCGAAGGCCGCTCAGCGGGCCAGCGCGACGAACAAGTCGGACAGGCGTGCCTCGGCCTTCAGCGTGGCGCGGAGGTCGACCTGGGCCCGCACGGAGCCGCCCTGGCCCTTCTCGAAGCGCACCCACTGGTCGACCTTCGCGGCGGGCAACAGACTCCTCGGCACCGCCACCGCGCGACCGGCGAAGTCGAGCGCGACGTGGCTGCCCGAGACGGCCTCCACCCGGCGGAAGGCGACCTTCTGCCAGCCGAACAGCTCCGCCGACGAGACGCCGAGCGTGCGCAACACCTCACCGAGGTCGCCAGATTCCTTTGGCTTTTTGGCCTTCGGCGCCACCTTGGGCGCAGGCCCCTCGGATTTGACGGCACGCATGCCGACATTGTCGTACCCCCGTCCATGAAGTTGCGCGGTGCGGCATCAACCGTGCTACGCCGGCGCCATTCCGCTCGGGGCGTCAGGACGGCCCCGGCTCGATAGACCCACGCTGGCTCCCACCACGAGGAGCCCCACCGGACCGCCATGACCGACCAGACCGCCGCCGCCGGCAAGAAGCACGACAACCTCAAGCTGCCCACGCGGGCCGAGAACTTCTCCGAGTGGTACAACGAGCTCGTTCATCGGGCGAAGCTGGCGGATCACTCCGACGTGCGCGGTTCGATGGTCATCCGGCCCAATGGCTACGCCATCTGGGAGAACATGCAGCGGGTGCTGGACGGCATGTTCAAGGACACCGGCCACCAGAACGCCTACTTCCCGGTGCTCATCCCCGAGTCGTACCTGGCGAAGGAGAAGAAGCACGTCGCCGACTTCGCGCCGCAGGTGGCCGTCGTCACGCACGCTGGCGGCAAGCCGTTGCCCGAGGGCGAGCGCTTCGTCATTCGCCCCACCAGCGAGACCATCATCAACCGCAGCTTCACCAACTGGGTGCAGAGCTACCGGGACCTGCCGATCCTCATCAACCAGTGGGCGAACGTGATGCGCTGGGAGATGCGCCCGCGTCTGTTCCTGCGCACCACCGAGTTCCTCTGGCAGGAGGGCCACACCTGCCACGCGAACGAAGCCGACGCGACGGAAGAGACCCTCAAGATGCTCGACGTGTACGAGCGCTTCGCCGAGGACTTCATGGCGGTGCCGGTGCTCAAGGGCCAGAAGACCGAGAGCGAGAAGTTCCCCGGCGCAGTGAACACGTACTCCATCGAAGCGATGATGCAGGACAAGAAGGCCCTGCAGGCCGGCACCTCGCACATGCTGGGGCAGAACTTCGCGAAGATGTTCGACACGATGTACCAGTCGAAGGAAGGCAAGAAGGAGTACGTCTGGCAGACGTCGTGGGGCGTCTCGACGCGGCTCATCGGCGCGCTCATCATGAGCCACTCGGACGACGCGGGCCTCATCGTGCCGCCGAAGCTCGCACCGCATCACTGCGTCATCATCATCATCGGCAAGACGCCCGAGGAGCGCGCGAAGGTGAAGGAGAAGGCCTTCGCGCTCGCCGCCGACATGCGCAAGGCGGGGCACCGGGTGTTGGTCGACGACGACGAGACCAAGGGCCCGGGCTTCAAGTACGCCGAGTACGAGCTGCGCGGGGTGTGCACGCGCGTCGAGCTGGGGCCGAAGGACCTCGAGAAGAACCAGGCCGTGCTGGCGCGCCGCGACACGCGCGAGAAGACGCCGGTGCAACTCGAGGCGGTGGTGGCGAAGCTGGGTGAAACGCTCGAGGCGATGCAGAAGGACCTCTTCCAGAAGGCGAAGTCGTTCCGCGACGCGCACACCTTCGAGGTGAACAGCTGGGACGAGATGAAGGCGAAGGCCGACGACGGCTTCCTCCTCGCGCACTGGGACGGCACGCCCGAGACCGAGAAGCGCATCAAGGACGAGTTGGGCCTCACCACGCGCAACCGGCCGTTCGGCCTCAAGCAGGAGCCGGGCGTCTGCGTGGCCACCGGCAAGCCGTCGCCGGGCCGCATCGTCTTCGCCAAAGCGTACTAGAGCGCGTCGTGACGAAGGTCCTCCTCCTCGAGCCGGTCGGTGGCATCGCTGGCGACATGTTCCTCGCCGCCGCGCTCGACCTGGGCGTCGAGGTGGCGGCGCTCGAGGCTCCGCTCCGCTCGCTTGGGGTGCCGGGCTGGCGGCTGGTGCGCTCACGCGCCGAGCGGCACGCCATCACCGGCACGCACCTCGACGTGGTGCTCGACGCGCCGGAAGACCACCCGCACCGCAAGTACACCGACATCGACGCGCTCATCACCGCGTCGGCGCTCTCGGCGCGCGCGAAGGCCACCGCGCTCGAGGTGTTCCGCGCCATCGGCGAGGTGGAGGCGAAGATTCACGGTGTCACGCTCGCCGACATCCACTTCCACGAGGTGGGCGGCGTCGACTCCATCGTCGACATCTGCGGCGCGGCGGTGGCGCTCGACCTGCTCGGCTGGCCCGAGGTCTTCACCACGCCGCCGCCCCTCGGCTCGGGCACCATTCGCATCGCACACGGCACGGTGCCGGTGCCAGTGCCCGCGACGCTGGAGCTGCTCAAGGACCGGCCGGTGCGCTTCGAGGGCAAGGGCGAGCTGACGACGCCGACGGGCGCGGCCCTGCTGAAGGTGCTCGCGCGCTTCGAGCCGCCGCCGGAGCTCATCATCGAGCGCATCGGCTACGGCGTGG
>JBILEB010000015.1:0-76663 GCA_044352295.1 Myxococcaceae bacterium
ACCGCCTCGAGGACGGCCTTGAGGGTGCGCTCCTGGCGGTCGACGGCGCGTTGGGCGGACAAGCGCCCCGTCACGTCGAGAATGGCGCCGCCCACCGCCGTGGGTGACGCCGGAAACAGCGTGATGACGTAGGTGCGCTCGCCGTCGGGGGCCTGAAAGGTGTCGACGACGTCCATCGGCGCGCCTTGTGCGAGCACCTCGGCGTTTCGGGCGGCGTACTGCCTGGCCTGGGCCTCACCGAAGAGCTCGGCGTTCGTCCGCCCCACGACGGTGTCGACGGTCAGGCCCAACAGCTGCGCGTACGTCTCATTGCAGACGAGCACGCGTCCGTCGGCATCGGTGACGAAGGCGGCGAGGGGCGCGCGCCGGAAGAAGGCCGCTGCGTGCGAAGCACCATTCCCGTCCGACATGAGCGCTCCCTGGCCGTGGTGGCACCTGAAACTCCGCCACGATGGGCTCCATCTGGTAACACCGCCCTCTACCACACGCCCTGTCACGACCACCATGACGACTGTCGACATCTTCACCGACGGCGCCTGCCGCGGGAACCCGGGCCCTGGCGGCTGGGGTGCCCTGCTCCGCTCGGGCCAGCACGAAAAGGAGCTCTTCGGCGGCGAGCCCGACACCACCAACAACCGCATGGAGCTGACCGCCGTCATCCGCGCGCTCGAGGCGCTCACGCGGCCGGTGAAGGTGCGGGTGCACACCGACTCCACCTATGTGCAGCAGGGCATCTCGAGCTGGATCCACGGCTGGAAGCGCAACGGCTGGAAGACGAAGGCGAAGGAGCCCGTGAAGAACGCCGATCTCTGGCAGGCCCTCGACGCCGCCGCTGCGCGCCACGAGGTCGAGTGGCTCTGGGTGAAGGGCCACGCCGGTCACCCCGAGAACGAGCGGGCCGACGCCCTCGCCAACAAGGGCATCGACGCCCCGGGACGTGTCCGCTAAAACGGATGCGTCGCTTCCCCTCCACCTGAAACGAGAGACGCCCATGCGAGCCAACACGATCCTCGACACCATCGGCCGGACGCCCCACGTCCGCCTCCACCGCCTCTTCGGGAGCGACCACGAGGTGTGGATGAAGCTCGAGCGGGCGAACCCGGGCGCCAGCATCAAGGACCGCATCGCGGTGGCGATGATCGAAGCGGCCGAGCGTGGCGGCCAGCTCAAGGCAGACTCGGTCATCATCGAGCCGACCAGCGGCAACACGGGCATCGGCCTGGCGATGGTGTGCGCGGTGAAGGGATACAAGCTGGTGCTGGTGATGCCTGAGTCGATGTCGCTGGAGCGTCGGCGCGTGATGGCCGCGTACGGCGCGACGTTCGATCTGACGCCGCGGGAGAAGGGCATGAAGGGCGCGATCGCGCGCGCGCAGGAGTTGGTGCAGGCGACCCCCAACGCGTGGATGCCGCAGCAGTTCGAGAACGAAGCCAACATCGAGGTGCACCGCGCCACCACCTCGCAGGAGATCCTCACCGACTTCCCCGAAGGGCTCGACGCCATCATCACGGGTGTAGGCACCGGCGGGCACATCACCGCGTGCTGCGAGGTGCTCAAGCCGAAGTGGCCGAAGCTGAAAGTGTTCGCGGTCGAGCCGGCGAAGTCGCCCGTCATTTCAGGCGGCGCTCCGAGCCCGCACCCGATTCAGGGCATCGGCGCAGGCTTCATCCCCAAGAACCTCAAGAAGGAGCTGCTCGACGGCGTCATTCAGGTCGAGCACACCGACGCGTACGAGATGGCGCGGCGCAGCGCGAAGGAAGAAGGCATCTTCATCGGGGCCTCCTCGGGCGCCTCGCTCGCAGCGGTGAAGCAGAAGCTGGCCGACCTGCCCAGAGGCAGTCGCATTCTCACCTTCTGCTACGACACCGGTGAGCGGTATCTGTCAGTCGACGGCTTCCTCCCCTGAGCCGCGTGACGGCAACAAGACGTGACGTCGCCGTGGTGGGTCGTGAATAGTGCCTCCACTTCGACCGTCCCGGTGCCGCCTATGTCTTCCCGCCTTCTCCCGCTCGTCCTCGCCGTTGCGCTCACGTCCTCGGGGTGCGCGTACCTGGCGCAGTTCCTCCGCACGGCGTTCCAGCAGCCAACGCTCGCCTTCAAGAACCTCGGCCTCGCCGACATCTCGCTGGGGGGCCTGACGCTCGACACCGTCTGGGACCTGAACAACCCGAACCAGGTCGGGCTCTCGCTCGCGAGCATCGAGTATGCGCTCGCCGTCGAGGACAAGCAGATCGTCGCCGGCGCCCCGCCGCAGGGGCTGCAGATCGCCGCCGGGGGCTCCTCGGAGCTGCACTTCCCCGCCAACATCCGCTTCCAGGATCTGGTGGCCGTCGTCGACACGTTCCTCAACAAGGACAACGCCAGCTATCGGGCCTCGGGCGCGCTCGGCGTCAACACGCCCATCGGGGTGATTCGCCTGCCGCTGGCGACCGAGGGCCAGTTCGAGGTGCCGAAGGTGCCGCTCGTGCAGTTCGGCAACCCGCGCATCACCAACGTCTCCTTCGCCGGCGCCACGGTGGAGTTCCCCCTCGCCGTCACCAACCGCAACACCTACGCGCTGCCGGTGAACGGGCTTACCGGAACGGTCGCGCTCGCCGGCTCGAACATCGGCACGCTTTCCACCGGCGGCCTCGGCAGCATGGAGGGCAAGGGCGTCAAGAACGTCACCCTGCCGCTCCAGGTGAACTTCCTCTCGGCGGCCACCGCGGCCACGGCCATCGCGCGAGGTGGGAACGCGCAGGTGCAGTTCAACGCCCAGCTCCAGTCGGGTGGCCTGAACCTGCCCGTGAACGTCAACCAGCTCGTCAACCTCGTGCGCTGAAGCGTCAGCCCTTCGCGAAGACGATCGCCTCACGCTGGAGCAGCCGGGTCTGGCCGATGAGCGCCACCGCGGTGAGTCCGACACACACGAGCGCGGGCACCAGGACGTCCAACGCCGTCACCGGGCTGCCGCGGAAGACCCGCGCCAGGACCATGTTCTGACCAAGCGCGGGCACCAGGAGCTGCCAGGAAGCGTCCTGCAGTGAGAGGAACATCGAGAGGCTGGGTGCGATGGAGACGAGCGAGACGATGTAGCTGGTGGTGGCCTGCGCCTCTTTGTGCCCGCGCGCGAAGAGGGCCGCGAGCATCAGCACGGAGGACACGAAGAGGCAGAACGGGCCCAGCACCGCGAGCGTGAAGCCCGCCTCGAGCGCTCCGAACTGGAACGCCGCCGAGAGGCCTTCATCGCGAAGCACCTGCCCGGCGACCGCGAAGCTCGCCACCGTTCCGATGAGCGTCACCAGCGACGCTGCGCACACGGCCAGCCACTTGCCCAGCACCAGCGCCCACGCGCTGACCGGGTTCATCAGCAGAGGCTCGAGCGAGCCGCGCTCCCGTTCGCCCGCGGTGACGTCGATGGCGATGGCGAGCGCGCCGATGACCGCCGATACGAGCGCCACGAGGGGGACGAGGAAGAGCAGCCGCGTGGCACCTCCCCGGCTCGACCCCACCGCCACCAGCGCCGGCCGCACGGTGCGCACCAGCGCAGGATCGATGCTGCGCACCAGCAGCCGCTGAATCGTCAGCTCCTGACCGAACCCCGAGACGAGCCGCTCGAGGGTGATCGCGGCCGTGGTGCTCTGCGCGCGGTTGGTGTCGTGGAGGATCGCGAGCTCGACGAGCCGGCCATGCGAGACGTCGGCCTCGAAGCCATCGGGCACCACCAGCACCGCGTCGTCGAAGCGACCGGCTTCGATGCGGGTCCGGACATCGTCCGGGGGCACCTTCACCACACGACCCTGGCGCTCGAAGAAGTTCACCAGCCTCGGCGCGGCCTGTGCGTTCTCGACCAGCACCTCGCGCGCCTCGGCCTTCGACTTCAGGTCGCTCAAGAACTTCGAGACGAGCAGCAGCGTCACCGGCCCGCTCACCAACGCCGTCACCAGCACCACCAGCCACACCCGACGGTCTCGCGCGCCGTCGAGGAGTTCCTTCTTGAGCACGGTGAGGAGCTGGTTCACGGCGTAGCCTCCCGGCCATCGAAGGCGAGGTGCACGAACGCGTCTTCGAGCGAGGCCTTGCCGGTGCGGGTCTTGAGCGCGTCGACGGTGCCTTCATGGAGCGTCTGGCCCTTTGCGACCACCACCACCCGCTCACACAGCGCCTCGACCTCTTGCATGACGTGGGACGAGAAGACGAGGCACTTCCCGGCCTCCTTCAGGCGCAGCAGCATCCGGCGGAGCGCGCGCGCCGACACCACGTCGA
Source organism: Myxococcaceae bacterium (assembly GCA_044352295.1). Taxonomy (GTDB): domain Bacteria; phylum Myxococcota; class Myxococcia; order Myxococcales; family Myxococcaceae; genus Xiheimicrobium. The sequence continues at coordinate 4,246 of JBILEB010000015.1, forward strand.
GGCCGTTGGTGGGCTCATCGAGCAGCACGTGTTGCGGATCGTGAACGAGCGCCCGGGCGAGGGCGACCTTGAGCTTCTCGCCGGTGGAGAAGCCCTCGGTGCGGCGCTCCAGCAGCGGCTCGAACTCGAGCAGCGCGGCGAGCTGGTCGATGCGGGTCTCGAGGGAAGCGCCCCCGAGCCCACGCAGCTCGCCATAGTAGCGAATGTTCTCCCGCGCGCTCAGCCGGGTGTAGAGGCCGCGCGCATCGGAGAGCACCCCGAGGTCGGCGCGCACCGCCTTCGGCTGGGCCACCACGTCATGAACGCCGACGGTCGCCGTCCCCGCGTCTGGCTTCACGAGCGTGGACACCATGCGCAACGTCGTCGTCTTGCCCGCCCCGTTGGGCCCCAACAGCGCGGTGATGGCGCCATCGGGCGCGGAGAACGAGACCCCTCGCACCGCCTGCACCACGGCCCGCTGAGCGCCACGCCCCGTCACGAACGTCTTGGTGAGGCCCTCGACGCGAATCATGGCGCGGGCGCCTCGAAGAGGGTCGGCGACGGGAGTCCGTCGAGACAGCCACCGTCCAGGCCGCTCAGGGAGCCCTTCGAGAAGAGCTCGGTGATGAGCCGTGGCGCACAGCCCGCCGTGCTGACGCCGTGGCCCAGCGTGGGCGCCACCACGTGGAGGGCTTGTGGTAACCGCGCGGCCACTTCGGCGGCGTTCCGAGGCGGCGTCGCCGGATCCACGCCACCAGAGAGCAACAGCGTCGGTCCCGAGAAGGACGGGGCCGCGAAGAACGCCTCGGGCACCGGTCGAATGGGCCAGTCGCGGCAGGCGCGCTCGTATTCGTCGATGAAGGCGGACTTCGCACGCGTGGCCTGGACCGAGGCTCGGTGGGCGTCGGTGATTCGGGGCAGGTCTTCGGCGCACAGCACCGAGAAGTGCATGCCGGAGTAGAGCCGGCCGCCGCTCAACCCCGAGCCAAGGCCGACCAGGGACTGCCAGTTTCCAGCCTTCGCCCGCTCGAGCGCGGTGGGGAGCGCGGCCGCCAGCATCGGCGCGTAGAGCGGTCCCCGCAGCAGCCCGAGCCGTTGGGGGCGTGACAGCCGGACCTCGACGACCTCGCCGAAGAAGGGATCGGTGACCCGCGCGCTCCCGGCGTCCTCGGCGAGCACCACCTCGAGCGCCCCCTCGAGCCCACCGTCGACCCGCGCGGACAGGGCGTCGAGCGCATCGTCGGTGTCGAACGCGAGCGCGACAGGCAGGGGCGTCGACGGCGGCGCCACGCCGTCGAGCACGAGGCTGCGGACGGAACCGGGAAACTGCCGCGCATACTCGAGAGCCGCCCGGGTGCCGTACGAGGCGCCCCAGACGTTGATGGGGCCGTAGCCGAGCCGTTCGCGAACCGCCTCGACGTCGCGCACGGCGATCCACGTCGCGTACTGCGCGAGATCGGCACCCCCATCCACCAGGGAAGCGCGACACGCCTGGTGCCGCGCCTGACCGGCCGCCTCGTCCAACACCTCGACCAGCGGGCGCTTGCCACGCGTCTCGTCAGGACATGACAGCGGGGCCGATCGACCAGTGCCGCGCTGGTCGACGAACACCACGTCACGGCGCGCCTCGAGCCCGGCGAACAGCGGCATGACGCCACCGGCGATCTCGGTCGCCGACTGTCCCGGCCCGCCGGCGAAGACGAAGATCGCATCCGACAGCGGACGAATGCCGGTCGCGGGCACGAGCGCCGCGTGAATGACGATCTTCCGACCGTCGGGCGCGTCGGGGTTCTCGGGCCGCTCGAGCTCGACACAGCGCGCTTCGCGGCTGACGCCGGGCAGCACGCAGGGCCGCGCCTCGATCTTTCCGGTGGCCCTTGGGCACCCGGTCAGCACCACCAGGACGAGGCAGATGACGAGCCGGATCACGCGGGGAAGATGACACGAAATTCCCTGGTGGCGCGGTAGATTGCGTCCATGCGCCTGGAACGTCTGTGGTGGCTCTTCGTCGCGACCGCCGTCCTCTCGGCCTGCAACGCCCGCTGCGTCGATTGCAGTCAGACCGACGACCCGCAGGAGTGCCGCAACTTGAGCGACGGCGCGCGCTGCATGACGACCGCGCAGTGCCAGACGGGGCTCACCTGCTTCGCGCGGAACTCCGAGGGAACCCTGGGCCGCTGCCGCCAGGCCTGCACCAACGGCACGTGCGCGCAGCGGGGTGACACCAGCCGCATCGTCAACTGCGTGGACGTCGGCCAGCCCTTCACGCCGTCGTGCATCCCCGGGCCGCGCTTCGACACGCGCTGGCGCTTCGTGATCGACGGCCTCACCCTGCCCGCCACCAACCAGGGCCGCTTCTGGGACAGCTCCGCCGCGGACGAGCCCGATCCGTTCGTCTGCTTCACCTTCCCGGATCTCTCGATCCCTGGCGGCCAGTCGAATTTCTGCACGGACGAGCGCGCGGGCCTGAGGCAGTCGTGGCTGAACCCGCTCCAGTCCTCGTTCGTCTTCGCGAGCCTCCAGAACGTGACGGTGAGCGTCTTCGACAGCGACGCCATCGGGCTCTTCCCGGGATGCGTCGGTGGGTGTCCGGAGCTGACGAACTGGCCTCGGGAGCTCGCCTACGGCCAGGCCTGGGACCTGCGGCCCCAGTGGGACGGAGAGGACCAGACCTTCGTGCTGCGCGACACCGTGGGCCTGGAGCTTCGGCTGCGGCTGCGCGAGACCTTCGGCTCCGAGTGAGCCACCTCAACCCAGGCGCGGCTTTCGGTAGACGAGATCGCCCGAGAGCTGCACGAGCTCGAACTTCGTGGTGAGGCTGAAGAGGTTCTCGGAGTGCCCCAACAGCAGGTAGCCACCCTCGCGGAGGCGCTCGGAGAACAGGTGCACCACGCGCCGGCGCGTCTCGGTGTCGAAGTAGATGAGCACGTTCCGGCAAAAGATGACGTCCATCATCGGAAGCAGCCGCGCGCCCGACGCGTCGAGCAGATTGAGCCAGCCAAAGCGCACCTTCTCTTTGTAGGTCCGCTTGACGCGCACCCGGCCCGCCTCGGCGCTCTCGAAGAAGCGCGCCTTCTGCTCTGCCGAAGTCGCCCGGAGCGACGAGGGCCCGTACTCCGCGTGCCGGGCCGCCGAGAGCGCCTTCTGCGACAGGTCGGTGCCGAGCACGTCGAGGTCCCACCCGGGGAGCAGCGGGTGATCCGCCAGCAACATCGACACCGTGTACGGCTCTTCACCGCTCGAGCAGCCCGCGCTCCAGACATGGAGCGACCGGCCCACGGCGTCCTGCGCGAGCCGCGGCACGACCTCGTCGACGAAGGTGGTGAGCTGCGCCGGCTCGCGGAAGAAATACGTCTCACGGGGCAGGAGCAGATCGATCGCGAGCTCGAGCTCCTCCTTCCCGCGCGGGTCGAAGCGCAGGTACCGCTGGTAGCTGCCGAAGTCGCGCAGGCCCAACGCCTCGAGCCTCGGCGCGAGGCGGCGCTCAGCGATGAACTTGAGATCGTCGCGCAGCACGAAGCCGCACGCCTGTTGAAAGACGTCCCGCAACATCCGCAGCTGCTCTGGCGTCAGCTCCCGCGCATCGGCCATCGTCAGCGGGCCTCCAGGGCCTTCGCCGCCTGGACCAGCGCCTGGTGCGCGAGGGGGTCGGTCTCTCTCTGCGCCGCAGCCTCGAGGAGGGCTCGCTCGCCGGCACCACCGCCAATCTCGAGCGCCCTCGCGGCGGCAGCCCGCACGTCCCACCTCGGGTCGGAGAGCGCCCACGCCGCGGCTTCGACCACGACGCGTGCAGACGCTCCCTCGGTCAGCACCTGCTTGACGACCTCTCCGTCGGGATGCGCCAGCGCGCGGGTCAGCAACGCGTCGTCAGCGAGCCCCAGCACCATCGCCGCCTGGACGGCCGCCAACACCACTCCCGCGTCCACGTGAAGCACGAGGCACTGCAGTCGGGGCCCTGCCCATACCGCCCCACGCTCCATCGCCGCGAGACAGGCCAGGGAGAGCACGGAAGGCTCGCGATCGGCCAACAGTCGCTCGAGGAGCGCCCGGCCTTCGTCGGGTTGCAGCCCGGCCACCGCCCGCGCAGCGCCTCGCCGAACCCTCGCCGACTCGTCCACCACGGCCATGCCCAGGAGCGCCGCCGCGTCCCGGGACGCCACCATCGCGACCTGCGCCGCCGACGCTCGAACGGCCTCCGACTCGTCGTGGAGCGCTCGCCGCAGCACCGGCAGTGCCTCGTGGCCCGCGACGTTGGCCCACGCGCGCACGAGGTGGGGCTGGAGCGGTACACGTTCTACCCGCTGCGCGAGGGCCTGCCGCACCGGCGCCGGGAAGGTCTGCGCGAGATGGGTCAAGGCCCGGCTCGCCGCCGCCGCCAGCATGTCGTCTTCGAGCGCACGCAAGAGTGGCTCGATGGCCTCGACCGACTGCGAGCGACCCAGGGCGCGCACCGCCACCTCGGCCAGCTCGGCTTCACCGGCGTCGAGCAGGCCCGTCAACGCCGCGACGAACCGCGGGCTGGCGTTCTCGACTACGGCCTCTCCCGCAACGGCCCGCCCTTCCCGTGACATCGACACCAACGCAGGCGTCGGTCCCTCGAGGAGGGCGACGAGGCCCGGCGTCCCCAGGGCCAGCAACACCGAGAGGCACAGCTCGGCGGCGGCGCCACCCTCGGCCGCTTCCGCCACCTTCTGCGCGAGCTCAGCCAGGCGCGCCGCGCGGACGAGGTGCAGGGCGCCGACTCGACGCTCGACGTCATCGGACGAGAGGCAGCGCAACAGCCACGCGGCGGCGTCATCGATGCCCGCGACCGCCATGGCGAGCTCGGCCTCGACGTCACCCGAGAGCGCCGTCGTCGTCGAGCCCAGCGCCAGCAGGGCGGCGTCACGCGTCGCCTTCGAACGCAGGTGCTGCACGACGAGCACCCACGCCGAGCGGTGCCGCACCCGTCCCAGCAGGCGCCACGCGCTGCGACGCGTGAGGGGGTGCTGCACGAGCGGCACCAGCAGGGGGAGCGGCGGCGCGGCGTCGAGCATCGTCAGGGCTTCGAGCGCACTCACCTGCAGGAGCGGATCGGGGCGCGTCAGCAGCGCCTCCAGGGCCGCGCGCGCCAACGGGCCACCGGTCTTGCCAAGCGCCTCGGCCGACGCCACGCGCACGTTCGGGTCGTCGTCAGCCAACCCGTCGATGAGGGCGGGTGACGCCGCCTCGAGTCCCAGCTCACCGAGGATGTCGGCCGCGAACTTGCGTTGGTCGGGGTCAACGTGGCGAAGGAGCACCACCAGCGGCGCCACCGCGACGCCTCCAAGGTGGGCGAGCGCCATGGCGGCCGCGTTGCGCGCGCCTGGCTGGCCCCGCCGGGACAACACCTCGAGGAGCGGCGCCACCAGCGCTTCGGCGTCGGCCACGGTGCTCAGCTTGTCCGCGGCGAGGCGACGCACGCGCCAGCTCTCGTCGAAGAGCGCCTCGATGAGCCTGGGCACGGACGCCTGCGTCGCCACCGCGTCTGACAGTGAACGGTACCGGGCCTCGGCCGCGGGATCGGAGTCCACCCAGGTCATCACGCGTCCTCCGCCACCAGCGAGAGCAGATCGAGCATCAGCTTGAGCTGGCCCGGTTCCCCCACCACTCCGAGCACGTGTGGCAGATGGCCCGGCCGAACCGTCAGCGGCGCCGGCTTGAGGGCCGAGCGCTCGACGCGCATCACCTTCGAGACCGCGTCGACGAGGAAGCCGACCCGCCGGCGACCCAGCTTGCAGACCACCATGCGCTCCCGCCGCATCAGCCGCTTGTCTCGAAGCGCGCCCGCCGCCGGCTGAACGCCGAGCCGCTTGCGCACGTCGACCACCGGCACCACCTCACCGCGAAGCTTCACCACGCCCTCGAGGAAGCTCGGCGCGCGCGGCACGGGCGTGGCGACCTGCACCGGGAGAATCTCCTCCACCCGCTTCAGATCGATCACGTACTGCTCGCCACCGACCTCGAGCACGCAGAGCTGGGCGGCGAACTCACTCATGCCAGCGCCGCCTCGACGTCGAGCAGGATGTAGAGGTTTCCATCGGCGCGTCCCAGTCCGGCGACGGCCCGGCGCTCCAGGCCCAGCTGCGGCGCGGGCTCCAGCTTCGACAACGGCAGCCGCACCACGCCCTGCACCCGATCGACGAGGATGCCGGCGTCACCTTCGGGATCCTTCAGCAGCACCACCCGGCTCTCGCGCGGCACGTCGGTCGGTCCGGTCACCCGCTGCGGCACGTCGACCAGCCGCAATCGTTGCTTGAGGTCGTAGACCGGCAGCATCTCACCGCGCACGTTCATCACGCCCAGCACATGCTCGGGCACGCGAGGGACGACGGTGATGAGCGGTACCTTGAAGATCTCGCGCACCGCGCCGATGGGCACCGCGTAGACCTCGGGGCCGAGCTCGAAGGCGAGGAACTCCTCCGGCAACTCCTCGAGCGCCTCACCGGACTCGGCGATCTCTGGAGCCAGCTCGAGCCAGGCGCCGACGTCTTCGTCTGGTTGGTAGAAGAACCGGCTCAACTGCGCTTCGAAACGGGCGCCAGGCATCACGTCACCCCACCGCCGCGTGCGGGCGCTTGAGTTCTTCGACCAGGGCGGCGACGTCGAGCACCAGCACCGCGCGGCGATCGCCCAGTTCGGTGGCCCCCGCGATGCCCGGCACGCCCCGCAAGCGCCCACCGAGCGGTTTGGTCACGATGTCCTCCTGGCCGAGGAGCGCATCGACGGCGAGCCCCAACCGCTCCTGCGCCAGGCCGATGACGACGACGAAGTGCCGCTCGACCGGCACCTCTTGCAGACCGAAGATGCGCGAGAGCCGCACGAAGGGCAGCGTCTGCCCGCGCACGTCGAGCACCTCGCGCCGCTCGATGGTGCGCAACTCCGATGGCTTCACCGAGACGATCTCGGTCACCGAGTTGAGCGGCACCGCGAAGGTGCGATCGGCCACGCCCACCACGAGCGCGCGGATGATGGCCAGCGTGAGGGGGAGCGTCAGCTGAAAGCGGGTGCCCTCGCCGCGGCGGCTGTCGATGTCGATGAGGCCGGACAATCGCGCGAGGTTGGTCTTCACCACGTCGAGGCCCACGCCGCGGCCGGACAGCTCGCTGACGTCCTTGCGGGTCGAGAACCCGGGCTGGAAGACGAGGTTGAGCAGATCGCGCCGCTCCATCTCGTCGGTGGCTTCGCGCGAGACCAGCCCCCGCTCGATCGCCACCTGCTTGATGCGGCCCTCGTCCATTCCCGCGCCGTCGTCGCCGACCTCGATCTGCACCTGGTTGCCGAGCTGCTGCGCCTTGAGGCGAATGATGCCCCGCGCGTCCTTTCCCTGGGCGATGCGCCGGTCGGGCGTCTCGACGCCGTGGTCGAGCGCGTTGCGCAAGAGGTGCATCAGGGGATCCGACAGCTCCTCGACGATCAGCTTGTCGAGCTCGACGTCGCCGCCCGACACCTCGAAGTGCACGTCCTTGCCGCTCTGCCGCACGAGCCGTCGCATCAGCCGCGCGAGCTTGTCGAAGACCTGCCCGAGCGGAACCATGCGCACGTCGAGGATGCCGGTCTGCAGCTCGTCGAGTTTTCGCTCCAGCGCGCGGGCCTCCTTCTGGAGCTCCTGGCCCCACAACTTCGGCAGCGGCGTGGCGCCAGCCTGACGAGCGACCTCCGCGAGCCGGTGGATGTTGGCGCGCACGGTGAGCAGCTCACCGATGACGTTCATCAGGCCGTCGAGCCGCGCGATGTCGACGCGCACCGTCTGGGCCAGCGAGCGAAGGCTCGGCTCTGCCCCCTGCATCACGCCGGACGGCCTCGTCGTCTGGAGCGCCGCGAGATCCGACGCACTCACCTCAGAGGCAAAGACGGGCGGGCGCGGGGCCGGCTTCGTGCGGGGTTCCTCGCGCGGTGGCTCTCCGAGCAGCCGCGGGCTCGTCGGAGCGCGGGTGAGCGGCTCGACGGTGGCGGTCGTCTGTACGGCGGTCTCGACCTCGTGCCGGGGCCGGGCCGACCCGAAGATGAGATCGAACGCGATCGACGTCTCGTCACCGGGCTGGGACGAGGGGAGCGTGCTGATCACCTCGCCCATCGGCTTGAGCGTCGCGTTGAGGCCCGCGAGGCGCTGATCGAAGTCCTCCAGGCTGAAGACGGCGCGCACCTTCCACAGCGCGATACCCTTCTTCACGTTCTCACGGAGCCGGTGCTCCTCGTACTCGGTGAAGACGCTTCGGATCGCTGGGTCGAGACCCACCTCGTCGAGCACGTCGACGGCGGTCTGCTGTCCACCCGAGGCCAGCCGCACGAACGTCTCGGTGAGGGCCGCAGCGCGCCGGCTCGTCTCGTCGCTCGGGGCCTCTCCTGCGACTTCGCGGAGCATGAGCGTCAGCACGTCGACGCCTTCCAGCAGTCCATCGAGGAGCGCGTCACTCGCCGTCACCTTGCCGAGGCGGAGCGCGTCGAGCACGTCCTCGAGGTGATGGGCCAGCGTCGAGAGCCGATCCTGGCCGAACATCGCCGAGAGCCCCTTGAGAGAATGGGCCGCGCGGAAGATGGCGTTGAGCAGATCGGGCTCGGGCTCGCGGCCCCGCTGGGCGTCGAGCACCGCGACGTCGTGCGCGAGCGTCTCGATGACCTCGTTGGCCTCGGCGATGAACTCGGAGAGCGCGCGCGGCGGGGCCATGGGCGTCGAGACGTCAGCGCGTCAGGTAGCGCCGCACGAGCGCGGTCAGCGTCTCGGACTCGAAGGGCTTGATGAGGTACTCGCTGGCGCCGAGCTGGAGCCCGCGCTCGCGATCCTGCGCCCGGCCCTCGGTCGTCACCACGAAGAGCGGCACGTGCCGGTAGTTCGGGTTCTTCTTGACGAAGTTGATCAGCTCCAGCCCGTTGATGTCGGGCATGTTGATGTCGGTGATGATGAGCGAGAAGCGGTGGCGCGGGAGCACCTTGAGCGCCTCGAACCCGCTGGTCGCGGTGTACACCTCGACGCCACCGACGAGCTCGACGGCGGCAGCCAGCATCTCGCGAGTGGCGCGGGAGTCCTCGACGATGAGGACCTTGGAGGGTTCCACGGACGAGAGAGGCTAGCCCTGTGCGCCGCGCGAGTCGACCGGTTGCGCGCGGGCGGCCGAGTCGAGGTGGCTCGCCGCGGCAGACTCGGCCAGCACCACCACCCGGCCAGCGGTCCATGGCTTGACGAAGGCGCGCCCCACGAGGGTCCCCGCCGCTGACGCGTCCAGGTGGGGGAGGGTCGGCAGCGCGAGGGCGACGTGCTGGGCCAGCGCCTGCTCGAGCATGTGTCGCGCGTTCGCCAGCACGTGCTCGAGCCCAAGGGCCGTCACGGCGCGCGCGGGACCGAGGCCGAGCGCGAAGACCATCGGCGGGGAGAGCCGCGCTTCGGACGGGACCAGCAGCTTCTCACCGTGGGCGCCACAGAAGAAGCCGTCGGCCAGCGCCCGGGAGAGCGCGCCACACAGCCGGAAGTCGACGAAGCCCGCCCCGCCCTGGAGCGGCCGCTGGTCCTCGGGCACCAGGCACACCACCGCGTCGAGGCCGTCGAGTCCATCGACCACCTCGAGCGAGGGTTCCTTGACGACCGAGGCCATCGCGTCAGGCCTTGTTCACGGCGATGGCGATGCGATCGAGCAGGCCGTTGATGAACGACGCCGAGTCCTCGGTGCCGAAGAGCTTCGCCAGCTCGATCGCTTCGTTGATCGTCACCTTGCGGGGAATGTCCGCGCGGTGCTGCAGCTCGAACACGCCCAGCCGCAAGACATTGCGATCGACGCGCTGCATGCGGTCCAGCCGCCAGTTCTGGCTGTGCTGCTCGATGAGGCCATCGAGGTCGGCGAGGTGGGTGCGCACGCCCTGCACCAACTCCATCGCGAAGGTGTGGGCCGCCTCGTCCTTGCCTGCCTCATCGGAGGCCGCCCAGGCCGCGTCGACGGCCTCGGTGGGCGTCGCCTTGTCGTTCTGCTCGAGTTGGTAGAGCGCCTGGAGCGCGCGCTCGCGGCCAGTGCGGCGGCTGCCCACGGTTACTTCGCTCCCATGCGCGCGTAGAGGTTCACCATCTCGATGCACGCCACCGCGGCCTCGGCGCCCTTGTTGCCCGCCTTCACGCCCGCTCGGTCGACGGCCTGCTCCACGCTGTCGGTGGTCAGGACCCCGAAGGTGACGGCCGCGTCGGCGGTGAGCGTCGCCTGCCCGACGCCCTTGGCGACCTCGCCGGCCACGTACTCGAAGTGCGGCGTTCCGCCCCGGATGACGCAACCGAGCGCGATGACGCCCACGTACTGCTTCGAGTCTGCCACCCGGCGGACCAGGCCCGACAGCTCCCACGTGCCGGGGCAGCGGTAGACGTCGATGTCGCCATCGCTGACGCCGTGACGCACCAGCGCGTCGAGCGCGCCCGACAACAGCGGCTCGGTGATGAAGCCGTTGAAGCGGCTCACGCAGATGGCGAAACGGCCCTTCGGCGAGACCAGGTGTCCTTCGAAGAAACGAGGCATCGTGACTTTCACCCTACCGATGATCGACGCGTGGAGCCACCGGCCTTCCGACGCACCGGCACGGGCGCCAGCGCCAGGGGCAATTGTTCGACGACCTCGAGGCCGTAGCGCTCGACGCCGACGATGGTGTTCGGCGTGTTCGTGAGGAGGCGCAGGCGGCGCACGCCGAGATCTTGGAGGATCTGTGCGCCGACCCCGAACTCCTGGAGCCGCGTCTGGCCCGCCTTGCCTGGCACCTGCTGCTCGTTGTTCACCGGCTTGAGGTGCAGCGCGTCGAGCGCCGAGACGTGCTTCTGCAGCACGACGATGACGCCGCGACCTTCGACCGAGATGCGCCGAAAGGCCTGCTGGAGCGAGCTCTCGCCGGTGCACGCGTCCATCACGTCGCCGAGCAGCGTGGTGCGGTGAATACGGGTGATGACGGGCTGCCTGCCGGCGACATCACCCTTCACCAGCGCGAGGTGCACCGTGGGATCGACGTCGGTGGAGTACGCGTACGCGCGGAACTCGCCCCATGGCTCACGGGCCACGACGGTCTCTCCGACGCGACGAACGAGGCGCTCGTGGGCCAGCCGGTAGGTGATGACGTCGGCCACCGAGAGGAGGTGCAGGCCATGCTTCTTCGCGAAGCGCTCGAGGTCGGGCCGCCGCGCCATCGTCCCGTCGTCATTCATCACCTCGCAGATGACCCCGGCAGGCGCGAGACCGGCGAGGCGCGAGAGATCGACGCTCACCTCGGTGTGCCCCGGGCGCACCAGCACCCCGCCGCTGCGCGCGCGCAGGGGAAAGACGTGCCCGGGTCGGGAGAGATCGGCGGGCTTCGCGTCAGCGCGAATCGCCGTCTTGATCGTGTGGGCGCGATCGGCCGCCGAGATGCCGCTGGTGACGCCCTGCGCCGCCTCGATGCTGACGGTGAAGGCCGTCTGGAAGGGCGAGGTGTTGTCCGTCGCCATGAGCGGCAGGTTGAGCTGGCGCACCTGGTCTTCGGTGAGCGACAGGCAGATCAGCCCGCGGCCTTCACGCGCCATGAAGGTGATGGCCGAGGCGTTCACCTTCTCCGCGGCCATCACGAGATCGCCTTCGTTCTCACGGCCCTCGTCGTCGGTGACGACGACGATGCGACCCTTGCGGATCTCCGAGATGGCCTTCTGCACCCGCGCGATGGCCGCTGCGTCAGTACCCATGCGAGGCGTCCCTTGTCGGGAAAGGGCCGCGCCCGCAAGCGGATTCACCCCACCGGTCGGTGGCTCCCATCAGGGCAACTTCGACTTCACCACCTTGCCCATCGCGTTGCGGGGCAGCTCGGTGACGAGGTGAACCTCGCGTGGGCGCTTGTGCGGTGAGGTGAGCGCAGCGACGTGATCTTCCAGGGCCTCTGGCGCGACGGGCGCGCTCGTCACCACGAAGGCGACGATGCGCTCGCCGAGATCGGCATCGGCCCGGCCGACCACCGCCGCCTCGCGCACGAGGGGATGCTCCAGCAACGCCGCCTCGACCTCCCCGGCGCCGACCTTGTACCCGCCGCACTTGATCAGATCGGTCGCTCGCCGCCCGACGATGCGGAGGTGCCCGTCTTCGAGCGTCGCGAGATCGCCCGTGAAGAACCAGCCCTCGTGGTCGAGCACTGCCGCGGTCGCGTCGGGGCGGTTCAGGTAGCCGAGGAAGACGTGGGGCCCCCGCACCGCGACCTCGCCCATCTGCCCCGGCGGGGTCGGCTGTCGGTGCTCATCGACGAGCTTCAGCTCGACGCCCTCGAGCGGAGGCCCCACCGAGCCCGACGGAAACGGCTCACCCACCCGCACCGCCGTGTTGATCAGCGTCTCGGTCAGGCCGTACCGCTCGAGCACGCGTTTTCCGGTGAGGGCTTCGAGCTGAGCCTGATCCCGCTGCGGGAGCGCCGCCGAGCCGCTCACGAGCACCCGGGCCGCTTTCAGGCCAGCGACGAGCGAAGGGTCGGTCGCCGCGGCCTCCGAGAGCCGGTGGTACATCGTCGGCACGGCGAAGAACATCGTTCGACCCGCCGAGAGCGCCGCGCAGACCGCCCGCGGTTCGAAGCGCGGCACCCAGTGGAGCGCCCCACCCGCCCGCAACGCCCCGAAGAGGCCAACGCAGAGCCCGTGCACGTGAAAGAGCGGCAGCGCATGCACCACGGTGTCGCCGGCCGTCCAGGCCCACGCTCGGGCCATCGCGTCGAGATCGAAGGCCACCGAGGACGCGGCAATGAGCGCGCCCTTCGGCAGGCCCGTGGTGCCCGAGGTGTAGAGGACCAGGAGCGGCGTTCGATCGGCGAGTCGCCACGAGACGGCTTCCGTCGACTCGGCGTCGTCGACCTGGAGGACGGGGACGTCGAGGCGCTCGCGAACGGCGTCGGCGTCGGCCGCCAGCGTGACCACAGGCCTGGCGTCGGCCGCAAGGTGTCCGAGCTCTCGAGGCCCCAGCTTCGGATCGAGCGGCACCGTCACGAAGCCGGTCGCCGCGTTGGCCACCAGCGCGACGCAGGTCTCGAGCGCAGGCTGCGTCCACACGCCGACGTGGGCACCGGGCTGGACGTTGGCCTTTCGGAGTCGCTCGACGTGAGCCGAGCACCGGCGCGCGAGCTGCCGTGCCGTCAGGGTCTGTCCGTCGACGCGCAACACCACCCGATCGTCAGGGGCGGTCAGTTGCGGGAACAGCGGGCTCATCGCCAGCTCACCGCCATCACGGCCCGGCCGTCGCCCGTGGATTCGACCTTCACCGACGGCGCTTTGCCGCCCAGCACGCCCACGAGGCCCTCGAGGAGCCCGGCCAGGAACTCGGCCTGCTGATCTTCCGCGACCGTCACCTCGAGCTCCTTCGCGCTGCGCTCACGGACGTCGAGGTGTACGGGGCTGTACTGCGAGCCCATGTCCGCGGCCTGCTTGAGCGCGCGCCTGGGGCCCATGAGCTTCGCCATCGACAACCACGGCCCCTTCACCAACTTGCGCGACTCGAGCGCTTCGATGACGTGTCGTCCCAACCGCCGGAGCCGCGCCTCGGCTGCGACGTCCGGAAACAACGAGTCCGCGGTGAGCTCGATGGATCGGAACCAGACCGTTCGCGGGTACGCCTCGTGGACCTGCGCGGACAGATCCAACCCGGCTTCCGCGAGTGCCAAGATCAGCTCGGCCGACAGATCCTGAAAGAGAACGCGCTGGAACAAGCCCTTCACGAGTTTCCCGGGAATGTGACGGTCGGCGCTCACTGGGCCTTGAACTGAAGGTAGAGGGGTTGATTGCGGCCGAACACCTCGCTGACGCGCGGCGTGGGCTCCTTGCCCCAGTAGACCTCGGCAAGGCCACCGCAGGGACTGCGGAGCGAGAGCGTGCTGGCACCGTAGGGAATGAGGAGGAGATCTCCCGTGCGCGCCAGCAGCGGCCCCGGCAACACGTCGGCCGCGCAGGTCGAGCTCATGAAGAGGCGGACGTAGAGGCGACCGTCTTCACGCAGAGGAATGGGCGCCGGCTCATTGGGCCGGAAAAAACCATCGGCGAGCGGGCTCGGCGGCTCGAACTTCGGCATTCCGGTGGGCACGACCGCGGTGGTGGCCGGAGGCGCGCGGGTGCCCGCGTCGACCGGCAACTTGACCGTGAGTGGCCCGGCCGTCGCCACCGGAGCGGGCGGCTTCACGGGGGGCGGGCTCGCCAGCAGCACGCCCCCGTCGAGGCCCCGGCGCGCCACCACCTCTTCCCAACAGCGCGGGGGAATGCCGTTGCCGTCGTCGCTCTTTTGCAGCACCTCGAGCTCGTAGGGGCTCAGGTCGACGAGGAGCGCGCACTGTTTCCCGATGCGCGTCTTCCACGCGGCGAAGGCGTTCTGCAGGCACAGCTCGCAGTTCATCGCGCGCTGGTGGTCGGCCTCGAGCGGGGCGACGCCGTCGTTGTTCTGCAGGCGCGCCACGATGCCCGCGGGGTTCGCGCGTTGGCAGCGACAGTCGCGCAGCTCGCGGGAGGCGAGGAAGCCGAGCGTGTAGTCGCGATCGAGCTCCATCTTTCCGCGCTGCGCCGAAAGGCCGCGCCAGGTGTCGAGCATACCGTCGACGCCAGACGGCGCGGTCGTGGTCCCCGTGGTGGGCGGCGTGACCGTCGCGATGAGCGAGGAGGACAGCCCGGACGTTCCAGCGCCGGTGGTGCCGGACCCGGCCGCGCTTCCAGCTCCCGCTCCCGTCGTCGCCACGCCTGGCGAAGTCGTTCCGGGCCGGGTCGCGGTCGTTCCCACGCCCGTCGTTCCCGGGCTGGTCGCCGTCGCGCCAGATCCGGTCGTTGTCGTTCCAGGACCTGTCGCTGTGGTTCCAGCTCCACTCGCTGTCGTTCCTGAAGCACTCGCTGCGGTCCCAGAGCCAGTCGTTGTCGTTCCAGGTCCGGTCGCGATGGTTCCAGCTCCACTCGCTGTCGTTCCCGTCCCGGGTGCTTTCGTTCCGGGACCCGTCGCTGTCGTCCCAGGCCCCGTCGCTGCCGTCCCAGAGCCCATCGCTGTCGTTCCAGAGCCACTCGCTGTCGTTCCAGGCCCTGTCGCTGTCGTCCCTGGCCCCGTCGTCGGGACACGAGTTCCGCCCAGAACTCCAGGGGCCGGCGCGTCCGTCCCCGAGGCTGAAGCCGTGCCGGCGCTCGTCGGGCCAGGTCCGGGCCCACCAGCCGCAGCGCCCGTACCCGTCGTCACGCCAGTCGTCGCAGTTCCCGGGCTCACCGCCCCGGCGCTTCCTCCTGCGGACGCCGCGCCCATTCCGGCCACCGTCGCGACCAGCCCCTTCCCGGCGGCACCACCGCCAGCGCCCGCGACGCCTCCAGCCGGAGCGCCAGGCGTATTCGGCGCATCGAGCGTCACGGACACCCGCGTGGTGTCGACCTTCCCCGCGCGAACCTGCTGTGCACACTCGAGGCCCTTCGTGAACAGCCACGTCTTGTAGTTCGCGTATTCGTTCTGCGCGGTCGACGCGAGGCGCGCGAGATCCATGCGGGCCTGGGCCTGCGCGAAGAGATCCGGCCGCGACCGCTCGCGACAGTTCACGACGGGCGACGGCTTCTCGCTCAACCCCGAGCGTTTGGGCACGTACTTCTGGCTACGATAGGGGCGCTCGAGGTCGGCCAGGGTCTCGGTGAGGGTCCTGGTGAGCTCGTCGGTCAACGCCAGCTTCGCCTCGTCGCACGAGGCGAGCGCTCGCGCACAGTCGCCCACAGCCGGCGCGTTCGGATCGATGGGCTTCGGTTTCTTGCCCTCGGGACGCTGACCGCCCGTCCACCCTCCGGCGGAGTCGAAGCACCACGTCGCGACCGAATCGAGGCCGACCGAGAGCGTGCCGCTCTTCTGGGCAAACGCCTTGAGCGGCACGACGTCGCGGGTGGGCGGCGCCTCACACTCGGGAGGCACCGGGACGCTGGCGAGGAGGCTCACGAGGACGAAGACCGTCACGGAGTGCGTTCTACCCCAGCCGCCTCGGCCTCACACCGCCCGTGACGGCCGATTGACATCACGTTCCGCAGGCCGCGAAGCCCCGGGCGAGATCGTCGATGAGGTCGGCCGCGTCCTCGATGCCAACCGACAGCCGGATGAGGCCATCGGTGATGCCCAGCTTCTCGCGGTTCTCCTGCGGCACCGAGGCGTGCGTCATGATGGCCGGGTGCTCGATGAGGGACTCGACCCCACCGAGCGACTCGGCGCAGGCGAACACCTTCACCGTCTTGAGGAAGGACCGCGCGTTCTCGAGCCCGCCCTTCATGTCGAACGTCATCATCCCGCCGAAGCCCTTCATCTGCTTCTTCGCCAGCGCATGCTGCGGGTGGGACTCGAGGCCGGGGTAGGTCACCTTGTTCACCAGCGGGTGCTTCGCCAGCCACTCGGCGACCTTGAAGGCGTTCTGCTGGTGGCGCTCCATGCGCAGGTGGAGCGTCTTCACGCCGCGCAGGACGAGGAACGAATCCATGGGCCCCGGCGTGCCGCCCACCGCGTTCTGATGGAAGCCGATGCGCTCGGCGAGGGCCTGGTCGCTGGTGCAGGTGAAGCCGCCGACGACGTCGCTGTGGCCGTTGAGGTACTTCGTCGTGGAGTGCGTGACGATGTCAAAGCCGAACTCCAGCGGTCGCTGGAAGAACGGCGTCATGAAGGTGTTGTCGCAGACCGACAGGAGCTTGTGCTTCTTCGCGATCTCGGAAGCGCGGGCGAGATCGATGAGCTTGAGCATCGGGTTGGTGGGCGTCTCGACCCAGATCATCTTCGTCTTCGGCGTGATGGCCTTCTCGATGTTCTCGGGGTTCGTCATGTCGACGAACGAGAACGAGAGGCCCATGCGCTTGAAGACCTTGTCGAACTGCCGGAACGTGCCGCCGTAGACGTCGTCACTCACCACGACGTGATCGCCCGTCTCGAGCAGGTGCATGAGGCAGTCGGTGGCCGCCAGGCCGGACGCGAACGCGAACCCGAAGCGCGCGCCCTCGAGCGACGCCAGACAGGCCTCGAGCGCGGTGCGGGTGGGGTTCTTCGTGCGCGAGTACTCGTAGCCCTTGTGTTCCCCCGGCCCCGCCTGGACGTAGGTCGAGGTGAAGTAGACGGGCGTCATGATGGCGCCGGTGGTGGGATCCGGCTCCTGGCCTGCGTGGATGGCGAGGGTGTCGAAGCGCATGGCGGCGCCTTAGCCCCGGCCCGGCGAAGGTTCCACCGTGCTGCTTGCAGGGCCACCTTCGAGGTATCCTCCGGCCATGGAGCCAACTGACCTGACCGTTCGGATTCTTCAGGAGATCCGTGACGGGATTCGAGCCACGAATCAAAGACTCGAGGCGAGCGAAAGCCGTGCCGAGATTCGCCATGCCGAGGTCACGCAGCAATTCCTCGTCATGAACCAACGCTTCGAGGTCCTCGAAACGACTCTCCGGGATCTCGCCCAGCAGTTGGTGATGCTGGCACGCGGCGTCAAGAACGCGGTCGAGACCCGCGGGGTCGTCGAACAACGCCTCGACGAGCACGAGCGCCGTCTCGCCGAGATCGAAAAACAGCTCTCAGCGTGAGCCGGGCTCCTTCTTCGCGACACCCAGCTCCGTGAGCAGGTGCACCGCGCCCTCGACCTCTTCGAGGAGCCACAACAGGTACCGCACGTCGGCGTTCACGTTCCGCGCGATCGCCGGGTTGTAGCCAAAGTCGTTCGCCACGTTCTCCCAGACGCGATCGAAGTTCACGCCCACGAGGCGGCCGGTGCCATCGATGGTCGGACTGCCAGAGTTCCCACCGGTCGTGTCGCAGTCGGACAAGAAGTCGATGGGCACGTCCTTGAGGCCGGGATCTCGCCACCGACCCAGCCGCTTCGCCGCCTGCGCCTCGCGCACCTTCAAGGGAGCATCGAAGTCACCTTCGCCGGTGTGTTTGTCGATCATCCCCGTGAGCGTCGTCTGCGGCGCGGCGGTGAGGGCCTCGCGCGGCGAGTAGCCCTGCACCCTGCCGAAGGTGACGCGCAGCGTGCTGTTGGCGTCGGGGGCGATGGGCTTGCCCGCGTGGGCGACGACGGCCTTCCGCCATGCCGGACGCAGCCGCAGGGTGGCGCCGGCCCAGCGATCACGTCGCGTCTTGAGCTCCAGCCGTTCCGCATCGAGCAACATGCCGAAGTCGAGGAGCGGATCCTTGCGGGCCTTCAGCTGCTCGGGCGTCTCGTCGAACATCGCGAGCCGCTGGGTCTGGTCGAACACCTTCGAGCCGGCGATCAGCTTGACGAGCTGCGTCCGCAGGGCATCGCGATCGATCCCCACGCCGGCGTCGGCGCGCCGCACCCGACCGAAGAGCGTCTCCACCGACGGCAGCCGCTGCCCTTCGGGGAGCTCGAGCGCGCGCACCACCCAACTCTCGAAGAGGCGGATGTCGACGCTCGGCGCGTAGCGCTTCTGGTCACGCTCCAGACGCTCCTTGAGCCGGGCGAGGTCCCGCTGCTGGTAGCCGGGCTCGCGCTCGGCGTCGGGCTTGCCGGCCTCCGTCGACCGTCGGACGAGCGTCACCGGCCAGTTGAGCGCCCGGGGGCCGTAGCCGATGGCATCGAGGAGGAAGTCACGCTCCCAGGTGGACCGCTTCTCGGCCATCAACGCGGTGAGCGCATCATGCGCCTCGAGCGCAGGCTGCTGGTCGGTCCGCTTGAGCGCCCACGCCCGCACCGTCTCTTCCCCAGCGCGCTGCTTCTCCAGCAGCTTCCCGCGTCCCATCCCAACCAACTGCCCTTCCGAGTTCTTGCGACGGTTGAGCAACGAACGGAGATCGTCCGCCGTCGCGATCGCCGCCTCAGGGCTCTTCGCGCCCTCGTCCTGGATGAGGCGAATCCACTCCGAGGAGAGTGCTTTCACGCGCGGGAAAAAGAGCTCCCGCCGCTCGGCCATCTCGTCGGCCAGCCACGCGCGGTAGCTGACGCCCGGGTAGCCGAGCACCGCCACCGCGTCGCCCGGCTTCACCCCTTTGCTCGATACCGGAAAGAACACGGGCGGGACGAAGGGTTTGCCGTCGACGTACGCACGCAGCAGCGAGAAGTCGCCGGTGTGGCGCGGCCAGCTCCAGTTGTCGGTCTCGCCCCCATAGTTCCCCACCATCTCGGGCGGCGCGTAGACGAGGCGCACGTCGGTGAGCTCGGCGAACTCCGTCAGCGTGAAGAACAACCCGCCATCGAACGCCGCGAAGGTACAGCGCGTGTTGGCCTTCGACTCACAGTCGGCGACGAGCGCCTTCTGCTTCGCCTCGACCGTCTTGAAGCGGGTGAGATCGTCCGCGCCGGGCGGAACCGCGGCCAGCACCTCGGCCGTGACGTCGACGAAGCGCCTGGGCACCTGAAGGCGAAAGGCCTTCGCGGGCTTCTCGTCGGCGCGCGTCTTCGCGAGGTAGCCGTCCTTCACCAGGTTGGCCTGCGGCGTCGAGTGCTCCTGAAGGATGCCGACGACGCAGTGGTGGTTCGTGATGAGGAGCCCCTCGGCCGAGATGAAGCTCCCCGAGCAACCGGGCAACTGCACCGCGTTGGCGAGCAGGCCGGCGCCTTTCTTCTCGTTCCACAGCGTGTCGAGCGGCAACGAAAAGCCCTGCTGCTTGACCCACTGCGGCCCGAGCTCGAGCACCTGCTGCGGAGTCCACTTTCCCTCCCCCGCCAGCGCGAGCCGGGCGAGGACGATGACCATGACGGCGAGTCGACGCATGGCGTGAGCCTGTAGCGCAGCGCAGAGGCCGTCGCAGCGACGGCGAACGGCTGGCCGCGCAATGCCCAGGCCCGTGCGCTACAAGCCGCGGTTCATGGAAGACCGCATCCGCGCGGTGGTGGCGAAGCACGGCGCCAGCCTCACCTCCCTCAAGCCCCTCCACGGCGGCGCGTGCCAGGAGAACTTCAAGGTCGAGCTCTCGGTGAATGGCGCGCCGACCACGCTGGCCCTTCGATCGGACGCGAAGACCTCGCTCCCCGGGAGCATTCGGCGCAGCACCGAGTTCGACGTCATCGGCGCGGCGCTGGCGGCCGGGGTGAAGACGCCGAAGGTGCGCTGGCTCGAGCGCGGCCTGCTTCGTGATGACGCCGACGCCTACTTCCTCGACTGGGTGCCAGGCGAAGCGATTGGCCGTCGGCTGGTGCGCAACCCCGAGCTCTCGGCCGCCCGCGAGAAGCTGCCCGTCGAGCTCGCGCAGACCCTCGCCCGGCTCCACACCGTCACGCCGGCGAACGCGACGCTTCCCCTGCCCGTCCCGACGCCCAGCCCGGCGCGCAAGGCGCTCGACGAGCTCCGCGCGATGATGACTGGAATGCCCGGTGTGTACCCCGCGGTCGACTTCGCGCTCGCGTGGTTGTCGGCGCGGCTTCCGGCCGAGACCGAAGTCGTCCTGGTGCACGGCGACTTCCGGACCGGCAACTTCATGGTCACGCCGGACGGCCTCGCGGGCGTCCTCGACTGGGAGTTCGCGCACTACGGCTCACCCTACGAAGATCTCTCGTGGATCTCCGTGCGCGACTGGCGCTTCAACCGCCTCGACCTGCCGATCGGCGGCTTCTCGGCGCGCGCGCCCTTCTACGCCGCCTACGAAGCCACGAGCGGCCGGCGCGTAGACGAGCCCACGGCGCTGTGGTGGGAGATCGTCGGCAACCTGCGCTGGGCGCTCGGCAGCGTGCATCAGGGCGAGCGCTACCTGTCGGGTGAGCAGACCGATCTCGAGCTCATCGCCATCGCGCGCCGCAACGTCGAGATGGAGTTCGAAGCGCTGCGCCTCATTCGCCGCCGGAGGCTCGACTGATGCAGAACCGACCCGATCACCCCACGCTGCTGGACGCGGTGGCGCAGTTCCTCCTCTCGGAGGTGAGCCCGAAGCTCGAGGCCGACAAGGCGCTCCAGTTCCGCGTGCTCATCGCCGCCAACCTCGCCTCCGTCGTCGCGAACGAGATGCGCACCGAGACGAGTCGCTTCGAGGCCGAGGTGGCTCGCCTGCGCCGGCTGCTCCCCGACGAGGCCAGCGCGCTGCCGTTGAAGGCACCCGACCGCGCGGTTCGCCTCGACGCGCTCGAGCAGCTCAACCGCGCACTGTCCACGAAGCTCGAGGCCGGCTCGCTCTCGACCGAGGCGCTGGCCGAAGCCCTCGAACACCTCTTCACCACCGCGAAGCAGACCCTCGAGGTCACCAACCCGCGGTTCGACGTCACGCACGGGACCTGATCCATGGACTTTCTCCTCTCCGAACCGCTCGCCCAGACCCGCGCCCGGGTGCGCACCTTCGTCGACGAACACATCATCCCCGCCGAGGCCGCCGTCTTCGCCGAAGATCACGAGGGCCGACGCGAGACGCTCAGGCGACTCCAGGCGAAGGCGCGCGCCGACGGACTGTGGGTGCCGCACCTTCCTCCGGCGCTCGGCGGACTCGGCTTCGGCCCCATGGGCATGTGCGCGCTCTTCCGCGAGATGGGCCGCAGCCCCATCGGCGCCAAGGTCTTCAACTGCGACGCGCCGGATCAAGGGAACATGGATCTGCTCCTCATGTCGGCGAGCCCGGCGCTGAAGGAGCGCTACCTGGGGCCCCTGGTGCGCGCGGAGGTGACGAGCGCGTTCTGCATGACCGAGCCCGCGCCCGGCGCTGGCGCTGACCCCACCAACCTGAAGACGGTCGCGAAGGAGGTCGCAGGCGGCTGGGAGATCACCGGCCGCAAGTGGTACTCGACCGGCGCGCGCAACGCGTCGTTCTGCATCGTGATGGCCCGCACCTCCGACGATCCAAAGACCGGCGCCACCATGTTCCTCGTCGACAAGAAGGCGCCCGGCGTGACGCACGTGCGCGACATCCCCACGCTGGGCGAGCAGGTGATCGATCACCACGAAGGCGAGATGGCGTTCGAAGGCGTGAAGGTCGGCCCCGACGACGTGCTCGGTCAGGTCGGTGAGGGCTTCAAGCTCGCGCAGGTGCGGCTGGTGCCTGCCCGGCTGACCCACTGCATGCGCTGGCTGGGCCTCGCGGAGCGCACGCTCGAGCTGTGCCGCGCGTACATCACCCAGCGCGTCAGCTTCGGGAAGGAGCTCGCGCGGCACCAGCTCATCCAGGACATGATCGCGCGCAACGTGATGGGCATTCACGCGGGCAACCTGATGACGCTCCACGCGGCGTGGATGCTCGAGAAGGGCCAGCACCGCGAGGCGAAGCCGTACTCGTCGATGGCCAAGACGCACGTCGCGCGGCTGCTCTGTCAGGTGCTCGACGACGCCATCCAGATGCACGGCGGGCTCGGCTACTCCGACGACGTGCCGTTTGGCCGCTGGTATCGCAGCGCCCGCGCCGCTCGCATCGCCGACGGCCCCGACGAAGTGCACCTCATCACGATCGCCCGCGATTGGTTGCTCGGACGCCTCGAGGTGCTGGTGTGAAGCGCTCCCACCTCTGTGCGCTCGTTCTCCTCGCTGGCTGCAAGCAGGCCTCGGGCACCGCGGTCGACTTCACGCGCGTGCCGCCGCCGGGCACGAACGGGGGACCCGCGGCCGCCACCTTCGGCAGCGAACGCATCACCGTGGCCGAGCTCAACCAGCGCTTCGCCGAGATGAACCCGTACGCGCGCGCCCGCTACCAGACGCTCGAACAGCGGCGGGACTACGTCGAAGGCCTCGCGCGCTTCGAGCTGCTGGCGCAGGAGGCGGTGCGCCGGGGGCTCCACACCGATCCCGACGTCGTGGAGGCCGCCAAGCGCGTGATGGTTCAGGAGCTGCTGAAGCAGGAGCTCGACGAGAAGACCCAGACCATCACCGACGCGCAGGTGAAGCAGTACTACGAGGGCCACCGCGACGACTACGTGAAGCCCGCGATGACGCGGCTGTCGCACATCGGCTTCTCGAAGGAGCACCGCGCCGACGCCGAGGCCGCGCTCACCGAGGCGAAGGCGCTCGCGCCGATGGACTACGCCGCGTTCGGCAAGCTGGCCCGCGAGCGCTCGGAGGACCCGAAGACGAAGGTGCTCGATGGCGACCTGCGCTTCCTCTCCGACGAGGAGCTGTCGACCCAGCTCGGTCCCGAGGTCGCGAACGCGGCGAAGGCCCTCGAGCGGGTGGGTGACGTGGCGCCGGCGCTGGTCGAGACCGCGAAGGCACTCCACGTGGTGAAGCTGCAGGGCCGCCAGCAGGCGCTCAACCTCTCGCTGGAGCAGGCCAGCGCGTCGATCAAGCAGCTCCTCCTCAACGAGACGCGACAGGAGCGATATCGCGCGCTGCTCGAGAAGCTCAAGGCCGACGCGCGCCTCGAGATCTCCGATGAGGGGCTGACGAAGGTGGTCGTCGACCCGAAGGCGCCGACCCTCGAAGCAAAGGGCCCGCAGCCCGGCTTCGTGCCCGGTCCGACCGCGGGCCCGGCGACGAAGTGAGGCCGGTGCCTCGACCCTCTGGCGGGCCTCTGGTAGGTCCGCCGCGTCCATGAAGCGTCTCGTCTTCCTCCTCGCCCTCGCCGGCTGCGCCCAGCAGCAGAAGCAGACCGTCGACGAGAACGTCGTGGCCACCGTGAATGGCGACGTCATCGGCAAGGCCGACTTCGAGCGCGAGCTGTCCCGCGAGTCCCAGGCGATGGAAGGGTCCGCGCCCCGCTCGCCGGAGCAGATTCAGCCGTTCAAGCAGGCGCTGCTCGAGACGATGATCGAGCGCGCGGTGTTGCTGCAGGCCGCGAAGGAGGCCCAGCTCCAGGTGAGCCCCGACGAGGTCGACCGCCGCGTGCTGGCGCTCACCAGCGAGTACCCCGCGGGCACGTTCGACACGGCGCTCGCGCAGAGCCAGACCTCACGCACCGAGCTGGCGCGGCGCACGCATGACGAGCTGGTGATCGAGAAGTTGCTCGCCGACCAGGTCTTCACCCGCGTCGCCGTCACCGAGGAGCAGATTCGGCGCGCCTACGACGAGAACCCGGACGCGTGGATGGAGCCGGAGCAAGTGCACGCCCAGCAGCTCGTCGTGAAGGGTCTGGACGAGGCCAAGCGGCTCCAGCAGCTGTTGTGGCAGGGCAAGAAGTTCAGCGATCTCGCGCGCAAGTACTCGCTCTCGCCCGACGGAAAGGTGGGCGGCGACCTTGGCTTCTTCAAGCGGGGCGAGATGCCACCTGCGTTCGACGACGCCATCTTCCGGCTGTCGGTCGGAGGCACCAGCGACGTGGTGTCGACGGACTACGGGTTTCATCTCTTCCGCCTCATCGAGAAGAAGCCCGCACGGAAACGGGAGCTCGCCGAGGTGCGGGCCGGCATCGAGCAGAAGCTGCTCTCGACGCTGCGCGCCGAACGTCAGGTCTCGTACGTGAAGGGCCTGCGGGACAAGGCCCAGGTGAGGGTGAACGAGCCGCTGCTGCTCGCCATCTCGGGCCGACCGTCGAGCGGTGGCAGCGAGCCCTGACTGACCCCGTTCACCCGGCATTCGATGACGTCGTCCTTCGTCCTT
Source organism: Myxococcaceae bacterium (assembly GCA_044352295.1). GTDB lineage: Bacteria > Myxococcota > Myxococcia > Myxococcales > Myxococcaceae > Xiheimicrobium. The sequence goes on from JBILEB010000015.1 coordinate 28,625, forward strand.
TGCGCTATGTGCCGACCCGTGATGCGTCTCCTGCTCCTGGTGGTCTGTCTTTCCAGCCTCGCCGTCCGCGCCGAGCTCGTCGATCGCGTGGCCGCGGTGGTGAACTCCGACATCATCGCGCTGTCCGAGGTCGAGGCCCGCGCGGCACCGGAGCTCGCTCGGCTGAGAGGCGAGCCCGATCCCGTTCGTCGCGGTGAGCTCCGCGCGTTGCTCATCAAACGCATCCTCGACGGGCTCATCGGCGAGAAGCTGATGGACGCACAGGTGCGCGACCTGAACATCGACGTGTCCGAGGCCGAGATCGATCTCGGTGTCGACGACGTGAAGCGGCAGAACAACGTCGAGGGCGCGCAGTTCGAGCAGCTCCTCGCGCAAGAGGGGTACACGATCCCCGCGTTCCGGACGTTCATGAAGAAGCACCTCTCGAAGCTGAAGCTGGTCAACCTCAAGGTGCGCTCGAAGGTGAAGGTGACCGACGAGGACCTGAAGGCCGAGTACGCGAAGCTGTCGCGCGACGAGACGCAGGACTTCGAGGTGCGCGCGCGCCACGTGCTGGTGCAGGTGCAGCCGAAGGCCACGCCGGAGCAGGTCGAGCAGGCCCGCCTCAAGGCCGAGCAGTTGATGGCAGAGGCGAAGAAGCCAGGCGTCGACTTCGCCGCCCTCGCCAAGGCGAAGAGTGAGGGGCCGTCGGCGTCCGATGGTGGCGACCTGGGCTTCTTCAAGCGCGGCGTGATGGTGGCGGAGTTCGACAAGGTGGCGTTCGGCCTCCCCATCGGCGGCATCTCGGAGCCGGTGCGCACGAAGTTCGGCTGGCACGTCATCAAGGTCGAGGAGCGCCGCTCCGCCCCGGCCAGGCCCTACGAAGAGGTGCGGGACATGCTCCGCGACCGGCTCACCCGCGTGCAGCTCGAGAAGTACACCGATCAATACGTGCAGGAGCTCCGCGCCGGCGCCACCATCGACGTGAAGATCTGAGCCATGGCCCGCCCGCGCATCGGCATCTCGCTCGGCGATCCCAGCGGCATCGGTCCACTCGTCACCGCGAAGGCGCTCCGGCGCGCCAACGTGCTTCGTGCACTCTCGCCGGTCGTGTTTGGTGACGAAGGCGACCGCCACCGCTTCGCGGCGAGCGTCGAGTTCGTCGGCGTCTCGAAGCTGGCCGAGAAGGACCGGCGGCCCGGCGTGCCCTCCCGTGCAGGTGGACGCGCGCAGTTCCAGGCCTTCGAGGCCCTCATCACTGCGGCGAAGGCGAAGGAGATCGACGCCCTCTGCACGGCGCCCGCCTCGAAGGAGACCATCAGCCGCGCCGGCATTCCCTTCATGGGCCACACCGAGGTCCTCGCCGAGGCCTTCGAGGCCGAGGTGGTGATGCTGATGAAGGGCCCCCAGCTCTCGGTCGCGCTGGCGACGAACCACCTGGCGCTGGCGAACGTGCCGAAGGCGCTCACCGTGAAGGGCCTGGTGAAGACGCTGCGCATCGTCGACGACGGGCTGCGGGGGCTGCTCGGTCGACGGCCCACCATCGCCGTGTGTGGCCTCAACCCGCATGCCGGCGAAGGCGGCCTGCTCGGGCGTGAAGAGCAGGACCTCATTGGCCCCGCGATGACCGCGGCGCGGCGCCTCGGCCTCACCGTCACCGGTCCGCACGGCGCCGACGGCTTGTTCGCGCATCGAACCGGCTTCGACGTGGCGCTCGCGATGTTCCACGACCAGGGCCTGGTGGCGACGAAGACGCTCGACTTCGTGCACACGGTGAACGTGACGCTGGGTCTGCCGGTGCCGCGCACCTCTCCGGATCACGGCACGGCCTACGCCCTCGCCGTTTCCGGGAAGGCCGATGAGACCCCGATGGTGTCGGCCCTCATCGAGGCGGCACGGTTCGCTCGCGCCGCTCGCTGAAAACCACGGCATCGGTTGGCGTCTTCGCGGACGCGTGCTGACGCAAGGCGACGGGAGGGTCGTGATCGGTCCGGGTCGTCTGTCAGCGGTGCGGCACCGGCCTCGAACGCGAAGCCCCACCGCGGCCCGCGAAGTGCACCGGGTCGATGCCGCCGCTCCTCACGCGGTGTCCGAGCTGCCGCGAGGTGGTGCTCGTCGACGACGCGAACCTGGCTGATCAACGATGGAGCCGGCGACCGGAACTTCCTGTCGACGATCTTCTTCCTGCCGGTGCGGCCGGCTTCGTTCCCGGCGCGAACCTGCTCGTTCCGTCCCTGAGCGGTCCACCGGCATGACAGCCCGCGGGCCTTCGCGTAAGGGCGGCGGCCATGCCGCTCTCACCCGAGGAGCTCCGTCAGACGACCGAGTTCCTGCGCCGCCTCGCCGAAGATCGCTCGCAGCTCGATCAGCTCCCGCTGGCCGAGGCGAAGGCGCTCCTCGAAGCGGCGGGTCGGCTGGCGAGCCCCGTCAAGGACGACTCGCAGCGGTACCTGCGCCACAAACACAAGCAGGAGCGCCTCGAGAAGCGCCTGAAGGATCGTGCCGCGCGCGCCGAAGCCGCCATTCGCCAGGCCCGCAAGGCCCCCGTGTTCACCGCGCCCCAGAACCTGCTCGGCTCCGGCATTCCAGCGCAGCCGCGCACGGGCCGACTGCTCGACAAGCCGTTCCACTGCTACGTCTGCAAACGCGAGTTCCGCGAGGTGCACCACTTCTACGACTCGATGTGCCTCGACTGCGGCGACTTCAACTACCTCAAGCGCTTCCAGGTGGCGCCGCTCGAGGGCCAGGTCGCGCTCCTCACCGGCGCTCGCGTGAAGATCGGCTACCAGGCCTCACTGATGCTCCTGCGCAGCGGCGCGCACGTCATCGCCACCACCCGCTTTCCGCACGACGCCACGCAGCGCTACCTGAAGGAGCCGGACTTCACGAAGTGGGGCCACCGCCTCGAGATCTACGGGCTCGATCTTCGCCACGCGCCCTCGGTCGAGCTGTTCGCCGAGTTCCTCTCGCGCACGCACCCGCGCCTCGATCTGCTCATCAACAACGCCGCCCAGACGGTCCGCCGGCCGCCGGGGTTCTACCGGCACCTCGCCGACCTCGAGCGCTCCGACGTTCGAGCGCTCCCCGAGGCATCCCAGCGGCTGCTGTCGGGCCACGCGACGCTCGTCGATCAGGTCACGCCCCGCGCGCGCAAGGACGAGCTGGCGACGTTTCGCTCGCACGATCCGGCCGTCGGACTCCACAGCTCTGCGGCGCTGTCGCTCGTGCCGTACGATCTCGAGCAGGACTCGAGCCACGCCTTTCCGCAGGGCCGCCTCGACGCCGATCTCCAGCAGGTCGACCTGCGCGCCGTGAACACCTGGCGCCTCAAGCTCGGTGAGGTCGCCACCGCCGAGATGCTCGAGGTGCACCTCATCAACGCCGTCGCGCCCTTCATCCTCTGCGGGAAACTGCGCGGACTGATGACGAGACAGCGCACGGCATGGGGCCACGTCGTCAACGTGTCGGCGATGGAGGGCAGCTTCTCGCGCGGCACGAAGACCGACAAACACCCGCACACGAACATGGCGAAGGCCGCGCTCAACATGATGACGCTCACCAGCGCGCCCGACTACGCAAAGAGCCAGCTCGCGATGAACGCCGTCGATACGGGCTGGGTCACCGACGAGGATCCCGCGCACCACGCCGAGCGCAAGACCCAGGAGCTCGGGTTCGAGCCGCCCCTCGACATCGTCGACGGAGCCGCCCGCGTCATCGACCCCATCTTCGAGGCCTTCCGCACCGGCGAGGTGCCGTGGGGCAAGTTCTACAAGGACTACAAGCCGACCAGTTGGTGAGCCTTGCGTCGCGCGCGCACCTGCGCCACGCACCGCCGCATGCGTGCGTTCCTCGCCATCGCGCTCCTCGTCACCTCCACCGCGTCACTCGCCGCCCGCCCGTACCGCGGGGGTGTCATCGCAGCCGCGCACCCGCTGGCCAGTGAGGCCGGCAAGGAGATGCTCGACGCCGGAGGCAACGCCATCGACGCCGTCGTAGCCGGCGCCTTCACCATGGCCGTCGTCGGGCCGTACCACTCTGGCCTCGGAGGCGGAGGCTTTGCGGTCATCAAGGTGCGACAAGGCGAGTTCGCCTTCGACTTCCGCGAGATCGCTCCTGCCGCCGCGACCCGTGAGATGTTCCTCGTGGACGGCAAGCCGGTACCGGCGCTGTCGATGGACGGCGCGCTGTCGGTGGCCGTTCCCGGCGCCGTGAAGGGCTACCTGGAGCTGCACGAGAAGTACGGGAAGCTCCCCCGCGCGAAGGTGCTGGCGCCGGCGATCCGCGCGGCGACGAAGGGCTTCCCCGTCACGCCGAAGTACCGCGACCTCGCGCGAGTCCGCGAGGCCTGCCTGCGAAAGGACCCTGAGGCCGCGCGGCTGTTCCTGCGTCCGGGAAAGGACGGGGTCCAAGCGGTGCCTGAGATCGGTGTCCTCATCACGCAGCCCGAGCTCGCCCGCACGCTGCAGCAACTCGCCGCGAAGGGGGCTGCACCGTTCTACTCGGGCCCGATCGCGAAGGCCGTCGCCGCCACCGTGAAGGCGAACGGCGGGATCCTCACCGAGGCCGACCTGGCGGGCTACACGACGCGCTGGCGCACACCGCTCGAGGGCCGGTACCGCGGGCATCGCATCCTCACCATGCCCCCGCCCAGCGGCGGAGGCCTGACGCTCCTGCAGGTGCTGGGCGCGCTCGAGGCGAAGGGCACGGCCGGGCCCGCCAACCGACAGGTCGAGACGCTCCACACGTTCATCGAGGCCCTGCGCCGAAGCGCCGTCGACCGCGCGCGCTTCGTGGGAGATCCAGCCTTCACCACCATTCCCGTCGAGGACCTGCTCTCGAAGGCATGGGTCGATCGCACCCTGGCCAGCATCGACCCGAAGCGCGCCACCCGCTCGTCGACGCTCTTCCCCTCGGAGCTCGAGCCCGGCGCCGCGTCGGACGCTGGGGTTCCGAAGAACACCACCCACCTCTCCGTCATCGACAAGGAGGGCAACGCCGCGGCCCTCACCACCACCATCAACTACGCCTTCGGCTCCTGCCTCGTCGCGAAGGGCACGGGCGTGCTGCTCAACGACGAGATGGACGACTTCGCCGCGCAACCGGGAACGCCGAACGCCTATGGGCTCGTCACGGGTGAGGCCAACGCCGTCGCGCCGGGAAAGATCCCCCTCTCGTCCATGACCCCGACGCTCGTCTTCATGAAAGGTGCGCCAGCCGAGGTGATGGTGGCCGTTGGCAGCCCGGGCGGCAGCACCATTCCCACCACCGTGCTGCAGACGCTCTCGGCCCTCATCGATCTCGGTGTCGACCCGGTCCGAGCGGCCGGGCTGGGGCGCGTTCATCACCAGTGGCTTCCTGACGACGTGATGGTCGACAAGACGGGGCTGGAGCCCGCCACCCAACAGGCCCTCGAAGCGATGGGGCACGTCTTCCGCCGCGTGGAGGGCTGGGGTGACGCCGAGGTGGTGGTGGTCGACCCAGTCACCAGGCTCCGCTTCGGCTCGAGCGATCCCCGGAACGAGGGTGGGCCCGCGGGACAGGACTGAAGCCCGACTCTTCTGAGCGCCGGCGATCGCCTGCGGTCCAGCTCCGACTTCCGAGAGGGTCAGGACGAACGCGTTTCTGCATGCACGTGAGGGTGGTTCAGGCAGGTGAAGGGCTCGTGCCGGTGTCCAGTCCCGCATCCACACCCGCATCCATGACGCCGGAATCCACCCTGCCTCCATCGGTCCCCCCGTCCATCACGCCGGCATTGCGTGGCGTCGGCACCACGTGCACGACTCGGCTGCGAAGGACCCAGGCGCCAGCGTCGGGCTCGAAGTGCTCCCAGGCGACGGCGACGTTGCGCTCCTCGTCGCTGGCGACCTCGAAGGTGGCCACGTCGGTGTCTTCGCTGAGCATCACCGGCTGGCGATTCGACAGGCCGCTGCTGAGGTACTCGGCCTTCAGCGCGCCCGCGTCTGGCGTGCGGAACACCACCAACAGGCCCTGAGCCAACGGTGTGACCCGAACGGGGTCGACCGCAGGACCCAGGACCGTCTCTACCGGGTTCCTCAGCAACGACTCGTCGAAGACGACGAGGTGGCCTGACTGCTGAGCCCGCCACGGACGTTGACCACGCCTGCATCGATCATCGCCTGCGACCCGGGCGTGAAGCGGCTGAGCGCGAACTGCGTCGAGGACTGGCGGAGGGCCAACAGCGCCTCTCCCTGGCTCATCGCCACGAGCGGCGGGCTGGTGCTCGAGTTGGTGGTGAAGGCGGGCGGCGGGAAATGCCCCGGCGAGGGTCTGGTGGTGGTGTTCCAGCTCAGGGTGGCGTACCGCGTCTGCAGGGCGCCCCCGCCAGCGTCCAGGCGCCGCTCGAGCCGCTTCGTGTGTTCGACTCGCCAGGAGCGCCTCTGGGGCGAGCGCCGCCATCGGCTCCAGAGTCCTGGGCCGCTGCGCGCTCGCCGACGTCAACCCCGTCTGGAAGCGCTGGCGCACTTTTCCGAGCGCCGGCGCACTTTTCCGAGCGCCGGCGCACTTTTCCGAGCGCCGGCGCACTTTTCCGAGCGCCTGCAAACGGCTGCGAGCGTGGTTGAGCCCCTCCGAGGCATTGAGTTGAATGGTCTTCCATGCGCTGCGGGCTGCTCACCTGTCTGATCCTGGCCTGCGCCCCGGCCTCGGAGCGCGCGCCCGGCACGCGGGTCGACCCCATCCTCGGCGGCACCGCGGATCCACAGTCCACGTCGGTCTTCTTCGTCATCGCGACCTTCAACAACGGCCAGATGGGCTTCTGCACCGGCACCCTCATCTCGCCGCGCGTCATCCTCACCGCGGGCCACTGCGTCGACCCGGCCCGCGAAGGCGCCAGCTCGGTGATGGTGCGCGTGATGAACGAACCCGACGACCGCATGCTGATGATGAGCGACCTGCGCAACGTGGTGCAGATCCGCCGCCACCCCTCGTACTCGGGTCAGGGCCCGAACGATCTCGCGTTGCTCCAGCTCGACGTCGCGGTGCCCGGCGTCACGCCAGAGCTCCTCGTGCGCACCCCGCCCTCCACCTGGACAGGCCAGTCCATTCGCGTCGTCGGCTACGGCCGCACCTCGGCCTCGGGCGCGAGTGACACGGGCACGCGCCGCGTCGTCACCACCACCATCGCGCGCTCGATGGCTGAGACGTTCGAGTTCGGCACGGCGGCCTCGCTCGGCATCTGCGCTGGAGACTCCGGCGGCCCCTCGTTCTGGCGCGGGCCCGACGGCCGCGAGCGCGTGGCGGGCGTGCATTCGTACGGCACCACCAACCAGTGCGGCACGGGCGGCAACGTGCGCGTGGACGCCGAGCTGGCGTTCATCGACCAGTCTCTCAACCAGCTCGACCCACCCGCCTGTGGTGCCGACGGGCGTTGCCAGATGGGCTGCACGCCCGCCGACCCGGACTGCACGTGCATCGCGGACGGCCGCTGTGAGGCCTGCGCCGACGGGCGCGTCGATCCCGACTGTCCCACCAACTGCGTCGCCAACTCGGTCTGTCAGAGCGCCGGCTGTCCCACGCCCGATCCTGACTGCCTCCCCGACGGAGACGTCTGCGCAACGGGGTCCGAGTGCGCCGGCGAGCGCTGCCTCGACGACCCGCGCGGCTTCCGGTTCTGTGCCCGCGCCTGCGCTATGGACTCGGTCTGCACCCGCCAGATGCGCTGTGTCGAGGGGGTCTGCCGGCCGGATCCCTCGATGCCTCCGCCGTGGCCTGGCCCCAGCGGCCCCGTCGATGACATCCGGGGCGGGTGTCAGGTGGGGCCCGGCCTCGGCTGGCTCGCGCTGCTCGGCGTGCTGTGGCGGCGCCGAGGCCCGTGAGTCCTTCGATGTACGACGCGCGGCTCGATCCGGAAGGGTTGTCGGACGCCGATCTCGAGACGCTCCGGCAGTTCGGTCTTCGGGGCGGCCTGGTGGTGCCCCGACGCGGCCGCACCCTCGATGACGCGAAAGCGGCCACACCGACGGCGGTCGCGACGCAGCTCCCCCGCCTCGCCGCCGCCGGCTTCGACGCCATCACGTGCGCCTCGGTACCGCTGTGGCTCGCCGGGACGCGGGGGCTGTCGACGTTGCTCGAGGCGCTGCCCGCGACGCTGGGCCTCGCGGGCGTCGTGGCGCTGGGGCCGCTCGAATGGACGACGGACGGTCCCGATGAACGTGCGCTGCTCGAGGCCCAGGTGCGGCTCGGCATGGAGCTCGGCCGCCCCATCGTCGTCACCGCCCCGCGGCTGCGACCGGAGGCCCTCACGGCGCGCCTCCTCGCGACGCTCGAGCGCGCGAAGATCGAGCCAGCGCAGGTGCTGGTCGACGGAGTGACGCCGAAGACGGTGCGCTCGGTCCTCGCGCGCGGCCACCTCGCGGGCCTGAGCCTGCACCCGGAGCGGCTCGGCGTCGACCTCGCCGAGCGCCTCATCCACTCCCTCGGTCCAGAGCGCCTCGTGCTCGCGACCGGCGCCGGCAATGGGCCCAACGACATGCTCGCCCTGCCCCGCCTCGTCGCCCGCCTCAAGCAGGGCCGGTTGTCGGCGGCGGTCATCTCGCGGGTCAGCGGTCAGACGTTGAGGCGATTTCTCGGCCGCTCGGACTGAAACGCGACGCGCGCGCCTGCTGCGTCGCCCCGCCGAAAACGAGTACAAGAGGAGCCCCGCCGTGAGTTCTCCGACTGCCGACCATACCGTCGTGCTGCACATGACCCCGGGCGAGGTGCTCGACGAGCGCTGGCGCCTCGAAGATCGCATCGGCCAGGGCGCGATGGGCAGTGTCTTCAAGGGGCGCGACCTCGAGACGAAAGAGGCCGTGGCGGTGAAGGTGCTGGCGCCAGAGCACTGCCGCAAGCCCAAGGTGCTGGCCCGCTTCGAGCGCGAGGCCGAGCTGATGATTCAGCTGCGGCACCCAAACATCGTGCAGCTCCTCGGGCACGGGCGGCTGCGGGCGCTCCCATACATCGTCATGGAGTTCCTCGACGGCCTCACCCTCTCGGAGGTGCTCGAGGCACGCGGGGGGACGCTCCCGGTTGCCGAGGTGGTGGCGCTCGTCAAGCCGATCGCCGCGGGCCTGGCCTTCCTCCACCGCAATGGGCTCGTGCACCGCGACATCAAGCCCCAGAACATCTTCCTCACCACGAAGGGGCGCGTGACGATCCTCGATCTGGGTGTGGTGCGCGATCAGCACAACCCCGGCCTCACCAAGCCCGGCGCGATGGTGGGCACGCCCTATTACATGTCGCCGGAGCAGATCCTCGGCCTCGAGGACATCGACCGGCGCACCGACGTGTACGCGCTGGCGGCGATGACGTTCGAGCTGCTCACCGGACGCCCGCCGTTCCTGGGTTCGAACAACTTCGAAGTCCTCTACGGCCACAAGAACACCGCGGTGCCCGAGGCCGAGAAGCTCGCCAAAGGCGTGACGAAGGCGGTCTCTCAAGCCCTCGTGCACGGCATGGCCAAGCGCCGCGAGGAGCGCCCCGAGACCGCCTCGGAGTTCGCCGCCGAGCTCGAGGCCGCTGCGGGCGCGAAGAAGGTCGACCTCGCCCGGGCCTTCGCGTTCATCGCCGAGCGCAAGAAGAAGGCCGAAGGCCGTGACGGGCAGGTCACGCGCGATCACCTGCCGCCGGTCGGCAAGCCGAGCGCTCCGCCGCCCCGTCCGAAGTCACCGCCCCCTGGCGAAGGTGACAGCACCCGCCTGCTCCCGCGCTACGTGCCGGGCCGCAAGGACAGCGAAGAGATTCCCCTCGCCGCGCAGGAAGACGTGGTGAGCGTCGCCAACGTGGTGGACTCGGACGGCCACGACACGGGCAAGACGGCGCTCTTCCACACCGACGCGACCTACGTCGGCCCCATCACCCACGAGCTCAGCGGGCCCCGGAACGTCCCCACCACCGGCAGCGTTCGCCTCATCGCGACGCACAAAGGCAAGCCCGTCTCCGCCACCGTGTCGGTCGATGGCGGGTCGAAGAACCCCACCCCCCGCACCGTGGCGCTGCCACCAGGGAAGCACACGATTCGCGCCGAGCTCGCAGGGGCCCGTCCCATCGACCGGAGCGTCGAGGTGACCGCGGGAGCCGTGGTGAACGTTCGCCTGGAGTTCTAAGGCCGTTACGGCAGCTCGCCGAAGCCCGCGTCGCGCGTCTGGTTGGCGATGAAGTTGCTGTTCAGCGTTCGCCCGAAGCCGATGTCGCCGCCGGTCTCTTCGAAGCGCATCGAGAAGCTGCCCGACGTGAGCGAGCCCGGCTTGCCGCCGCGGGTGATGACCAGGTCGCCCGAGCGCACGCGCGGCAGGTTGCGGTTCGGCTCGCCGCCCGGGGCATGGGCGACCGTCGTGCGCGGGTTGCCGGGCGACCAGTCTCCCTGCAACAGAATGCGGGTGCCGGGCTCGGGCTCGACGGCGGTGATGGTGCCGTCGTCGTTGCGCGTCTGGAGCGAGACGGTGACGCGAATGACGATGTCGAGGAAGACGCCGCGGTTGCGCGTGTAGATGAGCTGCAGCGCCTCGGGGTTGCGGAAGGCGAGCACCTCGGTGACGGTGAGATCGATCACCTCGCCGAGGCTGCCGCCCAGCACGTTGTCCGGCGTGCAAGCCGGCAGCAAGCCCAGGAGGCCCATCAGCACGAGTCGTCGCATGGCGTCCTTCGATGGTACCGCCCCGGCGCACCGGAGCCGCACGAATTCCCTCAGCGTTCGATGGCGAGCTTCACCGCGCCCGCCGTGGGTTCCACCCGGTTCGACCCGTTGATGGCCGCCGGAACGCGGTAGGCGATGACGCGCTTGCCGCTCGGGAGGAAGGCGAGCTGCGGCGCATAGCCACCGCCGCGATCGACGACCGTCTCGCGCCACACCCCGCCACTGCGCCGGGCCACGCGCAGCTCGTCCTGGTCCTGGCTGCACTCGCCCGCCGTGACCTGGTCGCGCCGCGAACACACGTAGTAGGCGATCGACGGCTCACCGGGGAACGCGGGATCGATGTCGAGCGCCAGCGACGGGTACCAGCCACCAGTGCCCGAGGCGAACACCTCTTCGGCCTGCTGCCAGCGCATCGGGGCGGCGTCCGCGTCGGTGTTGCGGCGGTAGAGCAGCTTGTTGTTCGCGCCGTCGGTCACCGCGAAGGCCCAGCCTTCGTTCGGGTGGTAGGCGAGCGACGCGCCCGTCATCGTGTCGGAGATGTTGGAGAGCAGCGCCGGCGTGGTCCACCGCCCGTTGGCCTGACGGCGCTGGAAGATGACGTCATTGCCGCGGGTGTCAGCGCCGCCGAGCGCCTTGTCGTACATGATGGCGGGCTGATCGTTCGCGCCGATGATCATCCGAATGCGCCCGCCCCACGCGGCCTTGTCGTTGCCGCCCGGCTGCGCGCACACGAGCCGCCGCCCGCCCAGCACGTCCTCCACCACCTCGACGTCGGAACCGGCCCAGTCCTGCTGCGGGTACTGGCCGTTGTGCGTGTCGCGGTAGGCCAGGTACAGCTTGCCGGTCGAATCGAACGCGAGGGCGGGGAAGAGGCCGACGAGGAAGCCGGTGTCGGACACCGGGTTCCCGCAGGTGACGTCAGCGCCGTTCTGCGTAACGAGGGTCTCGACCCACTGGTTGGGCCCCATGCGGGTGGTGACGACCGAGTCGCTCTGGAACCAGAAGATCGACATGCCTGGCTCGAAGCCCTGGGCCCCACCGAGGTACGAGACGACGGGCCGCTCCATCGGGTCGAACGCGATGGCGAGCCCGATGCGACGCTGCACGTACCGAATCGTCTCCGGAGCGCTGGCCACGCCGTTGACGACCTCGACGTACTTGATGTCGTAGTCAGGGACGCCCTCGGTCATGCCAGCGTCGTTGCGAATCGACATCATCATCGTGCCGCGCGGCGTGAAGTAGACGACGCCCACCTTGCCGCTCGGGGCGACCGCCATCGCGATGTAGGACTGTTCGCGGGCGGTGGGGTCGAGGTCGATGACCTGAAACGGATCCGGCCCGGTCGTACCGCCATCCCCACCGGCAGCCTTCGGGGCCTCGGCGACGAAACCCATCGAGAAGTGAGACACGCGCGCGCTCACCTTCGAGCCGTTGACGGTCGTGGCCTGCCGCTCGAACACGGCCGAGCCCAGGCGCGTCCAGTACACGACCGGGTCCTTCGGCTTGGCGGAACCCAGGTCGAACTCGACCGTCGCCGGGGTGCCGAACATCGTGCCTTCCGGCTTGAAGACGTAGACCGGGGTGTAGGCCGTGTAGTTCGACGCGGCGGCGTTCGGCGACGAGGTGATGGAGATCATCGTGTCGCCGATGGCATTGGCTGGCACCGTCAGCGTCACCGACTCGAGGCTGAGGCTTCCACCCATGGCCCCGAGGGCCTTCGTTTCGGTCTTCCCGGTTCCGACGGGGTTCGATGGGGGCGGCGGCGTGCAGGCCCACACCACCGCGAGCACGACGGACGTGACGACGAGACGAGCGTTCATGTCGAGGAGTCCTTCTTGCGGAAGACATTCACCGGCCACTCCCAGTGTAGCGACAGTCGCGGGCCCTGCGCGTGACCGCGTTTGCGACATGGTGTGGGGAACTGTCCACCCCACCTCGAAGGAAGGTTGCGCTGGCCCGTCGCGAGGGGTTTGCTCCGCGCCCCATGGCGCGCTCCTTCGACGACTCCTTCCCCCCGCCGGCGAGTTCCACCCCAGGCGAGAGCGACGAGGTCCGCTGGCCTGATGATCCGTCGCGCCGCGTCTTCGTGCAGCGCCTCACGTTCATGGGAGGCGGCGTGGTGCTGCTGGGGAGCGCGTGCAAGGAAAAGACGACCGTCGACGCCGGAACACCGGCTCCGAAGCCACCGCCCGCACAGGCCCTGTCGACGTCGCACCTCACGTTCACCAACCCGGACTTCGCGATCCTCTCGGCGGCCACCGAGCGGGTGCTCCCGAAGGACGACGACCCGGGCGCCCTCGACGCGAACGTGCCGGCCTACATCGACAAGATCCTCCAGACGCCCCAGCTCGAGAACATGCGGAAGAACTTCGTCCCCGGCCTCGCCGCGCTCGATCGCCGGTGCACGCGCATGTTCCAGGTCGGCTTCGCCGAGGCCACGACCACCCAGCAGGACGAGGTGCTCACCATCTTCAAGAACAGCCCGGAGACGTCCGGCGAGGCCCGCTGGTACGAGATGTTGATCGTCCTGACCCTCGAGGGCTTCCTCGGCGACCCCAGCTACGGCGGAAACAAGGACCAGGTCGGCTGGGGCCTCGTCGGTTTCAGCCTCGTGAACAAGAACAAGGCCGATCCGAAACCCGGCTACGACGGCGCCTCGCACCTCATTGGCCTGCGGTGCGGCGGCGGGAAAGGGTGCTGACGATGGCGAAGGACGCGGTGGACGTGGTGATCGTCGGCAGTGGCGCTGGCGGCTCGCCGATGGCGCTCGAGCTGGGGCGCGCGGGCTTCAAGGTCGTCGTCCTCGAGAAGGGCCCCTGGTACAAAAAAGAGGAGTTCGTTCACGACGAGGTCCTCAACTCGCGGCGCAACTTCTTCATGCCGCTACCGTGGGACGAGCCGCACCTGTGGCGCGCAGGTCCCGACAAGCCCTACGCGCGCACCAACGAAGCGTGGACCGCCAACTGCGTCGGCGGCGGCACCATTCACATGAGCGGGTACTTCTACCGGCTCAAGCCCATCGACTTCCGGCTCAAGAGCGAGCTGGGGGCGATCTCGGGCGCGAACATCGCCGACTGGCCCATCAGCTACGACGAGCTGGCCCCGTTCTACGACCGCGCCGAAGAAGAGCTCGGCGTCTCGGGCAACGCGGTGCCCCACCCGTTCCTCGAGCCGCGGAAGAAGAACTTCCCGATGCCGCCGCTCTCCGAGCACCCGGTGGCGATGGAGATCGACAAGGTGGCGAAGTCGCTCGGCTACCACCCCATCCCCACCGCCCGGGGCATCACCTCGACGCAGTACCAGGGTCGTGACGCCTGCTCGTACTGCACGCTGTGCGGCAGCTACGGCTGCGAGAACGACGCGAAGAGCTCCACCCTCGCCTCCATCGTTCCCAAAGCGGTGGCGACTGGAAATGTCGAGATCCGCCCGCGCTGCATGGCCGTCGAGGTGACGGTCGACCCCAAGAGCGGCGCCGCGAAGAGCGTCGTCTACCTTGACGCCGATGGGGTGCGGCAGGAGCAGCCCGCGAAGGTCGTCGTCGTCTCGGCCACCGCCGTCGAGTCGGCCCGCCTGCTGATGAACTCCCAGTCGTCGCGGTTCCCCAAAGGGCTCGCGAACAACAACGGCCTCGTCGGCAAGAACCTGCTCTTTTCGAGCTTCGGCCAGTCGAAGGCCACCTTCCGCGTCTCGAGGCAGAAGGGCACGCACCCCTGGCTCGAGACGACGGCGCCCTTCGTGAACCGATCGATCCAGGACTTCTACCTGATGCCCGACGACAGGTTCGGCTTCCGCAAGGGCGGCACGCTGGGCTTCATGTGGGCGCACCCCAACCCGATCTTCGCGGCCGTCGGCATGGCGCGCAAAGGCGAGCCCGGCATCTTCGGCAAGGCCCTCAAGGACAAGCTCCGCGAATACCGTGACAGCAAGATCCTCGAGTTCGAGATCTACGGTGAGTTCCTCGCGAACGACGACACCAACGTCACCGTCGACTCGAACGTGAAGGACAAATACGGCGTGCCGGTCGCGGCCATCACCATCAAGCGCCACCCGCTCGACTTCAAGCTCACGCAGTTCCTCGTCGAGCGCGGTGAAGAGGTGCTCGCGGCGCTGCAGCCCGACAAGCTCGATCGCGTCGGGACCGCCGGAGAGACGACCATTCTCCAGGGCGGCACCTGCCGCTTCGGCAAAGACGAGCTTTCGAGCGTGCTCAACAAGGACTGCCGGGCCCACGGGGTGAAGAACCTCTACGTCGTCGACGGCAGCTTCATGCCGACCTCGGGGGCGGTGCCCTTCACGCTCACCATCGTCGCGAACTCCTTCCGCGTCGCGCAGGGGCTCGTCGAGCGCATGAAGAAGGGCGGCACCTGAAGGAGGCCCCATGCGCGCGCTTGCACTCGTCTTCACCACGCTCGTGCTGGTGGCTGGCTGCAAGAAGGAGGAGCCCGTGCGGCTCCCTCCGCGCGATGGAAAACTCGGTGTACAGCGCTGCTCGGGCCAGCCGGGGCCGGGCAATGCCGTCAAGCCGCTGCTGCAGCGCCCGTTCGATGGGCAGCACCCGGCGCTGAACCTGTTCGATCACGATCTGCCGCTCATCTCCGACTTCAAGCCGCTCGTCGAAGGCGACAAAGAGCTCCTTTACTGCGGCCTCGACGCGCTCGGGCTGTCCGAGGGCTTCGCCGGCTACGCGTGGTCGATTCCCGTCGGGACGCCCATTCTCGCGCCCGCGGACGGCGTGGTGCTCAAGGCCGGCACCGCCTCGAACTTCC
This sequence comes from Myxococcaceae bacterium, assembly GCA_044352295.1. Lineage (GTDB taxonomy): Bacteria > Myxococcota > Myxococcia > Myxococcales > Myxococcaceae > Xiheimicrobium. Next base: position 44,003 of record JBILEB010000015.1, read on the forward strand.
ACTGCGTGTTGACGCACCAGTTCGTGAACGATCAGCTCATCGTCGATCTCGAGCACCCCACGCTCGGCGAGATCGGCTTCATCACCCACTTCGCGCACCTGTCGAAGGTGACGGTGAAGCCCGGTGACAGGGTCGTCGCAGGCCAGCGCATCGGGCTGGCAGGCATGAGCGGCTGCGCCGTGACGCCCGCGACGTTCTTGCAGGTGCTTCGCCTCACCGGCACGAAGACGGGCCGGCCCACGGTCATCGACCCCTACGGCTGGGATGGGCCTGGCAAAGACCCCTGGGCCGAGCACGAACGCGGCGCTCCAAGCCTCTATCTGTGGCAACCGGGCGAGGCCCCCACGCTGAAGTCAAAGTGAGTTGGTGTGGGGGTTGCACATCGAAGAACCCTCATGATCCCACCGTTCAGAAACTGGCACCTGGTGCCGCTCCTTGGCCTCGTCGCCTGTTCGCCGCTGCCGATGACGCCGACGGACTCGGGCCTTGCCGAAGTCGATGCCGGAAGCCTCGATGCCGGACCGCCCACCGATGCAGGCGTGGACGCGGGCGTCGATGCCGGGGCGCTCGCGCCCCTCGGGTGGGCGCCAACGGTGGGTACACCAGGCCCCGACGGCCTGTGGGGCACGATGCTGGCCTTCGACCCGATGGAGCGACGCTTCATCCTTCACGGCGGGCAGCGCATGGTGGGCCGCATCCAGAACGAGACCTGGAGCTTCTCCATCGCCTCGTCGACGTGGACGAAGCTCACCACCACTGGCGAGACGATGCCGTTCCGCTACTGCCACTGCACGACCTACCTCCCCACCACGCGGCAGGTGCTGGTGGCGGGTGGGCGAAACCGGCAGGCCACCGTCGATTCGGCCTACACGCTCGATCTCGCGACCCTCGCCTGGCAGCGCGTCGACGGCCCCGTGCCCACCGGCGCCATCGGCTGCCTGGCCCACTGGGTGCCCAGTCTCTCGCGCGCGGTCGTGTTCGGCGGTCAAGGCAACTCGGGCGTCACCGACACCACCTGGGCGTACGATCCCTCGGCGCGCACCTTCACGCAGCTCACTTTGGCCACGCGGCCACCGGCGCGGCGCGACCCGATGAGCGTCTTCGAGCCCTCGAGTGGACGAATCCTCATGTTCGGCGGCGCAGTCGCCATCACCCAGAGCTACCTCGACGACGTGGCCAGCTTTGACGGCACCACGTGGACGCTTCATCCCCCGGTGGGCGCTCGTCCAACGCCACGTCGCTACGGCGCCACCGGCTGGGACGCGCGCGCGGGCCGGTGGATCCTCTTCGGCGGCACCAACGATGCCGATGACCTGGCCGACCTCTGGCTCGTCGACCCGACGACCTTCGCCTTCCAACCCCAGACGCTTCAGGGCGCACCATCGGCTCGCGGCTTCGCCGCTTCGGGTGTCGATGAGCTGACCGGGACGCTCTACGTCTTCGGAGGGCTCGTCGGTACGTCGGTGCCGCTCTCCGACGGGTACACGCTGCGTCTCCCATGAGACACGCCTGGCTGGGGCTGCTGCTGTCGTGTGGCGCGCCGATGACGCACCCCGAGCCACCCGTGCCCTGTCCCGTGATCCTGCGCCCCGGAACGGTCGCGCTGGATGGTGGGTTCGAACCCCTCGATGACGGCCACGCGCTCGTCGTCGACCCCGGCCCGCAGGGCGGCTTTCATGTCTACGTCGCGGCCGAGGTCGACGGCCTCGAACGAACCGGGAGCCTGGTGTGGACGCTCACCTCGGACACGGGCGTGACCCTGGCGCGGCGCTCGCTCGAAATGGGAGGGCTCCAACTCGACGAGACGGCGTGTGGCTGGCGACGGCGGCGCGACCTCCTCATCTTCGAGCGCAACGACGACGTGAACCCGGCGCGCGGCGTGCCCGCCACCCTCACCGTCACCCTCCAGGAGCGCACGGCCTCACGGCGCGTCGTTCCCCGCTGAGTCGTCCCGGCCCTGCATGAACCCGATCAGATCGTCGGCGAGTGGGGAGTCGAAAGTCACCTGCGAGCGGGTGCCCGGGTGTTTGAAGCTGATGCGCGCGGCGTGGAGCGCGTGCCGAGGCAGTCGCAGCCGCTCCCAGGCCTCGGGCTCGAGCTCGTGCCGCGAGAACCGATCGAAGTAGCCGGGATCGGGCCCGTACATCTTGTCGCCCACCAGCGGGTACCCCGCCTCCCTCGCGTGAATGCGGATTTGATGCTGCCGGCCCGTCTTCGGGAAGCAGCGAAGCACCGCGAACGGCTCGCCGCGCCGTTCGAAGCGCGCCACCACGCGGAAATGGGTCTGGGCGGCACGGCCTTCGGCCTGATCGATGCGCACCGCGATGCGGATGAGCTCGGTCCCCTCGGCGATGGGCGCGTCGACGTCGAACGCGTCGTCGGGCGGGTGTCCCTCGACCACCGCGAGGTACTCCTTGTCGACGTGCCCGTCGTGAAAGAGCCGCCCCAGCCGCTGCGTCGCCTCCAGGGTGCGGCCGCAGACGACGAGCCCCGAGGTCTCCCGATCGAGCCGGTGGGCGGCCGACGCGTTCCCTTTGCCGTAGCGGGTGTCGAGCTGCGTGACGAGCGTGCCCAGGTGGTACCGCGCCGTGGGGTGCATCGGGAGCCCTGCGGGTTTGTCGACCACGACGAGCCAGTCGTCGACGTAGACCTCCTTGAGACGCTCGATGCCGGGCACCGTCGGCTCGGCCCGAACGCGCCGGCGCAACTGAAACGACAGCCCCGGCCACACCGGGCTCGAGGCCTTGAGCGGTCGATCGCACACGAGATCGTTCTCGATGATTTCCTGCACCCGCTCCCGGGACGCGCGGCGCAGCTTCTCGCAGAGGTACTGATCGAGCCGCCAGCCGGCGTAGTTCGGCTCCACCCGGTAGGGGACGAGGACGATCTCATCGCCCGGCAGTTCGACCATCGGCATGCGCGCGCGTTGTTCCATGAAGGCCGCCCGGTCCGCCACTGGGCTCGAAGCGTTCTCGACTGACGAAACCGGCCAGCTAAGGTGCGCGAATGCTCCCTGCCGTGCCAGCGCTCGCGACGGTGATGCTGCTCGCCGCCGAGCCCGTGGCGATCGTCGACGTCGACACCGCGGACGCCATGATGGGCCTGGGGGCCCAGGTGACCCGCCAGGTCGTCGACGGCGCGACCTCGCTCAAGCTCGACCTCCTCACCCCTGACAAGCTCCGCGGGCTGCTCGCCCCCGAGAAGTACCAGGCGCTGCGCAAGTGCCGTGACAACACCGCCTGCGTGGCCAGCGCCGTGGCGGGAACGCCCGTGCGTCGCGTCGTCACTGGCTCGCTCTCACGCGACGAGAAGAACTACCTGCTCAAGCTGTGGCACCACGACGTGAAGGAGCTGACGCTCGTGTGCGACGTGGACCGGGCCATCTTGATCGCCAGCCGCCGCCTCCAGAAAGACGTCGAGCAGGCCGTCCCGGGGCTCCTTCGCGGAGAACGCGAGGCCCGGGGCACGCTCGTCATCGAGACCACCGCGCCGAACGCCCAGCTCTCGCTCAACGGAGAGTTCGTCGGCTCGCCGCCCGTCACGCTCACGCTGAAGCCCGGCAAGTACGAGGTGAAGCTCGAGAAGAACAAGTACCTGCCCGTGACGCGCCTGGTGAGCGTCGAGGCGAACCAGACCACCACCGAGCCCCTCAAGCTGCTCCTCATTCCCGGCCAGCAACCCGACGAAGACCTGGTCGCGCGGCCTGGCGCCGGCCTCTCGACGCCAACAGAACCAAGGCCCATCGCCCTCTCGGCGCCGACCTGGATCTTCGGTGGGGTGACGCTCGCCGCCACAGCCACGGCCGGCATCTTCGGCGGACTGGCGGCCTCACAGCGCGCGCGGCTCCTCGAGGGCCTCGACCTCGCGAGCGGTGTCTACGCAGGCACCCGCGCGCAGGCGATCGAGCAGAACCGCAACGCCGTCGTCGCGAACGTCGCGTTCATCGCGCTGGGCGTCGCCGCGGCCGCCACCATCACCTTCCTCCTCATCGACCTCTTGAGCGACGCGCCCAGAGCCCCCGCGGCGGTGACGCCATGATCCGAGCTCTCATCGTCTTCTCGCTCGCGGCGCTCCTGTCAGCGTGTCCGATGATCGACCCAGACCGGGGCACCTTCTCGTGCACGACCGCCGAGGACTGCGCGACGGGCTTTGCATGTCGTCCCCAGTTCGGTGGCGGAGGCCGCTGCTTCCGCGACGGTCTGTGCGCCGACGTCGAGCTCTGCAACGGCGTGGATGACACCTGTGACGGCCGCATCGACGAGTCGTTCCCCACCGAGACCGAGGCGTGCATGGCCTCGCGACCCGGCGTGTGCGCGACCGGTCGGCGCGTCTGCCAACAGGGCACCATCGGCTGCGAGAGCACGGTGATGGCCTCGCAGGAGACCTGCAACCGCCTCGACGACGACTGCGACGGCCAGACCGACGAGGACTTCGACCTCATGCGTGACGCCCTCCACTGCGGCACCTGTGGGCGAGCGTGTGGCGCCGGAACGACCTGCTTCGGCGGCACCTGCGTCGAGACCCGCTGCGACGACCGCGTCGACAACGACTCCAACGGCGCGACGGACTGCGACGACGAGCGCTGCTTCGGGATCGTCTGTGACGCCCTCTCCGCACCGCCGCGACGCTGTGGGCTCGGGCCCCCGGTCCCAGACGCCGGCGCGACCGACGGGGGCGCCGATGGCGGGCTCCCCGCGAGCGATGCGGGCGTCGCCGATGGCGGGAGCGTCGACGGAGGACTCGATGGAGGTCCGACCGACGCCGGCCTCGTGCGCAGCTGCTTCGTGCCTGAGACGACCTGCGACGACGGCGTGGACAACGACGGTGACGGGCAGAGCGACTGTCTCGACCCCGACTGTGACGCGCGACGGTGTTTCAGTGGTCAGCTGTGCGCCTCGCTGACCTGTCCTGGTCCGGGCTGACGTAGACTGGGCGTGATGCAACACCCCCGGCACTCGAAGGTGGGCTGGTCGCGCGCCGTGGTGGATCGGGGAGCCATGTCCTCGATGATGCTCGCGGTGTCCCTCGTTGCGTCGCTGGCGCAGGCCCAGCTCCTGGCGCCGTTTCGCGCCGAGACCCTCGCGATCCCCGGAAACCAGGCGGGAGACACCGCCATCCTCACCGACCGCTGGGGCGACTGGCGCGACGTCACCTTCGGCACCGATGACACCAACAGCGGCCTCTACGCGTTCCTCGTCGATGGAGGCACGGTGCCCGGCTTCGGCGCGCAGTTCGGAGCCATCGGCGGCATCGACGCGGTGCCAGGGCTCCTGGCGTTTCCGGAGGTGACCCGTGGTGGCGTGATCGCCGTCAGCGCCACGACGGCCGGGCGGATCTTCCTCTTCACCGCGCCCTCGGACGGCGGCGCCCTGGTCGATCTCGCCGGCGCCAACCCGCTCATGGTGACCGCGCCCCGCGGCATCACCCTCTTCGACCTGGGGGACGGTGGAGCCCTGCTGCTCAGCGAGAGTGGCGGAAACGTCATTCAGCGGTGGCGCCTCGAGGTGGAGGGAGAGGGGCTGCGAGCCACCACCACGCCGTCCGTCATGCTCCCGGGCCCGGTGCGGGGGCTGGCGTCGGCCCCCTTGCGCTCCCGCGTCTACGTCTCGGCCGGCCTGCGCGGCGTCTTGAGCTTCGATCCCCTTGAAGACACGCCGATGCTGTCGCCGCTCATCGACGCCGGAGTCCCCGCAGACGTGATGACGGGCCTGGCGCACTATCCCCAGCGGGACGGTGGCGGGTTGCTCATCGCCGCGGTCCCGGCGCGCGACGTCTTCCGCATCTACCAACTCCAGCGTGACGGTGACTTCGTCGCCGAGTTCTCCGTGGCCCTGGAAGACGGCGGCCGTCGCGTGCGAGGGGCCGACTGGATCGACGTGTGGCCCGGGCCCTTCGGTCAGACCGACGCGGGCGGTGGGTTCCCTTCAGGGGTGCTCGCGATCGTCGACCGCGCCTCTCCATCGGGTGCCAACGTCAAGCTGGTTCCCTGGGACGCCCTCGCCCAGCAGGCCATGCCGCCCCTCCCCATCGATGTTCCCCCGTTCGCGAACGCGCCAATGCCGATGCCGATGCCGCCGGCGCTGCCCCGCGTCACGCCCAGCCTCGTCAGCCTGCTCCGCCCTGGCCCCGTCGCCGGCGTGGCGCTCTGGGCACCCGAGGCCCTGGTCTTCGGAGCCTTCCCCTCACTCACCACCTTCGGCGCCGACGCGGGCTTCGTTGGGGCGTTCGCGCCGCCTCAGGGACGCTTCTTCGGGGTCGATGCCCGTCCAGGACGAACGGGCCCGTTCCGAAGTGGACTCATCGCGGCGACGACGACGACCTCCGATGGCGGCGTCGTTCTCTTCCTCGTACCGGCAGCCGACGGTGGCTTCACCAGCCTCGCAGCGCCCGTGTCCGTTCCCTCCGCGAGAGGGGTCGCCATCGCCGACTTCGGCGACGCGGGCGCGTTCGTCTTCCTCGAGTCGGGCCGCAATCGCCTCCACCGCGTGCGTCTCGGAATCGACGACGCCGGCCAGCCGGTGGGCCTCAGCGAGACGGACCTGCTGCTCCCTGCATCGACCAACGCCGTGCTCGTTCCCCCAGAGAGCCGGCACGTCATCGTCTCGGCCGGGACCGGGCTCTTCACCATCGACGTCCTGGGGGATGGCGGGGTCCGCGGCCTGTTCGACGCAGGCGCCACCGCCGACACGCCCACGGGCCTGGCTGCGTGGCCTCTCACTGATGGAGGGCTCCTGCTGGTGGGCGCCCTGCCCGCTCGAGACGCGTTCGAGGTGTACGTCGAGCGCCCCAACCGGCTGGAAGCGCTGGGTCGGTTCGAAGTGGCGCTTCAGGACGGCGGCTCGCGGCTCCGGAGTGGGGCATCCCTCGATCTCGACCCCGCCCCCTTTGGGCAGTTGCCCGACGGCGGCGCGGCTCTGGGCTCGGCGTTTCCAGCGGGCACGGTGGCGTTCACGGAGACGCTCGAAGACGGCGGAGCCCGCGTGCGCCTGGCCAGCCTCGAGGCGGTCTCGCAGGCCCTGGTGATCCCCGGAAGCGGCGGTGGTGGAGCCGGTGGCGGTTCGACGACCGCGACGGGCGGCGGAGGCACCGTCGAACCCGAGCCCATGGGGTGCTGCACGGGCGCGCCCGTGTCGGCGAGCCTGCCGACCTTCCTCTTCCTCGTGTGGTTGCGGCGCTTCGCACGACGCCGATCCTCTCCTACGCTCGATTCCCTTTCATGAGACCGTTCGCGAGCGCCCTCTTCCTCCTCGTTGCCTCGTCGGTGGTGTCGTGCCGCACCGCCCAGGACGCCCTTCGCCCAGACGCCGACGGCGCGTTACACCTCACCCTCGTCGGCACCAACGACGTGCACGGGTGGGTGATGACGCAGGAAGAGAAGTTTCCCCAGGGCTCCATTCGGTACGGCGGCGCCGTGGCCTTCGCGGGCTACTTGAAGCTCTTGCGCGCCGAGAACCCGGGCGGCGTGGTGCTGGTCGACGGAGGCGATCTCTTCCAGGGAACGCTGATGTCGAACCTCACCGAGGGCAGCGTCGTCATCGAGACCTTCAACGCGCTCGGGTACGACGCCGCCGCCATCGGCAACCATGAGTTCGACTACGGCCCCGTCGGCGCCGCGTCCCACGCCAGCCAGCCCGGCATGGACTCCTTCGGGGCGCTCAAGGCCCGCATCGCGCAGGCGAAGTTCCCGCTGCTCTCGACCAACATCTACGAGTCGAACTCCCGGCTGCGGCCGGCGTGGCTGCCTGGCGACGGCACCGTCATCATCGAGCGCAAGGGCATCAAAATCGGCATCATCGGCCTCACGACGCCGCAGACGCCCACCACCACGCTGCCCATCAACGTGGCCTCGCTGCGGTTTGCGGCGCTGGGGCCCGAGGCGCTGTCGGCCGCGAGGAACCTGCGTGAGCGCGGCGCCGACGTCGTCATCGCCGTGGTGCACGCCGGCGGCCGCTGTGGCGAGACGACCGATCCGTCCGACCTGCACACCTGCGACACCGAGACGGGCGAGGTCTTCGACATGATGAAGGGGTTCCCCTACGGCACGCTCGACGCGGTGGTGGCCGGCCACACGCACGGACAGATCGGCCACTTCGTCAACGGCACGCCGGTCATCGAGAGCTTCGCGCTCGGCCGGGCCTTCGGGGTGATCGACCTCTCCATCGATCCGAAGACGCGCAAGCTCTTGCGGGAGCGCACGCGAATCCGCTCCGGGATCCCGGTGTGCGAGACGGTCGACGAGGCCACCCAGTCGTGTGACGTGCGCGCGCTGCGCACGAAGGCCGCGCAGGTGAAGCCGGTGCAGGCCTCGTGGCTGGGCCAGAAGATCGAGCCCGACACGGCCATCGCCGAGCTGTTGTGGCCCGGAGAAGCGCGCGTGGCGGCGCTGCAGAACAAAGCGCTCGGCCTGACGGTGCCGAAGTCGCTGGGCCGAAACTACGAGAAGGAGAGCGCGCTCGGCAGCTTCCTCGCCGACTCACTGCGCACGATGTCGCGCGCCGACGTGGCGTTGCTCAACCCCGGCGGCCTGCGGGCCGACCTCGATCAAGGGCCGCTCAAGTATGGCGCCGTCTACGAGGTGCTCCCCTTCGACAACCAGGTCGCGACGCTCGACGTCACCGGCGACCAGCTGGTGAGCCTGGTGCGCGCGGCCTACGCGGCGAAGAAGGGCATCTTCCAGGTCTCGGGGCTCGAGGTGACGCTCGATCGCTGCCCCGGCCCCAATCGCCTCAAGTCAGTCCACCTGCCTGGCGGACATGGCGTCGATCCGAACGTGCGGTACCGCGTGGTGATGCCCGACTTCCTCGCGCGCGGCGGCGACGGCCTGGGCCCGGTGCTGGCCACCATCGACCCGCGGCAGGTCGATCTCGGCGAGACGCGCGCGACCAACTTGCGCGACGAGCTGGTCGACTTCTGGGTGAAGAACAAGGAGCCCTTCGTCGCCCCCGAGACGGGCCGGGTGCAGTTCGTCGATGACGGCAAGCCGTGCGCCGCGGCGGAGAGCCACTCCAACCCCTGAGGACGACAGGTTCCCCCTCGCCAGCGGGCGCCGGGGCCGATATTCAGGCTCGCGCGGCGCTGGGGGATCGCGGCCGCTTTCGCTATAGTCGTGTGGTTGGTCGAGTGACGCACAGTCACGAGGAGGGCGCGGTGCTCTACAAAGTCACCCCCATGCTGACGCCGGCGGAGCCGAAGGACGCCGAGTCTCGCAGGGCGAAGGAGAAGGACCCGTCAGCCCCGAAGGAGCCGCGCAAACGGCGCAAGTCGGCGGTCTTCGACGCCGACGGCAACGAGGTGCTCATCACGATGATGTGCCTCAAGTGCAGGCAGATGAAGCCGCTGGGCATGTTCGGCCTGCGCAAGATGGCCGATGGCGCCATTCGCAACCAACCCTGGTGCCGGACGTGCCGGTCGGGCGCTGGCACCAAGAAGCCCAAGGACGAGGTCGCCACCGAGGTGTCGGTGGCCGCGACGATCGAGGTGCCGGCCGCGGAAGTGGCTGCCGAGCGTCCCGCAGAGGTGACGACCGAATCGCCGCTCACCGCGCCCGCGGCCGAGTAGCGCGACCCGGCAATGAAAAACCCCGCGCGGTTCCACTTCAGACGGAACCGGCGGGGCTTTTTCATGCCGCGACTGTGGAGGTGAGCGGGATCGAACCGCTGACCTTCGCATTGCGAACGCGACGCTCTCCCAACTGAGCTACACCCCCAGATGACATCCCTGACGGCGTCGCGGCGGCGGCCTGACTATGTGACGCATTCTGGGGTGTCAAGCACGCAGTCGGCAGCAGGCTTGGGACGCACCGCGCGCGCCGTCGCGAAGCGCCCGTTTTGACATTTGACTCACTGTGTTGCGGGTGACAGAAACCCTCGCTCTCCCGATGCCTCCCCCGACGAAGACGTTGAGCCCGGCCGAGCTCGCCAGACTGGAAGCTGCGTTCGCCACGGATCCGGCCTCACAGGCGTACAAGCCCCTCGCCGAGGCCTACCTCGCGATGGGCCGCTACATGGAAGCGATGGTCGTCTGCAAGAAGGGGGTGAAGGCCCACCCCTCGCTCGCGGATCCCCGGGTGCTGCTCGCGCGCGTCTACGCGGATCAGGGCAAGGACAAGAAGGCGCTCGAGGAATTGCAGGGCGCGCTGACGGTGGTGCCGACGGACAAAGGCGCGTTGCGGCTCGTCGCGCAGCTCCAGTGGAAGGGCGGCGAGAAGGAGACCGCACGGCAGACGATCCTCAAGGCGTTCGAGGCCGACCCCACGGATCCGGACACGCAGAGCGCGATGAAGGACCTGGGGGTCGAGGCGCCGAAGCCAGCCCCACCGGTGTCCCAGCCAATCGCGGCGATCCCGCCCACGCCTGCCAATGGCGTGTCGAGCCCCAACCTCATCGTCGAGACGGACGTGACGATGCCCAACCCGCTGCCAGCCGACGTCCCGGCGCGGCAGAGCGGGGCCCAGGCAGCTCAGCAGCGTCGCACCGCCACGTCGTCGCCGTCGGCGCGTCAATCAGGTGCGCGGCCCGCGGTGCGTCGCCCGGCGTACGAACCGGAAGAGTCATCGGTCTCGGAGGTGAGCGAGATCTCGGAGCTCTCCGAGGCGTCGATGCCGCCGAAGAAGCACAAGAAGAAGGACGCCGGCGGGGGGCTCGCGAAGGCGCTCTTCTTCATGCTCATCTTCGCCGTCCCTGCCGGCGCGGGCGCCTACTACGGCATCGGCCAGTACCGCGCGAAGGTGAAGCGCGAGGTGAACAAGCAGGTCCAGGGCGCGCAGGACCTGCTCAAGACCGACACCTTCGCGGCGTACAAGCAGGCGTGTGAGCAGGGCGAGAAGGCCCTCGACCTCGACCCCGGCTCTGCGCTCGCGCACCGCATCCTCGCCTATGCGTACGTGGTGCGCTGGGGCGAGCACGAGCACGACGACACCATCAAGGGCCGCGCCGAGGAGCACCTCAAGGAGGGCAGCGCCTCGAGCGAGGACAAGGGCCTGTCGTACCAGTACGCCGCCGAAGCGCTCCTCGCCTACTACTCGGGCAAGCCGACGGAGGGGCTCCGCATCATGGAGGACCGCGTGAAGGCGGCCGAGGCGGAGAACAAGAAGTCAGCGCTCCTCTATAACACCCTGGGCGTGCTCCAGATGAACCAGGGCGACCTCGAGCGCGCGAAAGAAGCGCTCGACAAGGCGTTGGCGATCGCTCCGGATGATCCGCGCGTTCGCGTCGCCATGGGCACGGTGCAGCTGCGCCGCGGAGCCGATGGTGACGCCTCGGTGCAGTTCGCCAAGGCACTGGACTACACGAGGAAGTCGCACCCCGAGGCGCTCCTCGGCACCGCCATCGCCATTCTCGATCTCCCCGAGCCCGCGCGTCGGTACAAGGGCGCCTCGGAATATCTGCAGAACCTGCTCAAGGCCGAGCCCAAGCACTCGCCCCGTCAGCTCGCGATGGGGCAGATGGCGAAGGCGCTCCTCATCGCGCGCGTGTCGAAGGACATGGGTGAGTACGAAGAGAAGTTCGCCAAGGAGCTGGGTGAGGCGACGGGTGTGTCGACCGACGCGGCGAAGGCCAGCAAGGACGTGGACACCGCCGAGAAGGAGGCCGTCGGCCTCGATCGAACCAACCCCGAGCTCTTCATCCTCAAGGCGCGACGGCTGTTCTGGACCGGCAAGCTCGAGGAGGCGGCGGCCGAGGTGAAGAAGGCCATCGACGCGAACTCGACGACGGCGCAGTTCCACGTCGAGCTGGCGCGCATCCTCCTGGCGCGTGAAGGCGGCGAGCCCCAGGCCGAAGAGGCGATGAAGAAGGCGCTGACCCTCGTCCCCGGAAGTCCCAAGCTCCTGACGATGTTGGGGACCGCGCAGTCACGGCAGAAGAAGTGGGAAGAGGCCCGTCAGACCCTCGAGAAGGCGACCGCCGACGAGAAGTCGAAGAACGGCGAAGCGCGCTTCATGCTCGGGCGCATCTACCGCGACGAGAAGAAGGATCTGAAGCGGGCCGCGGAGCTCTTCGAGAAGGCGGCCGCCGACTACTACGCGGATCCCTCGCTCGCCGCTTTGTCCTACGACGAGCTTGGCTACGCCCACGAGGCGGCCGGGACGAAGGACAAGGCCCGTCAGGCCTACGAGAAGGCCCTCAACGCGAACAAAGAGTACGCGCCGGCCTACTGCCACTACGCGCGCTTCCTCGCGAAGGACAACCAGCCCAACGACAAGGACAAGATCAAGGCGATCGCGACCGAGTACGTCAAGCTCGACCCCAAGGGCGAGTGCGCGGCTGACATGAAGGGCCTGATGGCCCAGTAACCGGTCCCATCAGCGGGTCGAGGCCTTCGCGGCAGGCTCGCTTGTGCCCCTACACCCCCGTTGGTATTCGCTTGGACGCGCGCGGTGCGTCTCGAGGGTCTGATGTCCATGTCGTCGGAGCAGGTGGTGACGTCGAGAGGCTCCGAGCGCTCGGTGGGCGGGATCGTGAAGGACCTCGTCTCGCTCACCAAGCCGAGGCTCTCGGGCCTGGTCCTCTTCACCACCGCAGGCGCCATGTGGCTGTCGAAGGCGCCGCTGTCGTGGTGGCAATGGGCGGTGACGCTGTTGGGCACGGCGGGCACGGTGGGCGCAGCGAACGCGTTCAACTGCTACCTCGAGCGGGACTCCGACCGGTTCATGGCGCGCACCGCGGTGCGTCCCCTCCCGCAGGCGCGCATGGAGCCGCAGGTGGCGCTCTGGTTCGCGGCGGCGCTGTCGGCAGTGTCGCTCCCCGTGTTGTTCGTCGGCGTCAACCCGCTCACCGGCGCGCTCGGCCTGCTGGCGCTGCTCAGCTACGTGCTGGTGTACACGCCGATGAAGTCGCGCACGCACTGGGCGATGGTGGTGGGCGCGGTGCCTGGAGCCCTGCCTCCGCTCATGGGGTGGACGGCCGCGACGGGACGCATCGAGGTGCCGGGGCTGGTGTTGTTCGCGATTCTCTTCGTGTGGCAGCTGCCGCACTTCATCGCGATCGCGCTGTTCCGGAAGGCGGAGTACCGCGCCGCCGGGCTCACCTCGCTCCCGCTCGAAAAGGGTGACGATGTCGCGCGGACGCATGCGCTGGCCTACCTGGGGTTGATGCTGCCGGTGAGCGCCCTGCCCTTCGTGGTGGGCGTGGCGGGCTGGCTGTACCTTGCGGTGGCGGTGGCGCTCGGGCTGTGGTGGGGCGCGGTGGGCTTCGATGGCTGGCGGCGCAAGGGCGACGCGGTGTGGGCCCGGAAGCTGTTCGGTACCTCGCTGCTCTACCTGACGGGCCTCTTCGCAGCGCTCGCGGTTGGTTGACTGGAGTTCACGAACGACGTGGGTCTGACGCGGCTCGCGCAGTCCATGCAGCCCCACTGTGTGTGACAGGACCCGGGGCTTGCCGGCCTCACCCTGACGGACTACACGACTCTCACCAGGCGGGGAGCCCTCGGTGCGGCCGGCCTGCTGTGGTGGAAGTCGAGTCAACCTCCCGTTATATTTTAGAAATCAGGAGCGACGGGCGTGAACGTGGGGCTGCACCTGGAGACGGTGGTTCGAGTGCACCCGGACACGGCCGTTCAGCGGGTCGGTGGTCGGTACATGGCAGCGACGCCGGACGACCGTTTGCATACGTTCGAGGCGCCAGACGGGTCGGTGTCGGAGGTGGGCGAGCGGATCATCGAGCTCGTGGATGGGGCAAGGACGGTTGGGCAGATCGTCGACATGCTGGTGGAAGAGTTCGAGGTCTCGCGCGAGGTCGCCGAGGCCGACACGAGGCAGTTCATCGAGTTGCTACTGGGCAAGCTGGTGCTGACGGTGGGGTGAATCCCCCCCTGGGGACGGGGCACCATGGGAGACGTGCGTATGAATCGGTTGGCTTCAGTGCGGGTGGGGGCGCTGTTCGCAGCGGTCGTCGTGTCGTCGGTGACGGGGTGCAACTGCGCTCCACCGCCCAACGATTGTTCCGACCTGGTGATCGACACCACGCCTGCGAACGACGCGACCGACGTGAACCAGGTCGTCGACGTGGTCGCCAACTTCCGGCGCGGCCCGATGACTTCGGTGCCCATCGCTACTGCGAAGTTCCAGGTCCGGGCCGCGGGCGACACGGACTTCGGAGCGGCGGCCGACGGCATGATCTCGAACGCGACGGCGACGTTCGCGGGCCGCATGTTCAAGGCCGGGCAGAACACCTTCAAGGTGACGCTCACCGAGCAGAACTCGACCTGCACGGTAACCCGCGACGTGAGCATCACGGTGAAGGAGACCGTGATGGCGCCGCCGGTGATCATGGGCTGTGACTTCCCGCAGGACGCGAACGGCGACGGCACGCTCAACGGGTCTGAGCTGCCTGGCGGCGCTGGCGTCATCGTGCGGGTGCGCACGACCGCAGGAACGGGCGCGGGCGCTACGTTCTCGGCTCCCAATGGCATGCCGGCGCAGGCGACGCTGATGGGCGATACGGCTCAGGTGACGGTGCCGGCTCCGGTGAACGATGGAACGTTCACGGTGACGGGCACGGTGGCGCGTGGAGCTGCGATGCCCACCTGCAACCCGTCGATCCGGATTCAGCGGACGGCCGCATGCACGGTGGAGAACACGACCGACCAGTCGCCGCGCGGGCCGATGAACGACGCAGACATGGGGACTGCCGGGTTCCAGGTGCGAACCACTGCGACGCGCGTCAGCGGCATGGTGGCTCGTGCCACGATGCGCCTGGGCATGGAGACGCGCATGCTCAACCTGGCTGCAATGGCGACCGCGTCGGCCGACTTCACCGTCGCCAGCATGGGCACGCAGTCCTACATGGTGACGCTCGAGGCGAGCGACTCCGCGGGCAACGCATGCACGGTGACGAACGCGACTCGCAACGTACCAGTCGACTTCGACGCACCTGTGGTGACGATCGCCGCGCCGACGTCGGCTGATGGAGGTCCGGTGTTGATCACCCGGTCTCCCGTCGCGGTCGTCGCCAACGTCGGGATGGGCGACAACGGCGCGACGGCCTGTGCGTTCCTGGGCACCATGCAGGTGGACTGCGCTCCGGTGGCGAATGGAGCGGTGGTCCTGTCGGTCCCGTTCTCCGCTGATGGCGTGCGTACCATCACCGTGCGCATCACCGACGCCGCCGGAAACGTCGGAAGCGCGTCGACCTCGGTCGACGTCGTGCTGTCTGGCTGCGGGATCACCTTCTTTGCCCCCGCCACGAACCCCGCACTCGTCATCGCGTCGCA
Source organism: Myxococcaceae bacterium (assembly GCA_044352295.1). Taxonomy (GTDB): domain Bacteria; phylum Myxococcota; class Myxococcia; order Myxococcales; family Myxococcaceae; genus Xiheimicrobium. The sequence continues at coordinate 59,213 of JBILEB010000015.1, forward strand.
GGCGCCAGGCGGGAACTTCACCTTCCGCACCGCGAGCAAGGGCGTGTGCGTGGGCCAGCCGGCGCGACTGAGCCGGGCCACGGTCTCTGCTGACGGCGGAGCGTCGATGTTCACCGTCGTCGGAAATGCCTCGCTGACGGCGCGCAGCCTCTCTGACGGCGGGACTGACGCCGTCGCGGCCTTCACGACCCCCGTCTCGAGTGGCGACTTCATCTTCCGAGCAGAGGTCGACAACCTGGCCGACGGTGGTTCGGACAACGTCAACGTCGACGTGACGGTCGACCTCGAGGGACCCGCGATCACGAGCCCTGTTGTCCCGTCGGGCCAGCCGCGAGCCATCATCAATGCCCAACAGGACTCCAACCCCGCCGTGCCGGGCGCGCAGCGGATCCTGACCTTCAACGGCCGAATTCCCTCGGGTGGTCGGGCTGACATCTGCACCACGCAGATGTTCACCGGTGCGGTCGAGGGAGACTGCGGCACGGGCTGGTTCCGGCTCGCGCAGAACGTCACCAGCCCCGCGAACGCCTTCACCTTCCCCGAGGGCTCGTACGACCTCAAGGTCGTGATCGTCGCAGGTGCGACGAGGACCGAGTCGCCTGCAGTCCCCGTGACGGTTGACTCCATTCGTCCGTGCGTGCTCGCGAACTCGGTGCGGTTCCCGCAGGACACGAACATGGACGGCCGGCTGAACGCGATGGAGCTGGGTTCGAACGCCCCGCGCCTCGAGTTCCAGCTCGACCCGGCGTGCGGTGACTTGAACCTGTCGAGCCTCTCGGCGAGCGGCGGCGTGACGGTGCGTGAAGTGGTCAGTGGCGCTCCGTTGTCGGCTCTGAACGTCGCGGGGGACGTGTCCTTCGACACGGGGACGGGCCGAGTTCGGGTGAACCTGACCCAGAGCATCGCCAGCGAGCGCGACTACACGTTCTTCGTTCAGTTGCAGGACCTGGCGACGAACACCAACTTGTTCACGCCCACCGCGAACCCAGCCGTCGCAAGTGTCCGCGTCGACAGGACCGCACCGAACTGCGACCTCGTGGCCCCGACCCTCACCACGCTCAACCGAACGAACGTTCCGGGCGGCTCGCTCGGGGTGACCATCGCCACGGCTGCGGACGTCGGGATGAACGGTGTCACGGTGACGCTCCAGGGGTTGACGGCCCAGAACGTGACGCCGTCGGGTGCTGCGAACCAGGCGACCGCGACCTTCACCGGCCTGACGGGAACCAACACGCGCACGCTCGACGCGACCTGTCGAGACGCCGCGGGGAACACCGCGAGCATCACCCAGCGCGCGTTGGTCATCGACCTCGACGAGCCGACCTGCTCCATCGTGGCTCCAAACGTCTCGAACTCCCCCTACTCTGACCTCAGCATCACCACGACCGTGAACGTGACGGGCGCCGACGGGCGAACGGTCACGGTGTCGTCGAGCGAAGGCGGGACGCGCGGCACGCTGACGGTGACGTCTGGGGTCGCGACGGGGCCAATCACCTATGCAAACGGAACGCAGAACGTCTCGGTGTCGGTCAGTGACACGGCCGGCAACACCTGCTCGGCGACGGTGAACAACATCGTCATCAACTCGGCTGACTGCGGGTTGACGCTGACCAACGCGTTCTCGAACTCCAATGGTTCGTGGTTCAACCGGAGCAACACGGGCAGCCTCACGGCGAACTCGGGCACTGCGACGATCACGGCGCAGACCTCGAGCTGCACCGCCGGCCGGATGGTCACCCTGGTCCGCACGGCGCCGACCGCCGGCACCCCCATCACGGTGGCTGACGTCTCGGGAACGGCGACGTTCTCGAACGTCGCGCTCGCGGATGGTGAGACCTGGACGGTCTCGGCGCCGAACGGTGCACGGCCAGCGACGGTTGCGACGTTCCGGGTCGACCTCGATGCCCCGGTGTTTGGGGTGGGCCCGACGCAGCTGGGACAGGCGCGCATCAACGGGACCCTGCTCGCGTCGGCGGCGCCCACGTTCTTCGTCGCAGCCGCAGACAACCGGAACGTCGAGACGGCTACGGCTGGCTACTTCGCGGACCTGAACGCGGGGACCGCGGGAGCCCAGGCGAACGTGGTCGTCGATGGCATCGAGGCCTTCGACTTCGGCCTGAACGGCATCGTTCGGGTGCTGTTCAAGGGTGCCGAGTTGACCAGTCAGCCCGTGACCGCGGCGGCGCAGACGGTGAGCTTCACGGGAGGCAGTGCGATCACCCTGCCCCACAACGACTCGGGAGCCTTCGTGGTTCGGGTGACCGACGGAGCGGGCAACAGCTCAGAGTGGACGTCGACGTCGACCATCGACGTCATCGCACCCGCGGCACCTCCGGGATTCACAAACGTGGTGGCGAACGCTCGACGTGGCGAGGTGAATGTCTCATGGGATCCCGCCTACGACGACGGCAGCACGTCGACGAGTGGGACCTGTCAATATGAGCTCGCATGGACAACCAGTTCAGTACCCGGAAACGGATCACTCGGAACCCGAACGCTCTTCTTCGGGGGCAGCGCCACACGTGAACCGTTGGTCGCGCACTCTTCGACTCGGATTTCGAGAACCGTGACACTGCCGCCCCTGAACACGTACTTCATCAAGGTCCTTGCCCGGGACGAAGCAGGCAACTACTCGGACTACGGGACTGTGCCTGCCGGGCTTGCGAATCTCTGGACTGCGGTCACGATTTCGAACCCGAGCACCGACACAACGGCGACGTCTCACAACTTCGGTCAGTACCTTGCGGGGGGTGTCAGTCTCAACAACGATGGTGTCCCCGACCTCGTTGTGGGCGCGCCGAATCGCGGACCGATGGGCTCCACGAACAGGGGCTCCGTCTACGTCTACTACGGGGCGACGGGCTTCTCAGCGCAGACGACCTGCACTGCACCAGGGTGCCAAGAGTTGCAGCCCCCGACCGACTCGACTGCATCAGGGCTCTTTGGCATCGATATCTCGACGGGCGGAAACGTGGGTGACGTCGGGAGTGAGAACAAGCCCGACCTGCTCGTGAGCCAGACGACTTGGCAGACGAGCGTGGGACGGGCGTTTCTCTGGTTCGGAGCGAACGCTGCTCAGGTTAACGCCGCTTCGTTCGTCGAGTTCCGCGGCGCTGGAGCGGGGAGCAACTACGCTTCAACAGCGAAGATCATCAAGGACATAGATGGCGATGGCTTGGATGAGATCGCCTTGAGCGCCCACTCCGAGTTGGCAAACGTCGGCCGAGTCTACATTTTCAAGGGTCGTTCCGCGGACCCGAACTTCATGGCAGCTACACCTCGGAGCAATTGGTTCAATTCGCGCACAGCGACTGACGGCACCAATTCCTTCATTCCTGCCGCCGAAGCCACTTGGATTATCGAAGGCCCTGCAGGAGGTCCAAACGACTTCGGTCGATTCCGCAACGGGTTGGTCAGCGTAGGTGCGCTCGACACGTCGACCCTGAACAACAACAATCTGAAGAACTACTTCGTGATTCCAATGTCGCGCGAGACAAGGAATCGTATCCAGCTCGTTTCCGGACCAGGACTCTCTGCTCTGTCCGGTACCGTCGTAAACACCAACACAGCGGCACTCGTTCAGACTATCCAGGTAACCGCACCCGGTTCGACACCTTCGACTCAGCTCATTGGTTTCTCGCGGAGTGTGGCCGCAGGAATCGACTTCTCGCCGGGTTCTGGGCCCGACATTGTTGTCGGCTACCCTGCGCAGGCGAGGGTCTACGTGATCGAGAATTTCGGACCAACCGGCATCGCCGGAGGAGCTGCCCCGCCAGAGCCGACGATCACGATCTCGGCTGGAGTGGCAATCGCCAATCAGTTCGGAACTCACGTGAGCGCAGGCGACCTCAACGGCGATGGTCGGGCCGACCTCATCGTGGGTGAGTCTCGGCTCTCGGGTGGTCGGGCGTGGGTGCTTTGGCAGCGCACAGGGACGTTCGACAATCTCATCGATGGGACGGCACCTCGATTCTGGATCAGCTCGCTTGAGGACACGACGGCAACGAGCCGGCTCGGCCGGATGACAGGACTGGTTGACGTGAATGGAGATGGAGCACTTGATGTCGTTCTTGGCGACGAGACCGGAACGGGCACGGGCTCAGGAGGAAAGGTGACGGTATGGCGATGACACAGGAGAAGAAGCGACGGCGGTATCTCCCACCCCGCTGCTTCTCGGCAGTGCTTGTGGGGCCCTCAGTGCAGTTGACCTGTCAGTCGGTCGGTTTGGGTGGATGCCCACCCGGCCAGGAGCTTTGCCTCCTTACCGCGGCATGTGTCACCTGCGGAGACCCGAACGGAGAGTGCGTCGAGCCATGAGGTTGAGGGTGGTCGGGTGGTTCTCGCGAGTTCTGTATTGGTCTGTTCGTTCCGTCACTCGGGCCCGTGCGACGCGGGGGCATTCGGCTTCCTGCGCGTGATGCCCGGAAGAGGGCTTTTCAGCTCCAACCGCGCCTTCATGCCTTGACACGACCGGCTCTCGCATTAATCACCCCGGCCGATGATCCAGGTCGATGGCTTGAGCAAATTCTACGGAGAGCACGCCGCCATTCGCGGGCTCTCCTTCAGCATTCAGTCCGGTGAAGTCGTCGGCTTCCTCGGCCTCAACGGCGCGGGGAAGAGCACCACCCTCAAAGTCCTCGGGTGCGTGCTGCTCCCCACCTCGGGCCGGGTGATCGTCGACGGCTTCGACGTCACCAAGGACCCCCACGAGATCCGCAAGCGCATCGGGTACCTCCCCGACACGCCGCCGGTCTACGACGAGATGTCCGTCGGCGAATACCTCACCTTCGTCGCCAAGCTCCGCGGCGTGCCCGACGCGAACGTCGCTGGCGCCGTCGCCGAAGCCGAGAAGAAGACCGCCATCACCGAGAAACACGACGACGTCATCGGCAGCCTCTCGCACGGCTACCGCCAGCGCGTCGGCCTCGCCCAGGCCCTCGTCCACAAGCCCAAGCTCCTCATCCTCGACGAGCCCACCGGCGGCCTCGACCCGGTGCAGATCGTCGAGATGCGCGAGGTCATCAAGGGCCTCAAGGGCGAACACACCGTGCTCGTCTCGTCCCACATCCTCGGAGAGATCTCCCAGGTGTGCGATCGCTACCTCGTCATCCAGGGCGGCGAGCTCATCGCGCAGGGCACCGAGGCCCAGCTCTCCGACAAGCTCGGCTCCGGCGGTCCGATCGAGATTGACTGCGTCGGTCAGGCCGGCCCCGTCATCGAGCTCCTCAAGAAGGTCGACGGCGTCGTCGACATCACCATGGTGAAGCTCGACGGGCAGAACCTCTCGCTCCACGTCGACGCGAAGAACGAGATCCGCCCCGCCCTCGTCAAGGCCCTCGTGCAGGCCGACGTGCCCGTCATTCGCGTCGACCGCGCCGCGCACCGCCTCGAGAACATCTTCCTCAAGCTGACCCACGGAAAGGACGCGTGATGAACAACACCCTGCTCATCGCCCGCCGCGAGCTGGGCGCCTACCTGCGCAACTTGAGCGGCTACGTCATCATCGCCGTGCTGCTCTTCCTCGACGGCCTCGCCTTCAACGCCTTCGCCGTCCAGGGGGCCGCCAAGAAGTCCTCCGAGGTGCTCGCCGACTTCTTCTTCTTCACCTCGGGCATCGGCATGGCCGGCGCCATCTTCCTCTCGATGCGCCTCATCGCCGAGGAGCGCCAGACCGGCACCGTGCAGCTCCTCTACAGCTCGCCCATTCACGACCGCGAGATCGTCGCCGGAAAGTTCCTCGCCGCACTCGCCTTCCTCTGCCTCTTCTTCCTCGGCACCGCGTACATGCCGGTCCTCGTCGCGGTGTACGGGAAGATCTCCCTGGGCCACGTGCTCGCCGGCTACCTCGGGCTCGTGCTCGTCGGCGCGTCGAGCCTCGCCATCGGCCTCTTCGGCAGCTCCCTCACCAAGAGCCAGGTCGTCGCCGCCGTCAGCGCCGCCGTCATGTGCATCGCGCTCACCATGTGCTGGCTCGTCGCGAAGGTCGTCGACCGCCCCTTCACCGACATCATCACGGGCCTGGCCTGGTACGGACACTTCGACCCCTTCAAGAACGGCATCGTGCACCTCAAGCACGTCGTCTACTTCGCCCTCGTCACCTTCTTTGCGCTCTTCGCCGCCACGCGCGTGCTCGAAGCGCGGCGGTGGAGGTAACCCATGCGCAGCTGGATGCTTTCCCTCGTCCTCGCGCTCGGCCTCGTCCTGGTCTGGGTCGGCGAACGCGTCGTCGAGCCCGGCCTTCGCACGGGCTTCACCGTCGGCGGTGTCGTCTTCATGCTGCTCGCGATCGGCCTGCGCGGCAGCCGCGTGAACGTCGCCAACACCGGGCAGATCGAGCGCACGCAGCTCGGGCTCCATGGCCTGTCCTTCCTCTCCGTCGGCCTCTACGTCTGGCAGTCGGACCTCTGGGCGAAGGTGGCCGGGCAGACGCTCGAGTCCGGCTGGCCGAAGCTCGCCGGCTCCGTCGCGGCCCTCGTCCCCGCCGTGCTGCTGCTCTCCCTCGTCCCCACCCTGCTGGTCGAGCTGTCCTACGCAGCGATGGCCAAAGCGCCGGTCATGGAGCTCGGCCGCATTCAGGAAGCCACCAACGCCGGCCTCAGCCTCGGCTTCATCGCCATCTTCGCGTTCTCGCTCCAGTACGTGGTGACGGAGCGCGACGCGAAGAAGGACTTCTCGTACTTCCGCACCGCGCGGCCCGGCGACGCCACCAAGCGCCTCATCAACTCCCTCGACGAGCCGCTCGAGGTGATCCTCTTCTTCCCACCCGCCTCGGACGTCGCCGCCGTCACTCAGGCGTACTTCGACGAGCTCAAGGCCGAGTCGGCGATGCTCCAGGTGCAGGTGCTCGACCAGGCGCTCGAGCCCGTGAAGTCCAAGGACCTCGGCGTCAGCAACAACGGCACCGTCGTGCTCAAGAAGAAGGACCGCAAGGAGCTCCTCTTCCTCGGCACCGAGATCGAAAAGTCCCGCACGCAGCTCCGCGGGCTCGACGCCGAAGTCCAGAAGCGCGTGCTGCAGATCGCCAAGACGCGCCGCACCGTCTACTTCACGCAGGGCCATGGCGAGCGCACGCAGGACCCCGTGCCGGGCGACCAACGCGCCACCATCGACAAGCTCTGGCGGTCCCTCCAGGAGCAGAACTTCGACGTCCGCACGCTCTCGGCCGCGGAAGGCCTCGGGCAGGACGTGCCTCGCGACGCGGCGGCGGTCTTCGTGCTCGGTCCCACCCGCACGTTCGCTCCACCCGAAGCGGCGGCCCTCGTCGAATACGGCAAGCGCGGCGGCAAGCTCTTCCTCGCGCTCGATCCCGAGACCGGGCTCACCTACGAGGAGCTCCTCACCCCGCTCGGCCTCGGCTTCAAGCCCGAGGTCCTCATCGACGACAAGATGTTCGCGCGCATCGGACGCCAGGCGTCTCCCGCCGACTACCGGAACATCGGCACGCGCACCTTCTCGTCGCACCCGTCCGTCACGACGCTCTCCCGCGCGCAGGCCGCGGTGCTCCTCGTGGGGGGCGGACCGATTCGTGAGCTCGAGACGCACCCGGCCGATCTCGTCATCGATCTCGCGCTGCGCTCGCAGGCCACGACCTGGAACGATCTCAACAACAACTACCAATACGACGCGCCGCCCGAGGTGAAGCAGGCGTACGGGCTCCTCGCGGCCGTCACCCGGCGTGCGCCCAGCAACAAGGTGGAGGACGAGTTGCGCGTGCTGGTGCTCTCCGACTCCGACGCCATCACCGACGACATCGTCGATGCGCTCGAGGGCAACGTGCGCCTGGTGCTCGATGGCATGAAGTGGCTGCTCGGTGAGGAGCAGCTCCAGGGCGCGACGAACTCCGAGCTCGACGTGCCCATGACGCGCACCCGCGCGCAGGACAGCGCCTGGTTCTACGGGACGACGTTCCTCGCCCCGGTGCTCGTGCTGGTGATGGGCTTCCTCGTGCGGCGGCGCACCAGCCGGCCGCGGACCCAAGCAGCGGTGGTGGCGGCGGCGGAGGTGAAGTCATGAAGTCTCGCAGCGTGGCGTTCACGGGCACGCTGGCGGCGGTCGGGCTGCTCGTGGCGTACCTCACCTGGCAGCGCCCCAAGGAGTCGGCGTCGGCCAGCACGATGGTGAAGGTGCTCGAGGCCTCGAAGCAGTCGCTCCAGTCGATCAAGTACCAAGACGGGCAGCGGTTCCTGTCCCTCAAGCGCGAGGGCAGCGACCTGTGGCTCACCACCGGCTTCATCCCCGGCAAGGAGCCTGCGCCGGTCGATGCCGGACTCACGGTGACGGAGCTGGCGCTCGGTGATGGGGGCCTCGTCGATGGTGGCGTGGTGGACGCAGGCGTCATCGCCGTCACGCAGACGCCGCCGCCGAAGCCCCCTCCGACCCGTGAGCTCAAGGCGAACGAGCGGGCCGAGACGGCGCTCCAGAAGTTCATGCCGCTCGAGGCGACCCGCGCGCTGGGACCGCTGGGCGCCGAGAAGCTCACCGAGCTGGGCCTCACGGACTCCACCCGCCGGCTCGAGCTGATCGTCGGTGGGACCGCGCGCGTCTTCACCGTGGCGAAGACGCTCCCCGGCATCTTCGGCCTCTACCTGCAGGAGGAGCGCACGAAGGACGTCTTCCTCTTCCCCGGCGCCCTCCTGTCCGACTTCGATCCCCAGTCGCAGGTGCTCGTCGATCGCCGCCTCCACGTCTTCAAGCAGTCCGAGTTCGACGGCTTCGTGGTGAAGGCGGACGGAAAGGAAGCCGCCTTCGTGCAGACCAACGCCGAGCTGCCGACGACCGCGAAGGTGGCGCGCGCGGCCACGCCCGACAAGTCCGACGAGCTGGTGAAGAACTGGCACGACAAGGTGTGGGGCCGGCTCATCGTCACCGAGGTGTTGGGCAAGGGTGAGCTGCCGCAGGGCAAGACGCCGACGGTGTCTCTCCGGGTCGAGTACACGTTCAAGGGTCAACCGAAGGGCTGGATCGAGCTTGGCGTCGACGACACCAAGGCCACGTGGGCGCGCAGCGAGAACACGGCCTCGTGGGTCGCCGTACACCAGGGCAGCGATGAGCTGCTCATCGAGGCCAAGAAACTCGTGCTCGAGTAGCGGTGTCTCCGGCAGTTCACGGGGGCCTCGTGGCGGCTGTACGTGGGGCGGCTGCGCGGTAGCGTGCCGCATCGTGCGACAGCCACTTCGATGGATCGTCCCTGCTGCGGTCTGCGCGAGCCTCGCGGGCTGCTTCGTCGAGCTCGACGATCGACCCGGCCGCTCCTGTAGCGAGCAGCAGCCCTGTACAGCGCCACGTGAGTGCCTCGCCGGCCGCTGCTTCGCGCCGGGCGAAACGGACTCGCGCACCGATGGTGGCAGTGCGGGTGGGTCCGCGACGGGAGGCGGCGGCGCGGGCGGTGTGGCGGGTGGAGCCGCAGGCGGCACCAGTGGTGGGACCGCCGGAGGGTCTAGCGGCGGTCAAGCGGGTGGACAGGCCGGAGGCAGCGCGGGTGGAGCGGCCGCCGATGCAGGGCGGCCTCCCGTCTGGCGACAGCCCGTGCACGGCTTCACCGAATTCACCCAGGACGTCGGCTGCACCGCGATGGTCGACGGCGCCAACGGCAACCAGCTCAACGCCTCGGTGGCGAACACGGCGGACGACCAGGACTCGGCGAGCGGCGACTTCCTCGACGGTGGCTTCCTCCCGCAGCAGCTCGAGGGCGCGGTGAAGGGCCGACTCCGGCTCGCCGCCCGTCCGTCGCTCGCGGGAAACCTCCCGTTCGTCGAATACAGCCTGGGCCGGAACATGAACATCCACCTGCAGCTCGCCGTCACGGCGCAGGGAGCGCTCCAGGTGAGCAACCAGGCCGGCACGGTGGCCGACATGGCCGTCACCAACGTCTACGCCATCGACGGAGGCTTCGCGCCGGGCGACTACCTCTTCGAGGTCCGCTGGCGTCGAGGTGGGACGCGACGGGTGTTCCTCAACAACCAACTCCTGGGCACGGCGAACCTGCCGGCGAGCGGCGCGGCGCCCGGCGTGCCCGATCGGTTCCGCCTCGGCATCATGCGCCTCGACGGCGTGGACGGCGGCGCGGCATCACTGTCGATGCGGAGCTGGCAGCTGGGTGACCGCGAAGACTCGACCCTGGGAGACTTGCCATGACCTCGTGGCTCCTCGTCGCCGCCCTCACCGCGCAAGTTCCTTCCTTCACGCCCTCGTTGCGGGAGGACCACGGCGCTCGGCGCCTGCTGTTGGCCCCCGACGATGCGCAGGCGTCGACCGCGGCCAGCGGACCCGGCCTCTCGAAGAAACCCATCGGCCTCACCCTGTCGGCGCTGTCGGGGCTCGCGCTCGGCGTCGGCGCAGGCCTGGGCATCAACGCGTCGGATCTCGCCCGTCAGGCCAACGAGTCGAACTCGGAATACTTCTTCAGCCGGCTTGGCGCCGAGGCGCGCGGGAACGCCACCGCCGCGAACATCGCCTTCGGGCTCGCCGGCGCGGCGCTGGTCGGCGCGGTCCTCGCGTTCATCTTCGAGGGCTGAGCTCAGCTCTTTCGAACGGGCAGCCGCAGGATGAAGGTGGCTCCCTGCCCCGGGGTCGACTCCGCCGTCAGGGTGCCCTTGTGCGCTTCGATGATGCTGCGTGAGACCGAGAGGCCCAGGCCGGTGCCCAGCCCACGCCGCTTGGTGGTGAAGAAGGGCTTGAAGAGGTTCTGCATCACGTCCCCCGGCATGCCGGGCCCGGTGTCCGTCACCAGCACCTTGACGAAGTCTCCATCGGCGAGGGTCGCGACGGTCACGCGCTTTTGCGGTGAGTCGGCCATGGCCTGACCGGCGTTCATCATCAGGTTGAGCAGCACCTGCCGCAGCTGGTTGTTGTTCCCGAGGATGCCGCCCTGCCCTTCACCGAGCGCGGTCTCGACCTTGACGCCCTGCATCTGCAGCTGGTGACGGCAGAGGGAGAGCGCGCCGTTCACCACGTCGTTGGCGGTCAGCGGCTCCATCTCCATCTCGGGCGGCCGGGCGAACTCGAGCAGGTTCTGGAGGATCTTGTTCGCGCGCTGTGTGTCGGACTCGATGAGGCCGAAGTACTCCTTCGCCTCGGCCATCGTCTCGGACTCCTGCCCGAGCTGCGCGAAGCCGAGGATGCCAACCATCGGGTTCTTCACCTCGTGCGCGACGGACGCGGCCAGCTCGCCGACCGCCGACAGCTTCTCGGACTGCACGAGGTTGTTGTGGGCGCGCTGGAGATCGTCGGAGCGGCGGATGAGCTCCTTCGACATCTCGTTGAGCGCGGTGCCCAAGGAGCGAATCTCTGGCGCGCCCTCGACCGCGACCGTCACGCCGTATTCGCCCTTCGAGATGACGGCCATCGTGTCGGCCAGGCGCCACAGCGGCGCGGTGAGGGCGCGGGAGAGGAAGACCGCCAACACGAGGGCGAGCGCGACGATGCCGGTGGCAAAGAGGAGCGAGCGAGACGACAGCTCCCGCGTCGCGCCGAAGACCTCGGCCACCGGCACCTCGGCGACCGCGGCCGCGAGCCCGTCGCCCACCCGCGCGTAGCTCGCCAGCCGCTGCTCACCGTCGACCTCGTACTGCTCGGCGCCGCGCTCGGCCTTGCCCGACAACGCCGACTTCACCGGCTCCAGCCCTGACAGATCCTCCTTCGAGAGCACCCGCGCGCCGTCACGGTGGGCGAGCACCCGGCCCAGCGAGTCGACGAGGAACACCCTGGTCACGCTCCCCGTCGTCACCGTGCGCAGCAGCCGCTCGGGTCGCAGATCGGCCGTCACGATGGCGCGCCCATCACTCGTCACGGCAGACAGCCGCAGCAGCGCGAGATCCGGCGGCAGGCTCGCGTTCTGGAGCAACACTCCGGACCTCCGCACCACGTCGAACGGCACCGGGGTCTGCTTGCGGGCGAGGAGGATGTCGTCCTTCTCGATGTTGAGCGTCGAGAGCCGGTCCTGGTCGATGAAGAGGAACGCGCGCTCGAAGCCATCGTCGGTCGCGCGCAGCACCTCGAGCGAGAGCACCTCGTCATCGGCGGAGAAGAGCGACTTCGCCCGGCGCTCGGCATCTCCGGGCGTGGTGGCGTACTCCTGGCCGAAGTAGCGCAGCTTGTCGGCGAACCCGTCGACGGTCGTCTCGACCTGGTCGGCGACCGTGCGCGCCACCAGCGCGTTGACGTCGTAGACGGTGGCCTCTTTGTCGCGCGTGACGATGCGCGTAGCGAGCGTCAGGTACACGGCCATGGCCGCCAGCAGGAGCAAGCTCACCAGCAGCACCACCTGCGCGCGAATCGACAATCGCGTCATCTTGAGCGCCCTCCGAGATCGAACGAGTAGCCCACCTTGAGGCCCAGGCCCGCGACGTCGAGCCGGGCGAGCGTGCCATCGAGGCGTCCCAGCAGCCCCGACACTTCGAACTCCAACCGGCCGGGGCCCAGCTCACGGGAAAGCCCGAGGGCGAGTTCGAGATCGCCCACCACCCGCGTCTCCCGCGCACCGGCGACCGAGACGAAGGCCAGCTGGAACGCCGGGCCGATGCCGCCACGAAGGACGAAGGCGCCGAGCGGCTGGTGCCACCCGAGCAGCAGGCTGAAGGGCAGGAGCACGGCCGACGCCGCGACCGACGCGCCACCCACGTCGACTTCGCGCGCGGTGCCGTAGGCGCCCACGCGGGCCTCGAGCCCCAGCCGCCGCTGGAACACCGGGAGCCGCCAGGTGATGCCGAAGGTGGCGGTCGGCGAGGCGATGGACGAGAAGTTGAACAACCCACCCGCGCGCAGGGCGATGGACACCGCCACCGGGAGCGGCCGCTCGATGTTGGCCTCGGCGACGAAGTTCCGCTCGGTGATGCGCACGGTGTCTTCTCCGTCGGGAGGCGGCGTCCATCGCGCGAAGAAGGCACCGTCACGCGCGACGACGGCCCCGAGTACGCCCTTCGCTGCGACGAGCGTCGGAGACACGTCTTCGACCTTCCGGCCCTTCGCGTCCTTGAGCACCACGCGCACGTCGTCTCCGAGAACCGCCACCTCCGCCGCGGTGACGGGCGGAACACCGACGAAGACCTCGCGGGGCTGGCTCCACGCCGACACGCGGCTCGCGTTTCCCTTCGCGCGAAGGCGCAGCACGTGGGACCCGACCTCGAAGCCGCTGAGCACCCTGGGCGGCGCGAGCACCTGCGTCACCTGCCCGTCGAGCTCGAGTTCGTAGAAGAGCGCCTTGTCCACCAGGCGCCACGAGACCTCGAGGCCTTCGGCCGGGGCGAGCACCACGTCGACGGCCGGGGAGATCCACTCGACGTCGGCGAGGGGCTCTGGCGCGATGACGTCGACCGCGCGCGGCTCACTCGGGGCCGAGACGTGGCCCCTGTCATCCTTCGCTGAGACCCGCCACCACACCGTGCCCGGCGCCACGTCGGTCGCACGAAACGAAGGCCCGGTCACGACGCCCGACGAGACGATCTGCTTGAAGTCCTTCCCCGAGGCGATCTCGACGCGGTAGCCCGAGGCGCCCACCACCGGGCCCCAGGCGAGATCGAGCTTGAGCGGCGTGGAGGACTCTCCCTTCGGGACGGGTGTCGCCAGGCGCACGCGAAAGCTCGCCTCGCCGCTCCACTCCCCAGCGACGCCCCGGTCGTCCACCGCGGCGACGCTCCATTTGTACTCGCCCGCGGCGTTCGGCTTGAACGCGAGCGAGGTGGCCGGCGAGGTGAGCGACACCTTCTCCTTCGTGTCGTTGGCGGCTTCGACGACCCAGCTCTTCGCGCAGGCCACCCCGCTCCACGACAGCGTGACCGCGGGCGCGCCCAGCACCACGTCGACGACGGGCTTCACCTTCGGGGCGGCGGGACGAATCGTGAACCGCCGCACGCCCGACGACTCCCCGGTGCGTCCGCGTACGTCGAGGGCCTTCGCGCGCCAGTACCAGGTGCCCGACGAGACGTTGCCCAGCGACAACGACGGCCCCTTGCCGGTGACGGTGCGCGCCGGCGCGAAGTCCTGCGACTGGGAGAGCTCGACGATGAATTCCTTCACCAACGGCGACGACTCGAACGACACCTCGACGCTCTGCGCACAGGGGAGCAGCGCTTCATCGGCGGGCGCTCGGGGCACCGGGACGGTCGAGTCGAGGGCGACGGTGCGGGGTTGGCTCCACTCGCTGGGCCGGCCTTCCCCGTCGAAGCTGCGCACGCGCCACCAGTGCGTCACCGACGGGAGCTGCTCCCACTTGTAGGCCGGCGTGGGCACACGCGTCTGGAGCACCACCTCGACGAAGGCGGCGTCTTTGGCGATCTGCAGCTCGTAGCCCTTCGCCCCGGGCACGTCTTTCCACCGCAACACCAGGCGCGCGCTCTGCGCCATGGCGAGAGGAGCCCAGACGAGGAGCGCCAGCAGGAGCGCCCGGTCACGGCGTGCGCGCAGGCGTCACCTCGATCTCCGGGTTGAGCAGCTCGGGCGCGTCGGGGATGCCCTTGTGGATGACGCGGAAGCGCGACGTCTCGCTCGGCAGCGTCTCGCCCATCGCGTCATCGGCCGCGCGCACCCGCCAGAACCAGATGCCCTCGGGCAACGCTGACGACAGCTTCACCTGGGAGCCCGACACCGCTTCGTCGACGGCGACCGCCTCGAAGCTCTGGCTCGCCGAGACCTCGAGGCGGTAGCGCGACACGCCAGGCAGCGGCGTCCACGCGAACTCGAGCTTCGTTCCTGGCGGGGCGAACAGCACCTCGCCAGGTCGGGGCAGGCGGGGGGCAGGGGCCAGATCTTCCACCAGCGAGAACCGGCGGGCTTCCGAGAGCGCAGTGCCCGCACCATCGACGAGTCGCCACCAGGTGACGCCCGGCGTGGGCGCGGTGAGGACGAGGGAGCCTGCTTCGGCGGGGACCTCTTTCGAGAGGAAGGCGAAGAGCCGATCTTTCGCGACCTGCAGGCGGGCCCCCTTCGGCGCGTCCTTCCACTCGAGCGTGATGGGCGGTGGCACGCCGCGGAACAGCACGCGGTGCTGCGCCTCTGGCGCCACCAGCGTCACCGGCCAGCCCGGGAGCAGCACCAGCTCTTCCATCACGTTGACGCGCGCGCCGGCGGCCACGTCGGAGGTCTTGCCCTTCGCATCGACCGTCGCCTGACCCTTCGTCACCGCGACGTCGAGGCGGCCCGCGCTCACGTCCACCCGGGCTTCGGCGCCGGCCTTGAGCGTCGCCCGGCCCTGGGTCGTCTCGAGCGTGAGGGGGACGGAGCCGGTCGAGCTGGCGATCGAGCCCTGGCGCAACGTCACGGCGCGCCCCTCGGGTCGCCGCGGCTCGATGACGACGAGGCTGCGTTCGTCGAGCTCGAGCACGGTGCCGTCGAGGAAGGTGACGCGCGCCTCGCTGCCCGGGGGCACGTACACCGCGTCGGACTCGTGCACGGCCTCACCGCGCTGCGCGGTCTGCCAGCCCAGCGTCTCGGCGGGGCGCACCTGCACGGTGCCCGTGGTGAGGGTGATGCGGGCGACGGCTTCTCGGCCCTCGGGGTCGAGCCGCGCCGGCGTCGGGCGAAGGGCCGCGCTCAGCGACACCACGGCGATGACGGCTCCGAGCCCAGCCACCACCCAGTCGCGGATCGATCGCGGGTCCGTCATCGGGGGTCGTCAGTCACTCTCGCTTGCGGCGCAGCGGAGCGATCTCCGCCACCACCTGGGTGAGGCGCTCCTTGAGCGTCTCGACGACGGGCGTGGCCGCGCGAGACGCCGCCAGCGCCTGGGCCACGGCCTCCTCGATGGCCTGGAGCGACTTGAAGGGCTTGGGCAGCGTGACGTCGGGGCGCGCTTCGCCGAACGAGAGCGGCTCCGGGTGACCGGTGATGAGGACGACGGCGAGGCGGGGCAGGCGACGACGGGCCTCGGCCATCACCTCACCGCCGTGCATGCCGGGCAGGTGTTTGTCGACGACGAGGCAGTCGACGGGGCCGACATCGAGCAGCAGCACGGCGGCCTCTCCCGTTTCGGCCGTGAGCACCTCGTAGCCGGCGCGCGTGAGGGCTCTCGCCACCAGGTCGCACACCTCGGCCTCGTCATCGACGACGAGCACCCGCTCGAGGCTCACGCCAACGCCTCCCGCGACGCACGGATCGCGGCCTCGCAGATGTCGAGGATGTCGTGCACCCCAAAGGGCTTGGTGACGTACGCGTGGACGCCCAGCTCGCTCGCGGCGCTCTTCGTCTCGGGCGTCGGGAAGCCGGTGATGAGCAACGCGCGCAGCCGCGGCCGCACCACGCGGGCCTGCTTGAGCACCTCGAGCCCATCGAGCCCAGGCAGGTTCTTGTCGGTGACGAGCAGATCGAACGGCTCGGCCTTGAGCTTGTCGAGGCCCTCCTCGGCGGTGTCGACCAGGGAGACGCGGTGACCGGCTCGGGTCAGCACCCGCTCCAGCAGCATGCGCGCGGAGCGGTCGTCGTCGATGACGAGGATGTTGCCAGGCTGTTTTCCTTCCGAAGGAGCGGCCATGCGCAGCGGCGCACTCTACCCTGTCCGGGCCTGCGTCACGTCACAAACGGCGGCCAGGAGTCGACGGAAATCAAGCGTTTGTGCGCACGAGCGGCAGCTATGGTCTGGCCAATGGCAGCATCGTCGTTCTCGGAGCAACTGTGCGAGGCCAAAGCGGCACTGGGGTCAGCCGACCGTCGGTTCGCCCCCGTCGTTCGGCGGGTGGGGCCATGCCAGCTCGAGCGGGGCCGTCACTTCCGGCCGTTCGAGGCGTTGCTGACCTCGATCACCCATCAGCACCTGTCGGGCAAGGTGGCGCAGACCCTTCTGGGGCGGCTGCTCGATGTCTGACGACCCCGAAGCGTTGTCGGCGCTCGGCTACCGGCAGGAGCTGCGCCGCGACGTCAGCGCGTTCCAGAACTTCGCGCTCTCGTTCTCGGTCATCTCGGTGCTGACGGGCGCGGTGACGCTCTACACGCACGGCCTCAAGTGGGGCGGTCCGGTGGTGATGACGGTGGGCTGGCCGCTGGTGGTGGTGGGGACGCTGTGCGTCGCCGTGTCACTCGCGGAGCTGGCGTCGGCGTTCCCGACGGCGGGCGCGCTGTACCACTGGGCGTCGATCCTCGGAGGACCCGGCGCGGGCTGGACGACGGCGTGGCTGAACACCGTGGGGCAGTTCGCCATCACCGCGGGCATCGACTACGGGCTGGCGGAGTTCCTCGCGCCGCTGCTGGGCTGGCCGTCGGATCATTCGCACGTGCTGCCGCTCTTCGTGGGGCTGCTGGTGTCGCACGCCTGGCTCAACCACGTGGGGGTCGGCGTGGTGGCGAAGCTGAACGTCGTCTCGGCCTGGTACCACGTGGTGGGCGTGGTGGTGGTGGTGGGCGCGGTGCTGCTGCTGGCGCCCCGACAGCCGGTCTCGTTTCTTCTCGAGGGCGTGACGCCGCCGACGGGCGCATGGACGCCGGGGTTCGTCGTGGCGCTGCTGCAGGCTGCGTGGACCTTCACGG
>JBILEB010000226.1:0-8722 GCA_044352295.1 Myxococcaceae bacterium
GAACATGAGGAGGGTGGGGATGGAGCGGATGCCGAACTGCTGGGCGACCTGCTGGCTCTCGTCCACGTCGACCTTGGCGATCTTGACCTTGCCCTTGTACTGGGTGGCCAGCTCGTCGAGGGCGGGAGCGATGGCCTTACAGGGGGCGCACCATGTGGCCCAGAAGTCGACGAGCACCGGTGTGCTGGAGTCGAGCACTTCAGCCTTGAAGGAAGCGTCCTGAACGGTCACGGTGTCTTTCGCCATGGTTTCTCCTGGAGGCCCCACCCTGACGCCGGGGCTGTGGTGAATGATGAGAGTCAGGAGTAATACGCCTTTTTGCACCGCGCAGCCTCCGGAGTCGTCTTCGTGAAGCTCTTCCTCCCCCAAAAGTCCCTGGAAGAATGGTTGATGTCCGAGCAGGCCGATCTCCAGGACGGCAAGCTGGTCGTGAAGGAGGGTGGGTCTTCGACACACCCTGCCATCCCGGCCGTTCACTTCATCAAGCTCGTGTCCGGTGAAGACGCCAACGGGCTGGTGGGGCGCGTGAAGACGTCCGAGATGCTGCAGGCGCTGGGCGCCGAGCACATGGCCGACTCGGTGCTGCTGGGCGACACGGCCTACGAAGTGGCGGAAGGCTACGTCACCGAGGTGCAGGCGCCCACCCCGTCGAAGGGCGATCCGAAGAAGAAGGCGGCCAACCCCGAGGCCGATCTGCTGGCGGCCTTCATCCTCGACAAGCTCTAGGCCGCCCGTGCCTCCTGTCCTGCTCCTGCGTGGCACCGACGAGGTGAAGGACTTCGTGTTTCTCCTCGAGGAGGAGGGCTTCGCGGTGCAGGCCTGGCCGCTCCTCGCCGTCTCGGAGGTGGCCTCGGCGCCGGCGTTGGCGGCCCTGGCTGAGCAGGTCGGTCGGTTCAGCTGGGTGATCCCCGAGTCCCCGACAGCGGTGCGGGTGCTGGCTGGGCTGGTGCGCACCGCTGGCTCCGACGGCGCGGGCCGGGCGGCCTTCCTCGCGCCCAGCCTCGACACCGTGCGCGCGCTCGGCCGTCACGGCTGGGAGGCCCGACACGTGCTGCCCGAGCGGGAAGAGGGACGGCTCGAGACGCTCCAGTCGCTTTTGACGGAAGACGACGAGGTGCTGTGGGTGGGCGGGCCCCAGGAGGCTCGCTGGCGCGCCTGGTTGGCCCAGGCGCCCGGGCGGGTGACGATGATGCGGCTCTACGATGAGGCGCCCGTGGTGGTGCCCGCCGTGGAGCCCGGCACGGTCATCGTCGTGCACAGCCCCTCGGCGGCCGAGGCGCTGGCTCTCTCGACGGATGAGGCCTGGCGCGCAGAGGTGCGGCTCGTCGCCAGCGGGCCCACCACGTCGTCCGCCCTCGCCGAACATGGCGTCGAGGTGGCGGCCACCGCCCAGCGGCCCACCACCGAGGCGCTGCTCGAGGCCACGCTCCGGGCCGCCACCGCCGCGGCTTCCGCGCTACGCTGACGACACGTCTTCAGGGTCGTCAGGAGATCCGCCGTCCATGAACCTCCGTCCTTCGTGGCGCACCGCCGTGCTGTCCGTGGTGTTGCTCCCCCTCGTCGCGGTCGCGACGTCGCAGCTCCCGCACACCCTCGCCCAACGCGCTCAGGCGTCCGACCGCGTGGCCGTCGTCGAGGTCGTCGATCGCCGCACCGTGCTCGATGGCCCCGAGCGGTTTCACACCGAGACCCAGCTCAAGGTGATCGACGAGGTGCGCGGCTCGGGTCCGGCGCTGGTGACGCTCGTCCAGCTCGGCGGGACGCACGCAGGCCGCACCCAGCACATCCCCGGTGACGCGGACTTCGCGGTGGGTGAGCGCGCGCTCGTCTTCCTGCACTGCCGGCAGCCGCAGCGCTGCGTCCTCGTCTCGATGGGGGAGGGCAAGCAGCCTGTCGTCGACCAGACCGCGGTGGTGGTGCACGACATGTTCACCGGGACCTTCACGCGTCGGCCGCTCGCGCAGGTGATCGCCGAGCTGCGGGCCGTGCCGCCGGGACTGGTGCGAGGGCCGTTTGCGCCTCCCGCCGTGACGCCCGCGCCGACCCCCACGCCCGTCGCTCCAGCACGGAGCACCCCATGAAGCGCCTGTGGCTCCTGGTCCTCGTGGCCGGTACGGCGTTTGGTCAGGCCCGATACCTGCCGTTCCGCATGCTCTCCACCCAGGCGAACCCGTTTCGGTACTCCCTGGACTCCCGGCTCCCCGCGCCCGCCAACCTCTCCATCAACCTCACGCGCCCCGCCGCCGAAGCCGCCTGGAACGCGTGGAGCAGTGTGACCTGCGCGATGCCGAAGATGGCGAGCCAGGGCTTCACGACCGGCACCGTCCCGCGCCCCGAGGATCGCTTCGACGTCTACAACGTCACGCCGGTGTGGGTGACTCCGTCGTCGGCGCCCGAGACCCGCGACCTCTTCTTCGGCGGCTTCACCGCGGCCATCACGATTCCAGAGTCCTACGCCGGCGTGCTGCAGACCTGCGACGTCTATCTCAACGGCCTGATGCCGGTGTTCAGCGCCGAGCCGTCGGGCAACGTGCCGTTGGGGACGATCGACTTCCAGTCGGTGATGACGCACGAGGCGGGACACTGCCTGGGCCTCGATCACTTCGGACTCGGCGTGATGATCGGCAACGTGTACTACGCCGAGAACAAGCGCTCCCTCATCCCCATCGACGTGCAGGCGCTGTGTGATCGCAACCCGGCGACGGGGAAGGCGGGCGCTCCGTGTACGGGCGCTGGCGCCTGCGACGCGAATCTCAACTGCGTCAGCGGCGCCGGGACGCAAGGGCCCGCTCAGTTCTGCGCCAGCGCCTGCGTGCCCAACACCACCCCGTGTCCTTTGCCAATGCAATGCCTGCCCGCCGCGGGCTTCCCCGGCAGCATGAACGCCTGTCAGTACCCGGCCTCGACCCAGACGCAGATCGGCCGCGCCTGCACCTCGCAGCCGGAGTGTGGCTCCCTCGTCGGAACGTGCCTGCGGCAGAACCAGGCCGCGACCGGCACGACGATCTGGACCGGCGGCTACTGCACCCAGAGTTGTGAGGTGGGCCAGCCCGCGTGTCCAGCCGGGTCGGTGTGTCTGCCGTCGACCGAGGGCTCCCGCATCTGCGTGAAGAGCTGCCGCGTGGGGCTCTCCGATTGCCGGCCCGGCTATACCTGCGACACCTTGAGCGCGACCTCGGGCAACGAGGGCATCTGCATTCCGTCGTGTCGGGTCGAGGGCGACTGCGTGGATCCGATCGTGAACGGGCAACCCGTCGACTACACCTGTCGCACCTGCGACGGCCGGTGCATTCCCAAGCAGAACTCGGGCGCGCAGGTCGGCACCGTCTGCATGCAGGACGCCGAGTGTGGGGTCGGGCAGACCTGCCGCGCGGCCGAGACGCGGCTGCCGACGAAGCAGTGCACGGTCGGGTGTGGGCGTGGGTGCGGCACCTGTCCCACGGGCGCTGCCTGCATCCCCGACGACCGGGGCGAGCTGTACTGCCTCAAGACCTGCGCGGGGCGGGGGAGCTGCGGCATCGGCCTGCGCTGCAAGACCTTCCCCGGGGTGCAGGCCTGCGTGCCGCTGTGCACGATGGAGCTCGACTGCCCCGTGGGCCAGCGCTGCGTCGAGGGCGAGTGTGAGATCCCCGTCGACCCGACCGACGCCGGGTGTACCGCCTTCTGCAACCCACCCGATGCGGGCATGCCGTTCAGGCCCCGGCCCGACGGCGGAACGTCGGGGGGCAGCGGTTCGGCGGGGTGTGCGTGTTCGACGCCGGGCGCTTTCGGCCCCATGCTGGCGCTGGTGGGCCTCGCTCTGGCCGCCAGGAGGCGCCGTCCGTGACGAAGCTGGAAGACACACGCCGCGCGAAGGACTTCTCGCTCCAATTCGTGCTCGACGCGCTGGTGGCCGCGCGCTTCTTGGCGAAGAGCCAGGCCGGCGACGTGCTGCAGCGCGAGCAGCAAGCCATCAAGCGCGTCCGGAAACAGCTCGGGGACGACAAGTACGCCGTCTCGCCCATCGAGGTCGTCGCGCTCTTCCAGGTGCCGGTGCCCGGGAGGCCGGGAGAGGTGCTCGATCAGGATCGCATCACCGAGGCCGTGGCCACCGCCGCCCAGGTTCCGTACCGGAAGATCGACCTCCTGCGCCTGGACATGAACCTCGCGTCGCGCACCATCTCGAAGCCCTACGCGGCGCGACACTACCTCCTTCCGCTCGAGGGGGGCGCCGGGCCCAGCACACCCCTGGTGGTGGCCGTCGCCAACCCGTTCGACCGCGATCTCTTCGAGAACCTCGAGCGCATGGTGGGCGTGCCCATCAGTCCGGTGCTGTGCGCCAAGGCCGACATCGCCAAGGGCATTCAAGACGTCTACGGCTTCCGCCGCACGCTCGCCGCCGCGGCCGACGAGTACGCCACCACCGGCCCGGGCGTCTCGAACTTCGAACAGCTCGTCACGCTCTCGAGCACGTCGTCGAAGGAGCTCGCGCCGGAGGACAACTCGATCATCCAGGCGGTGGAGCACCTCCTCCGCTCGGCCTTCGAGAACCGGGCGAGTGACATTCACATCGAGCCCAAGCGCGACAAGAGCCTGGTGCGGCTGCGCATCGACGGCGTGTTGCACGGCGTGTACACGTTGCCGATGCAGGTGCATGCGCCGGTGGTCTCACGCGTGAAGATGATCTCGCGCATCGACATCAGCGAGAAGCGCAAGCCGCAGGACGGCCGCATCAAGATCGACCGCGACGGCAAGGAGATCGAGATTCGGGTGTCGACCCTGCCCACAGCCTTCGGCGAGAAGGTCGTGATGCGCATCTTCGACCCCGAGACCCTGGTGGTCGACATCGCGCAGCTCGGGTTCGACCCGAAGGAGAAGCACCTCTTCGAGTCGTGGATTGCCGAGCCGCACGGGCTCATCCTCGTCACGGGGCCGACGGGCTCCGGGAAGACGACGACGCTCTATTCGGCGCTCAAGGCGCTCGCCGGTCCCGACGTGAACGTCACCACCATCGAAGACCCGATCGAAATGGTGTGGGAGTCGTTCAACCAGACGCAGGTGCAGCCGAAGATCGGCCTCGATTTCGCGAACGCCCTCCGACACATCCTTCGTCAGGATCCCGACATCATCATGGTGGGCGAGATTCGCGATCCGGAGACGGCCGAAAACGCCATTCAGTCCGCGCTCACGGGCCACCTGGTGCTCTCGTCGCTCCACACGAACGACTCGGTCGGCGCGGTGGGCCGCATGGTCGATCTCGACGTACCGCCGTTCTTGCTGGCGTCGTCGCTGCTCGGCGTGATGGCGCAGCGCCTGGTTCGACGCATCTGCCCCTCGTGCGCGATGCCGATCGACCTCGATGACGCTCAGCTCGAGGCCCTCAAGATCGACCTGCCGAAGGATCTCGGCGCGCCGCAGTTCAAGAAGGGTGCGGGCTGCGTGAAGTGCCGCGGCACCGGCTACCGCGGCCGTACCGCCGTGTTCGAGATCTTCTCCGCGACCCCCGAGATCAAGGCGCTGGTGACGCACAAGGCGACCCACGCGCAGCTGACCGCCGAGGGCCGCAAGCACGGCCTGCGCTCGTTGCGCGAGGCCGCCGTGCGCAAGCTGTACCAGGGAGTCACCGGCTACGACGAGGTGCTGCGGATGACGACCGGCGCGGAGTGAAGGCGACCCGGTGAAGGCCGGACGGCGGCCGACCGGGATGGCCTCAGGCGGCGGCGCGGGGTGACGGTCGCTCCGAGCGGGCCGGCGCCGCGACGTCCTCGGGCCACGGAATCACCACCCGGAACGTGGTGCCCACGCCCGCCTCGCTGCTGACCCGAACGTCGCCTCCGAGGGCCCGTGCGGCGGCTCGAATGGCCGACAAGCCGACGCCGCGGCCCGAGGTGTCGGTCGCTTCGTCACGGGTCGAGAAGCCGTCAGCGAAGAGCGCGTCGACGAGCGCCCCCCGGTCCGACGTCGGCAGCCCCACGCGTTCGGCGCGGGCTCGGACCGCATCCCAGTTGATGCCGGCGCCATCGTCCTTCACGGTGAGGACGAGCCCCTCACGGGTGCGCGCGGCAGTGAAGTCGAGCGTCGCCGGGCCCTTGGCGCGGGCCTTGCGCTCTTCGGGACGCTCGACGCCATGATCGACCGCGTTGCGCACGAGATGCACGAAGGCTGACCAAAGCGCCCCGTAGCGCTCCCGCGGGAGACGGACTCCGTTGGCCTCGATGCGAGTGCTGATGGTCCCTTTCCCGAGGCGCTCTGCCAGGCCGCTGGCCTGCTCGGCGAACCGCTCGAGGCGCGACTGGAGCGGCTCGTTCTTCCAGGACTCGATGAGGCGACGGACTTCGATCTTCGAAGCCCCCACGTCGATGGCGTGCAGGATCGCGAGGTAGTCGGTCTCGTCGAGCTGAATGGCGTTCGCCGCGCCCTCGCCGAGGAAGCGCATGATGCGCTGTGAGGCCTGGCTCCACCAGTCGGCCAGCCGGGCCTGATCGACCGGCGTCAACGCTCCGCCGTGTTCGACCAGCCGCGTCTCGAGCGCATGACACCGGGCGGCCAGCACGGTGACGCCGAAGATGGCGCAGTTGCCCTTGAGCGTGTGCACCGCGCGCAGTTGTTCGGCCTCGGAGAGCGTGGAGGGCTGCGCGGAGAGCGACTCCACCAGGCCGCGCGCCTCGGCGAAGAACTCGAGGAAACCGGCGCGATCGCGCATGAGCCGCTCGAACACCTGCACCGTCTCCCGTTGGACGAGGTCGGCCTCTTCCCGCGCCACCAACGCGGTGATGTCGGACACGAGTACGAGCACCTGCTCGAGCTGGCCGTCACTCCCGTCGACGGGCTGGTACGTCACCTCGAAGGTGCGCTCGCCTTTCGTGAAGCGGGAAGGCAGCTGTGCCAGGGCCACCTCGCGCGGAAAGATGTCTTCCGCGAGCGTCTGCCAGCCCAGCGACAGCCAACGGCCGAACGCTGGATCGACGCGCGCAAAGAAGTCCCACGCGGGCTCACCGGCCAAAGGCACCTCGAGCCAGGCCTCGACGGCACGGCTGAACTGGGTCGAGAGCGCGCCGTCGCGGCTGGCCGTCAGGAAGCCCTGCTGCACGTGATCGAACACCAGCTTCATCTCGCGATTCTTCCCGTCGAGGGCGCGGGTGCGGTCGGCGACGATGCGCTCGAGGCCGATGACGTTGTCGAAGAAGCTCCGCGCCACGAAGCACGCGGCGACGGACTCGAGCACCACGAAGAGCGCGTGCACCAGCACCGACGAGAGCGGCGCGTCGTAGTTGAACACGCTCTCGGGCGAGAGGAACCACAGCGCGAGGTGGTGAACGGCCGCGGTGACGGCGGCGGCCACGACGACCATCGGGTTCGCGAACACCGCCAACAGGGCCAGCGCCACGAAGAAGTAGAAGTGCATCTCGATGGTCCACAGGCCCCGGCCGAAGTGCACGAGGATGGCGCCCATCAGCATGGCGGTGACGCCGAAGACGACCGAGACGTGCCGCGGGTTCGACAACGTGCGCCTCGCCAGCCACGGGCCCGCGACGCCGAAGGCCGTCATGACGACCGCGGCCACCGGCCCCGTGCCGTTGGCGAACGCGATCGCGCCGAAGACGGGAATGTGCGCGGCGAAGAAGAACAGGGCGACCCGGTTCATCTTCGCGAGGTACTCCGACTCGAAGCGGGTGATGTCCTTCGGTAACACCAGGTAGGCGAGCAGCGACTTCATGGCGAGAACCCCCAGGGCAGTGACTTGAGAGACAGCGGATCGACGCGGGCCGAGAGTGCCTGACTGATGGCGCACCCGAGGACCGCGAAGGGCGTTGGGTCGGCGCCGGCCTGAGCGCTGACGAGGAGGGCGCGATCGTCGATCGGCCCGGTGCGCCTGGGCGCGTGGGCGCCGGCGTAGGCGACGGCTCCGGTGGGCGCGCGAATCACCAGCCCGGGAACCGCCTCGAAGCCAAGCCTGGGGAGCTCCTCGGCCGTCAGGGCGCGCACCGAAAAGCCGCGGGCTTCGAGGGCCGAGAGGGTGGCGGGTGAGGCGTCGACGAGCAGGACCGTCTCTTCGACGTCGGGCGTTCTCCCGCGGCTGACGAGGTGATCGACGATGCGACGCGAGCAGGGGCAGCGCATCGCCAGGCCGTGCGTCATCGTCCACCTGGCGGTCGGGGCGTGTGCAGCGCGCTCCGGCGCCGGCAGGGGGGCCTGATGGAGCAGGGTGAGGAGCCCGCCGAGCGCCAGGGCCCCCAGCAGCCAACTCCACAGCAGAAAGGCCTTGCCCCAACGCATGAGGGGCCGGCTCCGCAACCGCCACGCCAGCCCCAACGCCGCGAAGCTCGTCGCGCGTCAGCGAGTCTGGAACACCTGTCAGGTCCGTGGCGACCCCATCGAGGTGAGCCGGGGCTGACGGGGTGGCTGGAGGACGCTAGAAGGGGCGCCCATGAAGGTACAGCGGCAGGGGACTCCGCCGGTTGCGACCCCAAAACCAGACGCGGGGGCGCCGTCAACGTCCGTCAGCGCCTCGAAGCTGCCCGCGGTGGGGAAGGGCTGGGCGCCGGGAGCCGGGGGCGCGAAGGCGACCAGCAGCTCCGGACCGACGGCGCCGCCACCGTCGGGCTTTCGCTCGCATGCCTTCGAGGCCCGGCTCGATGCCGAGACGAAGTCGCGCGCCACCGAGGGGAACACCGTGTCGATGCTGTACGACGGCGTTCAGTCCTTCGCGGAGCGCGAGAAGCTCATCGCCGGCGCCAAGCAC
>JBILEB010000093.1:0-27800 GCA_044352295.1 Myxococcaceae bacterium
GCCCGCCGTTCGCGGCCGGCATCGACACCAGGCGGGGGAGCACCGAGGGCACCTGCACCACCGCGAACGAGGACTCGGCGGTGTCCTTCTTGCGCCTCCGATCGCTGCGCCGCACCACCATGGCGATGTTGAGGGACTTGTTGCGCAGGTGTGGAAAGGGGTGCCCCGGGTCGACGGCCAGCGGCGTGAGGGCGGGGAAGACCTGCGACTGGAAGGCCTGCCGCGCCGCGTTCTTCTGGTCGGGTGACAGGTTGTCGCGCGTGAGGAGCTGGATGCCGTTCGCGTTGAGGAGCGGCACCACCTCGCGCCCCCAGACCCGGTACTGCTCGGTCACCATGACGTGAGCGCGCTCCGAGATCGCCGCGAGCTGCTCGTGGGGCAGCATGCCGTCGGCAGGGAGCTCGGCGACGCCTCCCGCCAATTGCTGCTTGAGGCCTGCGACGCGCACCATGAAGAACTCGTCCAGGTTGCCCGAGACGATCGACAGGAACTTGATGCGCTCGTGGAGCGGGAGCGTCGCGTTCCGCGCCTCGGAGAGCACACGGTCGTTGAAGGCCAGCCAGGACAGCTCGCGGTTGATGAAGAGATGACGGTCGGAAGGGTCGACCATGGTGGGGCTCCTGAGACTGGTTTCTCGCATGGAAGGCGGAGGGCTCCAATTTCGCCACTGGAACGTCACACCCCTGTAGCGACATGGAACCGCTGCGGCCAGCGTCAGCCGGGGTATACGGTGCGGCAGCCGCATGCCTTCCCGAAAGCCCCTCGACGCGGGCGGCGAGGTCCTCGCTGCCATCGACGTCGGCACCAACGCCGTCCGCCTCGAGCTCGCGCGCGCGCTCCCCGACGGCTCACTCGAAACGCTGCACACCGAGCGTGACCCGGTTCGGCCGGGCGAAGGGCTCTTCACCACCGGGGTGATCGCGCGGGACGTCGCGGGCCGGCTGGTGGCGACCCTGCGGCGCTACGCATCGGTCTGCAAGCGGCACGGCGCCCAGGTGCGGGCGGTCGCCACCAGCGCGCTGCGTGAGGCGAAGAACCGCGACGAGATCGTCCGCCGCGTGAAGCGGGACGCGGGGTTGACGCTCGAGGTCGTTTCGGGCCGCGAAGAGGCCCGCCTCATCTGCCTGGGCGTCCTCACCGGCAAGCCCGCGCACCAGAAGAGCCTCTGCATCGACCTCGGCGGCGGGAGCACCGAGATCATCTTCGCCGAGGGGGAGCAGCCGAGGGATCTGTGGAGCGTCGACATCGGCGCCGTTCGCATGACCGAGCTCTTCGACGTCCGCGGCACCGTGCCCAAGCGGAAGCTGACGCTCATGCGCTCGTTCGCGCGCGAGCTGATGGAGGAGTCGATCCCCTACGGCATTCGGGGCCTGCCGACCTCGGCATTGGGCTCCAGCGGTACCATCGGCGCGATCGTGTCGTACGCGCGCAGTGAGGGCGTCGGCCACGCGAGCCTGCTGGAGATCTCACGCACCGTCGAAGAGCTCGCCGACATGGACTTCGAGAAGCGCCGCAAGCGCTTCGATCCCCGCCGGGCCGACATCATCACCGCGGGCGCCATCATCCTCGAGTCGGTGATGAAGCACCTCAAGGTGCAGACGATCACCGCCGTCGATCGCGGGCTGCGCGAAGGCGTGCTCGTCGATCTCGTCCGTCGCAAGAAGCAGGAAGTTGGCGATCACTCGCTGGCTGATGCGGCGCTGGCCGTCGGGAGGCGCTTCGGCTTCGGTGAGGCGCACGCGCGGCAGGTCGCGAAGCTGTCGTTGTCGCTCTTCGACGGGCTCGCCGCCGTCCACAAGCTCCCCGCCTCGGCTCGTCCGTACCTGGAGGCCGCGGCGCTGCTCCACGACGTCGGGCACGCGGTGAACTACCAACGGCACCACAAACACGCGTACTACCTCATCACCAACGTCGATCTTCCGGGGCTCTCCGACCGGGAGCGGCAGCTCGTCGCCACCATCGCGCGCTTTCACCGGCGCAGTAAGCCCGAGCTGGCGCATGAGCTGATGCAGCTCTTCACGCCGGCCGAGGCGCGCATGGTGCGCAAGTGCGCCACCATTCTCCGGGTCGCCGATGCGCTCGATCGCAGCCATCACCAGCCGGTGCAGAAGCTCCAGCTCGCCTCACGGGGCAACGCCGTCTTCGTCAAGGTGAAGGCGCGGCAGGCGGTCGACCTCGAGCTGTGGGACGTCGCGCACGAGGTGGGCTTGTTCCGCGAGGTGTTTGGCCGCGCGCTCCTCGTCACCGCCTGAGCGTCACGCGAGCTGCAGCGCCAGCGGCGCAGCGGGCCGAACGTGTGGACTCGGGCGAGGCGTTGGCGTGGATCCACTTGGGAGCCTGCTGCAGTCGTCCGTCTTGGAAGGTGAACCGGCGGAAGGCGCCCAGCTCGGTGGTGCTGCCCGCGTTGTAGACCCGCAGCGGCCTGAGCGTGGGCATGGCTCACCGCCCCCGGGCGGCGAGCCGCCTCCACACGCCGAGGACGCCGACGGCCGTGGCCACGAGGACCACCGACACCGACCATTCCACCTTTTCCCGCGCGCTCATCGGGCCCCCTCGGTCGCCAGGCCGTCGATGGCGGGACGCACCAATTTGCCGCCCGGCGCGACCTGGAGCTGGTTGCCACGCCAGAGAATGGTGCGGCGGAAGAGCGCCTCCACCCACGCGAGGAAGAGGAGCACGTCCTTCAGCGGGACGACCAGCGCCGCTCTCGCGGGGATGGGTTCGAGGTTCATCACCCGCGCCGTGCCGAGGTCGAGGGCGATGCGGAGCAGCAGGATGACCGCGAGGCCGACCGTCGTCGGGATGGACGGCTGGGCCACCCACGCCAGCACCGCGAGCGGCCACGGGTTGAAGAAGGCCTGACCGAGATAGGTCGGCAGGCTGACGTTCGTGCGCTGCAACACGGCCCACCGGCGGTAGCGGTCGAAGAATGACTTCACGGAGCGCCGCACCGCGACGTTCCAGACGGGGTGCGCCGCGACGACCGTTCGAAGGCCCTGGTGACGCACGGCCTGGCCGATCGCGAAGTCCTCCGCTGCGTAGTCTCCGAAGGCCCCGAAGCCCCCGAGGCGCTCCAGCACCGAGCGCCGCAGCGTCATCGACTTCCCAATCACCAGGTCGCGGTCGGCCACGACCTTGGCGGCGATCTGCCCCGCGCCGACGAACGCCGCCAGGTGCAGGTTGTCCAGCAACGCGCCGAACGATCGGTGCCCCTTCCCGCTGAGGGGATTGGCGACACACGCGACCCGTGGATCCTCGAAGTGCGCCTGAATCTCATCGAGCGCTTCGGGCGCGAGGAAGGCGTTCGAGTCGGACACCATGAGCAGCTCGAACCGGGCCGCCTTCGCGAGGGTGATGAGCTGATTCACCTTCGGATTCATCACCGGAGAACCCCGCTGCGGGACGACCCTCACGGTGTCGGGGAACCGGGCGGCCACACGCCGGGCGATGGGGAAGGCCGGGTCCTCGAGGTCCTTCACGCCGAGCAGCAGCTCGACCGACGGTCCGGTCATGCGCGCGAAGTGCTCCAGGGTGTGCTCGAGGCCGTCGTCCACGCCGCACATGGGCTTGAGGATCGAGAGGCCCTGCGTCGTCGTAGCACGAGGGACGGGTCGTCGGCGTGCGAGCGCGATGACGACCAGTTCGCCGAAGAGCGTGAGCACGCCCAGGGCCGCTGCTGCGAGCAGGACGAGCGCTGCGCCGTTCATCGGGGAGACCTCCGTCGATCCATCAGGAGGGAGTGTGCGCCCGTGGCTTGTCAGCGACGGATCGGTCCGGTGAACGGTCGCGAACGTGTTCGCAACGCTCCGATCACACCGTGACGTGTTCGTGATTGTTCCGTCGTCGAATCGACGCGTCAGCTCGCGTGCGCGCGGTGCAGTTCGCGGCTGACCGGGTGTCGTACATCGGTCCCACGCACCATGTAGATGACCATCTCGGCGATGTTCATCGCGTGGTCGCCGATGCGCTCCAGGTGCTTGGCGACGAAGACGAGGTTGGTCGCCCGCCGCACGTGTTTCGAGTCCTCCATCATGAGCGCGAGGAGATCGTTGAAGAGCTTGAGGAACAAGGCGTCGAGCAGCTCGTCCCGGCCCAGCAGCGCCTCGGCGCGCTCGGCATCACCGGCGACGAAGGCATCGAGCGAGTCCTTCAGCTGCGTCTGGGCCAGCTGGGCGAGGTGGGGCAGGTCGCCGTAGATCGGCATCGGGAGGGAGTCGTTCAGATCGATCGCCCGCTCGGCGATGTTGACCGCGAGGTCGCCCACGCGCTCGAGATCGGTCACGATCTTCAGCGCGGTGGTGATGAAGCGCAGATCACTGGCCGCGGGTTGACGCAGCGCGAGCACCCGGCGGCAGAGATCGTCGACCTCGACCTCGAGCTTGTTCACCTCGGCGTCGGACGCGATGACGTGCTTCCCCAGCCGGCTGTCTCGTTCAGCCAGGCACAGCACGCTCTCGGCGATCATCGCCTCCGCGCGGCCGCCCATCGCGAGCAGCTTGTCGCGCAGCATCTGCAGATCCTTCTCGAAGGCCTTGTCCGTGTGCCCGGGCATCCCGTTCCCGAGGATAGACGTGTTTGGCGCTCGGCACTTCTTCGCGACCCGGAAATCGCCGTGGTTCGACCATGACCCTCCCATTCCAGACATGAAGGAGGCGCTCATGATGAAGACGACGACGGGGTTTCTGGTGCTCACGGTCGCGGTGACGGCGAGGGCCGACACGTTCGCGTGGCAGGAAAAGACCGATGCGTTCCAGAAACAGACGCGCGAGCAGCGCAAGAAGCTGGGCCTCAAGAACGATCAACGAGGCGCGACTCCCGAGCTCGCCTTCGTCACCGCGCCGGGCGAGGCGACCTCGGGCACGGTGGTGCTCTGCGCGGGGCAGACGGTCGACGTGACATTGAAGACGAACCTCCCGGCGAACAGCCTCGTCGTGGTGACCAACGACGACGACGCCATCGCGAAACAGAAGCTCGAGGGTGGGGTGTGGAGCGCCACCTCGACGGCCCGCGCGAACGCCCATCCAAGCGGTTTCTCCGTCCGCGGCCTCAACCCAACCTCTGGGCGCGAGGCGTCGTTGTGGAGTTTCCTGTCGGCCTGCAAGCACACGCTGGTGACGCAGGTGGGCGGCGACACGCTCACCCTCAAGCTCGACTTCTCGACCGGCCAGCAAACGGTTCAAGCCACCGGGGCGTGGACGCGAGCGGGCCAGAAGCCCATCCCTGCCACCTTCGAGGTTCGAATGGTGACGGAGGGCATCTCGGCGAACCGGGTTCCCTCGCCGGAGGAGCAGCAGGCGGAGGTGGCTTCCATGACGAAGGCCTACGGCTCGCTGGAGCGTCGGGCGGCGGAGAAGAAGCTCGAGGAAGGGTGCGTGGCCGCCTCTCCCTGCATCGCGTCGCCGCTCCCGCGGTCCTGGCCGCCGGCCTGTTCGGTGGAGGTCCAGGGTTCGTCGAACTCCAGTGGGCTCGCTGGGAGCTGGACCTCTGGACCTTCCGCTGTGGCGCCGACGCGGGCTGTGTGGCGGCGCACCCCGACGCGCGCTTCAACGGCCTGCAGTCCCAAATACATGATGACTGGCTGGAGCCGCTCCTCGAGTTCGGCCTGGTGGCGTGGCTCGTCGCCGTCGGCAGGGTGCTTCGGCGCGCGTGGGTGGCTGCCGAGCCCTTCGCCGGCGCTGCCATCGTGGCGCTCATCGTGCGGGCGACCGTCGACTTTCCATTGCACCGGGCGGCCGACCTTGCGCTCTTCGCCCTGGCCGCCGCCATCGCCTGCTGGCGGTCGCCTCAGCCGAACTTGCCGGTCACGTAGTCCTCGGTGCGCTTGACCGAGGGGTTCGTGAAGATCGTCTCGGTCTTCCCGATCTCCACCAGCTCGCCCAGATAGAAGAACGCGGTGCGATCGCTCACCCGCGCGGCCTGCTGCATGTTGTGGGTGACGATGACGATCGTGTACCGGGCCTTGAGCTCGTGAATGAGCTCCTCGATGCGGGCCGTCGCGATGGGGTCGAGCGCGCTGGCGGGCTCATCCATCAGCACCACCTCGGGATGCACCGCGAGCGCCCGGGCGATGCAGAGCCGCTGCTGCTGGCCGCCGGAAAGGGCGAGCGCCGAGTCACCGAGCCGCTCCTTGACCTCGTCCCACAGGGCCGCCTGCACGAGGCTCTGCTCGACCCGCCCCGCCAGCTCACTCGTGTTGGTGATGCCTGCGATGCGCAGGCCGAAGGCGACGTTCTCGAAGATCGACTTGGCGAACGGGTTCGATCGTTGGAACACCATGCCGACGCGGCGGCGGAGATCGACTACGTCCATCGCGTCGATGCGCTCGCCCTCGAGCATGATGGTGCCCAGCTGCGTCACGCCCGGTAGCACCTCGTTCATCCGGTTGAGCGCGCGCAGGAGCGTCGACTTCCCGCAGCCCGACGGCCCGATGAGCGCGAGCACCTCGTTCGTATGCACCTCGAGGCTGACGCCGTGGAGCGCCCGCTTGCCGGCGTACTGCACCTCGAGGCCTTCGACGCGGACCTTGACGGGCTCCATGGTCAGTGGGCCTCCATGCCATGCCGCAGGCGCGCGCGCAGTACCACGGCGACGAGGTTGAGGAGGAACGTCAGCACGAGGAGCGCCCCCACCGTCCCCGCGAGCGCCGGGCGGGCGGCGTCGACGTCGGGGCTCTGGGTGGCCAGCACATACGCGTGGAAGCCCAGGTGCATGAATTGGGAGGAGAGTGAGTCAGGCAGATCCGGCAGCCACGAGGCCACGCCGGTCAGCAGCACCGGCGCGACCTCACCGGCGCCACGAGAGATGGCCAGGACGGCCGCCGTGAGGATCCCGGGCGCCGCCGCGGGCAGCACCACCCGTCCCAGCGTCTGGGCGCGCGTGGCGCCGAGGGCGAGGCTCGCGAGTCGCACCTCCCGGGGCACGGTGCGCAGCGCCTCTTCGGTCGCGACGATCACCGTGGGCAAGGTCAAGACCGCGAGCGTGCAGCCGGCCCACAGCAACCCGGGCTGGCCCCATCGGAGCGTCTGACCCGTGGCCGCATCGACGGCGCTGCCGACGGCGTGCACGAAGAAGCCCAACCCGAAGAGCCCGTAGACGATCGACGGGACCCCCGCCAGGTGGTGCACCGCGGCGCGCGCGAGCCTCGCAAGCCGCGAGTTCGAAGGGGCGTACTCATGAAGGTAGATGGCGGCCCCGACACCCAGGGGCATCACGATGATCGTCATCACCAGCGTGAGGCCGACGGTGCCGACGATTGCGGGAAAGATACCGCCCTCCGTGGGACTCGCTCCGGGCTCACCGGTGAAGAACGCCCACGAGAGCATCCCCACGCCGTCCTTGAGGACGTCGACGAGCACCACCACGAGGCCAGACACGATGAGCGCCGCCGCCAGGCCGGTCAGACGCTCGAGGAGCCAGCCGACGCGGAAGCGGTGCCCCGACCTCATGACAGCGCGCCCTCGCGCCGCGCCAGCCGTGCGCGCACCCACGCCCCGGCCGTGAGGTTCAGCACCAGGTTGAAGAGGAAGAGGAGCGCGCCCAGCAGGAAGAGGAGGGAGGCGTGCATCGAGCCCATCACCACTTCCCCCATTTCGGCGGCGATGGTGGCCGAGAGCGTTCGGGTGGGCTCGGCGAGGTTCGCGGACACCATGGCGGCATTGCCCGACGCCATCAGGACGATCATCGTCTCTCCGACGGCCCGCCCAACGCCCAGGACCAGCGCGCCCAGCACCCCGGGTGCCGCTGCCGGCAGCACGACCCGAAACGCCGTCTCCCAGCGCGTCGCCCCGAGCGCCAGGGAGGCCTCACGGTACGAATGTGGCACCGCGCGGAACGCATCATCGGCCAGCGTGTAGAGCACCGGGACGATCGCCAAGGACATCGCCAACCCCGCCACCAGGGCGTTGAGGCGGAAGTCGTACCCGAACGTGTTCTGGAGCGCGGTCGCCAGCGTCATGAGCGCGAACGAGCCCAGCACCACCGAGGGAATGCCGGCCAGGAGCTCGATCGTCGGCTTGAGGAGGGCCCGCAGCCGGACTGGCGCGAACTCGGAGGTGAAGAGCGCCGCGGCGAGGCCGACGGGCGCGGAGATGGCCAGCGCCACCCCCGTCACCTTCAGCGTCCCCAGCATGAGCGGCCAGAGGCTCACCTTCGGGACGCGCGAGGTGGGTTGCCACAGCAGCTCCGGCTGGGGCCACAGGAGCTTCGAGAGGCTCGCCTGCTCGCGCTGCGCCGGATCGAGGACCAGCGGCAGGGCCTCGCGCACCACGAAGACGATCATCAACAGCAACAGGACGATCCCCGCGACGCCCGCCGCCGTGACGGCCACCTCGACCGCGAGCTCCCACCGGGCCGAGCGCTTCTGCGAGGCCTCGGAGCGGGGCGCGGGGCGGCTGGCGACGACGGGCGGGGCGAGCTCTCGCATGCGTCACCGAATGGGGAAGAAGCCTGCCCGCACGACGAGCGCCTGGCCTTCGTCGCCGAGCACCCAGTCGAGGAACCGCTTCACCTCACCCTCCGCGGGCCGGGCGATCACGAAGGTGAGCGAGCGCGAGAGCGGGTAGCGACCGCTGCGCACCGCCTCGGCCGAGGGCGACACATCGACGCCGTCCACCGTGAGCGCGAGCGGCACGACGCCCTTCGCGAAGGCCGCGCCGCCGAAGCCGACGCCGAACTTCTCCCGCGATACCGCGTTCACTACGGCGCCAGTGCCTGGCAGCGGCTGGGAGATGGGCGCGAAGTCGCGGCCCCCCATCAAGTGATCGCGGACGAACTCCGAGGTCCCAGACGTCGTCTCGCGGGTGTAGAGAATGATGCGACGTGCCTCTCCGCCCAGCTCATTCCAGTGGGTGAGCTCGCCGGTGAAGATCTGTTCCAGCTGCCGCGGGGTCAGCGCGCGCAGCGGGTTGGAGGGATGCACGAAGAAGGTCACGCCGTCGCGGGCGACCTCGATCACGACCGGTTGAACGCCCGTGCGCTGCGCGAGCCGCTCGAGCTCGATGGGCGCGACGGGCCGACTGCTCATGGCGATGTCGGTGGAGCCCTCCAGCAGCGCGGCGAGGCCCGTGCCCGAGCCGCCGCCCGTCACCTGCAGCCGGACGCCGGGGTTGGCGTCACGGAAGGCCCGTGCCCACCGCTGGCACAGCGCCACCATCGTGTCAGAGCCCTTGATCGTGAGCGTGTTCGCCGATGCGGTCGAGGCCGAGGCCAGGAGGACGAGGCCCAGCAGTCTCGCGCGCCGGGTTTTCACGCGTGCGCTTCGGCCCGTCCCGGCTCCGCCATGCGGTAGCCGACCCCGCGCACCGTCTCGACGAAGTCGCGCGCCTCACCCAGCTTCTCGCGCAGCCGCATCACGTGCGTGTCGACGGTACGGGTCTCGAGCGGGCTCGAGATGCCCCACACGTCCGAGAGGAGTTGCTCACGCGTCTGCACCCGGCCCGGCCGCGACATGAGGTGGTGAAGCAGCTTGAACTCGAGCGCGGTGAGCTCCACTTCGTCTCCGCCCACGTAGGCGCGGTGCGCGCCGAGATCGAGCTCGAGGGGCCCCAGGACCACCCGCTCCTGCGTGGTGCCTGCGCCGGCCCGCCGGAGGATCGCCTTCACGCGCAGCACCAGCTCCCGCGGCGAGAACGGTTTGGTGACGTAGTCATCGGCGCCGACCTCGAAGCCCTGCACACGATCGGCCTCTTCACCGCGCGCCGTCAGCATGACGATCGGCACGTCGCGGGTCTGCGGGTTGGCGCGCAACCGGCGGCAGACGTCCCGGCCCGAGATGTCGGGGAGCATGAGGTCGAGCAGAACGAGGTCGGGCTTGCTGCGCGCCGCGAGCTGAAGCGCCTGTTCTCCCGTCAGGGCCACTGCGGTCTCGAGGCCCGCCTGCTTCAGGTTGAACTCCACGAGGCTGGCGAGGTCGGCTTCGTCATCGACGATGAGGATCGTGGTCATGAGGGGCCGCGTAGACCTGTGCCACGACGGACACATGACTGCCGGGTGACAAGGTCGTGACGCCCTGGAACGGTCCTGTTTTACCCCTGTGACGCGTCTGGCACGACATCGGCGAGGGCTTCGGCGGTGGGGTCGAGTGATTCTCCAGAGATCTCCGCGCTGCTGGCGTCGGTCTCGGCTGGAACCGTGGGCTCGGGCAACTTCATCGTGGCGAGCACCTCGTCGGCCGCCTCGTCGGCCTGGGTCGACTGGCCCGGTGGTGGCGCTTCGAGGCCCGGCGGTGGCGGGAGGATCGGCGCGGGCTGCCCGACCGGCCGCAGCGACGTAGGCGAGCCCGGCGGTGGCTTGAGGTACGGTGGCAGCCCGGAGTGGCGACGCGCCGCCTGCGCCATCAGCTCGTGGTGGCGGTAGCGACACTCGAGCATCTTGTGGATGAGGAGCGACGCGCCGGGCACCTTGCGCTCCTGGAGGCCGCTGGTGGCCCGGCGAACGGCGTAGCGCACGCGGCGAATCTGCACGCGCCACCCACGGGGCGTCCAGGTGAAGAGGCCCCACGCGGGCCGCAGATCGCCATCTCGTGGAATGCCGGCCGATGCGACGTCCGCGAGCACCAACCGACCGAGCCGGCGCCGGTAGGGGAAGTGGAGGTGGCCGAAGGCGAGCGCGGTGGCGTCGAGGTTGCCGAGCAGCTTGCGCAGGGTGTGATCGTCGAGCGTGGGCTCGAGGGAGTCCTCGAGGTTGCGCGGGTTGGCGTGGCAGACGAACAGATCCTGCCCTTTGCGCGGCGAGTATCGGACTGAGAAGGCGAGGCCGCCGAGGGCCTTCGTGCGCTCCTCGCCGAGCTGATCGCGCGACCAGTCGAGGAGATCGGTCTTCCAGTGATCCTTCTCGCGGTACGCCCCCGACAGGTAGTTGCCGGCGATGTAGCAGTCGGTGTTGCCCATCAGCAGGCCGTCGCAGGTGTCGTGGAGGAGCTCGTACGTCTCCTTCGGCCACGCGCCGCGCAAACAGAGGTCTCCGGCCGCGACGATGGCATCGGGGCTCTGCCGCTTGATGTCGTCGAGCACCGCCTCGCAGGCCGGCAGGTTTCCGTGGATGTCAGCGAGGACTGCGACGCGCATCGCGCCGTCGAGCTTAGCCTGAGGTCGGCTGATTCCCAGCAGCGAGGGGGCCGAGATCGACGGGGCCGGTCTGGGCGACGGGGGACACCTCGGAGCTGGCGTCCGGCGCCTGGGGCAGGGTGACGAAGAAGGTGCTCCCGGCGCCGGGCGCGCTCTCGACGCGCACCTCTCCCTTCATGGCGTTGACGAGGTGCTTGACGATGGAGAGGCCCAGGCCGGTGCCGCCCATGTCGCGGGAGCGCCCTTTGTCCACGCGGTAGAAGCGCTCGAAGATGCGGGGCAGGTGGCGCGCCTCGATGCCCGGGCCGTCGTCCTTCACCACCAGCTCGATCTCCCCTTCGACCCGGCGGCCGGTCACCCAGACGTGCCCGTTGGGCGGGGTGTACTTCACCGCGTTGTCGACGAGGTTGAGCACCACCTGCTCGAGGCCGCGCGGATCGGCGACGGCCATGAGATCGGCGGGCACCTGCAGCTCGACCGAGGTGTTGCGGAGCCGGGCCTTGGGCCGAATGGCCTCGCTTGCCCGCTGTGCCGCGTCGGCCAGGTTGACGGGCTTCTGCGCGAGCTGGAGCTGCTTGGACTCCAGCCGGGACAGCTCCAGGAGATCTTCCACCAGCTCCGACAGGCGCTCGGACTGCCGGTGGATGATGTCGACCATCTTCGGCGCCGCGACGGGATCACTCAACGCACCGCTCAGCAGCGTCTCGGCATAGCCGCGAATCGCCGTCACCGGCGTGCGGAGCTCGTGGCTGACGTTGGCGACGAAGTCCTTGCGCACCTTCTCGAGCCGGCGCAGCTCGGTGACGTCGAAGAAGACGGCCGAACTCCCGCCGAGATCGTGCCCGAGTGGCGAGACGTGGATCGACAGCACGCGCGGCATCACGCCCTCGAGGTTGATCTCCAGCCGGCTCGCGTGGTGATCCCGACAGGCGCGCTCGACGGCGAGCTGCAGCTCGGCGCTGCGGACGATCTCCACCGGCCGGTGGCCGACGATCTCGGTGCCCGAGTAGAGGAGCTCCTTGAGCGCGTTGTTGTGCTCGGTCACGGTGCCGTCGTCGCTGGTGACCCACACGCCTTCGGCCATTCCGTCGATCACCGCGCGCAGCACGGCGAGATCGCGGGCCATCTCCTTGGCGCTCTGGGCCGTCGTCTGTACCTCTCTGGCGAGCTGGCTGGGGGCGTGGGCGTCGGGCTCTCCGGTGAGGGGCTCGACCTGGAGGCCCTTCGCGGCAGCGGCGAACGCGTCGGCCCGGCGCTTCCAGTGACGGCTGATCTGCAGGCCCGCGAAGCCAGAGAAGACGAGGGTCGCACCGCCGGCCACCAGTGCGGCCGAGGGCGTGTTGGGCCCCAGCGCGACGGCGAGCGCGACGCCGACGGAGGCGCCGATGGGCCACAACAACAGAAGACGTGTGGACATGGACGTCTCCTAGCCGAGCCATGTGACGGCTGGGCAACGAGCATCGCACGATGCCGCGTCAGCCGCTCACTTGCCGGGGATGACGAGCTTGTACCCGACGCCGCGGATCGTCTCGATCACGTCACCCGACGGACCGAGCTTCTCGCGCAGGCGCTTGATGTGCGTGTCGACGGTTCGGGTGGTGATCTCGGCGTCGATACCCCACACGTCCGACAGGAGCGTCTCGCGGGTCTGCACGCGGCCAGGCCGCTCCAGGAAGGTCTTGAGGAGCCGGAACTCGAGCGCGGTCAGCACCACCGCCCGTCCATGCACCGTCACCTCGTGGCGTTCGGCGTCGAGCGCGATGTCGGCCGCGTGGAGCAGGCCGGCGACCGGCGCCTTGGACTCGGAGGTGTCGCGACGGAGCACATTGCGAATACGCAGCAGCAGCTCCTTCACCGAGAAGGGCTTGACCACGTAGTCGTCGGCGCCGAGCTCGAGGCCTTTGACCCGATCGGACTCCTCGCCGCGCGCCGTCACCATGATGATCGACACCCGCCGC
Organism: Myxococcaceae bacterium; assembly: GCA_044352295.1. Lineage (GTDB taxonomy): Bacteria > Myxococcota > Myxococcia > Myxococcales > Myxococcaceae > Xiheimicrobium. The sequence continues at coordinate 13,022 of JBILEB010000093.1, forward strand.
GGGTCGCCTTCGCGGATGAGCCGCGCCACCTCCGTGCCGGCGATGTCGGGGAGCATCAGGTCGAGCAGGACGAGGTCGGGCTTGAACACGCGTGCCCGCGTCACGCCCGCCGCGCCAGTACGCGCGACGTCGACCTCGAAGCCTTCGGTCTTGAGGTTGTATTCGAGCAACGACGCCAGGTCTTGCTCGTCCTCGATGATGAGGATGCGCGGCATGCGCGGCTTCCTAACCCAACTCGGCTCGTGGCATAAGCCGCTCGCGCATGACGACTGGCAAAGAGAAGCGAAGGGAAGAGCGCGTCCCCGTCGATCTGTGGATCGAGGCGTCCCGCGACGGGGAGCTGTACTTCCAGCGCGCGGTGAATCTGTCGGTGGGCGGGGCCTATTTCGGGCAGACGATTCCCCTGCCGGTCGGCAGCCGGGTATCCCTCAAGTTCGAACTGCCGGGAGCGCCTGGCGAGATCCTCTGTGAGGGCGACATCGTCACCGCGAAGGAGCTCGGCATGGGCGTGTCGTTCGTCGCGCTCAAGCCCTCCGACCGGCAGAAGATCGAGACGTTGATCAGCCGCGTCGTGGCGAAGCGCTGAGCCTGCGTCACTGCAGCAGGCGTGGGTCGCAGGCCTTCGGGGGATCGTACTGCTGGATCCGCATCAGCACGCGTGGGTTGGCCCCGGCGTTGAGCTGCTGCACGAAGGTGCACTCCGAGCCCGCCAGCCGCACGCCGTCCTTCGAAATGGCCTCGACGAGCAGTCCGTAGTCCCGACCGGGCGGCACCTCGGTGAGCGAGACGTCCTGCGTGCTGGGCGTGCCGGCCACCAGGTTGATCGGAAACACCCGCGCGGGCTCGTTGCGGTTGGTCGCCGGGTTGCGAAGCCCAACGAACCGATTCGCCGGAACCTGATCCCGAATGCAAGTCTGCCGAATGATCGTGCAGTCGCCTCCGGAGACCGACGAGATGTTGGTGACGAGCGAGACCTGGAACGCGGAGATCGTGTCGAGGAGCGCCCGCTGGACGACGAGCTCGACGTCGAAGCCGGGTCCCTCCGAGCGTTCGGGGCCGCACGCGGTCAGTGCCACCAGGCTCAGGAGCACCAGCGCCCTCACGGCATGCCCTCGATCTGAATGGTGATGGGCAGCGTCCCCGTGGGGCGCTGCGTGGCGAGGACGACCGCGCCCGTGGTGACCGCCGCCGCGCCCGCGCCGATGCCGACCCACACCCAGGGGTTCTGGTACCAGGCCTTCGGCTTCTCGGCGTCTTCGACGACGACCTTCGCAAGCACCCGGAAGGTGAGCGGCGAGAAGGGATCGCCCCGGCCCGCCAGGCGGCGCTGCGCGGCGTCGGCGACCTCGACGTAGTACTCGAGATCGTACGCGGCGGGCTCCTCGGGCACCTCGAAGGCCGGAATCGTCGCGCGGTACATCGAGCGATCGGCGCGATCCCGCAGGAAGTCGATCGAGCTGTAGTTCTGCGCGCCCGAGCGCCGATAGAAGAGCTTCGCCTTGGCTCCCAACGCCATGTCGTCGATGCGCGCCTCGACCGTGACCGCCTGCGCGGGTTTCTGCTCCGGCACGCCGGCCACCTGCAACGTCACGGGCCGGACGCGCCGCTTGCGGATGTCGTCCTTGATGCGGGCGTAGAGCGTGCGGATCTTCGGTGGCGTGGCCTTCGGCAGCTCGTAGTCGGGCCGGGCCTGGAGCAGCTTCTCGAAGGCGCCCCGGGCCTTGTCCTCGTTGCCCAGGTAGAGGTGCGAGAGCCCGAGCAGCCGGTAGAGCTCCACGAGCTGGTCGTCCGTGAGGTCGGGCGCGTCGATGCCCGCCTCGAGCGTCTTGACCGCGTCTTCGAAGTCGCCCTCTTCGACCTGCTGCTGACCTTTGGTCAGCGCGTCGTTGCGGGGCGTCACCTGCGCGACGGCGGACCCGGACAGCGACACCACGAGACTGATCGCAAGGCCTGCCCGCACGCGTCGGTCACCTTACCGGCAAGGCGTCGCCCGGTGGGGCTTCACGTGGTGACAGCTGGGTGCCGTCGCCGCGCTTTACTCAGCCCACCGAGGCAGGTATAGCGCGCGCCCCTTCGGGGTCCGAGACCGCAAATGTTGGTGAAGATTGAGGAAATTCAGGAGCCGGGCCTCGAGCTGACGCAGCCGATCGAGCGCAAGGTCCTCGAGGGTGCGCTCGCCGAGTCCGAGGGGTTCCGGCTCGTCTCGTCGACTCCGCTGAGCGCCTCGTTTCGCAAGGTGAGCGGGCAGATCCATGTTCAGGGGTCTTTCGAGGCCTCGCTCACCGGGCCCTGCCGCCGCTGCACGAAGGACGTGGGCGTGCTGGTGCCGGTCGACTTCTCGCTGCGCATGGTGCGCGAGATCCCGAAGCCCGACGAAGACGAGGACGACGACGCGCCGGTGCTGCCCTCGCGCCGGCGTCGCCAGAAGAAGGAAGACGACGAGCAAGGCGAGCTCGCGGCCAGCTTCGAGCTGGACGAGGTCGACGCGGAACCGTTCGATGGAAAGACGATCGATCTGGACCCGATCGTGCGTGAACAGGTATTGCTGGCGCTCCCGGTGACCGTGCTGTGTCGGGAGGACTGCAAGGGGCTCTGCCCGACCTGTGGGCAGGACTTGAACGACAAAGACTGCGGTCACTCCGAGAAGAAAGAGATCGATGTCCGGTTGGCGAAGTTGAAGGACATCAAGCTGAAGAACTGAAGTCGTCGAAAGGAAGACGAAGCCATGGGCGTACCCAAGAAGCGCACCTCCAAGATGCGGCGAGATCGCCGGCGCGCAGGCAACAACAAGCTCAAGACGGGCGTGCAGGTCATCAAGTGCGCGAACTGCGCTGCACCCACGATGCCTCACCGCATCTGCCCGGCCTGCGGCTTCTACAACGGCAAGAAGGTCGCGCGCGGCACGGCTGACTAAGCCCAGTCCGCCCGCCCTTTCGCCTGTTCACAACGCAGACAACACCGACCTCTCCGGGGCCCAGACCCTGGAGGGGCCTTCGTGTTTTTCGCGATGGTGCGGTCGTCTGCTGGCCAGGTACCTGAAAACCGACGAAGTGACATGGGTGAGGTTTTGTGGGTATTGAGCGCGGCACCATGCGCGCTCAGATCGTCGGCACTGGCAGCTACGCCCCTGAGAAAGTGGTGACGAACAAGGATCTCGAGAAGCTGGTCGAGACCACCGATGAGTGGATCGTCGAGCGCACTGGAATTCGTCAGCGACACATGGCGGCGCCGGGCGAGAACACCTCGGACCTGGCCGTGAAGGCCGCGATTCGCGCCCTCGAGATGGCCAACACGCGGGCCGACGAGCTCGATCTGATCATCGTCGGCACGGTGACGCCCGACATGCCCATGCCGGCGTGCGCGGCGTTCGTGGCGCACAAGCTCGGGGCGACGAAGGCGTTTGCGTTCGATCTCTCCGCGGCGTGCGCGGGCTCGCTGTTCGGCATGTCGGTGGCCTCCCAGTTCGTCGAGACCGGCCGGGCGAAGCGGGCGCTGGTCATTGGCGTCGAGCTGTTGACGCGCATCATCGACTGGAAGGACCGCAACACCTGCGTGCTCTTCGGCGACGCGGCGGGCGCGATGGTGCTCGGCCCTTCGAAGGACGAGGCGCGCGGGATCATCTCGACGCACCTGCACACCGATGGCGCGCAGACCGGCATCCTCTGCATTCCGGGCGGTGGCTCGAAGACGCCGGTGTCGCACGAGATGGTCGATCAGCGGCTCCAGTACGTCTCGATGAACGGCCGCGAGGTGTACAAGTTCGCGGTGCGGGCGCTGTCGGACGCCGTGGGCGAGGCCTTCGCGGCCAACCAGCTGTCGCCGGATCACATCACCCACGTGGTGGCGCACCAGGCGAACGTGCGCATTCTCGATGCGGTGCTCGAGCGCGTGGGCCTGAGCAAAGAGAAGGTCTTCCTCAACATCGAGAAGTACGGCAATACGTCGTCCGCCTCGTTGCCCATGACGCTCGACGAGGCCAATCGCGCCGGGCGGCTCAAGCCCTCCGACACGATCCTGATGATGGCCATCGGCGCCGGCATGTCGTGGGGCAGCGCCATCGTCCGCTGGTGAGCGTCTTCATCCAAGGAGCACCGCATCGATGGGATCCGTGGCGTTCGTGTTTCCGGGGCAGGGCAGCCAGTCGGTGGGGATGGGCAAGGCGCTGGCCGAGGCGTTTCCCGAGGCGAAGGCGGTGTTCGACGCGGCCGACGACGCGCTCGGTGAGAAGCTGTCGACGCTGTGCTTCGAGGGCCCCGAGGACGCGCTCAAGCTGACGGCGAACACCCAGCCGGCGATCCTCACCGTCTCGGTCGCCGCGCATGCGGTCTTCACGAAGCGATTTCCGACGGCGCCGGCCTTCGTGGCTGGGCACTCCCTGGGCGAGTACTCGGCCCTGGTGGCCTCGGGCGCGATGTCGCTGGCAGACGGCGTTCGCAGCGTGCGCGCGCGCGGCACCTTCATGCAGGAGGCCGTCCCCGCCGGCGTGGGCGCCATGTCGGCCGTGCTGGGGCTCCCACCGGAGAAGGTGAAGGCGATCTGCGCCGAGGCGGCGCAGGGTGAGATCGTCTCGTGCGCCAACTTCAACGAGCCGTCGCAGACCGTCATCGCCGGGCACGCGAAGGCCGTGGAGCGCGCCGGGGAGCTGCTCAAGGCCGCCGGCGCCAAGCGGGTGTTGCCGCTCCCGGTGAGCGCGCCGTTTCATTGTGAGCTCATGGCGCCCGTCGTGCCGCGACTGGAGGCCGTGCTGTCGAAGGTCGCCTTCGCCCAGCCCTCGGCCCCGGTGGTGACGAACGTCGAGGCCACGCCCAACGCTGATCCCGCTCGGGTGAAGGAGCTGCTCCTGCGCCAGGTGACCGGCTCGGTTCGGTGGGTCGAGTGTGTCCAGGCGCTCGAGCAGGCCGGCGTGACGAAGGTGGTCGAGCTGGGCCCGGGCAAGGTGCTCTGTGGCCTCGTCAAGCGGATCTCGAAGGGGCTCGAGTGCGTCAACGTCGAGGATCCCGCGAGCCTCGAGAAGGCCCTCGCCGCGCCCTGAGGTGCGAAACCGGTTGTGCACTTCGAGCCAGGTGCGAACGAACTTCGCCACCTGCCGGCGCTCGACAACGGCGGCGTCCCTCCATAAAGCCTCGCGTCGGTCGGGCCCCCTGCTTGCAACCCGCGCGGGGCTCTCTGGGAGCGAGAGATGAAGGACTTCGAGAACAAGATCGTCGTCGTGACGGGCGGCTCGCGCGGCATCGGTCGCGCCATCGCCCAGGAGTTCGCGTCCCGTGGCGCGTCAGTCGTCATCACCTACGCGGGCAACGAGGCCGCGGCGGTCGAGACGATCAAGCTCCTCACCGACCTCGGCGTGAAGGCCCAGGCGAAGCGCTTCGACGTCAGCGACACCGCTGCCTGCGCCACCTTCATCGATGAGGTGATGAAGGAGCACGGCCGCCTCGACGTGCTCGTGAACAACGCTGGCGTGGCCATCGACGGCCTGCTGATGCGCTTCAAGGACGAGGACTGGGACAAGACGCTCGACACCAACCTCAAGGGCGCCTTCGCCCTCATGCGCGCGGTGAGCCGGCCCATGATGAAGCAGAAGGGCGGGGCGATCGTGAACGTCTCGTCGATCGTCGGCGAGATAGGCAACGGCGGGCAGGCGGCCTACGCGGCCTCGAAGGCCGGCCTCATCGGGCTCACCAAGTCCGTCGCCAAAGAGCTCGCCTCGCGGAACATTCGCGTCAACGCCGTCACGCCGGGCTTCATCACCACCGACATGACCGCGGCGCTCAACGACGAGCTCAAGCAGAAGATGGCCGACGCCATTCCATTGGGACGCATCGGGAACCCGGAGGAGATCGCGAAGGCCGTGGCTTTCCTCGCCTCGGACGCCGCCTCGTACATCACCGGCGAGGTGCTCAAGGTGAACGGCGGCATGTACATGTAGTTTGGCTGTTGGTTCGGCCACCCCCTTCTGCTAGGGGCGCGGGCCTGTTTCGTGGGGATCACGTAGGCGTTGGCAGCACCACACCGTGCTCGCGCGAACCGCGCGGCACCGCACCAAGGAAGAGCAATGACGGCCCAGAACATCGAAGGCAAGGTCAAGTCGATCATCGCCGACCAGCTCGGCGTCAGCGAGGACGAGATCAAGATGGAGTCCTCTTTCATCGAGGACCTGGGCGCCGACTCCCTCGACATCGTGGAGCTCGTGATGGCGATGGAAGAGGAGTTCGAGATCGAGATCCCCGACGAAGAGGCGGAGAACATCAAGGCCGTCGGCGACGCCATCAACTACATCAACACGCACAAGAAGTGAGTCGACGCCGCTCGCCTCCTCCTTCTGCCTGAACACGGTTCACCCATGAGCGCTCCTCGTCGCGTCGTCATCACCGGCACCGGACTCATCACGGCCCTCGGCACGGGCACGGAGAAGTCCTGGCAGGCGGCCATTCTGGGCACCTCGGGCATCTCGAAGATCAGCCTCTTCGAGGATCCCAAGCTCAAGGTGAACATGGCCGGCGAGGCGAAGGACTTCCAGGTCGAGGAGTGGCTCGATCGCAAGGAAGCCCGCCGGATGGATCGGTTCAGCCACTTCGCGCTCGCCGCGGCGGAGATGGCCATGAAGGAGTCGGGCGCGCCCATCGGCCTCGAGAAGGCCAACGGGTACGACCCCGAGCGCTTCGGCGTCATCGTTGGCAGCGGCATCGGTGGGCTGGCGTCGTTCGAAGACAGCCACAAGGGCGCGCTCGAGAAGGGCTTCGATCGCCTCTCGCCGTTCTTTATCCTGCGCATGATCGTGAACATGGCGCCGGGACGCATCTCGATGCAGCACAACGCGCGCGCCGCCAACTGGAGCCCGGTCTCGGCCTGCTCCACCAGCGCCCACGCGATCGGTGAGGCGTGGAAGTCGATTCGGTACGGCGAGATGGACATCGCGCTGGCTGGTGGCGCCGAGGCGGCCATCACCCAGCTCGGCATCGGCGGCTTCGAGGCGATGCACGCGCTGTCGACCCGGGTCGACTCTCCCGCCACGGCGAGCCGGCCATTCGACAAGGACCGCGACGGCTTCGTGATGGGCGAGGGCGCTGGGATCGTCGTGCTCGAGGAGCTCGAGTCCGCGAAGCGCCGGGGTGCCACCATCATCGCCGAGCTCGTCGGCTACGCGGCCAACAGCGACGCGCACCACGAGACCGCGCCGGCTCCGGAGCACGAGGGCGCCCAGCGCTGCATGCGGCTCGCGCTCAAGTCCGCTGGCCTGCAGCCGACCGACATCGGGTACATCAACGCGCACGGCACCTCGACGCCGTTCAACGATCTCCACGAGACCAAGGCGATCCAGCGGGTCTTCGGCGAGCACGCGAAGAAGCTGATGGTGTCGAGCACCAAGTCCATGACCGGCCACATGCTGGGCGCGGCCGGTGGCGCCGAGGCGATCTTCACCTCGCTGGCCCTTCAGCGCGGCATCATCCCGCCGACGATCAACCAGTTCACGCCCGACCCCGAGTGCACGCTCGACTACGTGCCCAACAAGGCGCGCGAGGTGTGGGTGGACACCGCGATGTCGAACTCGTTCGGCTTCGGTGGCACCAACGCGGTGCTGATCCTCAAGCGCTTCCGCAGCTGACCGTCAAGCGTCCGGTCTGCTTCGTGCTCCTCGGGTGCGCCCTCGGCGGCTGTTCCTTCGATCTGCCCCGGGTTCGTGCGGAGCTTTCGCCTCGGGCCTCGAAGGAGCTCTCGTGCCCCGACGCGAAGCTCACCTTCAAGGAGGTGAAGGTACGCTATCGGCCTCGAATGTGCTGGTGACGGGCCGTGGGCAGAGCGGTGAGTGCGTGATGGAAGAGGGGCGCTGGCGGCCGGTTCGTCGCGGCTCCCGTTGATTTCGGGATGCGGTAGAACGCCTCCGTGCCCGCTCTCGTCATCGCCGCCGATCACGCCGGAGTCACCCTCAAAGCTGAGCTCGTCACGGAGCTGAAGAAGCTCGGGCATGAGGTGACCGACCTCGGCCCGTCGTCCACGGAGTCGGTCGACTATCCCGACTATGCCAGCAAGCTCACCGCGCTGGTGACAGCGGGAACGCCGACCCGGGGCATTCTCATCTGCGGGACCGGCATCGGGATGAGCATCGCCGCCAACAAGGTGAAGGGGATTCGTGCGGCCGTGTGCCGGACCGAGTTCGAGGCCCGCGCCACTCGCCAGCACAACGACGCCAACGTGCTGTGCCTGGGGCAGCGGGTGACGGGCGGCGGCGTGGCCCTCGAGATCGCGAAGGTCTTCCTCACCACCGACTTCGACGGGGGCCGGCACCAGGCGCGGATCGAGAAGGTGAAGGCGCTGGAGGGCTCCCGATGAGGGGATGGTGGCTGGGGCTGGTGATGCTGCTGGGCTGCCGGACCGAGATCGCGCCGATGGTGAAGCAGGGACCGTCAGCGCCGAAGGTGCGGCTGGTCGATCAGGGGTGTGAAGCGAGCGACTATCCGACGGGCACCGACGTTCCGGCCGGGGCGAAGAACATCGGCTGGGTGAAGGTCGAGCGGAAAGAGAACGACGACGCCACCTTCGCGGCGCTGCGCGAGGCGGTGTGCAAGGCAGGCGGCAATGCCTTCTCGCAGATGCGGTGGATCCGCCCGGCGGGGGCGAGCGTGGCCGATCCCCCCATCGAGCTCGAGGCGAACGCCTGGATCGTGCCCTAGCCGTCAATCCCGGGGTCGATCCGGTTGCTCCCGTGGGGCCGGTGCAGTACCTGACGCTTCATGGAGAACACCGCCCCGCTGTCGAAGGTCGACCCCGCCATCGCCGAGATCATCAAGGCCGAGACCCGCCGCCAGGAGCACGGCCTCGAGCTGATCGCCTCGGAGAACTTCGCCTCGCCCGCCGTGATGGAGGCCTCGGGCAGCGTGCTCACGAACAAGTACGCCGAAGGCTACCCGGGCAAGCGCTACTACGGCGGGTGCGAAGAGGTCGACAAAGCCGAGACCCTCGCCATCGACCGTGCCAGACAGCTCTTCGGCGCCGAGGCGGCCAACGTGCAGCCGCACTCCGGCAGCCAGGCGAACATGGCGGCCTTCATGGTGCTGATGAAGCCGGGCGACCTCATGCTCACGCTCGATCTCAACTCGGGCGGGCACCTCACGCACGGCTCCACCTTCAACTTCTCGGGCAAGACGTACAAGGCCGCGCACTACGGGCTCACGCGAGATACCGAGACGATCGACTTCGCTCAGGTCGAGGCGCTCGCGAAGGAGCACAAGCCCAGGCTCCTCATCGTCGGCGCGTCGGCCTACCCGCGAACACTCGATTTCCCGCGCTTCAAGGCCATCGCGGACTCGGTCGGCGCGTCAGTGCTGGTGGACATGGCGCACATCGCCGGCCTCATCGCCGCCGGGGTCCATCCCTCGCCCATCGCGCACGCCGACATCGTCACCTCGACGACGCACAAGACGCTGCGCGGCCCGCGCTCGGGGATGATCCTCATGAAGGAGCAGTACGCCAAGGCCATCAACAGCGCGATCTTCCCCGGCACTCAGGGCGGCCCGGCCATGCACACGATCGCCGCCAAGGCCGTCGCGTACCACGAGGCCCTGCAGCCGGCGTTCAAGGACTATGCGAAACAGGTGGTGAAGAACGCGCGCGCGCTGGCCGAAGGGCTGGGCGGCCAGGGCCTGCGGCTGTGCTCCGGCGGCACCGACAACCACCTCATGCTGGTGGATCTGCGCTCGAAGAAGCTCACCGGTAAGGTCGCCGAAGAGGTGCTCAACAAGGCCGGCATCACGGTGAACAAGAACCAGATCCCGTTCGATCCCGAGAAGCCGACGGTGAGCTCGGGCGTGCGCATCGGGACTCCGGCGCTCACCACGCGCGGCATGAAGGAGGCCGACATGGCCCACGTCGCGCGCTTCATCGGGAGCGCGCTCGACCACGCCTCCGACGACGCCGCGCTGGCGAAGATCCACGGCGAGGTGGCCGAGTTCACGAAGGCCTTCCCGCTCTACGCCTCGCGGCTGGGCTGAGGTTCAAAGCAACGCCGTGCGGTGCCCCTTCTGTTCGACGCAAGACACCCGGGTGATGGACTCGCGCGATTCGAGCGAAGGCGCCGTCATTCGTCGCCGCCGGGAGTGTGAGGCCTGCAAGCGCCGCTTCACCACCTACGAGCGGGTGGAAGAGCTGAACCCCCTGGTGGTGAAGAAGGACGGGCGCCGTGAGGCGTTCGATCGCGACAAGCTGATCGCCGGGCTCAAGAAGGCCTGCGAGAAGCGGCCGGTGTCGGTCGACCAGCTCGAGGCCTTCGTCACCGAGCTCGAGCGCAAGCTCCAGGAGCTGGGCGAGAAGGAGGTCACCTCGACCCGCCTGGGCCAGTTGATCATGGAGCGTCTGCCGCTGCTCGACGAGGTCGCTTACGTGCGCTTCGCGTCGGTGTACCGGAGCTTCCGCGACATCTCCGAGTTCATGAACGAGCTGAAGGAGATCCTCGAGTCGAAGGCGGCTGGCACGCCCCGCGTGAAGGGCAAGGGCTGAGCGGCGCCATGGTCTCACGGGCGGACGACGAGCGGTTCATGCGGCTGGCGCTGGACGAGGCGCGAAAAGGGCTCGGTCGCACCCACCCGAACCCGGCCGTCGGCGCCGTGATCGTCAAGGGCGGGAAGGTGATCGCTACCGGGTACCACGCCCGCGCCGGCACCGCGCACGCCGAGGCCAACGCGCTGATGCTGGCCGGCTCGAAGGCGAAGGGCGCCACCATCTACTCGACGCTCGAGCCGTGCGATCACTTCGGGCGCACGCCGCCGTGTACGCAGGCCATCCTCGATCACGGGCTCTCCCGGGTCGTCTACGGCTCGTCGGATCCGAACCCGCTCGTCGATGGCAAGGGCGTGCGGCGCATGAAGCGCGCGGGGCTGGCGGTGACGGGTGCGGTGCTCCAGGCCGATTGCGATGCGATCAACGAGCCGTTCTTCAAGGTGATGCGCACGGGGCTCCCGTTCGTCACCGTGAAGGCCGGAATCACCCTCGACGGGAAGATCGCCACCGCCACGGGCGAGTCGAAGTGGATCACGTCCGAGGCCGCGCGCGAGAAGGCGCATGCGCTCCGCGACCGGGTCGACGCGATCGCCGTGGGCGCGGGCACGGTGGTGGCTGATGATCCGTCATTGACCACGCGCATCCCCGATGGCCGGCACGCGATGCGGGTGGTGATCGATCCCCAGCTCCGGACGAAGCCTGGCGCGAAGGTGTACGCGCCCAACGGGCCCGCAGTGGTGGTGGTGACCTCGAAGCCAGCGGACTCGTACCGCGCCCGTGCGTTCGGCAAGCGCGGGGTTGGGCTGTTGACGGTGAAGGAGAAGGCCGGGCGCCTGGATCTGTCGGAAGCGCTGCGGGCGCTCGCGAAGCGGGGCGTGCTGCACCTGCTCGTCGAGGGCGGCGCTGTCACCACCGGTCGGTTCCTCGAGGCGGGGCTCGTGGACGAGGTGCTGCTGTTCGTCGCGCCGCGGGTGATTGGCGGCGACGGCCTGTCGTGGGTGGGCACGCTTGGCGTACGAGCGGTCGACGAGGGCCCGCGCTTCGAGTTGAAAGAGTCGAGCCAGGTCGGCCCTGATCTCCTGCTTCGCCTGCGTCTGCGCTGACCGAGGCCCGCCTTCCCGCGCGGTTCACGGCTTCGTGACGTGCCCGCCACGAATCGGTGCAGAGGGTGCGGTACCTGAGGGCATGCGCTCGTCGTTTGCCTTGCTGGTGCTGCTCCTCGCTGCCTGCCGGACCGCTCCCATGCCGATGCCGACCCTCACGCCGACGCTCGCGCAGCGCTTCACCGCCTGGGAGGCCGCCGGCCCGACGGGCGATGCGACCCACCGAGCCAGGCTCGACGCGCTCGTGGCAGCCCTGAAGGCCGAGCGTGCGCGGAAGGGCAGCCTCGAGCTCCTCTTCGTCTGCACCCACAACTCGCGACGCAGCCACATGGCGCAGCTCCTGGGCGCGGTGGCAGCGCAGCGCGCGGGCATTTCAGCGCGCACCTTCTCGGCAGGCACCGAGGCCACCGCGTTCAACCCCCGGGCGATCGCGGCGCTGGGCCGGGCGGGGTTCGAGATTTCGGCCGAGGCCAGCGTCCCGAACCCGCGCTACCAGGTCCGCTGGTCACCGACCGAGCCTCCCATCGAGGCGTTCTCGAAGACGCTCGAAGATCCGTCGCTCCCCTCGTCGGGCTTCGTGGCGGTGATGACCTGCTCCCAGGCCGACGCCGCCTGCCCGTTCGTGAAGGGGGCCTCGGCGCGGGTCGCGGTGCCGTATGAGGATCCGAAGGTGGCCGATGGCACGCCCGAGGAGGCGCACCGCTACGACGAGCGGGTCGAGCAGATCGGCCGCGATCTCACCTGGGTCTTCCGCCAGCTCGGTTGAGGACCGCGCCCTTCGCTTCTGGGAGCCATCAGCGATCTGACAGGCGGTGGTTTGCAAGTCCGCTGGCCCGTTTCGACAGGGCCGAAGATCCCTGACGACAGGAGGTTTCATGCGCTGGACGCTGCTGGTTGCCTGTATCGCGTTGGTTCCGGGAACGAGCCTGTCGCAGCCGCTCACGCTTTGGGCGTGGGAGAGCCCGAGCGGCGAGACCCACTACACCGACAGCCGGGCGAAGGTCCCCCGGAATGCCAAACGGGTGCACGCGCTCCAGGTCCTGCCGCGGGTGGAGCCGACCTCCCCGGAGGCGCCGGCACGAGCCGTCCGTGAGGTCTCTCGCGCTCAGGAGGCCCTGGAGGAGACGCAGTGGCGCGACCGCTTCGTCGCCGCCCAGCGGAAGATCGCCTCGCTCGAACTCCGGCTCAGAAACGCGCAAGCGCTCCTCAACTTCGAGGGGCCGTGCCCCGACTTCGCGTGCGTCGCAGAACGAGAGCGCCGGCTCCTGTTCGCCGGGCAACTCCAGGCTGATCTGGTGGACGCGCGTGCCGACGCCGAGCAACTCGAACGAAGCGCCACCCGGCTCGGTATTCCGCGGGAATGGCGTCGGGGCTGGTGAACCTCGTGATGGCTTGATTCGAAGCTCAGCCCGCGGCGGTCACGCCCGGCGCGAGGAGCGTCGTGCGCAACAGCATGCTCGCCACCGTGAAGTACACGACGATGCCGGTGACATCGACGATGGTGGCGACGAACGGCGCCGACGCCGCGGCCGGATCCAGTCCAAGCCGGCGGAGCCCGAACGGGAGCATCGCGCCGATCAGCGCCCCGAAGAGCACCACGCCGATGAGGCTCGCCGACACCGTGAGCGCCACCAATACGTAGTGCTCCCCGTAGCCGCGGCTGAACACCCCTGCACGGTACAGGTGCTCCCAGGTGATGACGCGCACGAAGCCGATGGTGGCCAGCATCAGTCCCAGGAGCAGCCCACTACGGGCCTCGCGCGCGGCCACCTTCCACCAGTCGCTCAGCTCGATCTGCCGCAGCGACAACGCGCGAATGATGAGGGACGTCGCCTGGCTGCCCGAGTTGCCGCCCGAGGCGATGATGAGCGGCAGGAACAACGAGAGCACGTCGGCCCGCGCCAGCTCGTCCTGGAAGAAGCCCATCGCGGTCGCCGTCAGCATGCCGCCGACGAGCAGCACCGCGAGCCAGCCCCCCCGCTTCTTGAGCATCTCGAAGGTGCCGATCTCCATGTACGGCGCCTCGAGGGCCTCCATACCGCCGAGCTTCTGGATGTCTTCGGTGGCCTGGGCCTCCTGCACGTCGAGCACGTCGTCGGCCGTGATGATGCCGAGGAGCGCGCCCTTCGAGTCCGTCACCGGCAAGGCGACCCGGTCGTACTTCTCGAACGTCGAGACGATCTCGTCCCTGGACGCCGTCGCGGGGAACGACACCAGCGGCCGGTTCGGCAGCTCCCCCACGCGCCCGTCCGGAGGCGCCATCACGAGATCCGCCAGCCGCAGATCGGCGAGCAACGAGTTCCGCTCGTCGACGATGTAGAGGACGTTGAGCGTCTCCCGCCCCTTGCCGTTCGCGCGGAGGTGGGCGAGCGCTTCGGTCGCCGACATCGACGGCTTGAGGGCGAGGTACTCGGGCGTCATGTACCGGCCGGCGGTGCCTTCGGCGTAGCCCAGCAACTGTCGGGCGACCTTCAGCTCCTCGGGCTTGAGCGTCTCGAGCGCACGGCGGGTCACCTCGGCCGGCAGCTCCTCGAAGAGGCGCGTGCGATCGTCGGGCGCCATCTCGTTGAGCACGTTGGCGAGCTGCTCACTGCCGAGCGTCTGCACCAGCTCGGTCTGCTGATCGAGCGGGAGGTACTCGAAGGCCACGCCGGCGATGTCGCGCGGGAGGATGCGGAAGATGACGCCCGAGTCCTCCGCGGGGAGGTCGTGCAACACCTCGGCGATGTCGGCGGGGTCGAGATCTTCGAAGGCGATGCGAAGCGACTCCCAGTCCTTCTTCGCGATCAGCTCTTCGTAGTCTGCCTTGAGGAGGTGGCCGAGCACGGGACCTCAGCGGGCGCAGGGGGCCATCATCGCAGCGACTGCCTCCTGCGGGTGCGCCCGGCCCTTTTTGACGCGGGGATGCTCATGCTCCGGGCCTCGCGCCAAGGCAAGCGCGAGGTGAGCCTGGCGCGCCACAGGAACGTCAGAGCGCCTTCTTGATGGTGTCTTCGAGCTTGGCCTTGGGTACCGCGCCGACCAGCTGCTCGACGACCTTGCCGCCCTTGAACATGAGGAGGGTGGGGATGGAGCGGATGCCGAACTGCTGGGCGACCTGCTGGCTCTCGTCCACGTCGACCTTGGCGATCTTGACCTTGCCCTTGTACTGGGTGGCCAGCTCGTCGAGGGCGGGGGCGATGGCC
>JBILEB010000227.1:0-8615 GCA_044352295.1 Myxococcaceae bacterium
CGGACTTCTTCAGCGCGGTCTACGCGAATCCAGAGGACGACGGGGCCCGCCACGTGCTGGCCGACGTCTTGGTGGAAGCCGGCGATCCACGCGGCGAGTTCATCGCGCTCCAGATGCTCCCGCGGCGCACGCGCAAGGCCGAGCTGAAGCTGGAGCGGCTGCTGGAGCGACACCGCGCGGCGTTTCTCGGGCCGCTGACACGAGCCGTGCGACCGAAGGGCCAGGTCTGGGAAAAGGGGTTCCTCGTCGAGTGCCGCGCCGAGCTGGCCGGGCTCCTGGTCGACGAGCCCTCGTGGGCGACGGTGCGGCGGCTCGAGGTGGTGAACGACGAGACGATGTCCCCGAAGGAGCTGTCGAGCCTGCACTTCCGGTCCCTGCGAGAGGTGATCCACCTCCCGAGGCGCGGGGTCCGCGAGGTGTTCGCCTCGGAGCGCTCGCTCCCCTTCACCACCGTCATCCTCGAGGGGCCCGGCCTCATCACCAACTGGGACGACGCCGAGGTGCGGACCCTTCGTGACGCGCGCTCGTTGCCCGATCTCCGGCACCTCGGCGCGAGCCTTTGGCGGTTTCAGCTCGAGGAGCTCGAGTGGCTCTTGACGGCGCCCGTCTTCGGTCGACTCCGCTCGGTGGAGCTCTCGCTGCACCGGGTGGCCATCAACCTGGGCATGCTGCGAGACCGCCTGCTCGCGCTGGGCCCCGACGTGCCCGATGCGCTCGTCCTGAAAGGGCGGCAACTCGAGCTCAAGCTCAAGCCGCAAGAGCAGTGGGGCACTGCGCACCTCTTCGTGCGCACACCGTTGATCGAGGCCGTGAGCGTCGACGCCGAGCTCATGCTCCAGTCGCTGCCCGCTGACGGCCTGTCACGCCTCGACGTGACCTGCGACTTCCCCGTGCCTCGCGATGCGTTGGCGCGGCTCAAACGGCTGACGCGACGTTTTCCACGGCTGGCGCCCGTCACCTGGCCGCGATCGCCAGACGCGTAGACAGCGGCCCGCGCACCAGTCGAACACCAGCGATGCGCTCGCCATCCCGGGTCTGGCTGTCCCGGCGTGCGAGGCTCGAGCGCTTGCCCCATCGCCCACCGAAGCGACGGTGCGCTGGCCTGCAGCCTTCGACGGAGGGCCCATCGAGGACGCGCGACGACGAGGACGAACCTTTTCGTCCCAGCAGCGCCCTGAAGCGGCTCAGGGCACCGGCGTCGTCTTCATGACCCGCACGACCGAGTCCTGGGCGGCGAGGGTGACGTCGCTGGCGGCTGGCACGTCGATGGTGCGTACGGCCGACGCCGCGAGGAACTTCACCGTGACGACGCGTGGGCCCGGCTCGACGCTCCCCAGCAGGAGCGTTCCGACCTGGAGTTCACCCGTGCGCTTCTTTCCATCGACCAGCACCGTACACGGCTGCTGACACGTCACGCGCATGACGGACGGCTTGCCAGCAGACTTCCCGGGCGCGGCGGCGGTGGCGGTGGCGGTGGCACGAGGCTTCGTCGCCTCGATGCGGAAGCGCTCTCCCTTGAGTGAGACGTCGACTTCGCTCGCCGCTGGAAGGTCGAGGGACACCGCGGCGACCGAGATGCCGGCGAAGCCTTCGATCTCGAACCGATTCCGGCCCGGCGTGACCCCGTCGAACTCGTGCTTCTGCGAGGTGACGCGCCGGCCCCGTTGTCCGGCCACCTTCACCGAGCAGTCGGTCTGGCACGTCACCCGCACCAGGCTCGGACCCGCGGGTGGCTGTGCGAGGACGAGCGCAACCAGCAGGGCGCTCACTTCTGACCTGCGCCAGACGCCGCGGCTGGCTTGCCCTTGAGCTCGTCGACGATGCGCTGCGCCCCGTACACCTTGTCGAGCGCCTCGAGGAGCGCCGAGCTGTGCACCGACACCGCGCGGTTGACCGACTCGTCGAAGCCATAGTCACCACCAAGCGACTGAATGTTGCCGTCGAAGATGAGGCCGACGACCTGACGGTCCTTGTTGATCATCGGAGAGCCCGAGTTGCCGCCGATGATGTCGTTGGTGGTGGCGAGGTTGAAGGGCGTCTCGAGGTTCAGCTTGCCCTTCGCGTCGAGCCACTTCTTCGGCAGGGCGAACGGCTCGGCGCCGGTGTGACGGTCGAACGCGCCCGCGATGGTGGTGAACGGCTTCACCTCGCGCCCGTCTTCCACGTAGCCCTTCACCGCCCCGTACGAGAGCCGCAGCGTGAACGTCGCGTCGGGGTAGATCTTCTCGCCGTAGACGGCGAAGCGCGCCTTCGCGAGCAGCTCCTGCTGCTTCTTCAGCGGTCCTTCGACCTCGTTCTCGTACTTCGTGCGAATCGCCCGCGCCTCGGCGTCGAAGCTGCGCGCGAATTCGATCATCGGGTCCTTCGAGGCGTCGATCGCGGCCTTTCCCCCCTCGAAGAGCGCCGCGCGGGAGCCGGGAACCGCCTTGCCGCCCTTTGCCTTCGGATCCGGCGCGCCCTGCACGTCGAGCTTCGTGCCGGTGATGAGCGAGCGGGCGACCTCGGCTGGCGCCTTCGTGCCGAGCATCTTCTTCACCACCGGGTGATCGGGCGAGAGGTCCTCGCGGATCTTCGTGAGCGACCAGGTCAGCTTGGCGATCTCGAGCTCTTTGTAGACCGGAGCGTTCGAGAGCAGCTGTGCCTTGAGCTGGGGCAGGCGGGAGTCGGTGAACTCCTTGAGCCGCTCGCCGTTGGGCTTGCCGGACTCGTCGGCGAACCGAACCAGGGTGCGGGCCTTCGAGAACAGGTCCGAGTACGGGCCGCCTTCGAGGGCGCCGAATTCCTTCCGCATGGCGGCGTTCTTCGCCGTGAGCTTCTCGAGCTCGTCCCACACGCGGCCGTAGTCGGCCTTCAGCTTCGGATCCGCGTTCACCTTCTTGCGGAAGTCGTCTTCGTTCGCCTGGAGCTTTCCGAAGAAGGCCGCGTCGGCGAGCGAGGCGTGCCGGCCCTTGAGCGCCTTGAAGCCGTTCTCGATGCCGAAGAGGGTGTCGTTCGAGTGTCGCTTCTGCTCGGCGCCGCGGTTCTGGTACTCGGTGATGAGGCCGCGGATCTCGGCGAGGCGGAACAGGCGCGTCGGCAGGCGCACGTCGCGATCGTCCTTCAGCTGCGCGACGGTCAGGGTGCGCGAGGTGCCACCGGGGTTGCCCGAGACGAAGGTGAGCTCGCCGTCCTTCGCGCCGGCGCTCGAGAAGGTGAAGAACGTGTCGGTCTTGAGCGGCTTCCCGTCGGTGCCCCACAGCCGCAGGAACGTCACGTCGAGGTCGTACCGGGGGAACATGAAGTTGTCCGGGTCGCCGCCGAAGAAGGCGATGGCGTCTTCCGGCGCCATGACCAGGCGCACGTCCTGGAAGCGGCGGTACTTGTAGAGGTCGTAGCGGCCGCCCCGGTAGAGCGTCACCACGTCGCAGCGGAACTCGTCGCTCGTGGCGCACTCCTTTTCGATCTTCGCGATCTCGGTCTTCTGGGTCTCGGCGAACTTGTCGTCGGCGACGCCCTTGGTGGCGTCCTGCACGCGCTTCGTCACGTCGGCGATCTCGACGAGCTGGTTCATCTCCATCGCCGGGCACTTGACCTCGTCGGTCAGGGCCTTCGCGAAGAAGCCGTCGCGGTTGTAGTCCTTCTTCGAGAGCCCCGAGAGGTTCTCGATGCAGGTGCGCGCGCAGTGGTGGTTCGTCATGACCAGACCGTCAGCCGACACCAGCGACGCCGAGCAGCCGCCGGCGATGCGCACCGAGGCGAGGCGGACCTGATCGAGCCACTCCTTCGTTGGCTCGAACCCGTAGCGCTTCTTCACCTCGGCGGCGGGGAAGTTGTTGAACGTCCACATGCCTTCTTCGGCGAAGGCGGGGAGGGCGACGAGCGCGGCGAGGGCCAGCAGGCGCAGCGACATGGGGGCTCCTTGGCGGGGGAAGGGGTGTTCCACAAACGCGCGGCGCGTTTCCTCCCAACGCAGGACCACGTCAAGCGCCCATGTCGACGCCGCCCGTCAGAAGAGCGACAGCAGGAAGTTCACCACCCCGGCGACCCCCAGGGAGACCACCAGCGTCGAGACGATGATGATGGCTACGGGGTGGGCGTCGACGCGATGGAGGGCTTCCTGCAACATTCGTTTGGTGAACGTGCGCTGACATTGGACCGCGACGCGCCCGTCGACGATGCGCTGGAGCGCGTCGATCATCTCCCGCGTCGTCTGAAAGCGCGGCGCCGGGTCCTTCTCCATCGCCTTGAGGAGGAACCAGCCCAGCTCGGCGGGCACGGCGGGCTGGTGCGGGCTCTGGCGGACGTCGAACACCCGCGGTGCCTGCTTCTGCACGCCCTCGATGACGTCGGGGATCGCCTCGAGCGGCTCGAGGTAGTGGTGGAGGTAGAGGAATTCGTGGAAGAGCGCGCCGAGCGAGTAGAGATCGCTGCGCTGGTCGAGCCGGTCGTGTTCGCCGCGGGCCTGCTCCGGCGACATGTAGAAGGGCGTGCCCATGACCGCGCCGGCGTGGGTCTCGAGCGCCGTGCCGTCACGGGTGTGAACCGGGATCGTGGCCGAGGCAGGCGAGGACTTGAGGTGCCGGGCCAGCCCCCAGTCCATGACCGTCACCTCGCCCCAGGGGCCGATCATGACGTTGCCGGGCTTGAGGTCGCGGTGCACGAACCCCTGCTCGTGGGCGTAGGCCATCGCGTTGAGCATCGAGAGGAAGACCTGCATGCGCACGTGGAAGGGAAAGCGCGCGTGCGCCGCCGAATCGCCAGCCTTCAGCTTCGCGATGATCTGCTCGAGCGATTCGCCACGCAGGTGCTTCATGACGAAGAAGTACCGCCCCGCCTCGTCGACCCCGACGTCGTGGACCGGGACGATGTTGGGGTGTTCGAGCGCGCCGACGGTGCGGATCTCGTCGACGAAGCGCATCACCAGCCCGAGGTCGCGCTGATCGGTCAGCCGCTTGATGGCGACGGTGCGCTCGATGTCATGGTCCTTCGCGAGCACCACCTCGCCCATGCCGCCGCGGCCCAGCGGCGCGAGCTCCTCGAAGCGGAGCCTCGCCGTCGTCGCGGCGACGGGCGTAGGACCGTTCCACTGGAGTCGGGGCAGCACGGTCGATCGCCGCGCCTCGGCCGGAACGGTGCCCGGGTCCACCGCCGTCACGGCCTCTGCGCGCGCCGCCGGGTTCACCACCGTGTCGTTCGGTCCGACCAGCGGAATCGTGTCAGCCATGGAGGTCCTCGGTGACTGGTTGTACCCGTGCCAACAACGCATCCTGCGTGGATCCCGTGAAGAAGTTTCAGGGTGGGGGTCGAACGTACATGTCAGCCCCCGCTGATATGCGTGGACTGCATGGAAACAGCTGAGCGGCGGGCGGTGGTGGGGTTGTGGAGCTTTCAGGGGGTTGGGCCCAAAGGCCTGGCAGCGTTCGAGGCCCGCGTGCCCCGCCGCGAGTGGGCCTCGTTGCCAATGCGAGAGGTGGCCGCGGCCTTCTCGACGAACGAGGCCATGCGCCACGCGTTCCTCCGGTGGCCCTCGCTGTTGGCCAAAGCGGAAGCGGTCGAGGCGGCGCTCAAGCTGCGCCGCGAGAAGGTCTGCCTCGAAGGTGACCCAGCCTACCCGGCAGACCTCGCCGGGCTGCCCAGCGCGCCGGCGGTGCTGTTCTACAAGGGGCCAGGCGCTGCAGCGGCGGGTCGAGGCCGGGTGGCCATCGTTGGCACCCGCTCCACCACCAGAGAGTGGTTCGACTTCACCTCCAACCTGGCGGCGGCCTGCGCGAAGGAAGGGCTCGTGGTGGTCAGTGGCGGGGCCGAGGGCATCGACTCGGCCGCGCACCAGGGCGCGATCCGGAGCGACGGCAGCACGTGGGCCTTCGCCGCCAGTGGCCTGGATCAGCTCGATGAGCCGCCACGGGCTGTGCTCGGACGCCTCAACGAGCGCAGCACGATGTTCACGTCCCATGCGCCGGGTTCGCGCGCCAAAGAGGGGCTGTTCATTCAGCGCAACCGATTCATCTCGGGGGCTGCGCAGGCGGTGGTGGTGGTGCGCGGAAAGGAAGGATCAGGCGCCCGCCACACGGCGCGCTTCGCCGAAGCCCAGAAGCGGGTCGTGCTCGTCGTGCCGGCGGGCCCGCAGGAAGCCGACGCCGGCGTGAATCACCAATTGCTGCGCGAAGGGGCCAAGCCGTGTCTCGACGTGTCCGACGTGATGCGCGCGCTCGCGCTCGAGACGAGAGCACCCGCCGAGCTGCGCCTCACGCGCGCACCGTTGGAGCCCAGGCTCGCCTTGGTGCACGCGCGCCTCCCGCCGGGCTCGTTTTCGATGGAGCGGGCCCTCGAGGCGCTGCCAGAGTTCGGTTCCGGCGATGTCACGTCGATGTTGATCGAGCTCGAACTTGCAGGTTGGGTGGTGCCGCGAACGGGCGGGCGCTACGAAAAGCATGCATGAGCCGCGTCGCTCTCCACAACGCGGTCCTTTGTTGACGACCCACAGGGTGCCAACTAGAAGCCTCAAGGTCTTTCACCGTCGGGTTGAAAGGAAAACGACACTTCCATGTCCGCCAGCATGATGGTTCACCACCTTCTCGATGTGGTGCTGACCGCTGAGCCAGCGCACGCCGCTGAAGGCTCGTTCAAGGATTCTCTCGTCGCCTTCTTCAAGGAAGGCGGCACGTTCATGTTCGTGAACATTTTCTGGCTGGCGTGTGCGCTCGCGGTCACCATCGAGCGCATCGTCACCCTGATGTTCCGGTACAACCTGAACGCCGGCCCCTTCATGGAGCAGATCACCAAGCTGGTCCTGACCGGCAACCCGGACCGCGCGGTCAAGCTCTGTGGCGCCGCTCCCAACGCGCCGCTCGCGAAAGTGGTGCGTTCGGGCCTGACCCGTGCCAACCGCGGCGAGGTGGAAGTCGCCAAGGCCATCGAGGAGTCGATCCTCGAGCAGACGCCGCACATCAGCGCGCGCATTCAGTGGCTGTGGTCGCTGGCGAACATCGCGACGCTCTTCGGCCTCATTGGCACCATCATCGGCCTCATCGGTACCTTCAAGTCGCTGGGCAACGTGCCCGCCGACCAGAAGCAGGCCCTGCTCTCGAAGGGTATCTCGGAAGCCATGAACAACACGGCCTTCGGGCTGGGCATCGCCGTGACCTGCATCATCGCCCACCTCTTCCTCACCGCGTACGCACGCCGCATGATCGAGGTCGTCGAGCTCAACGCGATGAAGCTCGAGAACCTGCTCGCCCGTCGGGCGGCTGGAGAGACGAGCGCGATGGACTTCGAGAAGGCTTCCTGACCGAACCGCTCACTCGGGCAGCCTTTGGGGGAACCTGAAGGCCCACCCGATGTCAGCGGCTTCAACGGTGCGACATGGCGTTTCACGTCTCCAAGCGCAAGCTGAAGCCGAAGGAAGAAGAGGAAGCGGGCGAGCTCAACATCGTCCCGTACCTCGACATCCTCATGAACCTCATCATCTTCATGCTCCTGTCGATGACGGGTCTGGCCACGTTCGGCATCTTGAACGTGAGCGCGCCCAGCTACGGCGGGGGCGGGCCCGGTGGGAACCCGGACGAGAAGCCTCCGCTCCTCCTCACCGTCGCCATCGCCAAGAACGGGTACTATGTGGCGGCGACGGGTGGCGTGCTTCCGGGCATCGAGAACCAGGGCACCGCCGCCGATGGCGCGCCGCCCACCATCGCCCGGAAGGCCGATGGCACGTACGACTTCAACGCCCTCAACGCGAAGATGAAGGAGATCAAGACCTCCTTCCCCGACGAGTCGAAGGTCATCATCGCGGCCGAGGCCGACACCCTGTACGAGGTGCTGGTGTCGACGATGGACAGCACCCGCGAGACGTCTGACCGCAAGCTGCTCTTCCCTGACGTCACGCTCGCGAGCTTCTGAAGAGGACGCCGATGGCCACCGCGCACAACCCCGCCACGGAGCTCAGCGAAGAAGACATTCAGCGCAACCGCTTCCGCAAGGCCATGGCTCGCAAGAAGCGCAAGGAGCGCGAGGCCGAAGGCGAGATCAAGGAACTCAACATCACCGCGATGATGGACATCATGACCATCATCCTGGTGTTCCTCATCAAGTCGTACACGGCGTCCTCCGTCACGATGACGGCCTCGGAAGACGTGCGGCCGCCGCTGTCGATGACGCGGCTCACGCCCAAGGACACGGTGGCCATCACGGTGACGCCCCGGCACATTCTGGTGGGTGACAAGGTGAAGGCGTCGCTGGGCAAGAACATGACGCTCAACCCGGCCGACCTGCAGGGGAAGCTCATTCTCCCGCTCGACGCGGCGCTGAAGAAGGAAGTCGAGAAGCTCAAGTTCATCGCTGAGCGCAACCCGAACGCGCCGTTCATGCGGGAGGTCTCCGTCATCGGTGATCGACGCATCTCGTACGAGCTGCTCTCGTCGGTGCTCTACACGGCGGGTCAGAACGAGCTCGAGAACTTCCGCTTCATCGTCATCTCGAAGGCCGACGACTGACGGGCCGCCCGTCTTTTTTCGGGCTCTCTTGGACTTCGTGTGGGTGAAGCAGAGCCCCGCGTAGGAGGCTGAGAGAAGGACGCGCACGGTCGGTTTTCGTAGGTTCCGGGTTGCGAGACTCGTCACCGAAGAAAGGACCGCCGTGCG
>JBILEB010000094.1:0-27528 GCA_044352295.1 Myxococcaceae bacterium
AGATCGCCGTGGCGGAGGCGGCTACGCAGATCAACGCCGGCACCTCCACACCCGTTGACGCGAACACTCCGGAGTACCGCGATGGGGCCGGCTGGGTCCCCGGCGCGGTGCTGCTGTCCGACTTCGCCGATTACCCGCTCGCGGAGCTGCCCGCCGACAAGGCGCGGCCACTCATCTTCTATTGCACCAGTCGAATGTGAACGGCCTCCCACGAAGCCGCCGGTCGGGCGGCGAAGAGCGGGTGGACGAACGTGGCGGTGATGTCGGAAGGGATGAAGGGCTGGAAGGGCGGCGGCCACCCGGTGCAGCACAAGGTGGCGACGCCGGCCGCGAAGTAGGCGCTACTTCTTGCCGTCGAGCGCCTTGAGGCCCTTCTCCTTGAGGCGCGCCATGTCGGAGAGCCCGTCCTTCAGGGCGAGCTGGTTCCAGGTGGTCTTCGCCTCGGCGACGAAGCCCAACGTGCCCAGGAGCTCGGCCTTGAGCTGGAGTCGAGGATCGTCCGGTGTGCCAGGCGGTGAACGAAGGGCGATGCGCTGAGCCAGCTGGGCGGCCGCAGGCACCTTCCCGCGCGCGACGAGCACTGCCGCGGCGGTGTGGAGCTCCGAGGTGCTCGCCGTCTTCTTCGCCGACAGCGTGTTGGCCATCTTCTCGCTCTCCTCGTCGTGGAGCCCCGTCATGTACCGGGCCCACAACAGGTTGTTGATGAGGTCCTCGTCGTTGGTGCGCGCGTAGACGGCCTCATAGGTGGCGCGGGCGTCGGCATAACGGCCTTCTCGTTCGGCCACGGAGGCCGCCAGCGTCGTCCACGTCGCGTCGGTCGGTGTCCGTTCGAGGGCCTTCGTGGTGAGCGCGCGGGCCTCCTTGAGCTGGCCGGCCCGCATCATTGCGCCCGCGAGCTGCTGGAAGAGCGCGTCTTCGCCTTCGGCCTCGGCGAGCGGCTTGAGGATCTCGGCGGACTTCTTCGCTTGCTGGGCGCGCAGGTACACCGAGGCGAGCACTTGATCGGTCAGGCGCTTCTTGGCGCCAGTGAGCGACGGCCGGGCCATCTCGAAGGCCTTCGCGATCTCGTTCGCCACGGCTTCGTCGACGAACCCGAAGAGCCGGGCCTGGGCGGCGGCGAAGGAGAGCTCCTGTGGGGTGGGCGTCGCCTGCGGGGGCCAAAAGGACCGGAAGAGCCGCAGCTCCACCATTCGCGCCGGGATGCCGAGCTGATCGACGCGCTCGGAGGTCCAGTTCAGCCACTTCGTCGCTTGCTCGCCGTCACGCGCGGCTGCGGCCTTGAACGCGCGATCGGCCAGCGTCGACAGCATGCCGAGCGACTCGAGCTTCCAGGTGGCGCCCTCCTTCACGAACCAGGCAGTGGTGACGAGCGGCTTGCCGAGCGGCACCGTGCAGGTGACGCGGCTCGAGGCGCCCAGGGTGTCGGCCACGCACTTGCCCCGGGTGAGCATGGCGTCGATGGCGAGCGCGCCCGAGGCGAGCGGGGCGAGGGCCTGAAGCCCGAGCTTGTCGACCTCGTCGGCCAGCACCTTGGTGCCGAGCGACTGCGCGACCTTCTGCTTGCCGAGGGTGGACGGCGAGGGCGCCATCTGGCTGAGGAGCGAGCGCATGGCGGCCTCAGGCGACGACAGGTCTTTCGAGATGGTCGACGGCTTGATGCCGCTGAAGATGGACTTGAGGATCGCGCCCGCGCCGCCCGGCATGGTGGGCTCGAAGGCCGCGGCGGCCGCGTCGAGCTTCGCCGGATCCCGCTGGAGCGAGATGACTCCCAGCATCGAGGCCGCCTCGCTGGCGCGTTGTTGGGGCTCCTCGATGCCACGCAGGTACTGCACGCACAGCTGGGGCCCGTCGACCATGAAGCTCGCGACACGCCCGAAGAGGTCGGCTTCGGGCGACTGGCGCTCCTTCTGCTTGCGGGCGAGGACTTCGCGGAAGAGCCCGAGCCGGAGCTGGGCGTCGTAGAGCGGCGTCAGCGCATCCGCGAGGTTCTCGTCGGCGAGCTGTTCGTAGAGCGTGAGGGCTTCGAGGAGCTCGGGCGTCTTCGTCCACACCAGCTCACCGTCGACATCGCGCTCGAGCAGCTCCGCGAGGCGGAAGCGGGGCCACGAATGGCGGGGCAGCTCGGCGATCGCGCCGCGCATGGCCTTGATCGCCCCGGCCCGATCGAAGCCCTTGCCGTAGATGATGCCGTTGGTTCCGCGGCGGCGAATGTCGCCCTCGATCATCAGCACGAGCGGGTGCTTCGGCGTGTCCTTGAGCGCACGGTCGATCTCGGGCCGGGCGAGCTCGTCGAAGCCGAGGTTCGAGAGCGCCTGAGCGTACCGGGCGCGCAGCACGCCCTTCTTCGGGTTCGCCACCAGCGCCGCTCGCCACGCCGCCATCGCCTCGCCTGGCTTCGACTGCTGGAAGAGCGCGTCGGCCTCGAGCAGCAGGTTGAGGCGCGGCCACGATTCCTTGTCCCACTTCCAGAAGCTCTGACGGAACTCGGCGAGCGCGGCGCCCTCGAAGTCGACGCCGCCCGAGTCGAAGCGGTACTGCACCTCGATGGCGCCGTCCTTCGCGGTGGAGAACGACTCGCTCCAGCGCGCGGGACCGAACTCGAGCGTGCGCGAGGGGGGCAGGGGGCCGGCGACGAAGCCCGGCGCAGGGACGACGCGAAGGGTGCGCTCGAGGACCAGCCGCTCCGAGAGCTTCACGGGCCGGGCGTCGAGCTGGGCCTCGGTGAGTCCGGTCGCATCGAGGATGTCTTTGGCGCGCTGGGCCTCGGCTTCGGGGTTCTCTTCCTTGCGAGCGCCGTCGCGACCGAGCCAGTCATCATCCGCGAAGCTCCCCACGACGGGCCCAGCGAGGGCCACCGTGGCGGTGAGGCCGCCGGTGTCGACGGAGCTGAGGCGCTGGGCCGTCCCCACGAAGCGCGGCGAGGAGAGCGAGGGCTCGGCGTTCTCGAACTTCACGACCAGCGAATCGTCGCCGACGAGCTGGCGGTTGCTCGGCCGCAGCGCCTCCTCGAGCTCGCGCGCGTCGGCCTTGGCGAAGCGGGAGCGCATCCACCCGGCGATGGGGCCCTCGAAGGCCCGAGTGATGGTGGCCGAGGATTCTCCGAACTCGGCCTGCCGAATGACG
The DNA here is from genome assembly GCA_044352295.1 of Myxococcaceae bacterium. Taxonomy (GTDB): domain Bacteria; phylum Myxococcota; class Myxococcia; order Myxococcales; family Myxococcaceae; genus Xiheimicrobium. The sequence continues at coordinate 3,124 of JBILEB010000094.1, forward strand.
ATGTCCTCTTTCACGCGCGAGGTGATGGCGGCGCGGGTCGGCAGCGCGGTGAGGCCCTGCGTCCCCGGAGCGATGACGAGCGCCTTTCGATCGAGGAGCGCGTTCGGGAGCGTGCCGACCGGAAAGCCCTCGGCCGTGGCGTCGAGCCAGAAGGCGGGCTCGTCCTTCGTGGCGGGGACGTAGACGATGGCGTGGTCGAAGCCGGAGAGCCCCGGGACCTTCTCGTTGGTGGGCACGCCGCCGGCCTGGACGAGGGCGACGTGGGCCTGGATGCCGAGCTGGCTCAGCGCCGACACCATCGACACCGAGAGATCCTTGCAGTCGCCATAGCCGCGCTTGAGCACTTCGGCCGGCGAGGTGGGTTTGAGGGCGCCCGCGCCGAGGTGGAGCGCCATGTACCGGGCCCGATCGCGGAGCCAGGCGAGCGTCTCCTGCACCTTCTCGGTGCGCGCGGTCTTCGAGGCGACGCGCGGCTTGAGCGTCGAGATGTCGATGGGCTGGGCGAGCGCGCCGTCGACCCACGGGGCATAGCCGCTCGACACCGCCTGCCAGGACGTCCCGGTCGACCACTCCACGCGGGGCAGCTTCACGGGCACGTCGAGCCGGGCGAGGGTGAAGAGCGGGAAGGGCGACGGGGTGAGATCGAGAGAGAGGCGCTTGAGACCGTCGCGGGTCCCAGGCTCGAGCGTGCCTTCACCGATGACGGTGGCCACCAGCGGGAGCGAGGCGGGGTGCTCCAGCACGAGGCGGGCGCGGCGCAGCGCGTACTGCCACGTCTCGAAGCGACCGGAAGCGGCCGGGCCGAAGGACGGCTCGTTGTCTTCGATGATGACGAGCGACTCGACGACGGAGCCCACCTTCGCGCCCGGCAACGGCGCTCGCAGCACGCGCGCGTCGGTCAACATGTCCGACGAGGAGATCCGGCTGCCCTCGACGATGGTGGCCGGGTCGAGCAAGCGCTCCTCGCCGTCAGGCCCGACGACGCGGGTGCGGATGACCGGCTTCTTCTCGTGCCACGCCGCCCAGCCCACGCGCTGCACCATCACGTCCTCGTCCTCTCTGAGGATTCGGTAGACGGTGTGGATGCGCTGGGTGCCGCGACCCTTCTCGTCGTAGCGAACGTGGAGCTCGGACAGGAGCGGCTCGACCTCGGCGAAGCGGGCGACCGGGCCGCCAGAGGCCTTCGCGAGCTCTGCGGCCGGCAAGGTGAACGGGTCGACCTTCCACAGCGCCGCGAGCGCGGCATCGGCGCCGGGGCCTGGCGTCCAGCGAGCGTCACCAGACGATACCGTCGAGCCAGGACCGGGCGCGGAAGGCTCCACCGGTTTCGTCGTCGGTGGGGTAACGCAGGCGAAGGTCGTGAGAGCCGACAAGACTCCGCTGAGAACACGCATGTCGTCAAGCTAACCCCACGTCGCGTCCAGACGCGCCACGTTTTCCGCGTCACCCCGGCGCCTTCAGGGGACGGGCGGGCTCAGGGTTGCGCCGGAGCGCTGCCCGCGAGCTGCGCCTTGAGCTGTCGTACGGCCATGCGCAACATGGGCGGCTGCTCCGAGATGGGCGCGGTGGCGAGGTAGCGCTCGAAGTTCTGGACGGCCCGCGCGGGGTTGTTGTCCTCCATCGACAACATGCCGGCGTAGAGCGCTCCCGGGTACCCGTCGGGGTACAGCGTGGCGAGCCGCTCGAGCTCGTTCGTTCCGCCGGGCACGTCGCCATCCACCGCCAGGAGGATCGCCCGGCCGACGCGCGTCTTCACGTGGAATGGATCGATGAGCGTCGCGCGCTGGATGAAGGGCCGTGACTCGGCGAAGCCCTGCTTGCTGATGAGGTACAGCGCGGCCTCGGAGAGCGCGTCGATGTCGTCTGGCGACCGCTGCACCGCCTGGAGCAGCTGCTCCATCTTCGTGTCGACGGGCGGCTCCTGGGGGCCTGCGGGGCCGGCTGCGCCCGGATCCATGCCCGTCACCTGCATGCCGTCGGTGCGCGGCTTGGCGGCCTCGTTCACGGTAATCCACAAGACGGCAAAGAAGAGCACCACGGCGCCGCCCACGAACGCGCCCTTCATCGCGGGGTTCTGGGCGAAGAAGCCGGTGCTGGTCGCCTGGGCCTTCGCCTTGGCCTCCGCGCGGGCCTCGGCCTTGAGCTGCGCGTGTTTGAGGCCGTCGCGTTGCTTGAGGAGCGTGACGGCGAGCGCCTCGAGCCGTTTCTTCTCGGCCTCCCACGACTCAGCGGGCAGCAGGTGCTTGTTGGCGGTGTGCTCTTTGAGCTCGCCGATGACGCTCTGGTACTTCGCGTCGACGTCGTCCTTCGCGCCCTCGGTCGGCGCGGCGCCAGCCCGCTTCGACAGCAGCAGGTACAGCACGGAACCCACGAAGCCCGCGGAGAGCACCAGAATGCCAGGCAGCCAGTTCGTCTGAGGAGCAGCCATCACTTCTCCAGGTCGGCGCGCACTTGCGCCAGGAGCGCGTCGTCGGCCGAGGGCTCAGCGGCCGAGGGCGTGGGGGCAGGCGCTGGGGCCGCGGCGGGTCGCTTCTTCGATTGCATGACGATCACGAGCAGGCCGAGGCCCAGCAGTGCAAGCGGGCCAAGCCACAGCACCACGTTGAGGCCACCCCTGGTGGGCTCGAGCAGCACCCACTCACCGTACCGATCGATGAAGTAGGCGTAGATCTCCTCGTCGGACTTTCCCTCGGCGACGAGCTCACGCACCTTGTCCAACTGGGCGCGCGCCATCGACGCGGGCGAGTCGGCGATCGAGACGCCCTGGCACACCGCGCACCGCAGCTGCTTGCCCAGGCGCATCACCCGGGCCTCCTTCTCGGCCTCGAGCGGATCGAGCCCCTGTCGCTGCGGCGCGTAGCCTTGCGTCAGCACCAGCGAGAGGACGAGGGAGAACGCAGTCACTGGAGGATTCCCTGGATCAACGGCTCGAGCTGCCGCGGATCACTGAACGGCGCTGCGACCTTGCCCTTGATGACCCCGTCTCGCGTAATGAAATACGTCTCCGGCACGCCCGACACGCCGTAGTCCACCGGCACCGTCGACTTCGGATCGAACAGCTGGGGAAACGTGTTGCCGTTCTCCGCGAGGAAGCGCTTCGTGTTCGCCTCGGTGTCTTCGAAGACGATGCCGAGGAACACCACCTGGTTCTCGTACTTCTTCCACGCGTACTCGAGGATCGGATGCTCCATCTTGCAGGGCCCGCACCACGTCGCCCAGAAGTTGAGGACGATGGGCTGGCCCTTGAACTGCTCCAGCGTCACTTCTTGATCGGTGTCGAGACGCTTGATCTTGAACGGTGTCGCTTTCTTCCCCGACATCATGAACGGCACCGCGTGGGGGTCGTTCCCGAAGCCCTTGGCCAGCACGTAGACGAGCAAGCCGATGACGGCGAGCGCGATGGCGGGGCCGAGCAGCCGGTTCATGTCGTCCCCGTCGCCGCGCCCGTCGGCACCTCGGCCTTCACCTGGGCGACGGACTTCCGCTGGGGCCACAGGGCGATGAGGGTGCCGAGCACGAGGAGCGGAATCGAGTACCAGATCCACCCGACGAGCGGGAACACCCAGGCGTTGAACGTCGCCGACTGGGTCTTGCCGTCGTAGGTGCGCAGCGAGACGTAGACGTCGCGGAAGAACATCTCCTGCACCAGCGGGGAGCCGATCGGGTCGTTCGAGCGCTCGTAGTAGTTCATGCGCGGCGCATCGATGGCGTGGTGCTGCCGCTGCTCGCCGGAGGGTGAGATGACGGTGATGTTCGCGGCCACCCACTCGCGGTGCGGCTCCTTGCCCTGGGCGAGGCCATCGAAGCGCACCTGGTACCCACCGACCTGCATCGACTCTCCGGCCTTGAGCGTCTTCTCGGCCGCGACGCGGTAAGCCGACGAGGCCGCGACCGCGACGATGATGGCGACGATGCCGAGGTGCACGACGTAGCCACCGAACCGACGGCGCGCGCGGCTGGCCGACACGACGAGGGCGGTGACGAGCGACTCCTTCTGCTCGGCCATGCGCTGCTGAGCGGGGAGGAACATCTCCCGCAGCGTCACCACCGTCACGAACGTCGCGATGCCGAAGGTGGCCAGCGCCATCACGTCACCACTGCGCATCGCCGAGAGGAAGCCGCCGAAGGTCTTCTCACCGCCGCCGAGCGGAGCCCACACCGCATACCGCCACACCAACACGGGGGGCAGCGTCACCAGGCCCAGGAGCCCGGGAATGATGGCCTGCTGGGTGAGCACCTTCGAGTCCGCCTTTCCCCACGGCAACATCGGTCCCACGCCCATGAGGAAGAGCATGAGGAGCCCGAGCGGAAGCGCCATCGCGTTGAAGTACGGCTCTCCGACGCTGATCTTCTTCTGCTGCAGCGCCTCGGTGATGAGCGGGAAGAGCGTGCCCAGCAGCACCGTGAAGGTGAGCGCCACGAAGACGAGGTTGTTCACGAGGATCGAGCCCTCGCGCGAGGCAACGGTCTCGAGGTGGCTCTCGGCGACGAGCAGGTGGCCGCGGAAGGTGAGCAGCAGCACGCTGAACACCAGGATGATGGCGATGAAGACGAGGAAGGTCGGCCCGATGTCCGACTGGGTGAAGGAGTGCACCGAGTTGAAGACGCCCGAGCGGGTCATGAAGGTGCCGATGATGGTGAGCACGAAGCTGCCCAGCGCCAGCGCGATGGTCCACAGCTTCAGCGACTTCTTGCGCTCGAGCACCATCGTGGAGTGCATGAAGGCGGTCGCGGTGAGCCACGGCATGAAGGAGGCATTCTCGACCGGGTCCCACGCCCAGTAGCCGCCCCAGCCGAGCACGGCGTACGCCCACCACGAGCCAAGGATGATGCCGATCGACAGGAACAGCCAGGGCACCAGCGTCCATTTGCGCAGCGGAATGAGCCAGGCGTCTCCGAGCTCCCCTCGCAGCAGGGCGCCAGCGGCGATCCCGAACGGCACCGTCATGCCCACGTACCCGAGGTACAGCATGGGCGGGTGGATGATCATGAGCGGGTGGTTCTGCAGCAGCGGGTTGGGGCCCGGACCATCGAGCGGCGGGTTGGGCAGGGCGGTCCACGGGTTCGCCGGGCCCGCGATGAGAAACGCGAAGAAGACCGCGATGGCCGACATCACGCCGAGCGCGAGCTGCATGTAGCGGCCGTGCTCCTGGCGGTACGTCCACGTGAAGGCGAAGAGGTAGACGCCCATGATGGCGCCCCAGAAGAGAATGGAGCCCTCGAGCGCGCTCCAGAGCGAGACGATGGTGAAGATGGTAGGCGTGGCTTTGCTGCCGACGAGCGCGACGTACTTCACCGAGAAGTCGTGCTCGAGGAGCGCCTTCACCATGATGAGGTTCGAGAGCACCATCGAGGCCGCGAAGCCGTAGACGGCGCGCTGCACCCAGACGAGGGCGCCCTCGCGTCGCGTCATGCCAGTGACGAGCCCCACGACGGCCGCAAACGCGGCGAACAACAAACCAAGCAGAACGAAGCCGTACCCCAGGGTCGAATTCACGAGGACCTCTTAACCACATCGGCGCGGGCGGACGAGCGGCTTCAGCCCGGCTGCCTCACCAGACGCATGAGCCACACGCGCAGGGCGTCAGAAGGTGGCGCCCAGGCTCAACACGCCGCCACCGGGGACCGGGACGAGGGCTGCCCGGACCGGCACCCGCTCGGTGTCTCCGACGAGGTAGACGACCAGGCCCACCGCCGCGACCGCAAGGCTGCTCAAGAACAGGGCGCCGAAGGCAGACTCCTCGGCGGTCGGCGGAGATCCCATGGGCGCGGAATAGTCCGCGACGATGAAGAACCCGACGATGCCGACGGCGGCGATGGCGCCGGCGCCGATGAGGATCCACTGGCCGACCTGCCGTGTCGCATTCGGGCGGCGCTCGTAGCGGATGGGGGCAGGCGCGGGCCATTCGGTGACGGCGCTTGGCGGGGGCGGGGTGTTTCGAGCTGGTCTGGCGACAGGCGTGATCGTCCGGCCGAGCTTCGTCGCGAGCTGGGGCGCCATCAGCACCGCCGCCTCGTGCATGGCATCGAGGAGCTGCGTATCGGTCTGCACCCGCTTCGAGAACAGCGCGACGACCTTCCCATCCGTCGCGCTGACGAGCCGGGCGTCGAGTTGGTACACCTCTCCGAGCTTCGCGAGGTTGCCCACGAGGATCGCGTCGACGCCGAGCGCGCTCGCCAGCTCGGCCATGCAGCTCGCGTCGCCGCAGCCCAACAATTCCTTCTGTCGTTCCAGTCCGAGGACCGCGGCGATGTTCGCGGGCGGGAAGACCTCCAGCCCCTCGAAGGTGAGTTGTTGGCTGAGGTGCTCGGTCACGAAGGTGAGCAGCTCTTGAGACACGCCAACGCCAGAGAGTCCGGGCGAGGCGACCTTCACCGGCGCGGTGGCAGCGAGCACGGCGACCACGAGAACAGTCGACATGGTAAGGACTCTAACCACGGCTCGCCAGGCCGTCGCGCCGTTCCGTTCGAGCGCCGCGCACCCCGACGCCTACGCGCGGCCGGGCTCGACGGGACCGGCCTCGGCGGCCGAGGTCTCTCCACCGGCGCGACGCAGGCCCAGCGACTTCATCTTCTTGTAGAAGTGCCCGCGCTCGAGATCGAGCAGCCGCGCCGCCTCGGTGGCGTTGTCCTTCGTGAACGACAGCGCGCCGAGGATGATCTCCCGCTCGGCGTCCTCGACCTGATCGCGGAACGGCCGGTCGGGCTTGAACTTCCAGGCAGGCGGGGGCGGAGCAGGCGGGGCTGCCGGCACCGGCAGGTTCATCGGCGCGCTCAGCACCACGGGCGTCGCGGGCGGCGACGTCGGCGCGGCCTCGACCGGCGTCACCGCCCCCAGCGCGCGACGGCGTGGCCACATGGCCTCCACGTCCATCAGCGCGACGAGCGGGCCCTCGCAGAGGATCGCGAGCCGCTCCACGAGGTTCCGCAGCTCGCGCACGTTGCCGGGGTAGTCGTGCTCCATCACGCGGGCCAGCGCATCGGGTGCCACGCGCAGCACCTTGCGGCCATTCTTCCGGCACGACTCCTCGAGGAACGCGTCGATGAGGGTGGGGAGATCGTCCTTCCTCTCCCGCAGGGGCGGGGTGTGCACCTGCACCACGTTGAGCCGGAAGTAGAGATCTTCGCGGAATCGCCCGTGGGCGATCTCCTTCTCGAGATCCTTGTTCGTCGCGGCGATGACGCGCACGTCGACCTTGATCGTCTCGGAGCCGCCGACGCGCTCCAGCTCACCCTCCTGCAGCACGCGCAAGAGCTTCGCCTGCATCGCGTGGGGCATGTCGCCCACCTCATCGAGGAAGAGCGTGCCCTCGTGGGCGAGCTCGAACTTCCCGCGGCGGGCGGCGAGGGCCCCGGTGAAGGCGCCTTTCTCGTGCCCGAACAATTCAGACTCGATCAGCTCGTGCGGCACCGCGGCGCAGTTGAGCTTCACGAAGGGCCGCGCCTTGCGGCGTGACTGCTGGTGGACGGCGCGGGCGATGAGCTCTTTGCCCGTGCCGTTCTCGCCCGTAATCAGCACCCGGCCCTCCGAGGGGGCCGCCCGCTGAATGATGCCGTAGATGCGCTGCATGGCCGCGCTGTGGCCCAGCATGTCGAAGCGGCCCTGGTCGGCCTTCAGCTCGGCCAGCTCACTGGCCACACGCGACAGCTCCAGCGCGTTGCGAATCGCGAGCAGCAGTCGATCGCGCGAGATGGGCTTCTCCAGAAAGTCGCGCGCGCCCAGGTGCGTCGCCTTGACGGCCGTCTCGATGGTGCCGTGGCCGCTCATCATGATGACGGGGAGGTCCGGCCGCAGGGCGTGAATTCGCTCGAGCGCGGCCAGGCCGTCGAGATCCGGCATCTTCACGTCCATCAGCACCACGTCGACCGGCTTGTTCGCCACCACGTCGAGGGCGAGCTGTCCACCGGCCGCGAGCTCCGTCTGGTACCCCTCGAGCTGGAGCGCCTGGTTCAACGTGAGGAGGATGTTCTTCTCGTCATCGACGATGAGGACGGTAGTCGGCATGTGGGCTCCGGACGGCGGGGTGTGGCCATTCTGCCGCGCTTCGGGCGGCGATGCCGGTGGGAGTGCAACCTCACGGCCGAGAAGGGAATCCTTCTGGTTTCGGGAACGCGGGGCGGCGAAACATCGTTGCCGTTGTGAATCCGCGTCTGTAAGAGCCCGTCGCCGTTGGGCCTACAGCTTCCCCAAGGAGATTGACGCCATGCGCCAGCACCTCGCCGCCCTGCTCGCCGTCGCCACCGTCGCCCTCACCGGGTGCCCGCCGACGTACCCCAATTGCAAGAGCGACGAGAACTGCACCGAGAAGGGCGAGGTGTGCGTCCAGGGCCAGTGCCGCGAGTGCGCCACCACCGACAACTGCAAACCCGGCTTCGTGTGCGAGGCGAACAAGTGCACGCCCAAGCCCGAGTGTGGCTTCGGCGCTGGCGAGTGTGGCACCGGGAAGAAGTGCTCGTCCGGCAAGTGCGTCGTCGACCCGAACTTCAAGCCGGCGGGCTCCTGCACCGCGAATGAGGACTGTCCGTCGGGCCAGGAGTGCAAGGCGGGTCGGTGCGCGGCCGTCGAGACGAAGGGGGCGCCGACCTGCACCTTCGAGCCCGTGCGCTTCGACTTCAACGAGTACAGCCTCACCGGCGCGGTGCAGTCGTCGCTCTCGCAGTACGCCGACTGCATCAAGAAGGGCGCGCTCCGCTTCACGCTCGAGGGCCACGCCGACGAGCGCGGCACCGAGGAGTTCAACATGGTGCTCTCGCAGAAGCGCGCGGCCTCGGTGCGCAAGTACCTGATCGATCTCGGCGTTCCGGCCGGCTCGCTCGACACCGTCGGTTACGGCGAGAACAAGCCGGCGATGAACGGCTCCGGGGAAGACGCCTGGGCGGCCAACCGCCGGGTCGAGTTCAAGGCGAAGAAGTAGCCGTCGCTGACAGCCGAGGCGCTGCGGGCCGACCGCCACATCGTTGACCCACAGCTCGATCGGAATCGACGTCTGGTCGTGCTCCCAGCCCAGGCGCAGCGATGAGAACCGCGGCATCACCCAGTCGCGGTTGAGCCCGTTGGCGATGCAGCCCTGGCCACGTTGTTTGACCGTCGACGCGGAGCTCGTCGCGTCGTCGAGCCAGAACTCCATGCGCGCGGCGGGGCCGGGTGTGAACGCGCGTGGTCAGGGGGCCGAGAGGCTCGGCCAGGGCGCGGCGACAAGCGCTTCGACTTCACCCACCAGCGCCGGGTCACCCGGTTCGCAGGTGATGAACGTCTCCGTCGCGCTCGAGACGCAGTCGATGGCGATCATCGCGTTGGCGTAGCGCTCACGGGGTGAGGCGCCATCGACGCGCACCACATATTCGCTTTCCCGATGAAGGAAGGGCAGGTCGACGAGCTCGAACTCGGTCGACTTCACGTGGAGCCGCAGCGGCCCGGATGGAAGCGGAGTCGCGGCGCGCGCGGGCTGGAGCGCCGCCTCGACGAGGGCCTGTTCGACGGTCTCGAGGGGCAGCGACTCGGCGCGGGTCGACGAGCGCACGCGCTTGGTGGTGACGCCCCGTACGCCCTGCGGCAGCGAGCGGATGAGGACGTCATCACCGCTGACGAAGAGGAACGGCAGGTACGCCTGCGCGCAGAGATCGAGGAGGAAGTCGGTCTCGGAGAGGAAGCGTCCCTCGAGTTCCCAGGCGAGCGTCACGTCCAGCGCGTGGCTCACGTACCCGGGCACCCCGCCGCCGGCGTGCATCCCCAACGCGGCGATCGCGTCGACCTTCGAGAACAGCGCCGGCGCAAAGGCGTCGTCTCGCAAGTCGTGCCGCGCGCGGGGGTCGAGCGCTTCCAGCACGAGGTTGGGCGCCTCGGTGCCGTTGCGGTGGCTGTCGGAGATGACGAACTCGGTGAAGCCCTGCCGCGCCAGCCCGGTGATGACGAGGTTCACCTCGTGCGTCGCGCGCAGCCGGGAGCGCTCCCACGCGGCGGTTCCTCCGACCAGCGCCTCCACACAGTCCGCGCCGTGTACGCCTTCGAGGTCGGTGACGATGAGCGCGCGGGGCATGTCGCTCGAGCCTACCCGAGGAGCGCGGCGAACTCGGCCTCGGTCAGCACCTTCACGCCCAGCTCGCGCGCCTTGGTCAACTTCGAGCCGGCCTCTTCTCCGGCGACGAGGTAGTCGGTCTTCTTCGACACGCTGCCAGAGACCTTTCCGCCGAGCTTCTCGATGGACTCCTTCGCCTGGTCGCGCGTCATGCCCGTGAGCGTGCCGGTCAGGACGACCGTCTTCCCGCTGAACGGCCCGGCGCTGACGATCTCAGGAGGCGCCGGCGTCACGTTGGCCTCGAGCAGTTGCTCCACCGTCGCGCGGTTCTCGGCGTCATCGAAGAAGCCCCGGATCGAGCTCGCCATCTCGGGCCCGATGTCCTTCACCCGCTGCAGCTCGTCGAGGGACGCGCCCATCAACGCCGGCACCTCACGGAAGTGTTCGGCCAGCGCCTTCGCCGTGGCCTCGCCGACGTCGGGAATGCCCAGCGCGTAGATGAAGCGCCGCAGCGTCGTGTTCTTCGAGCGGGCGATCGCGTCCAGCAGGTTCTGCGCGCTCTTCTCGCCCATGCGCTCGAGGTTCGTCAGCGTCGCGAGGTCCAGCGCGTAGAGATCGGCCACCGACCCGACGAGCTCGTGCTCGACGAAGGCCTCACACAACTTCTCACCGAGGCCATCGATGTCCATCGCGGTGCGGGTCGCGAAGTGTCGCAGCCGGCCCGCGAGCTGGGCAGGGCATGCGCGGTTCGTGCAGCGCGCGATGGCACCGTCCTCCTCCTTCTTCACCGGCGCCTGACATACCGGACAGGTGGTCGGGAAGACGAAGGGCTGCTCGGCGCCGGTGCGCTTCGCGGTGATGACCTTGACGATCTCGGGGATCACGTCGCCCGCGCGCCGCACGAAGACCCAGTCGCCCTCACGCACGTCCTTGCGGCGCAGCTCGTCCTCGTTGTGCAGCGTCGCGCGCGAGACGGTGACGCCCCCGACGAACACGGGCTCGAGCTCGGCCAGCGGGGTGATGGCGCCGGTGCGGCCCACCTGCACGAGGATCTGCCGCACCTTCGTCTCGAGCTCCTCCGGCGGGAACTTCCACGCCACCGCCCAGCGCGGGCTCTTCGACACCTGGCCCAGGCGGGTGCGGAAGGCCGTGCGGTCGACCTTCACCACCAGCCCGTCGATCTCGTACGGCAGCCCGTGCCGCTCGGCGAGGAGCGCGCTCCATGCGCCCTTCACGCCATCGAACCCGGTCACCCGGCTGCGGCGCGGATTCACCGGGAGCCCCCACGCCTCCATCCCCGCCAGCTTCTCGACGTGCGTGTCGAAGGTGACGCCCTCGATGACGCCGACCTCGTACAGGTACAGGGAGAGCGGCCGGGACGCCGTGGTGCGTGAGTCGAGCTGGCGTAACGAACCTGCGGCGCTGTTGCGGGGGTTGACGAAGGGCTCCTCGCCGCGCGCGAGCAGCTGGTCGTTCATGCGCTTGAAGTCGGCCTTGCGAATGAAGACCTCGCCACGCACCTCGAGCAGGGCCGGAACGTCTTTTCCGGTCAAGGTCAGCGGCAGGTTGCGAATCGTCTCGAGGTTCTTCGTGACGTCTTCGCCGATGACGCCGTCGCCGCGCGTCGAGCCCTGCACGAAGCGGCCGTTCTCGTAGACCAGCTCGATGGCGAGCCCGTCCATCTTGGGCTCACAGACGTAGTCGACCGACTCGACGCCGAGCCCCTTTCGGAGCCGCTCGTCGAACTCGGTGAACTCGGCGTCGTCGAAGACGTTGCCCAGAGACAACATCTGCTGACGGTGCGTCACCTTGTCGAACTTCTCGAGCACCGCGCCGCCCACGCGCTGGGTCGGAGAGTCCGGCGTGACGAGCTGGGGATGGGCCGCCTCGAGCTGCTGGAGCTCGCGCATGAGCGCGTCGTAGGCCGCGTCGCTGATCTCCGGGGCGTCGAGCGTGTAGTAGCGGTGATTGTGGTACGCGAGCTGGCGGCGCAGCTCAGTGACCCGCGTCTGGGGTGTCATGGAAGCCCTCCGAGGCGCCGGTTTCTGGCCGGTCCGCCCGGGCCTGTCCACGGTTCACCTTGACACCACCGGTCACCACCCGTACCTTGCTGGTCGCTGTCGAGGCGCACGAAGTTCGTCCTCTGCGCACCGCCAATTCACACCACCGTCACACGCGTACCGGGTGAGCAGCAGCAGCACTCCTCCCCGGTCCAACGAGTCACCACCTCATGGCCAGGGCACCCGCGAAGTCCGACAAGAAGCGCGCAAAGAAGAAGGACGACGAGCCGAAGAAGAAGAAGGTTCGTGCCGTCGCGGCCGTGCCAGAGGAGGTCGAGGAGGCGATCCCCGACCCGGAGGACGACGAGCGCGAGGACTCCGACGACGAGGCCGAATCGTCCGCTGACGGCGAAGGTCACGGTGATGATGGCGAGGGCCGGGTCAAGCCGGTGCTGACGCCGATGAACCGCGCCGTCCGCGACGACGACATTCAAGAAGCGCAGCTCGCCGGCGAGTCGGTCGTGAAGGAGGAAGCCCCCGAGGCCGAGGCGCCGGCGACGAGTGACGAGAGCGCCCCGCAGGCACACCTTCAGGAGCTCAAGCTCAACGACCTGAAGCGGATGAAGATCACCGAGCTGTCGAAGATGGCCCACAACCTGGGCATCGAGGGCACGCAGGGGCTCAAGAAGCAGGAACTCCTCGTCTCGGTCCTCTCGAACGTCACCGAGAAGAAGTACGAGGTGCAAGCCGAAGGCGTCATGGAGATGATGAGCGACGGCTACGGCTTCCTGCGCTCGGCCGACTCGGACTACCAGCCCAGCCCCGACGACATCTACGTCTCGCCCTCGCAGGTGCGCCGCTTCAACCTGCGTCCCGGCGACACGGTGACCGGCCCCATTCGCCAGCCCCGAGAGGGCGAGCGGTACTTCGCGCTTCAGCGCGTCGAGAAGATCAACTTCGCGGACCCGTTCTCGGCCGACGTGAAGGAGCGCATCCTCTTCGACAACCTCACCGCGCTCTACCCGACGAAGAAGCTCAAGCTCGAGCACGACGCGAACGACTACACGACCCGCATCATCGACCTGTTCTGTCCCATCGGCCTCGGCCAGCGGTGCCTCATCGTCGCGCCACCCAAGGCCGGTAAGACGGTGATGCTGCAGAACATCGCGCACGCGATCTCGAAGAACCACCCGGAGATCCACCTCATCGTATTGCTCGTCGACGAGCGGCCCGAAGAGGTGACGGACATGCAGCGCTCGGTGCGCGGCGAGGTCGTGTCGTCGACGTTCGACGAGCCCGCCACGCGCCACGTGCAGGTCGCCGAGATGGTGATCGACAAGGCCAAGCGGCTGGCGGAGCAGAAGCAGCACGTCTGCATCCTCCTCGACTCGATCACGCGCCTGGCGCGCGCCTACAACACGGTCGTGCCGGCCTCGGGGAAGATCCTCTCGGGTGGTGTCGACGCCAACGCGCTCCACCGGCCCAAGCGGTTCTTCGGCGCGGCCCGCAACATCGAAGAGGGCGGCTCGCTCACCATCATCGGCACCGCGCTCATCGACACCGGCAGCCGCATGGACGAGGTGATCTTCGAGGAGTTCAAAGGCACCGGAAACTCCGAGATCGTGCTCGACCGGAAGCTGTTCGAGAAGCGCATCTTCCCGTGTCTCGACATCAACAAGTCCGGGACGCGCAAGGAGGAGCTGCTCCTCACCCCGTCGGATCTCGTGCGCATCACCGCGCTGCGACAGGTGCTGCACCCGTTCACGCCGATCGACGCGATGGAGTTCGTGCTCAAGCACATGCGGCCGACCAAGGGGAACGCGGAGTTCCTCGGTGGTATGAACCGGTAGTCATCGCCCTCGTGCGTCGAAGCGCCCGCCGGTGATTGCGCCGCCCACGGCCCAAGGCTAAGCCCGGCGCCCTCATGATGCGGGTCGGTCCGGTCTTCTTCTCCTTTTGTTTCGTCGGCTGCATGACGGGCACGCCCCTGCCGCCGCCGCTCCCGCCCGACGCCGGGACCGCGGACTTCGTGGGCCGCGCGTGCAACGTCGACGCCGAGTGCGGTCAGCTTCGGTGCGACAAGGTGCGACGCCAGTGCGTGTGCCTCTCCGACGACTCGTGCCGCATGGGCACGATGCTCGGAGCCATCCCGAAGTACTGCAACAACTTCACCGGCCAGTGCGTCGAGGAGATCGCCGGCTGCCGCTCGGACACCGAGTGCGCCATGGGCGAGTACTGCGATCCCTCCATTCGCGCCTGCCGCACGCTCAAGACATTCTGTGAGCCCTGCGGCGCCAACACCGAGTGTGGCGGCCAGGGCGACAACTGCGTGCTCGAGCCGAGCCTCAACCAGAAGTTCTGCGGCAAGGCCTGCATGTCCACATCGGACTGTCCCCGCGGCTCCACCTGCCAGCAGAAGGACGGAGCCGCCCAGTGCTGGCCCGACAAGACGCCTCAGGGCCAGACGGCCACGTGTCGCAACTTTCAGGGCTGCGTGCCGGACTCCAGCCGAAGCTGCAACGTGACCGCCGACTGCCAGGACTCCACCCAGCGGTGCGATCCCCGCCAGGGCCGCTGCGTCGCCGTGCAGCAGGTCTGCCCGTTCGGCACCACCTGCGATCCCCGCGCCCGACTCTGCGTCGCCGAGTGCTCGCGTGATGCCGACTGCGGAGACGCTCGCCTGCGCTGCATCAACCGCCTCTGCGAGCCGCTCAACGAGTGCATGATGGACACCGACTGCGCCGACAACCGCGTCTGCACCAAACCACCCGGAGAGCCCGTCGGCCGCTGCCAGCCCTTCTGCACCACCGACGCCCAGTGTCCGCTCGGACAGGTCTGCGCGCGTACCTCGGGGAACCGGTTCGGCTGTGTGCCCGGCTGCTCGTCCAACACGGGCTGCGGGCTCGATCAACGCTGCAACGTGCGCACGAAGATCTGCGAAGGCCCCGTCATCGGCAACGCCCGCGCGTGTCAGGCCACCAGCGCCTGCAACAGCTGCGAGGTGTGCGAGGGCTCGACCAACCTCTGCCGCTCCGCCAAGGCCGACTTCCCGCACTGTCAGACCTGCGCCACCTCGGCCGAGTGCCCGGGTGGAACGTGCGTCGCGCTCCCGTCGGGCACCAGCGTCTGCGCCCGCTTCTGCGGCGGCGGCCAGGAGTGCCCCCAGGGCTTTGCCTGTCTCACCCTCACCACCGGTGGCTCGGCCTGCGTGCCGGCTGACCGCAGCTGCACCGGAAAGTGCCCATGACTCGCGTCCTTCTCGCCGTCCTCGTCGGTGCCGGTTCCATGGTCGTCGCCGTCTCGTCGTGCACGATGATGCCCACGCAACGAGAAGTGTGCGGCAACAACGTCGACGACGATCAGAACGGCCTGGTCGACTGCGCCGATCCCGACTGCAAAGGCCAGCCCGCGTGCTTCCCCGATGCGGGGTTCTTCGGCACCTGCGCCAAGTGTGGTCAGGGCTGCTCGAAGCAATCGGACTGCCTCGAGTCGAGCTTTACCAACGACCAGCCGTTGCCGTACTGCCAGCAGGGCAAGTGCAGCCGGCTGAACAAGGCCATCAACGTGAACTTGTCGCTCAACGCGGCGGCCTACATGGGCCTGTCGCCCGCGCCGCGGAGCATCACGACCCGCTTCATCAGCAAGACGGCCCTCGACGGCTCTCCGGTCACCTGCTCGACCGTCGAGGCCGCCGCCCCGGGTCGAACGCCCGCCACCGTGCAGCAGCTCGAGACGAGCGGGAAGTTCCAGTACCTCGGGTTCGACTCGCGCAGCATCATGGGCACCCCCGGCCAGGACGTGCGCGTGACCTTCATCTCCGTTCAGCCCGGCGCGAACTATCTGATCTGGCTCGAGTACTGGTACGGCCCCATCGACGGCGCGACCAAGTTCCCGACCCAGAACCGCGCCGGCTACGAGTGCTTCGACGGGCCCGCCCTCGGCCAGTCCTGGGCGCCCCTCGTCGAGAGCGACAACTGCGCAGTGCCCGGACAGGACGCGGGCGGCTCGATGTGCCGTCTGTTCCAGGTCACGGCCACCAGGGGCCCGCAGTAGCCAGCGCGCATGACGGCGACCCGGCTGCTCCTCCTCGAGGGCCGCTTCGTCGAAGGTGAGACCTTCGCCGAGGTCCGCGCGCCGTGGGATGGGCGGCTCCTCGCGCAGGTCGCGCAGGCCTCGTACGCCCAGGCGCAGCGTGCGCTTTCGTTTGCCTCCGCGCGCCGCGCGAGCCTCGCCGGCGCTTCGACCGGCAAGCGCCGGCAAGTCCTCCAGCGCATCGTCGAGGGGCTCGAACGTCGCCGCCTCGACTTCATCGACGTCATCGTCCACGAGGCCGGCAAGCCGCTCTCCGCCGCTCGAGCCGAGGTTGCCCGCGCCATCGAGACGTTCTCCCTCGCTGCGGCCGAGCTCTCGCGCTTCGGCGGCGAGACGGTGCCGGTCGACCTCTTCCCCGGCTCTGACGGAACGACCGCCGAGGTGCGCCGGGTGCCCGCTGGCGTGGTGATGGGTCTGGTGCCTTTCAACTTTCCGCTCAACCTCGGCGCGCACAAGGTCGCGCCCGCGCTCGCCGTC
This sequence comes from Myxococcaceae bacterium, assembly GCA_044352295.1. GTDB lineage: Bacteria > Myxococcota > Myxococcia > Myxococcales > Myxococcaceae > Xiheimicrobium. The sequence goes on from JBILEB010000094.1 coordinate 19,709, forward strand.
GGCGCGCCCATCATCATCAAGCCTCCGCCGCAGGCTCCGAGCGCCATGCTGTTGCTGGGCGAGCTCGTGCTCGAGGCGGGCGCAGATCCAGGCGCGCTGCAGGTGCTCCCGTGTGCCGTCGACGTCGCCGAGCCGCTGGCGACCGATCCCCGGGTGCGGGTGCTCTCGTTCACCGGCAGCGCGAAGGTGGGCTGGCACCTCAAGGCGAAGGCGCAAGGGCACGTGCTCCTCGAGCTCGGAGGCAACGCCGCAGCCATCGTTCGCCCCGATGCCGTCCTCGACGCCGCCGCGAAGAAGCTCGCCCAGGGCGCCTTCGTCAACGCAGGCCAGGTGTGCATCAAGGTGCAGCGCATCGTCGTCGAGGCCCCCGCCTGGGACGCCTTCCAGACGGCCTTCCTCCGCGAGGTCGACCACCTCGTGGTGGGGAATCCAGCCGACGAGGCCACGGTGGTGGGCCCTGTCATCGACGAAGCCAACGCCCGGCGCATCGACGCGTGGGTGGACGAGGCCGTCGCCGGTGGAGCCACGGTGCTGCGCCGGGGAACCCGGCAGGGGGCGCTGCTTCCACCCATCGCGCTGACCGACGTTCGACGTGAGGCGAAGGTGTACGCCGAGGAGGTGTTCGGGCCGGTCGTGGTGCTCGAGAAGGTGTCCTCCTTCGACGAGGCGCTCGAGGCCGTGAACTCCAGCCGCTACGGGCTCCAGGCCTCACTCTTCACCAACGAGCTGTCCGCGGTGCGAAAGGCCTTCGCCGGGCTCGAGGTCGGCGGGCTCATCGTCAACGACGCGCCGTCGTTCCGCAGCGACAACATGCCGTATGGCGGCGTGAAGGACTCAGGTCTGGGCCGCGAAGGCGTGCGCTACGCCATGCACGACTTCACCGAGGCGCGGGTGCTCGTCATCAGGTGACGGGCTTGGGCGGCAGCACGGCCGAGGTCAGCGCCGTCTTCACGTCACCCAACTGGCCCAGCAGCTTCTGCCGCTGAATCGAGCGCGCGCGGCGTTCGATCGCGTCCTGGAGCGTCTGCGCCACGACCTCGAGTGACTTGAACGGCTTGCCCAGGTAGCCATCGAGCGACGACAGCCGGCCCAGCGCGCCTTCGGGGTACGCCGTCATGAGGACGATCGCCGTCGTGGGCGAGCGAATGGACAGCGCGTCGATCAGCTCCAGCCCCGTGGCGCCCTTGAGGTTCTTGTCCGTCAGCACGACGTCGAAGGTCGTTCGTTCGAGATGGCGAAGGCCGTCCTCGAGTGACGTGGCGGTGCTCACCCGAAAGCCGCGCGCACTCATCGCGAGCGAAACGAGCCGCAGAATGTCGGCGTCGTCATCGACGATGAGCAACGAACGGGTGGTGGCCTCTGAAAGCGACATTGGCGAAGACGATTATGGCGCTTTGGCGATTCGCGACAACCGGGTCATGTCCACTTCAGCTGGGTCCGAAAATTCCAATAGGACTCCGGGTCCTGGGTCACGTTCGCCAGCGTCAGGTTTGCGGCGAAGTGCTGCAACGCCAGCAGGTTGGAGCGCAGGTGGGTCACCGCTGCGGCGCCGCTCAGCACCACGTCGGCAAAGGGCTGACGCACGATGGCGGCGAGGGCGAGGGCGTCGGGCGTGGTACCGACCCGCGCAGCTTCTTCGTGCAGCGCCACCACGTCACCTCGCGCTGACAGACGCCCGTTGGCGAGCCCCTCTTTGATGATCACGCGCAGCCCCGCGTCGTGGGCGCGCTGGAGGGCGGGGCCGGCAGAGCGCTCGAGCAGGTTCCAGGTGGCCTGCACCCAATCGAAGAGCCGCCGCCCATTCACCTGAAGCCCGATGAGGCGATCGATCAGCTCGGCCTGGCGCGGCCCCGACACCGAAGCGCCCATCGCCGTGCCGCCATCCCGGAGCTCGCCGAGGCGCTCCTGCACCGACGGGTCGACGAGCACGGGGCTCTCGGGCGTGAGCGAGTGCACCTGGTAGATCGACAACGCCGCGCCGAGGATCGTGCGTGACTGTTGCCACTGCGCCTCGAGGTGCGCGCGCGAGTGGTCCTTCACCTCATGCACCTGCGCGAGGCGGCTCCAGCCAGCGGTGTAGCGGTAGCCCCACTTCGAGGAGACGACGAGCCCGACTGGGGCCCGCGAACAGATCCACTCGGAGAGGAAGGCCTCCGCCAACCCATACGAGCGCGCGGCGTCCACGTGTCGTACGCCGAGCCGCCAGGCCTCGTCGAGCACCGCGAACGTCGTGTCACGCATCGTGGCCACCGAGCCGTCGACGATGTCGTCGGCGTGACCGACCGTCATGTACCCTGGCCGCCCCAGCGCGGCGAGGCCCAGCCCGAAGGCGGCCACTGTCACTCCCGGGTGAGGATCTCGGCGCCCGTCTCGGTCACGAGAATGGTGTGCTCGAACTGGGCGCTGCGACGCAGATCCTTCGTCACCACCGTCCACCCGTCGTCCCAGTGCAGCTCCTCCCACGCGCCGAGCGTGATCATCGGCTCGATGGTGAAGGTCATGCCCGGCTCCATGCGCGTGCGGGCCGAGGCGTCGAAGTAGTGGGGGATCTGCAGGTTGGTGTGGAACGCCTCGCCGATGCCGTGGCCGCAGTAGCTGCGCACCACGCCAAATCCAAAGCGGTCGGCGTGCAGCTCGATGGCGCGGCCGATGTCGCTGATGGGGCGGCCCGGCTTCACGGCCTCGATGCCCTTCATCATGCAGTCGCGGGTGACGGTGACGAGCTGGCGCGACTCCTCGTCCACTTCGCCCACGAGGAAGGTGGCGTTCGTGTCGCCGTGCATGCCGTCGAGGTAGACGGTGATGTCGAGGTTGACGATGTCGCCGTCCTTGAGCGGCCGCCCGTCGGGCACGCCGTGGCAGATGACCTCGTTCACCGACGTGCAGATCGACTTGGGGAAGCGGGGCAGGCCGGGCGCGTTCGGGTAGTTGAGCGGGCTGGGGTAGCCGCCGAACTGCACGGTGAGCTCGTGCGCGAAGGCGTCGAGCTCGTCGGTGGTGACGCCGGGCTTCACCTTCTCACCGGTTCGGCGCAGCACCTCGGCGGCGGCCCGGCAGGCCCGGCGCATGCGCACCAGCTCGTCGGGCGTGCGCACGTGACGGCCATTGCCGCGGCTCGAGGGCCCGCCATCGGCGTACTCGGGCCGTCGAATCGTGATGGGCACGTCGCGACGTGGCGACACCGGGGCCGGCAGGAGCTTGTTCGCGTCGAGGCGACGGCGCTCTTCCTTGAGGAAGGCCTGGTCGGGATCCTTGTGGCACTTCTTGTACTTCTCACCGCTGCCGCACCAGCAGGGGTCGGCGGGGCGGGGGAGCTTGTTCGGCGGACGCCGGATGACCTGCGAGTGCGCCTGGCTGGGGACGGTCACGTTCACGGGGGTATCACCTTGCTTCGGAAGTGTCGCTCGATCCGCCCCAGCGCGTCGAGCATGCGCGCGCGGGTGACCCGGCCGTCGGTGGCCTCGCCGAGGGCCAGCAGCTGCTCGGAGATGAAGCGGGTCAGAAAGAGGATCATCGGCTTGTCGGCGGCGCTCAGACCCGCCTCGAGGTGTCGCTGGTTCCGCCAGTAGTCATCGACCGCCTCGAAGTCACGCCCGAGGTCCCACCGGGTCAGTCGGAAGGCCTCGCCGTACACCCGGTCGTCTGGTCGAGCCGGCTGGTCGGCCAGCAGGCGCTCGAGGCTGGCGCCGGTCTGGGCATCGAAGTCGGTCACGTTGGGAGGCCACGCTGCAAGCTCGGCCGCGAACAGGCGCGAGACCTCGTCGAGCAGGTGCTCGAGGATCGGAATCGGCTTCTGTTCGAGGATCAGCTCCCAGCGGGTCGGGCGCACGGCGCCGCCCTTCTGCCGGGGCTCGCCCGCTCGCGCAAGGGAGGCCCCCGCCGTCATCGCAGTGGAACGAGCCGTCGGGGCTTCGGCTCCGCAGGGACGGGGAGGCCGTAGCCGGTGAACAGCTCACGGCGAATGACCTGGTACACGGAGCGGCTGGTGACGAACTCGCGGTGCTTCACGTCGGCGATCTCGATGTTCGTCACGTTCGGCGCGTCGAACTCGTTCTCCCACAGGCAGCTCGGGAACGGGTTCACCCGGTCGGCCTTCGAGAAGACGTTGGTGAGGCGCACCTCGCGGGGGAAGGCCCCCATCTTGAGGCGGGTGATGAAGGGCGACATCGGCGTGAGCTGCCAGATGCTCCGCGAGATGAGGCCGTGGCTGACGATGCCGAAGTACGCGCTCGGCGAGCCGTTGTGCGGGCTGCCCAGGGTCACGAGGTTCTTCACCCGCCGGTCTCCGCCGAGCCGCTTCACGTAGTACGAGCCGATGATGCCGCCCTTGGAGTGGCCGATGATCGACATCGGGCCCATCGACGGATAGCGCTGGTAGAGCCGCTCGATCTTCTCGCGCACCTTCTCGGCGGTGACGTCGATGGCGTTGGTGTTGAACGCGTCCTTGAAGCCGCCGAGGTTGATGCTCCACACGCAGAAGTGGTCGCGCCGGAGCCGGTGCTCGAGCACCTCGAAGACCCGCCGGGTCGACATGAAGCCGTAGAGCAACAGGACGGGCCGCGGGCAGTTGGTGAAGTCGGTGCGCCGCACCACCGAGTTGCTGGCGTCGAGGTCGAAGTACCCCTTGAGGTACTGCGCCTGCCGCTTGAGCTGACGAACCCGCGCTCGAAGACCCAACATGCTTCACCCACCCGCGATGACCGGCCGGTCACGAGAAGTGTAACGACGGCGTGTCCGACGCGCGAAGGGGTGGGAGTAGTCAAACGGGCGACATGGACTTCACGCCTCGCCGCTCGCGGCGCGCGTCCCAGGAGCACATCCGCCAGGGCCTCGACGATGGGCAGGCCAGGCGTGCGCTGGAGCCAGAAGAACTCGCCGCCCGCGTTGATCTCGAGGAACACGTGCCGGCCGTCGGGGGTGACGATGAAGTCGGCGGCGGCGTAGTTGAGCCCGAACCACTTCGTGAGCCGCAACAGGCCGCGCTCGACGCTCTTCGGCAGGGTGTAGGGCTGCCACGCGTCGAGGAGCGCCATGCCTTCTTTGCGCCAATCGAGCCGCGCGCCCGCGAGCACCTGCGAATCGACGGCGGCGGTGAAGACGCGGCGACCCACCACGGTGGCGCGCAGCTCGAGGCGCTTGTCGAGCTTCTCCTGGAAGGTCATCGGTGAAAGGGCCAGGCCGTCGAGGGCGTCGAGATCCGAGGCCGACAGCTCGTTCGTGTAGACGACGAGCTCCACGCCGTTGCGGTAGACGGCGAAGGAGTGCTGCATCTTGGTGATGACGGGCCCCTTCACGGCTCGGGCGAAGCGGCGGACCTCGTCGGGCGCGTTGCTGAAGAGGGTGCGGGGAATGTCGAGGCCGAAAGCGCGGGCCTGCACCAGCTGGAGCTCCTTGTGATCGCACCGCCGCACCGCCCGGAGCGGATCGAGCTGAAAACACCGACACGCCGCGATGGAGCCGTAGAGCGTGCGCCGGCTCTCGTCGACGCAGGCCTCGCGCAAGTCTCCGAGCGTCTCCGGAAGCTGCCCTCCGGCGAGGAAGCGGCGGTACCAGATGCTGGTGAGGGCCTCGAGGTCGACGGTGCCCGACTCGGTGACGAGCAGTCGCCGCGTGCGAGGCCCCAGAAGGCTCGTCGAGAGCTGCACGGAGGAGGGATACCGATCGGTGTCGAGCCGCACGCCTGTCGCGCCCCGAGCCTTCAGCGCGCGCTGCACCAGCTCGACGCTCTCGTTGTCATCGCTCCGAGTCACCAGCAGCACCTTCACGATGGTCGTCTCCCGTGTGTGAGGGCGCGCGCGAAGGCGCCCGAGATATCGAAGCCCAGATCCCGCTCGAGCCAGCCCCACTCACCGGCCGGATTCACCTCGAGGAAGACGTGTCGTCCGTCCGGGGTGACGATGAAGTCGAGCGCGCCGCTGACGAGCCCGAGGCGTTTGAGGAGCGCGCGCGCCTGACGCTCCACCCGGCCAGGGAGGCTCGTGGCGCGCCAGGGCACTCGCTCGGTGCCGTCGAGCCGTCGCCAGTCGACCTGACCGCGGCGCGAGCTGGCGGCGTCGATCGCGCCCACGAAGGTCTCACGGCCCACGATGATGACGCGCAGCTCGGCGGCCTTCTCGACGAGGGGCTGGAAGAGCTGCGGCGCGTACTTGAGTCGCCCCATCGCAGCGTGGTCGTCGTCGTCGAGCGCCGACGTGTAGACGAACCGCTCGGTCTGCATCGCGTAGGAGAGCGGCACGAGCAGCTTGGTGACGAGGCGTGGATGGCGGCGGCGCAGTCGTTCGACCCACGCCGGGCTGTTGGTGAGCGTCGTGTCGGGCACGTCCAGACCCAACGCGTGGGCTTCCTTCAGTTGCAGCACCTTCGACTCGGCGCGGAAGGAGGCTTCGAGCGGGTTGATCCACCGGGCCTTTGGCGTGAGGTGGGCCAGGGTGTCGAAGAGCGCGGTGCGGGAGGCCTCGGCGCAGGCTGCGCGATCGTCGGGCGCCGTGGTGTCCGGAAGCGCGGGGTTCCACAGCCGGCGCAGCCAGACCGCGCGCACGTCGGAGAGCCGGAGGCTTCGGTGCGCCAACTCCAGCACCGCGTCGAGTCGCGAGGGCGTCTTCTCGACCGAGAGCGACACGCGCGTCGGGAATCCGTCGGTGTCGACACGCACCGCGTCCCAGCCGAGCCGGGTGAGCGCCCGCTGGACGCGATCGATGGTGAAGACGTCCTCGCTGTGGGTCAGGAGGAGCGCCGTCGGCCGGGAACGGCGCGTCTTGAGGGCTCGGCTCATCGGGCGGTCCTGAGGCCGAGCGCCTTCCGCTGGGTATCAATCACAGGGCCGAAGCCGCTGTGACCTGTGGACAGTGAGGGGGGGGACGCCGACCGGGCGCGGCAGACGACGCCGTCGGCAGTCTTCGCTGAGCGACCCAATTTGCGACGCTGGGCGACCCCACGCAGCGCTCGAATGTGGCCGAAATGACCCAACCAGCCTCACTACCGGCCGAGGTTGACTACCTTCCTAGCTAGAGGGTGACGTTGGGCGCATCTGTGCCGCGTGGAAGCTCATGCGGTGTGTCTTGGCTGCGCGTGCAGACTCTGCTCGCGCTCCGTCAGTTCTGAAGTCGGACTCCACTAATCCATACACTACCTCCCCAAGGTCGCGGTGTTATGCCGACCGAGCGTCGTCGGCCGTCCGAGGAGCCAAGCCGCATTCAGGCACTCGAACTCGGGCGGGACATCCCAAAATCAAGGCTTACGCTCATCCTTTGCTGCCCTCTCTAACTCCACCAACAGGTCTGAATATGTCTTGAAGCGCATTGGCGCCAAAACAGCTACGTTCTTCAGCGAGCGCGGGGTGACGTTCGGTTTGACCAAGTCACGGGAGGAACCAGGCTTTGGTCCGTAAAGTTCCCCGTTGAGCATCATGACTGGCCCCCAGATGCTCTCCTTTGCGAAGTCAACCTTTCGATGGACCACACACCAGCCCTTGCGGGGTTGGCTATTGACGTATAGGCAAGGGGACCCATCTACCAGGAGAACACTAGAAGTCAGTTCCGTAAAGTAGAAACTCAAGTCGAGGTTTTCGCCAACAAGCTCGAAGACGGAATGCTCGTGAGACGAGAACTCGGACTCAACCGTGACAACAGTTCTCACGGAGACCAGCCTGACTCCGGGAAGTTCAACGCTTTGTCCGGTTTGCGCCAAGGACAGATACAACATGAAAAAGCAAGTCATCGAAGCACCTGTACACGTTCACGGGGAGTGGAGCAGGGATGGAGCTGAGTTCTTGTTGAACGTCGCCTGAATCGCTTCGGAGAGGTAAGCCAGTACATGGCGCT
>JBILEB010000228.1:0-8592 GCA_044352295.1 Myxococcaceae bacterium
GGCCGAGGCGTGCCTGGAGCGCCTGGAAGGGGCGGGGACCCCCGGCTGGTGTCACCGCGAGGAGCTCTCCGTCCATCACGACCGAGCCGCTGAGCGTCGAGAGGGCCGCGACGACCTCGGGGAACGACGCGGTCACCTCCCCGGTGCCCCGCGCGAAGAGGGACACCTTCCCGCCCACGACGTGCGCCTGCGCGCGAACACCATCGAGCTTGTCTTCGACGATGGTGCGCGCGGGGTCGATCGGCTCCTTCACCGACTCGGATGGCGTCGCGAGCATGAAGGCGACGACCCGGCCGGGCTCGATGGTGGCCTTCGCCAGCTCTCCGCGTTTCACGAGCAGGGCGAGGGTGCCGACGTCGGGGGTGAGGGCCGAGGCCGCGCGAACGTCGCCGTCGGGAGCCTTGAACGCGAGGGCGAGCGCTTCGTCGAGGGTGCCGCGCTGCACCCCGATGCGCAGCTCTCCCAGCAGGGCCTTCACGAGGTATTTCGCCTCGGCGCTGGTGGCGCGAGAGAGCGCTGCCGTCACCAGCCGCCGCTTCTCGTCTCGCGACTCGGTCGCCGCCACCGCCTCGAACAAGGGCACGACGTCCTTCAGCGCCAACCCGGGCCGGCCCATCGGCCAGAGCGGCTCGAGCCCTTCACCGAGGTCGCCCGCCGTCCGCATGCCGTGCAGGAGCGTCGCGTCGCCCACGCCAGCCGCCGCGCTGGTGGCGTCGATCACCAGGGCCCAGCCGACCCCGAGCGCACGCGTATCGCCAACGGCGAGGGGCACGCCGACGATGACGCGGCAGGCGCCGACCAGCTCGTCGTCGTAGAGGGTGGATAGCAACGTGGCCAGGTGCGTCAGCTTGTCCGTGCGTGAGCGCGTCGCCTTCACCGCGTCGAGGGTCGTCGCCAGCCGATGCACGCGGCCATGGTAGCCAGCACAGCCTGACTTTGCCTGGCCGGCGGTGGTGCCCTGCAGGACCTGGTCGCGCTCGTGCGTCGCTCCGTCCCGCCGGCGACCGGGTCGCGCTGACACGGGTGTTGCGTTTCGACTCACGAGGCACCACCTTTGCCTGATGGTGGGCTCGGTGCGGCGACGAGGCTCCGGTGCGCGGCGGGGGCTCCTCGCGGTCGTCGGGCTCGCGCTCTCGAGCTGTTCGGCTGGCGCGCCCGTCGGCATGAGTCCCTCGCAGCCGCTGCTGCTGCCGTGGCAGTGGACTTCGCAGGGGACGGGGCTCTCCATCTCGCTGTGGGCGTTCGGGGTCACGACGGTCGCTGAGCCGGCGATCGTCGGGACCAACGGCATCGTGCAGTCCTTCTCGTGGGAGCCGCAGGGCCCCGTGACGCCCGCGTTGGCGCGCGAGGTCGAGGTGGTGACCTCGAGCAGCAACGGGGTGCTCTCCTTCGTCGCCGACGGCGCTTCGTCGAATGGCGTCGACGTTCTGTCGATGGAGCGGGTGAGCCCGCGCGCCCCCGAGTCACCGCAGCTCATCCCGTGGCGAGAAGGCAGTACCTCGGTGCTCATCGTGGCAGCCGAGTACGGCTCGGGGCGCCTCGTGACGCCTGCGGGCGAGCCGCTCCCCGAGGGCTCGTGGACGTGCGAGCGGGCCGACGATGCGCTTCGAGCCGTCGCGATGCGCTGCACGGTGCTGCGCCGTGGGCCGCTGTCAGGTGTCGGGTACGGCGGCTCCTCCGTGCGCGCCATCGTCTCGTCACCGACGGGTCCGCTGCTGACGCCGCTGGTGCGCCTGCCCTGAGCTTCGGGCACAGTGCCGACACCTCGCTGTTCACGCCGGAGTGGCCATGCGCCGATACGAATTCACCGAGGGCAAGTCGAAGAAGTTCTGGGAGATCGACCTCGAAGGCGAGTCCTTCACCACCCGGTGGGGCCGCCTTGGCACCGACGGGCAGGAGAAGACGCAGGACTTCGAGTCTGCCGCCGAGGCGCGCAAGGCCCACGACCAGCTCGTCGCCGAGAAGGAGAAGAAGGGCTACCGGCTGGTCACCTCCGACGAGGGCGAGGCGGCCCGGCCGCTCACCGCGAAGGTGCCCTCGAATCCCGCGCTGCTGGGGGCCGTCCTCGAGCGCCCCGACGATGGGCAGGCCTGGCAGGTCTTCGCCGACTGGCTGCTCGAGCAGGGTGAGTCATGGGGTGAGGTCATCGGCGCCGCGGCCCGCGGAAAGCCGGACACCGCCCGTCAGAAGAAGGTGGCGACCGAGTTGTTGGGCGGCGCCGACGCCGAGCTCGAGTGGAAGCATGGCGTCATCGATCGCTTCGAGTTCGAGCCAGAAGAGTTCGACCCGGACAGCCCCATGGAGACCGTCGTCGAGCGGGTGTTGCGCCATCCGGCAGGGCACTTCGTGCGAGAGGTCTCCTTCGGTCTCCCGCCGTGTGACGACGGCGACATCGAATGGCACATGGAGGGACTGGCCAGGGCGCTCGAGAAGGCCGGGCCGCTTCCTCGCCTCGAGCACATCGACTTCAGCGAACCCTCGACGCACATGGACCAGGAATCATGGCGCCGCGTCGGTGACGTGCGAGGGCTGTGGAGCGCTGCGCCGAACCTCAAGACGCTGCTGTTGCGCGGCTCGTCCGGTAGCGATGACGGCGCGCCCATCAAGCTCGCGCCCATCGACGCGCCGAACCTCGAGACGCTCGTCATCACTTCCGGCGGGCTCGACGAGGCGGCCCCGAAGGAGATCGGCAAGGCCACCTGGCCGAAGCTGAACCGCCTCGAGCTCTACTTCGGAGATGAGAACTACGGCGGGAACGCCACCGTCGACTCACTCGACGGCATTCTCTCGGGTCGCGGACTGCCCGCGCTGAAGATGCTTGGGCTCGAGAACTCGCGGTTCGAGACCGACCTCATCGAGGCGCTCGCGACGTCGAAGCTCCTTCCCCGGCTCGAGGTGCTCGATCTGTCGAAGGGCACCATGTGGCGCGCGGGCGCCGAGGCGCTGGTGAAGCACGCGTCGGCCTTCGAACATCTGAAGTCCCTCGTGCTCGACGACAACTACCTCGAAGACGCGCACGTCACCGCCATCTCGAAGGTGCTGAAGAACGCATCGTTCGGAGCGCAGAAGGCGCCCGACGACTTCGATGGAGGTGAGCCGTACCGCTACACCACCATCGCGGAATGACGGTTCGTTTCGCCATCCTCGGGAACCCCGAGAACCGCCGCGTGGCGCTCTTTCAGGAGGCGCTCGGCCTGGAGGGACTTCCGCCCGCGCGCGTGCAGTCCTGGGTCGACTACCTGGACACGGGCCGACTCGAGGTCGGTGACGAACCGGGCCTTCTGCGCATCGACTCCTTCGGCGAGAACTTCGAGGTCGAGCGGCGGCTCCTCGATCGCGGCGGCCGAACGGACGCGATGGACCTGGTCGAGCGCCGTGGTGAGGTCCTCACGCCCGCGGTGAGCCACGCCGGCTTCCGCGACGTGCTTCGTCAGGTGAGCGGGCAGCTCTCCGCCAGCCCGCAGCTCACGCCGCTCAACGTGCCGGAGGAGATCGACGAGCTCTTCGACAAGCGGCGAACGTCACGCCGGTACCTCGCCGCAGGGCTGCCCGTTCCCGAGCCGATGGAGGAGGTCCCCGAAGACCCCGATGCGCTGCTCGAGCGAATGGCGGACCTCGGCTGGACCGAGGCCTTCGTGAAGCTCTCGTCTGGCTCGTCGGCGAGCTGTCTGGCGCAGGTGGTGCTCGACGACGACGGCGTGCTGGTGCGCACCTCGCTCGAGTGGGCGCCGCCGCGGTGGTTCAACAACCTGAAGGTGCGGCACCTTCGCTCGCGTCGGGACATCGATCGCGCGCTGGGCTTCATCCTGGACCAGGGCGCACAGGTGGAGCGGGGGATTCCGAAGGCACGCCTCGCCGACGCGTTCTTCGACCTGCGCGTCCTCTGCATCGGCGGTGAGCCCCGCTTCATCGTCGTGCGGCAGAACTCGTTGCCGATCACCAACCTGCACCTCGGCGGTCGGCGCGGTGACCTGGCCGCCCTCAGAGCCCTCGTGGTGCCCCGAGCGTGGGAGGCCGCCATGACGACGTGTCGCACCGTCGCCGGCCTGTACCGGTCGCTCCACGTGGGGATCGACCTCATGTTCGAGGCGGATCTGATGGGCCATCGGGTGCTCGAGGCGAACGCCTTTGGAGACCTCCTGCCAAACCTCGCCGTCGAAGGGGCCTCGGTGTGGCAATGGGAGATCCGCGAGGCGCTGCGTCAGGCGGCTTCCCGGAGCAGTGGCCTGTCTGCCGGGCCTGCGCCATTCTCCGCGTCCCCGCGATGAACACCCTGCGCTTCAACCTCAACGGCACCTGGGTCGAGGAATCGACCGTCGCTCCCACCACCACGCTGCTCCGGTACCTGCGGGACACGCGCGGCCTCTCCGGCACGAAGGAGGGCTGTGCCGAGGGCGATTGTGGCGCGTGTACCGTCGCCGTCGCCGAGGCCGATCCCGACGGGCAGCCCACGTGGCGGGCCATCAATGCCTGCCTCGTCTTGCTCCCGATGGTGCAGGGAAAACACGTGGTGACGGTCGAGGCGCTCAAGGGCGCGGACTACCACCCCGCGCAGGTCGCGATGGCGAAGGCCCTGGGCAGCCAGTGTGGGTACTGCACGCCGGGCATCGTGATGTCGCTCTTCGAGGCGACCTACCGGAAGGACCTGAAGGCGCCGTGGCAGCTCGACGATCAGCTCTGCGGCAACCTCTGCCGATGTACCGGCTATCGCCCCATTCGGGACGCGGCCAACGTCGTGGCGGGCTCATGCCCTGCGGACCGCTTCGCGACCGCGCTTTTGACCGCAAGGCCCGAGTCGATGCGCTTCCATCGGGAAGCCCGCGGCCAGCTCTTCTCGACCCCCACCTCGTTCGACGCGCTGTGGGACCTCCTCGACGCCCACCCGGACGCGCGCTTCGTCGTCGGCGGGACGGACTTGTCGCTGGAGATCACCAAGAAGTTCCAGGTGCCGCCGAAGCTCGTCTCGCTCGAAGGGCTTCGTGAGCTCCACGCGATGCGTGAAGGACCGGTCCATTCGCTCGGCAGCGCCGTGACGATCGCCGAGCTCGAGGCCTGGTCCGAGCGTCGGCTCCCGCCCCTCCATCGCATGGTGCGGTACTTCGCGGCCCGGCAGATCAAGCACCGCGGCACCCTCGGCGGGAACCTGTGCACGGCTTCACCGATCGGCGATCTCGCGCCCACCCTCATCTCGCTCGGCGCCTTCGCAGTGCTCCAGTCCCGTCGCGGCGTTCGACGACTGCCGCTCGAGCAGTTCTTCGTCGGCTATCGCAAGACCGCGCTGCAGGTCGGTGAGGTGCTCGCGGCGGTCGAGGTGCCGGCGCTGGCCCCGTCCGTGCGCGCGGCCTCCTACAAGGTGAGCAAACGGCGCGAGCTCGACATCAGCGCGGTGTCGGCAGGGCTGCTGGTCGAGCTCGACGCGTCCGGCGTGGTGACGACGGCGCGGCTCGCGTACGGGGGCATGGCGGCGACACCGAAGCGCGCGGCGAACGCCGAGGCGCTCCTCGTGGGGCAGCCCTGGACCGAGGCGACCGTCGAGGCCGCGGCGCGCGCGATGTCGGCGGACTTCACGCCCGTGTCCGATCACCGCGGGAGTGCGCCCTATCGCGCGCTGGTGGCCGCCAACCTGTTGCGTGGGTTCTTCGAGGAGACCGCCGTGACACCGCAGCCGACGCTCGCGCCGCTGCACGCTGCGACGGTCCTCACGACCGAGGAGGCGCGCCATGGCTGAGTCGACCAGTCCCTCGAAGGAGCGCGCCCTGGCGAAGCCCGTCGGCCCGTTGACGGAGGGCCCGGTGACGCCCCTGCATCAGCCGCTCCTCCACGAGTCGGGCCTCAAGCACACGAGCGGAGAAGCCCGGTACGTCGACGATCTCCCCGCGCCGGCGGGACTCCTGCTCGCGCAGGTCGTCACCTCGCCGCTCGCGCACGCGCGGATCCGGGGCCTCGACACCCACGCCGCCCGTTCGATACCCGGGGTGGTGGCCGTCTTCACCGCGAAGGACGTTCCAGGCACCAACGACGTCGGGCCCGTCATTCACGACGAGGAGCTCTTCGCGCACGACACCGTCCGCTACCTCGGCCAATCCATCGCGCTGGTGGTCGGCGAGACGTACGAGGCCTGTCGTGCCGGCGTCGCCGCGGTGAAGCTCGACCTCGAACCACTGCCCGCCATCGTCGGGCTCGACGACGCAATCGCGAAGAACAGCTTCCTGTCGAAGGACCACTTCCTCCGCCGAGGTGACGCCGCGGCGGCGCTGGCGAAGGCGCCGGTCCGATTTCAGGGCGAGGTGCGCACCGGCGGCCAGGACCACTTCTATCTCGAGACCCAGTGCACGCTGGCCCTGCCCGAAGAAGGGCCCGCGCTTCGTCTGCTCTGCTCGACCCAGCACCCGAGCGAGGTGCAGACGATCGTCTCCCACGTGCTGGGGTGGGGGCGTCATCAGATCGTCGTCGAGGTGCCCCGCATGGGTGGCGGCTTTGGTGGAAAGGAGACGCAGGCTGCGCCCTACGCTGCCATGGCTGCGCTCGCCTCGGTGCGCACCAACCGGCCCGTCAAGGTGTGGCTCAACCGCGACCAGGACATGATGTGGACGGGCAAGCGCCACCCGTTCCTCACGCGCTTCGACGTGGGCTTCTCGACCGAGGGCCAGCTGCTCGCGCTCGAGGCCGAGCTGTTCTCCGACGGAGGCTTCAGCACCGACCTCTCGCGCGCCATCCTCGACCGGGCGCTCTTCCACATCGACAACACGTATTACCTCCCCGACGTGAGCGTGCGCGGGCACGTGGCGAAGACGAACCTGCCCTCGAACACCGCGTTCCGGGGCTTCGGTGGGCCGCAGGGCATGGCCGTCATCGAAGACATCATGTCGCGCGCCTCAGAGCGCCTCGGCGTCGACCCGGTCGAGCTGCGGCGCAAGAACTTCTACGGGCCCGCGCCGCGAAACCTCACGCCCTTCTGGCAGGAGGTGCAGGACGCCCGCACCGAGCGGCTGTGGACCCAGCTGCTGGCCTCCAGTGAGTACGCGCAGCGCCGCACCACCATCGATGCGTTCAACGCGACCCACCGGCACGCCAGGCGCGGGCTCGCCATCACGCCGGTGAAGTTCGGCATCAGCTTCACCACCTCGTTCCTCAACCAGGCCGGCGCCTTCGTCGTCGTCTACGCCGACGGCTCGGTGCAGTTGAACCACGGCGGCACCGAGATGGGGCAGGGGCTCCACACGAAGATGCTGGCGGTGTGTGCGCACGAGCTGGGCCTGCCGCCCGAGCGCATTCGCGTGATGACCACGGCCACCGACAAGGTGCCCAACACGTCGGCGACGGCCGCCTCGAGTGGCTCCGATCTCAACGGCTTCGCGGTGAAGAACGCCTGCGAGACGGTACGGGAGCGCCTGCGGCCGGTGGCTGCGCGGTTGCTCGGCGTCTCTGGCGATGCAGCCAACGACATTCTCTTCGCCGGGGGAC
This sequence comes from Myxococcaceae bacterium, assembly GCA_044352295.1. GTDB lineage: Bacteria > Myxococcota > Myxococcia > Myxococcales > Myxococcaceae > Xiheimicrobium. The sequence goes on from JBILEB010000228.1 coordinate 7,465, forward strand.
GTGTCTTTCTCGCCAGTCGGCCCGAGCTCGCGCTGCCCTTCGAAAAGGTGACGCAGGAGGCCTACCTCGCGCAGATCTCCCTATCGGCCACCGGGTTCTACCGTACGCCCGACATCCACTTCGACAAGGCGACCGGCCGCGGCACGCCGTTCCACTACTTCGCGTATGGCGCGGCCGTCAGCGAGGTCGAGGTGAGCGGGCTGACGGGCGAACACCGCCTGCGGCGCGTGGACATCCTCCATGACGTGGGCGCGTCGCTCGTGCCCACCATCGATCGCGGGCAGGTCGAGGGCGGCTTCCTGCAGGGGTGGGGCTGGCTGACGGTCGAGGAGGTGCGCTTCGACGAGCGCGGCTTCTTGCGAACGCACTCGCCCGATACCTACAAGATTCCCTCCTTCGGTGACGCGCCGGTCGACTTCCGCGTGTCGCTCCTCGAGAACGCGCCGCAGGACTCGACCATTCATGGCTCCAAGGCCGTCGGGGAGCCGCCGTTGATGCTGGCCCTGTCGACGGTGGCCGCGCTCCGGGACGCGGTGGCCGCCTTCGGGCCGAAGGGGCGCGAGGTGTCACTCTCGATGCCGTGTACGCCTGAGGCCGTGCTGTTCGCGGTTCAGGCAGCCCGCAGACCCTGAGCCGGAGGCCCCATGGCGAAGCGACGAAGATCCAGGCTCGTGAAGAAGAAGTCACCGCCCCGCGCGACGGCCCGGAAGAAGCGGCCAGCGAAAGCGAAGAAGGCGAAGGCACCGCCGCCCAGGAAGAAGAAAGCGCCTCCAGCCGCGAAGGCACGGCGCGCACCGTTGAAGCCGGTGGCGTTCGACGAAGCCGAGACCCAGAAGGTCCCGGCGGCCGAGGTCGTCGAAGACCTCGAGATTCAGCTCTCGCTCGACCTGCGCCCCAGCCGCTAAAGCCGCGCTCACTGGCACTGGCCGTTGCTCTGGCACTGCTGGCCCATCGGACACGCGGCCAGCGCGCCATTGTTGCAGTTGGGGCGGCAGTACCCGGTGAGCGCACCGGGCGTCGGCGCGATGGCGCACACGTAGCCCTGACGGCAGGTCGACTGACCGGTGCCCGGCCCGGCGCAGGTCGAGCGGCACGAGCTGGCCATCATCCCGAAGACGTTCTCCGTGA
>JBILEB010000095.1:0-27437 GCA_044352295.1 Myxococcaceae bacterium
CGGCCTCGAGATCGATGCCCAGCTCCTTGGCGAGATCCTGCACGGTGTCGACGAAGGGCTTGCCGAGCAGCCGCTGCACGAAGCTGATCGCGTCACCGCCGGCCTGACAGCCGAAGCACTTGAAGCGGCGCGTGTCGGCCCAGACGTAGAAGCTGGGCGACTTCTCCTGGTGGAACGGGCAGAGCCCCTTGTAGCTGCGCCCCGACTTCTTGAGCTCGACGCCATGACGCTGCACGAGCGCGATCATGTCGATGCGCTCGCGGACTTCGTCGATCTTGTGCTCGGGGATCAGCACGTGGGCGGGACAGGGCTCCTTGCAACGAGGGTAACCACCGGGGGCCGACGCGGAGCGCGCCGCACCAGCCCGAACGGCGACGCCGTCACGCCAGGCGCGACAGCTGCGCCTTCACCTCTTCGCTGATGGCCTTGCCCTCGGCCTGACCCTTGAGCTTCGCCGAGGCGAGCTTCATCACCGCGCCGAGGTCTTTGATCGTCTTCGCGCCGGCCTCGAGGATGCAGCCCTTCACCGCGTCGGCGAGCTGCCCCGCGTCGAGCTGGGCGGGCAGGTAGGCCTGCAGCACGATGATCTCCTTCTCTTCCTTCTCGGCGAGATCGAGCCGGTTGGCGGCCTTGAACTCGGCGGCCGAGTCGCGGCGCTGCTTCACGAGGGTGGTGATGACGCCGATGATGCCGGCGTCGTCGAGTACCTTCGCTTCGCCCTCGACCTCCTTGTACTTGACGGCGCTCTTCAGCATTCGCACGACGGTCAGCTTCAGCTCGTCCTTCGCGCGCATCGCGTCCTTGAGATCCGCGTCGATGCGCTCCTTCAGCGTGGGCATGTGGCGCTCCTTCGAATGCGTGTTTTCTGGCCTTCCAAAGAAAGGGAGGTTGGCGACGCAGACGGTCGCCAACCTCCGGGGACTTCCTGACAGGTCAGCCGCGCGCGAAGGATCGTGCCGGCCGGCGTGTCATTGAGGGGGCTGCTTCAAGCAACCTTGCGGAACTTCTTCACCGCGCGCTTCTTGGCCGCCATCATCTTCTTCTTCTTCTTTACCGATGGCTTCTCGTAGTGCTCGCGCTTGCGGATCTCGGAAAGAATGCCCGCCTTCTCGGTTGCCTTCTTGAAGCGCTTGAGCGCGCCCTCGATGGACTCGCCGTCCTTGACACGAATCGTCGTCATCTGAGCCTGTCACCTCCTTTACGACATCACCCGGAAGGTGATGCGTCTGTTCAAATCGGGGCGGCTCGTGGCACAGACGCCTGCGAAAGGCAACGACATGACCGCGTTCCATGGAAGTCGCGTCGAAGGACCCAGGGCTTTGGTCTACGCCGAGCTGCTCCGGCAGGCGAAGGGCCAGTTCGACGGTGAGCGCGACGTCATCGCGAACGCCGCCAACCTCTCGGCGCTGCTGGCGTTTCACCTCGAGGGCCTCAACTGGGCGGGCGTTTACTTCCTCAAGGGCGGAGAGCTCGTGCTCGGCCCCTTCCAGGGGAAGCCCGCGTGTGTGCGCATCGCGGTGGGGAAGGGCGTGTGCGGGGCGGCGGTCGCGACGAAGGCCTCGGTGCTGGTGCCCGACGTCCACGCGTTCCCCGGGCACATCGCGTGTGACGACGCGTCTCGAAGCGAGCTCGTGGTGCCGTTGGTGCGTCACGGCCAGGTGCTGGGCGTCATCGATCTCGACAGCCCGCGGGTCGAGCGCTTCGACGCCGAGGATCAGAGAGGCGTCGAGGCCCTCGCGGAGCTCTTCGTCGACGCTTGCGCCTGGTGAGCCGTCACGCCGCGCGCCGCTGCCGGAAGGCCGGCCACGCACCGGTGCTCCACAAGGCCCACGCCACCAACAGCGGTTGAAAGAACAGCCGAACGAACCGCGCCGTGTCGGAGTCGAGCGTGAACGCGTCGACGCGATTGACGTACTGCGAGATGTTGCCCGGAAAGATCGCGACAAAGAACGCCGCCACCGTCACCCCGACGAGCACGCGGTGCTTCCAGAGCGCCACCAGCCCCGCGCCGAGGGCAAGCTCGACGATGCCCGAGAGCACCACCACGAGATCGCCATCGAGCGGCACCCACTTCGGCACCTGGGCGAGGAACTCCGCCCGCGCGAAGGTGAGGTGTGCAGTACCCGCGAAGAGGAGCGCCACCCCGAGCGCGACGCGAAAGACCGTCTGAAGCAGCGTGGCGGGCGGGGGTGGGCCGAACATGCGACTGACGAGGTATCGGGCTCAGCGCTGCCGGGCCACACGAACGTGGGCGAGGCGCTTCGGGGGGCCTCTCGTCCCGGGCATGCGTTCCTTTGTGGTGATGGTGGTGTTGGCAGCCGGGTCGGTCTTCGCCCAGGACGTGTCCCTCGAGGTTCGGGCCCCGCGGGTCCTCGATGCGCCGGGCGTCGTCCGAATCTCGGTCGACGACGTCTCGGTGGTCGACGTGCGGGTGTTGAACACGGGCCAGGTGTGGGTCCTCGGCACCGCCGGCGGAGAGACCACCGTCGGCCCGTAGCGCGCCACCGGAGAGCTCACCACCTTCCAGGTGAAGGTCGAGGTGCCCGCGCCCCGGTCGCTGCGCGTCGGGGGTGAGCTGCTCGTCGAGGACGACTTCGATCAGGTCGAGGCCATGTCACCAGCCCTCGAGGCGCGCATCGTCCAGCGCGGGCAGGTCGTCGTCCGGGCGAAGGCTCGAGCCAGGGCCACCGTGGTGCTGACGAGCCGCGGCGCGCCAGTGCGCGAGGTGCCGATCAACGTGAAGGAGCTGCTGTCAGCGCGCGTGGACCGCGCGAGGAAGAAGGCCTACTCGACGTCGCGGACGATGAGCGTGTTGGTGCGCGTGTCGACTGTCACGGTCCCGCGCGGCGAGAGCATCGCCTTCACGTGGTTCGCCAGCTCGGTGGCGTTGGCGTAGTTCACCGGGATGAGGCGCACGGTGAGCGGCTTCTCGTTGAACGCGGCCTCCTTCGCCTTGTGCCGCAGCTCCGACTCTTCGGCGAGGCGTGAGAGCGGGGCCACACGGACGATCGCCCCGATCTTCTCGATGCCGAGGCCTTTCGAGGCGAGCACCACGCGGAACGCTTCGTCCCACGGGACGGCGCGGAGCTTGATCGTCACCTTGCCCGTGACCTCTTCACTGGTGACGAGGTTGAAGTGGCCGATGTCGGCGAACATGCGCAACACGGTGTGGACGTCGGCGTTGGCCAGCTCGATCGACACCTTCTTTGGGGCGGCCGCCTGCACCACGGCAGACAGCAGGATCAGACTGAACGTGAGTGCGCGCATGCGGTCTCCAGTCTCCTGGCGAGCCGCCGCGCGCGTCAAACGGCCCATGACGAGGTGCACGAGTTTGGCCACACTGTGCGCATGACCGACCAGGGTGTGTTTCAGAAGGGCCGCGCGGCCCTCGAGGCCGGTGCGTACGAAGAGGCCCGTCGGTGGTTCGCCGCGCACGAGGAGCTGCTCGGCACCGCGGAGGAGACCCGCGCGCTCGTCGCGACCGGAGAAACGAAGACCGCGGCTGGCGACGTGACGGCCGCCGCTGCCGCCTTTCAACGGGCGCTGGAGCGAAACCCCACGACGGTGGCGGCGTATCTCGGGTTGGCACGCCTCGCGCTGTTCACCGGCGATCTGGCCTCGGCGAAGACGCATGCGACGGCGGCGACCGCGCTCTCGCCCGAGGTAGGCCTGGGCTGGACGGTGCTCGGCCTGGTTCGAGAAGCCAGCGGCGATCCTTCGGGCGCGGTGGAGTTGCTCCAGCGCGGGGCCGACCGAGGGGCTGACGGATTCCTCTCGCAGTTCAACCTGGGCCGGGTGCTCGCCTCGCTGCGCCGCTTCGATACGGCCCTGCTGTCGCTCGAGCGGGCCGTACGTCTGGACCCGAAGAACCCCGCGGGCCACGAGGCGCTTGCGCTCACGCTTCGACTCGCGGGCCGGCTCGACGAGGCGGTGACGGCCCTCGAAGCGTTGGTGGCGGTCGTTCCAACGCAGGTGACGGCATGGGCGGCGCTGGGCGATCTGCACTTCGAGCGCAAGTCGTTGCTCGAGGCACGGCAGGCGTTCGATCGCGGGCTGTCGGCCTGTGGAGACGACCCCATTCTCATCGAGAAGGTGATGGCGTGCGCGCTGCTGCTCGACGACGTCCCTGGCGCGGTCGCGTACCTGGAGCGCGAAGTCGTCGTGGCGCCAACCCACGATCGGGCGTGGCTCAACCTCGCGAACCTCTCGGCCCTGACCTCAGACCTGCGCAAGGCCGAACAGCTCGCGCGCGCCCTCACCGCACGAAGCCCCGCTCGATGGGAAGCGCACTTTATTCTGGGAAACGTGCTCGACGGGCTCGGACGGCTCGACGAGGCGGAAGCGGCCTACCGGCAGGCGGTCGCGCTGGGGCCCACGGAGTGGCGGCCTCGGGTGAACCTGGGCGCGACGCTTGTCCAACAGGCAGACGGCTCGAAGCACGTTGAGGCCGTCGAGCACCTTACGAGGGCGCTCTCGCTCGTTCCGACCCGGGAATGGCGCGCGCACTACGACCTCGCCCTGGCCAAAGTGCGGCTGGGGGCCCGAGACGAAGCGCGCGCGCTGGCCCGGACGATTCTGCGTGAGGCTCCGCCCGACGCTCCCATCGCGATCGAGGCCCGCCGGCTCGAGGAGAACCTGGGCTGAGGTGGCGGTCAGGTGCTCGTGGCTCAAGACGACTCTGGTTCGTCCTCACCGCCTCAAGCCAGTTCTTCTACGCTGCCGCGCGCCTGAGGGGAGCCCGCCGTGAAGCTGCGATTCCAGTGCCTCGCCATCACGCACACCAGCGGTCGGGTGACGCTCACGCCGCTGAACCTGCCTGCGATGGCGGTGCACGCGCCGACCCTCGAGCAGGCGACCTTCGAGTTCACGCTGGCGCTCGATGACAAGGTGAGCCGCGCCCACCCCAGGCACCTGTGGCGCTACGTGCGGCCGGGAGAGGGCGCGCTCGTCGAGGTGCCAGTGCCGTTGCTCCCGGTGCAGCGGGCCAGCGCGGTCGTGACCGAACCGGTCACCCTCGCGGGGATCGAGAGCGGCGTCCACGCAGGGCATCGCGAGGTGCGCCTGCCGAACGGCGACTTGCGCTTCTGGTTCACCTCGAAGGGCAAACACGTCGTGGCCGACGCGAGCGCCATGCTCGTCGATCAGCTGAAGCGATCATCAATCGACGAGTTGCTCGCGCACCGTGCGGAAGGCGACCGCGCGCTGGTGGAGCTCGAGCTCGAGGTCGCCCCGCTCACCTTGTCCGACCTTCGAAAGAAGGAGCTTCACCTCGACGAACGCCCGCCGCCCCGTGGCCTCGACGATCCGGAGAAGTCAGCCGCTGCGGAAGAAGAAGACGAGTCGGAGGCCGAGGACGTCGACGACTGGGCGGCGCCGAAGGGAAAGAAGAAGCCGAAGGCCCCCGCACGTCCGCCGACCCCGACGCTCGATCGACTCGCGGTGAAGTGGCACGAGCTCGCGAAGGAGGATGCGTTTCCCCCGACGCTCGGTCGAGACGGGCTCGTCGATCAGCTCCTCGGGCACCTCGAGCTGGCGGATCCCGAACCGCTCGTGTTGGTCGGGCCTTCTGGCGTGGGAAAGACGGCGGTGCTGCAGTCGGTGGCGCGGCGACTGGTGCCGAAGTCCTCGACGCCGGCGAGGCCGTTCTTCCTGCTCGACGCGTCCCGGCTCATCGCGGGCGGAGGCTTCTTCGGGGAATGGCAGAAGCAGACGCTCGACGCTTTCGCCGAGGCAACGGCCTCGAAGGCCGTGCTCCACCTGGGCCGACTCGTCGATCTGGTGGACGCTGGCCGCAGCGCTCACAGTGACGACAATGTCGCCCAGTTGATCACCCCGATGCTGGCCGCGCGGGAGGTGACGGTGGTCGCCGAAGCCACCAGCGAGGAATGGGCGCGGCTGTTCAACCGCAACCAGTCGTTTGCGCGGCTCTTCTCACCGCTCGTCGTCGAGGAGCCCGCGCCCGAGGTCACCGCCGAGATCATGCGGCGCCTGTCGATCGAGGACTCAGCGGCGCGTCGGGTATCGGTGAAGCCCGCCGCCCTGTCCGAGGTTCGCAGCCTCGTGCGTCGGTTCCGCCCTGCGGGATCGCCGCTGGGCAATTCACTGGCGTTCCTCCGGCGGCTCGTCGACGGCCTCGATGACGGCGCGCGGCTGGCGCCAGTCGACGTGGTGCGCCGCTTCTCGATCGAGTCCGGAATTCCCGAGGAGCTCCTTCGCGATGACGTCGCCATCGATCCTTCCGAGGTGCGCGGCTTTCTGGAAGCGCGCGTGAAGGGGCAACCCGAAGCGGTGTCGCGCGTGGCGCAGGTGATCTCGATCATCAAGGCGAACCTCGCGGATCCGGGGCGACCGATCGCCACGCTTCTGTTCGCGGGGCCAACCGGCGTCGGGAAGACCGAGCTCACCAAGGCGCTGGCTGAGCGCGTATTCGGCTCGAAGGACCGGCTCGTTCGCCTCGACATGGGCGAGTACTCGGGTCGCGATGCCCTGGCGCGCCTGGTGGGGGAGGGTGCGGAAGACGGCTTCCTGTCGATGGCCGTTCGTCGCCAGCCGTTCTCAGTCGTGCTGCTCGATGAGATCGAGAAGGCCCACCCGGCGGTGTTCGACGCGCTCTTGTCGGTGCTGGGTGAGGGACGCTTGACCGATGGCCGCGGACGCACGACCGACTTTCGCAGCGCGTTGATCGTCATGACGTCGAACCTTGGCGCACAGACTCATCGGCCGAAGGTGGGTTTTGGCGACGAGTCGGGTGCTGATCTGCGGGCCCACGTACTGGCCGAGATCCGCCGGTTCTTCCGGCCCGAGTTCTTCAACCGCCTCGACGACGTGGTGGTGTTTTCGGCGCTGGCGCGAGCGGAGCTCGACACCATCGTTCAGCGCGAGCTGATGAAGGTGTCTGGGCGCGGCGGGTTCGCACGGCGCGACGTCACGCTGTCCATGAGCGCGGAGGCCACGGGCGCCCTGGCGTCATGGGGCTACGAGCCGCGCTACGGCGCCCGTCCGCTCAAGCGCGCGATCGAGCGACACCTCGTCGTCCCGGCGGCTGCGCATCTCGCCGCGCATCCTCCAGCGGGTCCCAGTCGCCTCGAGGTCGAACGCGCCGAGGACTCGCTCGGCTTCACGCTGCTCGCGGCTGGGCGCGGCACCGAAGCGAACGCACGGGCCGAGCTGCTGGCCGTCTGCGACCGCGCGGCGGAGCTCCGAGGCGAGCTGCGTGCGTGGGCCAGCTCACGGCTCATGACGGAGCTGAAGGACGGGCTGCGTCTCTTCGAGCGCCTCTCGCGCCAGCCGTCCTTCTGGAAGGATCGTGGGCTGGCCGAGGACGAATCGCGGCGTGCCGGCCTCGCCCGCGAGCTCGACGAGGGCTTCTCGACGCTCATCACGCAGGTCGAGGCCCTCGAAGAACTGGCCTTCGAGGCGTTCTCGACGAGAGCGCCCCGGTCCGCCGTTGAACTGCACGGCACGCTGGATGGCTTGCAGCGCGGGTTCGAGCCCCTCACGGAGCGCCTCTACGCGAGCCGCTTTCCCTCGGCGGAGGCGGCCACGCTCGTCTTCGTTCCCGGAAGGGCCGCGATGCGCTCGGCGGTGTGGCTGCGCGATGGCATCGTCGATTGGGCACGCGCGCGCGCGCTGCGGATCGAACGGTTGGCCCTCGTCGAACGAGGCGTTCAGCGCGGGGCACGTCCTCCACCGACCAAACGCACCTCGGCGAATGAGATCGAGCGGCTCATTCAGCAGCAGGGCCTCGGGGCCGCGGCGCGCGTCTTCGCCTCCGACAAGGGCGTGTCCATCGAGCAGGCCCTGCGGGAGGTCAAGGCCATCGAACGGCGGCTCCAGGCGCCGGTCGATCCAGGTGAATACGAGTGGACGCTCGACGCTCCGTCCGACGCTGCGGTGGCTCTCGCGGTGCGTGTGTTCGGAGGCGCCGTGCCGATTCTGCTGTCGTCGGAACACGGCCTCCATCGGCTCTACGACGGCGGGGAATCATTCGAGGTGAAGGTGCGCTTCGATCCCGGGACGCCCGCACTCCAACAGGGTGAGTCGCTCGAGGCGACGCTGCCCAATCGCGAGATCCGCCGGGTGTGGCCGACGCGCCGCGGTCAGGAGTTCGGCCTGGTCAAGGATCTCCGCAGCGGCACCGAGCACCGCGTGGCCGAGACGTACGACTACGGCCCGGTGCTCGCCGCCTGGATCCGTCACGTCGTCTTCGGCGCGAAGGAGCCGTCATGGAGCTGAAGTTGCCCATGGTGATCCAGCGGCCAGGCATCGGGGTGGTGCGCTGCTGGCTCGCGCACTGGCCCGACCTTCGCGGCGAAGGACCGAGCCTGAGTGAGCTGCGAGACGATCTCTCCTTGCAGGTGATGCTCGCCTTCGAGCGTGTCGTGCCCGACGAGGCCTGGCGGTGGCAACTGGCGCCCCACCTCAAGCTCAAGCACCTCGACGTCGACCTCACGGCGCGCGATCAGAAGGACGGGCGCTCGTTTCACCTCGAGGGCCGGCTGGGGGTGCTCCTCGAGAAGTGGCCCTCGGACGACTTCTGGGTCGCGACGCCCACCACCGCGCCGCTCCTGCGCTTCGCCTGCGGGTCGCCAGACGACGTTCAGGTCGGGCTCGAGCACCGGCTGCGCATGCACTGCCTGGAGAAGAACGTGTCGAGCCTGAAGGCCTGGGCGATTGAGCACGAACAGCGCCTCGAGATCCTCGAGGTGGACGCCGACGCGCCGACGATCCTCCCGCGCCACTCGGTGCCGCTGCGCATGCGTCGTCGCAAGGCGCCCCGCAAAGACGACCCGAAGGCTGCGCCGGTGCAGGAGACGGCCGAAGAGCGTGAACAGCGCCGGACGCGCGCCCGCCTGCGGGTCAACACGCTTCGGCAGATCGGTCGAAACCTGTCCCACCAGGCGCGGGATGGTGGGTTGGGTCGGGCCTGTGGCCGCGAGGCCATCGTCTCGTCGATCGTCGAGGCGCTCGAGAAGCGGCCGGGCATCGCCATCGCGTTGGTGGGGCCCGGCGGCGTGGGCAAGACGGCCATCGTCCATGAGGTGACGCGGCGTCTCGTCGAGCGGCAGTCCGAACGTCGGCGCGACGTGTGGCGCACGGACGGAAACGCCTTCATCGCGGGCATGTCCTTCGTCGGCCAGTGGGAGGCCCGGGCGCGCGAGCTGTGCACCGAGCTCATCGACACGCAGGACGTCCTCTTCGTCGACGATCTGGCGTCCCTCGTCTTCGCCGGCCGGCACGCGAAGGGCGACACCCACCTGGCGATGTTCCTGGAGCCATCCCTCAGCCGTCGCGAGCTCTCGCTCATCGGCGAATGCACACCAGAGCGGTTCGAGCGCATGCGGGAGGAAGCCCCGTCGTTCGCCGCAGCGTTCGATGTCATCCAGGTGCCGCCGATGTCGGAGCGCGAGACGCTCCCGGTGTTGCTCTCGGCCGTTCGCGGGCTCGAAGCACCGTCCAGCGGCGTGGCGCCGAGGGTCCCTCCAGACGTGATGCGCCTGGCGATGGAGCTGTCGGGGCGCTTCGGGGCCAGCCGCGCGCTGCCGGGCCGAGCGGTTCGGCTGATTCAGCAGGTGCTGTCGGGTCCAGGCGTCGTCCATGGAGCCGTTCGCCGCTACCGGCCCGCCGATGTCTTCGAGGCCGTGCGACGCGAGACAGGGCTCCCCGACTTCATCCTCGGTGGCGCAGCGACCCGACGGCGCGAGACGATTCGGGCGGAGCTGTCGGCGCAGGTCGCGGGCCAGCCCGAGGCGATCGACGCCGTGACCGACGCGGTGCTCGCGCTGCAGCAGTCGCTCCAGGATCCCGACAAGCCGCTGGCGAACTACCTCTTCGTCGGGCCCACCGGCGTCGGAAAGACGGAAACGGCCAAGGCGCTGGCCCGGTACCTCTTCGGCTCATCGGACCGGCTGGTGCGCTTCGACATGTCGGAGCTCGCGGCCCCAGGCTCGGTAGACCGCCTCATCGGCAATGCCGGTGGGGACGAGGGCGCGTTGCTGACGGCGCTGAAGACCCAGCCGTTCTGCGTCGTGCTGTTCGACGAGATCGAGAAGGCGCACCCGAGGGTCTTCGATGCGTTGCTCCAGTTCCTTGGGGAAGGGCGTTTGAGCGACGCGAGCGGGCGCACGGCCGATGGGCGCAACTGCGTGGTGGTGATGACGAGCAACCTCGGCGTCCGTGAGGCGGCGAGCCAGACCGGCTTCGCCAAGGGCGACGTCGAGGCCGCGAGCCAGCACTACGTCTCAGCGGCGCGGAGCTTCTTCCGGCCAGAGCTCTTCAACCGGCTCGATCGCATCGTCGCGTTCCGATCGCTCGATCGGTCCGCGCTGCGCGTCGTGGTCGAACACGCGCTCGGCAGCCTGTTGCGCCGGCGCGGCCTGCAGCGCAGCAACGTGCTCGTCGACGTCGAGCCCGAGTTGCTCGAGCTGCTCGTCGATCAGGCGTTCGATCCCCGGTACGGGGCCCGGCCCCTCAAGCGCGCGCTGGAGCGCCAGCTCGCCGTGCCGCTGGCCCACCACCTCGTGCGGCGGGACTCGAACGACTTCGCCCTCGTGGAGCTGTGGCGGCAGGGTGACGCCTCGGCGCTCTCGGTCGCCCTGATCGCGCCCGCCCCGACGATTCCGGTTCCCACATCCGCGTCATGGACGTTGCCGAAGCTCCGCGCCGCGACGGAACACGCACTGGAGACGACGGTGGACCTCGAGGCGGGCGAGGCGGCGCGCGCGCTGGGTCGTCGTCGGCAGGAGGCGCTGGCAGCCGCGAAAGCCGTGCCCCCGTCCTGCGAGCTGTTGGAGGAACTCGCCGGGCTCCGAACGCGGTTGGAAGCGCTCCTCGAAGGCCCGCTGGATCCCGAGACCCATGAGGAACGAATCGCTGGCACGGTGGAGCGGGATCCGAGGAACAACCCGTGGCGCTCGCCGAAGCACAACCGGCCGCGGGTCGAGCTGTCGGGCGTGACGTACGCGTTCAACCCCGACGCTGCCGTGAAGGCGGTCGTGCCCGTGCTCGCGCCGCTCTTGACCGAGTTGGAGATCGTCTCGGCCCGGCTCCTCGCGGCCGCCAAGGGCGATGACGTCGTGCTCATCGCGCTCGAGACGGTGGGGACCCACGCGGCCCGGGCGTTGGACGCGTTCGCGAAGACCTTCCCGCTCGGTCCGGCGCGGGTCCTTCATCAGCCAGTGGCAGGAGGCTGGCAGCTCGGTCGGCCGATGGAGGAACGGCGCCGGGCGCTCGCCTTCGAAGGGCCCGCGCTTGGTTCACTGCTGGAGCCCTGGCTCGGCTACGCCGTGATCGAGGGCCTCGACGCAGAGGGCGTGTCCCGGCGGGCGCTGGTCCGCTCGGTGCTGATTCCGGTCGACGACGTGGCGACAGAGATGCACGCCGGGAAGAACGCCGCGCCCCTCGTGCACGCCCTCACCGCCTGGGAGGCACGAGCGGCAGCCGATCGTGAGGCGCGTCGGCAAGGGCTCGTCACCGAAACGGAACCCACCTCGAGCCTGGTCTTCGAGCAGCGTCACGGCGCACCAGGTCGCTTCCTCGCGACCGGCCTGACGGCCTTTGAAGCCCGCGTGCACCTCGCGGCCTGCCTGCGCGCGAAGGGCGGTGGGTGATGGAGAGCCACACCTTCAACGTCTTCGTCCGTCGCTTTCCGGGGGTTGGCTATTCCGGGCACATCCTCGGGGCGCCGCACCTCGCCTCGTTCGCCGAGTCGATGAACGAGGTGTACGCGGATCTGACGACGGTCTGCCGTCGGCTGCTCGATCGGGGGGAGCTGCGCAGCCAGGTCGCGCTCGGGGCCTTCACCTTGCGGAAGGTCGATCTCTCGCTGCGCGCGCTCCAGCGGGGGCGGCTGCTGTCCGTCCCGATGCGCTTCAGCGTGCTCGTCAGCGCCGAAACGAAGGGCCCCGTGCAGGTGCTGGTGCCTCGCCTCGACCTGGAGCACACGCTCGCGGAGCTCGCCGACTTCGAGGGCTTCATCGACGAGGTGATCCGCCACGAGCTGCACCTGGCGCCCCTGGAGCGGCTGCTCGAGGTCGCCTGGGAAGGCGAAGAGTCAGTGCGCACGCTCACCGTCAGCACGAAGTTCAACGAGCGGGTCGAGGCCCGGCGGGCGAAGGCGAAGGCAGACGCGGGACCGAAGCGTCGGGCGCCGTTGCCGCCGGGGCTCTCGGAGGCGTGTCGGCGGTTGTCGGACGAACGTGACGCCGGCGTGCTCGAGCGGGCCTTCGAGCGGGAGGCGGAGTCGATGCGCCTGGAAGAGGGCCTCCTGGGGAGCGGCCCCGGGAGCGTGCTGCTGGTCGGGCCGTCGCTCGTCGGAAAGACGGCGCTGGTGAACGAGCTGGTGCATCGGGCTGGCGAGGCGACGAAGGGCCAGCCGCTCCACGGGCTCGAGGTCTATTCGACGAGTGGCGCGCGCATCGTCGCGGGCATGCGGTACCTCGGCGAATGGCAGGATCGGGTGCGACGTATGGTGGGCTCGCTGCGTAGCTCGCACGCGGTGCTTCACCTGGACTCCCTCGGCGAGCTCTTGAGCGCTGGCACGGGACGGGGTGACTCCGGGCTCGATCTCGCGCAGCAGTTGCTGGCCTCGGTGGAGGCTCGCGAGGTGCGGCTCGTCATCGAGGCGACGCCAGAGGATCTCGCGCGGGCCGAGCGCACGCATGGAGCGTTCGTTCGGGCGATGCGGGCCATCGCCGTTCGTCCCCTGGAGCCGGCGGCCGCGAAGCGTGCGTTGGCGGCAGCGGCGAAGCGCGTGGCGCGCCAGCGTCGGGTCACCATCGAGGACTCGGCGCTCGAGCGCGCGGTGGATCTCGTCGAACGCTTCGGCGAGGCCGGTGGGGTGCCGGGCGCCGCGGTCGAGCTGCTTCGTTCGGCGTCGCGGCCGTCCCCGGGTGCGCGGGCGACGACGCTCGATGGCACCGCCGTGACGCAGGCCTTCGTGGCGCGCACGGGCTACCCGCGCGCGCTGATCGATCCGTCGCTGCGACTGGATCCGGAAGAGGTGCTGCTCCGCTTGCGGGAGCGGGTGGTGGGCCAGGACGAAGCCATGGTGTTGCTGCGCAACCTCGTCGTGACGCTGAAGACGGGCCTCTGCGATCCCTCTCGGCCGTTGGGTGCGTACCTGCTCCTGGGTCCTACGGGCGTCGGAAAGACGGAGTCGGCGCTCTCGCTCGCGGCGTACCTCTTCGGTGACGAGAAGCGGCTGACCCGGTTCGACATGGCGGAATACGCGGCGCCGGGCAGCGCGTATCGCCTCACCGCGGCGGGTGCCGGTCAGGGCTCGTTGACCGCGAGGGTGCGCGAGCAGCCATTCGGTGTGGTGCTGCTGGACGAGATCGAAAAGGCCGACGGCGGCGTGCACGATCTGTTGCTCCAGGTGCTCGGCGAAGGCCGGCTGACGGACGCGCACGGCCGCACGGTGAGCTTCCGGAACACGGTGGTGCTGTTGACCTCGAACCTGGGCGCCGAGTCCTCGGGCCGGAGCTTCGGCTTTGGTAACGCCGGCGGCGATCTGAGGGGCCACTACCTCTCGGCAGCGACGCAGTTCTTCCGGCCCGAGCTGGTGAATCGCCTCGATCAGATCGTCGCCTACCATCCACTGACGCCCGAGCAGATTCGCCTGATCGCCTCCCGGGTGCTGGAGCGCGCCGTCGGTCGAGAAGGCCTTTCCCGCCGGGGCGTCACCGTGCGCTGGGACGACGCAGTGGTCGATCGTCTGGCGGTGCTCGGGTTCGATGCTCGGTACGGTGCACGGCCGCTCAAGCGCGCGGTCGAGCAGCACGTGGTCTCGGTGATCGCGGCGCAGCTCGCCCGTTCAGGCCCGACGCCTCCGTCGGCGATTCACCTTCGGGTTCAGCCAGATGGAACGATCGCCGCATCGAGCTGATGGCCACCACGCTCGCCAACGACCTTCATCGTCCAGTGCCATCGTCGTCAGCCGCACTGGTCGGAGCTCCCGGGAGTCGCTTCGCGATCACCTTGAGTGCGGCGATCCACAGGCCTGCTTCCTTTCGCGTCAGCCGGGCCCGTTGCAACGTGGCCATCAGATCGTCCACCGCATGTCGGTCCTCACTGCGCAGGAAGCCCGACGATCCGAGCACCCCTTCGACTGATCCCTTGAGCGTGCGAAGGGTCGCGTCGTCCGCGAACGCCGGGGATGGCGCCGGACTCCCGGCACGACGCGCCATCGCGAGCTCGTACGCATAGACGCCGACCGCCTGCGCGAGGTTGAGCGACGGTTGGTCCTCGGAGGACGGGATGAAGGACAACGCATGACACTGCCGCACGTCCTCGTGGGAGAGGCCATTGCGCTCGTCACCGAACACCAGCGCCCACCGCTCGTCGTTCCGCTCGGTGGCCTCGGTCGAGAGATCGCGCGGGGTCAGCCGGCGGCGTCCGCCTACCAGGCGCATCGTGGTGCCGACCACCCAGCTGCAATCGGCGATGGCCTCCTCGAAGGTGTCGATGCGGCGCACGGACTCGAGCAGGTCGCCCGACTTCACCGCCAGCCGATGGAGCCCTGGCACCTCGAGCAGCTTCGGGTTGGGAGACACGACGACCCAGTCGGTGAGGCCGAAGTTCTTCATCACCCGCGCGATGGACCCGAGGTTGTCGGCGTTGCGGGGGCGGAGGAGGACGAGCCTGGGAGGTGCCATGACGAGCCGCGGCGGCTTCTGCTACGAGCCTTGCGCCATGTCAGCAGCCGCTGCGAGCCGCCTGTCGATCATCTCTCCCGTGCAGGACTTCCTCTTCTTCTACCTCTCGGCGGCGGTGGTCCTGATCGCCTGGGCCGCGACGGCCTGGTTCCACGTCGAGCCCTTCTACGTGCTGGCGACGGTGGCGGTGGTCTCGAACGGCCCGCACCTCGTCGCCACCTGGAGCCGGGTCTACTTCGACAAGCGCGAGGTCAAGGAGCGGCCCATCGCCCTGCTGCTGATGCCGGGCCTCATCTTCGTGTTCGTCGCGCTCACCACCTGGAAGGCCGGCTACCCCGGCGTGCGCCTGCTCAACAGCGTCATCCTCTACTGGGCCACCTGGCACTTCGTGGCGCAGAACTGGGGCATCTTGCGCATCTACCAACGCAAGTCGGGCGAGCCTGAGTCCTCACTGGCGCTCTCGCTGGAGAAACCGCTGCTGCTCCTCTTCGTCGCCTGGTGCGTGCTGTTCCGGCTGCACACCGGCCCGCGCATGCTGTTCGGCACCGAGGTCTTCTTCGTCCTTCCCTCGGTAGACGTCGTCAACTCGCTGCTGGCCGTCGTGCTGGTCGTCTTCGGCGTCTACCTGCTCGACCGGTTGAGCCAGCGCCACCAGCCCTGGGCGAAGGCCGCGTGGATTCGCAGTGCCTTTCTCTTCTGCGCGTTCCTCGGCTTCTTCGTGCCGTTCCAGATGATCACCACCGACGACACCTCGGCCTTCGCAGCGGCCGCGTGTTGGCACGGCTTTCAGTACCTTGGCATGGTGCGCTTCTACCACCGCAACACCTGGCGAGCCGGCGTCGACCCGAACGCGAAGATCATCTCGTGGCTCTCGCAGCCGGGCTGGTCGCGCGCGGTGCTCTACATGGCGTTCCTCGGCGCGCTGGCCGGAAGCGTCTACGGCGTCATCTTCACGTTGGCGCTGGTCACGAGGGAGTCAGGCTGGAACTTCGTCACCTGGGGCGGCGTGGTGTGGATCACCCTGACGCTGTCGCACTACTGGCTCGACGGGGTGATCTGGAAGCTCCGCCGGCCCGACCTCGCGAGCCGGGTGGGCCTGGTTCAGAATACGAACCCGACGCCGACGTAGGGCCCCATCACCACGTCACGGCAGCTCCAGTTGCCGTTGGCGAGCTGGGTGCACCCGGTGGTGTCCTCGGGGACGCCGCCGACGATGCCGCGATCCTCCAGCGTCTGGGAGCGCCAGCCGACGCGAATACCGAACGACTCGACGCCGAACACCACGCCGGCCCGGTAGTCGAGCTGCCAGATGGGCCACGGCGTCGCGAAGATGGCGCCCTCGAGCGCGAAGGGCCCGGCGATCCACAGCTGGCCTGACAGACCGCCGGTCGGCGCCATGACGATCAGATCGCGCGCGAAGATGGTGTCGGCGCCGAGCTCGACGCGCAGGCGTCCGAACTTTCCGGTGAGGAACGCGAAGGTGAGGTGGGCGTTGATCTGCGAGAGCTGGTTGAGCTGCGTCTGGAGCGTCTGCGCGAAGATCGACACGCCGAACCGATCGCCCTCGAAGAGCATGTTCGCCCCGAGGATGTAGCCACCGCCGTTGGTGAAGGAGAGCGAGTACAGGCCCTCGAGCCCGATGCTGATGCGCAGGCCGCCGGGCTCCTGCTGGACGACGGGCTGAGACATCACCGTCGCGCCCATCACCGGCGGCGCGTAGTAATATCCGTAGCCGTAGCCGTAGGACGGCACGAACGCGCCAGACCAGTAGCCGTAGCGGTACGAGCGGTAGCTGGGCCCCCAGCCCCACGAGGAGCCGGTCCACCCGCGGTTCGGGTTGCCGTTCCACGAATTGAAGCTGCTGGGCGGCACGGTGCCGACCGGGGCCGCGCGGTGGAAGGACGAGCCCCCGCTCGAGCCACCCGATCCGAACGACGAGCCGCCGCCACTGGACCCGCTGGACGAGGACCCGCCAGAGCTTCCACCACTGCCGCCCGTTCGACGGCCAAACCGCGCCTCCGCGGGCCCCGTACACAGGAGCGACAACATGAGAGCAGCAGCAACCGGGCGTCCGAGCGTCATGGCGTAGACCTCCAACAGACGATACGAAATCGGCGGGAAAACATTCACCTCGGAGGCGCATCTGGGATGGCACACCGTGACATTGCTGGCCTGGCTGGTGAGCGCGGCTGATGGCTCCAGCAAGGCCTTCACCCCTCGGGAAAGGCGTACAATGTCTGGGCCCAGGCGCTCGTGGAGCGCTTCGACCCCAGGTGAGCTCCGGTGCCTGAGTACCCCGATCTCGAGTGCTACCTCTCGGCTCTGAAGCCGCGTGTCCAGGGACAGGCGCTCGAGCGCGTTCGAATCGCCAGCCCCTTCGTCCTGCGCACGGTGGAGCCGCCGATCTCCACGCTCCACGGGAAGGTCGTCGTGGGGTTCCGGCGAGTGGGGAAGCGGATCGTCTTCGAGTTCGACGAGGGCTCGTTCCTCGTCATCCACCTCATGGTGGCCGGGCGTCTGTTCTGGAAAGAGAAGGGCGCGAAGATCCCCGGGCGCGCGGGGCTGGCGGCGTTCGACTTTCCGACGGGCACGTTGCTCCTCACCGAGGTGAGCACGAAGAAGCGCGCGTCGATGCACGTCGTGCACGGAGAGCCCGCCCTCAAGGCCATCGACCGCGGCGGCCTCGAGGTGATGACGGCCCACCTCGACGACTTCGCCGAGCGGCTGCGGCGCGAGAACCACACCCTCAAGCGCTCGCTCACCGACCCCCGGCTCTTCTCGGCGATCGGCAACGCGTATTCGGACGAGATCCTGCATCGCGCGAAGCTGTCGCCCGTGAAGCAGACCAAACAGCTCACCGGCGAGGAGATCGGCCGGCTCTTCGAGGCGACCCGCACGGTGCTCGAGGAGTGGAAGGCGCGCTTGATCACCGAGCTCGGCGACGGGTGGCCCGAGAAGGTGACGGCGTTTCGGCCCGAGATGGCGGTGCACGGGAAACACAAACAGCCCTGTCCGGTGTGTGGCAGCCCGGTGCAGCGCATCGTCTACGCGAACAACGAAACGAACTACTGCGCGAAGTGCCAGGCGCAAGGGCGGCTCCTCGCGGATCGGTCGCTGTCCCGGCTCCTCAAAGACGACTGGCCGACCACCCTGGACGAGCTCGAGGAATATGTGGCCTCTCGCGGGGGGAGTCCGGTAGGAAGGCCGGGATCATGACGCGTTTCGTGAGGCTTTTCGGGGGGATGCTGGCCGGCCTCCTCGCCCTGACGTCGAGTGCTGCGCTGGCGGAGACGGCGCTCTGGCTCGTCCGCCCGCTCTATCCAGGCCAGGAGGCGCTGGTCGAGCGCACCGAGAAGGCCCTGGACAAGTTGATCGCGCCCGCTGACCGCGCCCTGCATGTCATCGGGCGCACCGAGCTGGCCGCTGCGCTCAAGGGCAAGAAGGTCGACGACGTGCCGTGCCTCACGATGGGCGAGCGCTGCGCGGATCCGATCGATCCGTTCGTCGCGCAGCTCGGGTTCGGCCGCATCGTCCTCATCCAGGGCGGCCAGGACGAGGCGGGCTTCAAGTTCCGCGTGGTGTCGTACGAGCCGGCGCTCAACAAGGTGATGCCGGCGAACGCCGCGGCGCCCGTGCTCGAGAAGGCGCTGCTGGGCGCATTGGCGAAGGTCGTGCCGGTCGCGTCCACGCTCGAGGTGAAGTCCACCCCGCCGGGCGCCACGGTGTACGTGGACGACACCAAGATGGGCGTGACGCCGCTGACGACGCAGGTGTTGCCCGGTGAGCGCTCCATCAAGATCGATCTCAAGCTGCACCAGCCGGTCGAAGAGACGCTCGTGGTGCCGATCAAGGGCAGCGCCTCGTTGGAGCGCGAGCTCGAGAAGGTCGCCGCCCGACTGATCGTCACCGGAGCCCCCGCGGGCACGACGATCTTCCTCGACGGGCAACCGCTCGGAAAGGATCGCATCGATCGCGGCATCCTGCCCGGCCAGCACGTGGTGCGGCTCACCGCCGAAAACCACAAGGCCTTCGAGCAGAGCATCAACGTGAAGCCCGACGAGCAGTACGTGCTCGACAAGACGCTCGAGCCGCTGCCGGGCGTGGTGCTCACCCCGACGCCGGGCAAGGACCCCGCGATCATCATCAAGCAGCCGCCTGACACCAACCCGGTGGTGACGGTGAACCCGCCGCCGCCACCGCCCAAGGCAACCGAGACCGATCTCACCTACGAGAAGCGCTCGTACTTCCAGCTCGGGTATGAGTTCGGAACGTTGCTTGGCAGCAACCTGGTCGCGCGTCGCTGGGGAGATGGCACCGGTCGCACGGCGAACCTCGTCACCTCGAGCCGACTGCTGATGGGCGGCGCGCTCGAGTACGGAACCGGAGGCAAGTACTTCGGCGTCGCCGTCGTCGGCGTCAGCTACCTCACCAACGTCGAGCGCTTCGAGCTGGGCGTGGGCTTCGGCAACAACCAGATGCGGGAGCTGCGCAGCGGCATGGCGGGCCCCTCACTCATCGAGCAGGCCCGGGTTCACATGGTCACGGTGCGCGCGCTCCAGCCGCAACTCCGGGTCGCGGCCTGGCGTTTCATGTTCCAGCTGCAAGTGGGCGTGGAGTTCCGGACCGGACAAATCCTCGGCACCTCGAGCCCCGCGTACACGGACGGCTTCCAGATCCTCGACCTCCTCGCGGCGGCGCGCCTGAACATCCGCTTCTTCATCGTCGAGGGGCTGTACTTCTACGGAAGCGGCAACTTCACCTACTACCTCTTCGGCGAGCGCTCGGCCTGCGAGGCCCAGCAATGCCAGACGTACGACGTGAACTCCATGCCTCCCGGAACCGACCGTTTCACCTTCGCCAATTCGCACCAGTGGGGCTTCAACGCGGGGTTCGGCTATGGCTTCTGAGCGCCACCTGATGCTGTGCGCGGCGCTGGTCTCGTCGCTCGTCCTGGCGGAGCCCCTCGTGGGCACCGGCGTCGGCAACGTCGACACCGTGCTGTCCGAGGCGAGCCGACTCTACAACAAGAAGCAGTACCCCAAGGCCGTCGAGCTGTACCTCAAGGCGACGCGCATCGCGCCGGGCACGCTCGCGACCTACCTCCAGCTCGCGCGCGCCTCGGTGCTCGCCAGGCAGCTCCAGCGTGGCTGCTACGCCTACCGCGTGTACCTGAAGGCCAGCCCGGACACCCCCGACCGCAAGAAGGCCCAGGCCGAAAGCGAGCAGTGCGAGCGGCAGCTCAAGAACGCGAAGGGCCAGCCGGCTGATCCGACGCCGAAGTACGTCGAAGGCCGCGCCACCTTCTTCGCCCAGCTCGACAGAGGCCAGGTGATGGGGCCCAGCGGCGCCTCCGAAGAGCTGCGCACCCTCGTCAAGGAGGGCCTGCTCGGGCCCGAGCTCGGCGACATGGGTCAGAAGCTCGGCGCTGCGGCCATCGCCGAGGCCGAGGGCATTCACAAGCGGGCGCTCGCCAACGAAAAGCTCCCGGCCGAGACGCTGCGGAGCGCTCGCCCCTTGTTCCAGATCGCCGCCGACGTCGGGCAGACCGCCGCCAACGCCGTCTCGGTGACCGCCTTCCTCGATGGCCTCGCCGAGCTCTCCGAGAAGGACTTCAAGCGCGCCACGCAGCTCTTCGGCGAAGCCGCGAAGGCCGACCCGTCGAACAAGGAGTACGGGTTCTACCGGGCGCTGTCCCTCTACCAGGCCGGCGATCGGCTCGCGGCGCTCAAGGGGCTCGAGGCCGACCTCAAGGATGATCCGCGGACCGCCGTGTTGCGCACCTCGATGGCCCTCGGCAATTCTCCAGACATAGGCGCCGCCGAGCTGGAGCGGCTCCTTTTCTCGACGCGCTTCCCGCCCGAGAAGTAACGGGCGCGACTGGAGCGGTGCGGTGGCCTTCTTCATCTGTCAGTCCTGCGGCACGGAGTACGAGGCTGAGGAGCCCAGGTGCCCGGCCTGTGGCCGCACCGAGACGATCCGCCTCAACCGCTCCGACCGCCTCGTCGACAAGGTGATTGCCGGCCGGTTCAAGATCATCCGCAAGCTGGGGCAGGGTGGCATGGGCGCCGTCTACCTGGCCGAGCAGCTCGGCATCGGACACCGCGTCGCGCTCAAGTTCCTCAAGAGCGAGTTCTCGACCGACGTGGAGATCGCCCGGCGGTTCCTGAACGAGGCGAAGACCTACGCGCGCGTCACGCACCCCAACGCCGTCACCTTCCACGAGTTCGGCCAGGACGACGAAGGCAACCTCTTCATCGCGATGGAGTACTGCGACGGCGTCGATCTCAAGAAGACGATCGCGGACCGCGGCCGGCTGTCGATCGTCGAGGGCATCGAGGTGGTGACGCAGGTGGCCGACGTGCTCGCCGAGGCGCACGAGAAGCAGATCGTCCACCGCGATCTGAAGCCCGAGAACATCATGATCCGCAAGAGCCTGCGGGGCATGCACGCGAAGGTGCTCGACTTCGGCATCGCGCGAATCCTCGACGCGTCCACCAAGCTCACCGTCGCCGGCGCCATCGCCGGAACGCCCCGGTACATGTCGCCCGAGCAGGTCGAGGGCCGCGAGGCCGACCGCCGCGCCGACATCTACTCGCTCGGCATCGTCTGCTTCGAGGCGCTCACCGGCCGGCAGCCCTTCGACGGCGGCACCATCGCCGAGATCATGCGCAAGCAGGTGCTCGACCCGCTCCCGCGCCTGACGCAGTTCGCGCCGGAGCTCGACCTGCCCGCGCTCCAGGCCGCGCTCGACAAGGCGTGCGCCAAGCGTCGCGACGATCGGTTCCCCGACATGATGTCGTTCGCCAGCGCGCTGTCGCAGGCGATCCCCACCCAGCTCCACATGGCGTCGCCCCCGATGCAGCGGCTCGCCACCGAGTCCCGACGTCAGGCGGTCTCGGCCGCGACGCCCTCGCCCGCCCAGCAGACCGGCATCGCGACTGGCACGATGGTCGACTCGTCGGACGGTGCCGCCGCGACGATGATGCGGACCTCGTCGCCGGGGCCAGGCCTTGCGTCGACGCTCCCCGGGTCGGCGACCGGTCCGCAGCCGGCGGTGGGCACCAACGGCATTGGCAGCCTCGACCTGTCGAAGGATCTGCGGCCCAACCCGCAGGCGATCCCCGAGGTCCTCGAGGCGCCGAAGTCGAAGGGGCCCCTGTTCGCCATCGCGGGCCTGGCGATCGTCGCAGTGGTGATTGGGGTGGTGCTGGCGACCAGGAGCACCGGACCGACCGGAAATGGCACCGCGCCCGACGTGAAGCCGGTGACCCAGCCGGTGAAGGGGCCCGATCAACCGCCGCCGTCGAACGATGACGCGCTGAAGAACGCGGCCCTCCTGGCGCTCAAGAACCAGTCGGCCCAGGGCTCCCTTCGATCGGGTCGGGCCTCGTGGGACAAGGGTGAGCTCGAGGCGGCGCGGGTCGACCTCCTGTCGATCGAGAAGGACACCGATGCCTACGCCGAGGCCCAGCGGCTCCTGGCCGACATCAAGACGGTGACCGATGCCATCGGGGCCGGTGAAGCCGCCTTCCGACGCGGAGACTGCGCGGCCGCGCTGACGGCGTACCAGGTCGCCGCGAAGCTCAATCAGCGGGTCCCCGCCGTCAACACGGGCATCTCGAAGTGCAAGGCCGCCGCCATTCCCGAGAACGTCGAGTGACGCAGGCCTGATCTTCGCCGCAGGGCGTGGTGAGCTAAGGGACGGCGACGTGGATCGACGGAGCGACCGAGGGTGACGACGCCCCGCAAACCCGACATCACGCCAGGAGGTCCCGTTGGCCGCCTCGTGGTGGGTTTCCTGCTCTGGGCCTTCAGAGCGTTGTCGCCGAACACCCGCGCCTGGCTCGCGGGGCTGGTGGCCTCGCTCGGCTGGGGCCTTGGCATTCGGCGGCGTGTGGCGCTCGAGAACCTCTCCAAGGCGTTCCCACAGCTCGACGAGGCCCAGCGACGGGTGATCGCCAGAGGTGTCTACCGCAACCTCGCGCTCGCGGCGGTCGAGGCGGTGACGAGCGATCTCCTGCCCGACGAGGTGCTGGCGAGCACCGTCGCCGTGACCGACTGGAAGGGGCTCGATCGGCTGCTGGAAGAACGAAAGCCGGTGCTGATCGCCTCGGCCCACCTCGGCAGTTGGGAGCTCTTCGCCGAGGTGATGGCGCGCCGTGGGTACGTCTTCAGCGCGGTGGTGCGGCCGCTGGCGGGCGCGTTCAACGAGTGGGTGGTGAAGAACCGGAAAGCGGCGGGGGTCGAGCTGATCCTCCAGCGCGGCGCGCTCAAGCGCATGCTCTCGGCGCTGGAGCGCGGCCGGGCGGTGGTGCAGCTCATCGATCAATCGCTCCCCGCGAAGGACGGGGTCTTCGTGCCGTTCTTCGGCCGGCTGGCGAGCACGACGCCCGCCATCGCGATGGCCGCGCGCGTGTCGAAGGCGCCGGTGTACGTCGTCGCCGCGGTGCGCGAGGGCACCGGCCTGCGGATGGTCGTCGAGGGCCCCGTGCCGATGATGACCTCGGAGGACCGGGACGCCGATCTCGTGGCCAATACAGCGGCGCTGACCGCCCGCATCGAAGGCCTGGTGCGCCGCCATCCCGAGCAGTGGTTGTGGCTCCATCGCCGGTGGAAGGTCGAGCCTGCGGCCCGAGAGTCACGGCATGGCTCGCCGGGAGTTTCCCACTGATCCGTTGCACGCCGTCAAGCGAACGTCACCGAACGGGTCTTGCGCTGCGCCGAGCGGGTGGGCAGATAACCTTCGCCATGCTCCGGTTTCGTGAGGATCGCCGTACCATCGCCACACTGTGCCTCCACACCGCGTCGATGCTCGGCGTGTGGTGGCTCAACCCATCGACCTGGTGGGCGGTCGTGCCGGCCGTCGTCTGGCTCGCCGTGCTCTCGTGGATCTGCGCCGTCATCGCCCACAACGTGGTGCACACGCCCGTCTTCCGCGCGCGCCCGCTCAACACTGCGTTCCAGCTGTGGGTCTCGTTGTCCTACGGCTTCCCCATCAGCGACTACGTGCCGGGGCACAACCTGTCGCACCACCGCTACACGCAGCAAGCCGAGGACGTGATGCGCACCACCCGCATGCGCTTCCGCTGGAACCTCCTCAACCTGCTCTTCTTCCTGCCGACGGTGACGCCGGGGATCCTCCGCGGCAACGCGCTCTACCTGAAGCAGGTGGGCTGGAAGGTGAAGGCCTGGCGCAACCAGTACCTGCTCGAGATGGGCGCGGTCTGGGCGGTGAAGGTGGGGCTCACCCTGCTCGACTGGCGGCGCGCGCTGCTCTTCATGTGGATCCCGCACCTCTTCGCGAACTGGGGCATCGTCGCGGTCAACCTCGTGCAGCATGATGGCTGCGATGAGACGCACCCGTCGAATCACTCGCGGAACTTCGTGGGCCGGTTCTTCAACTGGGCGACGTTCAACAACGGGTACCACGGGGCCCACCATCTGATGCCCGGCCTGCACTGGAGCCTCTTGCCGGCCTACCACGCGGAGCACATCAAGCCGACGCTGCACCCCGAGCTCGATCAGCCCTCCCTGGCGCGCTATGCGTTCCGCACCTTCATCTGGCCGGCCCGTCGCCTCACGTTCGATGGAAGACTCGTCGAGCCGCGAGAGCTGCCGGAGCGGGACTGGGTGCGGCCGGAGGACGGTCGCCTGCCGCCCGACGGCGTGGTACCCGCCTGACCGGTGACGGATTCTCGACCCGAACGCTCGTTCGTCGGCCAGGTGCAGAGCCAGCTCGTCCCTGAGGCGCTGCTGGGCGATCTCGGGACGCTCGAGGCCTCGTTCTCGACCTTCCTGCAGCGGAGCCAACGGCTGGTGCTGGCGTGGCGCGCGGGCATCTCGGTGCTGCTGGTGATGGCGCTGGCCTTCGTCGCCTCGCGCGTCGATTCGCCGCTCCTCGTCGGCGGGTGCGGGCTGGTGGTGCTCGCGCCGGCGGTGTGGATCGCGACCGCGGTGCTGGTGCCGATGGTGATGCTGGGACGGTCCAGGCTGGCGGCGGGCGGAGGTCTGACGCTTCAGGTCGGGGTGCCCATCGAGGTGACGGACCGCGGCCTGACGGGTGGAGAGCTCCAGCTCCCGTGGGAGGCGGTGACCTCGATCACCGACGAGGCCGAGGCGGTGGTGGTTCGCGGCGTCGATCGCTCGGCCCGACGGCTGTTTCGCATCGTCCTGTCGCCGCGCAGCTTCACCTCGAGCGACGACCGGGCCGCCGTGCTGAGCGCCCTGCGAGCCCGCATGACCGCTCCGCCGAAGTGACTGGCCCGGGTCAAACTGTCTCTCAAAAGAGACACCGGGTTCAAAATACGCCCATGAAGTGACCACTTACGCATGTCGTCAAAGGTCGGACCCCTCTTGCGGTCGCCGGCCGTTTCAGGTGTTTGTCGGTCAACCGATCTCGTCGTCTCGTGGGAGCAAACCGCTGTGAACCTGCTCAGGCTCGTCGCTCTGTCATCCGTGGTCCTCTTCACCGCGTGCCCCACGCCCGCGCCCATCTGTTCGCCGACGACGTGCCCGACCGGGTGCTGTGACGCCAACGGCCAGTGCCAGGGGGGCCTCAGCGTCTCGGCCTGCGGCACGTTGGGTCGGGAGTGCAGCGTCTGCAACGCCAGCCAGGTGTGCGCGTCGGGCTCGTGCCAGGCGACCATGAGCAGCGGCGGCGGGAGCTCGGGCATCGGCGGCGGGAGCGCCGGTGGGACGGCGGGCGGCGTCGCGGGCGGGCAGGGTGGTGGCGGTATGGAAGTGCTCGCGTGCGCGCCCGGGCTCACCCTGTGTGGCAGCGCGTGCGTCAACACCACCAACAGCTTCGGCCACTGTGGCGCGTGCGGGCAGGCGTGCTCTGGCAACCAGTTCTGCAGCAACGGCAGCTGCCAGAACGTGCCGACGACCTGCACCCCGGGCGCGTGTCCGGCGAACTACTTCTGTGACATGCGCACCAGCCGCTGCGAGTTCGGCTGCCAGGCGAACAGTGACTGCAACGGGGGGCAGATCTGCGACGCGAGCCGGAGCCTGTGTGTGTGCCCGCAGAACTCGACGCTCTGCGGCGGGGCGTGTGTGCCCAACAACACGGTGACGGCGTGCGGCTCGCGGTGCCTGTCGTGTGCCGGGGCGGCCGGCCCCAACGCGGTGCCCGCCTGTACGAATGGCGCGTGCGACTTCACCTGTCGGCCGGGGTACCACCGCTGCGGCAACCAGTGCGTGTCGAACTTCGATACCGCGACGTGCGGGCAGCGCTGCAGCGCCTGCATGGTGCCGCCGAACGCGACGCCCACGTGTGATGGCAACGACTGCGGCTTCGTCTGCGCGACGGGCTTCCACCAGTGCGGGAGCGACTGCGTGTCGAACTTCGACGTGGCGACGTGCGGCAATGCCTGCGCACCCTGTCAGGCCCCGGCCAACGGGGTCTCCGTGTGCCGGAGCGCCTCTCCCGGCGGCGCGCCCGCCTGTGACTTCGAGTGCAACCCGGGCTTCGTGCGCTGCGGGAACCAGTGCCGCCCCGAGTCCATCACCGCGTGCGGGGCCACCTGCGCCACCTGCACGGCCCCTGCGGGCGCCGCCAACCCCCAGTGCGTGAACGGGGCCTGCCAGTACACCTGCGCGAGCGGCTTCCACCAGTGCGGGACGCAGTGCGTGTCGAACGCGAGCGTCTTGACGTGCGGCTCGATGTGCACGCCGTGCCCTTCGCCGGCCTTCGGCATCGCCACCTGCAACGGCACCTCGTGCGGCGTGCAGTGCAACCCCGGGTACCACGAGTGCAACGGCCAGTGCGTGCTCAACTCGAGCGTCAACACCTGCGGGAACCGGTGCACGCCGTGTCCCGCCGGGCCTTCGGGCAGCGGCACCACGCCCACCTGCGATGGAATGAACTGCGGGCTGGCTTGCGCTTCGACGAGCACCCCGAACTTCTGCAACAACGTCTGCGTCGCGAACTCCGTCACCACCTGCGGTAGCAGCTGTCAGACCTGCACGGCGCCGGCGAACGGAACGGCCGTGTGCTCCTTCAGCACCTGCGACTTCACCTGCAACTCGGGCTTCCACCGGTGCGGGAGCCAGTGCGTGTCCGACAGCTCGCCCGACACCTGCGGTTCGAGCTGCACGCCGTGTCCGGCAGGCCCCGCGAACACCACGACGACGTGTACCCAGGCGTTCGCCGGCAGCTCGTTCTCCTGCGGCTGGACGTGCGGCGCGGGCACCAACCGCTGCCCTGCCGGCGGCAACCAGTGCGTGCCCCAGGACTATACCCTGGGCTGCGGGGCCACCTGCGCGGTCTGCAACGCGACCAACCCGCTCGAGCGCGGCGTCTGCGGCACCAACGGCATCTGCACCACCGACTGCGTCAACCGGTGCAGCAACGCCTGCGTCAACGTGCAGACGAGCACCACGAACTGCGGGAGCTGCGGGACGACGTGTGGCGGTGCCGATCGCTGCTCGATGGGCGAGTGCCGCACCTTCTGCGCTTCGGGCATCGGCCTGGGCTCGCTGCTGCCGTCGGTCGCGACGACCACGTCGACGTTCCCGTTCGTCGTGGTGGACGTCAACGGTGACGGCCGCAACGACTTCGTCAGCGTCGAGAGCTCCGCGCTCAACGTTCGTCTCGGTGAGGCCAACGCGCAGGGCACCGGCCCCTCTGGCACGTTCTCGCCGGTCGCGTTCTCGATGACCGGGCTGTTCTACTTCCCGACGCAGATCATCGCGGGCGATCTCACGGGTGACGGGCGGCCCGAGATCGTCCTGCTCAACACGAACAGCGTCTTCGAGGTGCTGCGCAACACCGGCACGGGCAAC
>JBILEB010000016.1:0-75330 GCA_044352295.1 Myxococcaceae bacterium
GTCGTACTTCTTCAGATTCTTCCTGCCCATGTGCAGCTCCTTCCATCACGGAGCTGTCCCTGTTTCCAAATCTCGGGGTGGTCCGAAAAACGGGGTCCACTTCAGGCGATGCCTTATGCGCCCGGCCTGCCAGATGCGATAGCAGTAAGGGGGCCACTGCCAGCGCCAGCTTCGTACGGCAGTTCGAGCGCATGGACCCACATGGGGGCCAACGCAGAAACAGAGTAGTGCGCTACCGCACGCGCTCGGCCATCAGCAACCAACCGCGCTCGAAGGTCCGGATCTCGAAGCAAGGCGATGAGGCGATCCTTCCATTCGCTTGGGCTCCGAGCCCAGAAGCCGTCCACACCATCCCTCACGATGGTAGCAACGACGCCGACTGGCGACACCACAAAGGGCACTCCGCACGCCATGTACTGAATGGCCTTGAAGCCGCACTTTCCGCGAGACCAAGCATCGTCGAGGAGGGGGTATACGCCAATGTCGAGGTCCTGAAATGCCGACACCTCGCCCTCGAGCGTCCAAGGTTGGTTGTCGACCTCTACGTGCGAAAGCTCGAACGGTCGGCCTGCGCCTACGAGGCGGAGGGTGAACGCATGCTCACGACCCAGGTCGTCGAGAATTGGGAGCAGCGCTTCGAGATACCGCGCAGTCGATGGCGAGCCAACCCAGCCGATGACCGGCTTTGCGACTGGGGGCCGCGGCCGCGGCTCGAAGCGGTCAGTGTCGACAACTGTGGGGACGATGCGGACGTGCCGCGAGTACTTTGTGGCGTACTCAGCGAGGTACTCGTTGCCTGCGAAGACCAGGTCGGCGCGAGAAATCAGCCCGCCAGTCGACTCGGGCTGCGCTAGACGGCCTCGCCAACCACCGACAGCGAGGTGCACGGCATCGTCGAAGTCAAAAACAAGAGGACAGGCGGAGCGAAATGCGCGCGCGTAGGCATTCAGCGAGAGCGGAAACGCCTCCCTGTGCACGAAAACTCTGTCGGCGGTCAATGCGACTGCAAGGTCTCGAGTTCGACGTGCAAAGCCAAGCGCGACCCGAGCTCCCCAGCTCCTTCGAACTTCGTCAAAAAAACTCGAGACGACTACCTCGTGTCCAGCCCGCTCTAGCGGACCGCGGAACTGAAGAACTCGAAAGCGCATGCTGGCTTCCGTTCGCGGATTGGAGCAGAGGAATAGAATCTTCATGTTCTTGGGAAAACGAACTCCGCGATTGGTTTCGGCATTCCAGATACCCCGAAGAACTCCTTACGAAGTTCTTGCTCTTGGTCCAAGGTGGCTTCGGAATCGACTTGCTTTGTCGCTTCAACAAAGGCCCTTTCGAGTTCGTCAACGTTTCGGAAGCGCCGTCGCTTGTCGAAGAGCGACATCAGGACTGCGGCCTCGTGAATCGGCACGTCGTGTATGAGCAGCGGTCTTTCCCAAGCCAGGGCCTCGACCACCGTTGAAGACAATGAGGCAATGAAGATATCGGCCCATGCCAGGTCGACCTCGAGACGCTTCGACTCTGAAAGAGACAAGTCTGAACCAAATGCAGAGCAAGCCCGCCGAACCTGCTGGCGGTCGTCGCCGGGATGTGGACGCCACCGAAGTGCGATTTTTCGCTGAGCTCGAGCAAGAAGGCCTTTCACATTATCCAGAAGGTGCTCTTGGTAACCGAGGCGAGGAAGCGTGCGATGGCCGCCCCCTACGAACGTGCCGTAGTTTGACAACACGAGAACTCGCAAAGGCTGATGGGCCTTCACGTGAGGCTGAGGCAGCCAGACACGTGGAGGCGCCGCGCCAACACAAACGGACTTCAACTGGCCAGCAAGATAGCGGGCCTCCGAGTTCGTCCAAAGCAGCTTCCGGGTCGAGCAGGTCCGAGCAGTGGTGACCATATCAAGCGGCTCTGCAAGAGCCCCATGCACAACATCCAGTGTCTCAGCACCACCAGACTGCAGAATCAGATCGGGCACGGCATCAGCGACGAGACTGGCTTGCGACAGCGCAATGCGCCCCCCTGCAAGCCTGGCGGTCCTGACCAAGCACCTCGTCGCATGCGCCGCCTCTCGAGCTCGCAGAACATCTAGCGTCGTGAGACGAACGAGCGCAGCGGGCGTCTCCGAAACGGAAAGCTTGAAGAGTCCGAAGTCGATCTTGGACGCCTTGGTTGCGGCGCGAAACGTCGCGCGCGCCATCGCAATACATGTTCCTGGCATTGCAGAGATAAGCTGGAGCCAACTTGAATAGCTGACAACTTGCTCGACTCGCGAATACGCCCCCGACAGAACTGCAGACGAGAGAACGGGAAGAACCGCGGAGTCGTCCGAAATCTCCCGATGTGCATCGCCCAACTTGCCAGGCCGGATTGACGACTGCAGCAACACACCAACCTTCAAGCCGGCCCTCTGGGCGTGCGCCCCGAGGGGCTCAAGAATATGCCGAGAACTGAATTCCCAAGCGCCATTGACGCCGAGCCAAACCTCCGGATGCGCGGTCTTTGGCAGCGAGTTGATGAGTTGCCGCGACGGCGCCTCTCGCACGAACTCCCGAATACGGAGCAAGACAGAGGCAATTGCGGCGGCTCCGCCAAGAACGACCACGCTGAGGGCCGCAAGAAGGCGTGTCCACCTTGAATCGACGGGCTCTACTGCGCCGCCCTTCGTAGTGACAAGGCTTGAGAGTATATCAGCACCCAACCAACCACGTTCAGTCATGATGAAACGCGAAGAGCTGTGATTCTCGGCAAGACCTGATGCGAAGCACCAAGCATCGAACACGTCCTGGAGCCCAAGTCTTGTGGATGCACTCGACCAAAAGGCATCCCGCCCACTGACACCTGCGACTGCGTCACCGAAAACGGCCTCGAGCCAACGGCCCAGGCCGACAGCAAGAGCTTGCTGAGAGGGGCGCTTGTCGGCAGGGAGGTACGCGTCAAGTTCGGTTAACACGACGCCGCCGGTAGTCGGGAGTTTTGCCGCGAAGCTCGGAGTGGTTACGCCGCGCCCAACGATTCGGACTCGCCGGCCCCTGGCGAGAAGCGACCATGCAATTGCAATGCCCGGCTCGGGGTCTGCATCGGGTGGGGCTAACACCACGTCCTCTGGCCCGGCCGAAGCGGGTTGTCTCACAACTCGACTCCAGACCTCGATTTGCGAAGGCTCAGCTTTGCTCATGGGCCATCTTCGCTCGAGCCGAGTAGGCAGAGACAGCGGACCGGACCCCGCCACCAAGCGCTCGACTGACAATGGCTCCCGGAACACCGAGCAATGGAATGAGGAGCAGATTTGACATGACGTTCGCGACTGCGGCCAGAATCGTTATCTTCGGAATCAGGCTCGTCTGATTCATGAAGAACAAGTAGTTCGAGTAAGGAAAGTAGAAAGCCTCAATTATCATGACGAGGCACAAGCCGGGCAAGAACCAAAGCGCCGCGCTGTAGTTGCTCCCGAACACAAGGAGCGCGAGCGGTGAGGCGAGCAAGAGCAATCCAGAGACGCTCAATGCCAAGAAAAAATAGCCTTTCACAACGCTCTTCTCAGCATCCTTCAGCGCTGCGATTCCCCGCTCACGAAACTCCTCCCCGACGCGTGGTGAGACTGCCTCGTTCCACGCAACAATGATGATCGTTACGGGCGCTGCAAGCTGCGAGGCCAGTGAATAGACGCCAAGCTCGTGGTCGAAGCCGAACAGCTTCAGGAACCAGCGATCACTGATGAGGAGTAGCTGGTTCGATGCGAAGTGGGGGACATAAGGAAGTGAGAAAGCCAGCGCACGTCGCAGTACCGAGACATCGAGCGGCCCACGCATAAAGCGCAAGATGAAGACGATGCTGACCAGTGAACTCACCACACCGGCGAGTGCGGTCGCCTCGAGTGCCCCCCTGATTCCTCGGCCCAGGACGGCGACCAGAACAATTGCCGTCCCGAGACTCACCGCGAAGTCGATCAACTGAAGGATAGAGGCTGGCACAGCACGTTGGGCCGATCGAAGGACGACCATCGGGACACCCAGCATCAACGCGCCAGTTGCCCCCCAGACGATGCAGCTGAGTTCGTGAAGCTGAAGCAGGCCAACCGTCGGAAGCGGTAGGGCAAAGAGGAGCAGTTGGAACACGACCGCACTCCCGACGGCGACAACCGCGATCCATCGTGCCACGCCACCTGCGCGCTGGATCCCCTCAGTCGCGTTCGCACCTTCGAAGAAGAAACGACTCAACGCAGAAAGCAGTCCAAGCGAGGCGAACGTTGGGATCGTGCTCACGAGCGTTTGCGCCAAGGCAAGATCGCCATAGTCGGAAGGCGCCAATCTGCGTGTGTAGAGGGGGGCGAGGACGAGCACTGCGGCCCGCGATAGAAGGCTCGTCAGAGTGTAGAAGATCGCGTTGCGGCCTCCACGCTTCGAGGCAGTCGCGATGCGCCCGCGCAACTTGGCCCAGAGAGTAGCGGACTCTTGATTCATCGGTCTTCAGTTGTGTGACTGAAGTGGAGGTGGCTCGCAATGCGCCAACGTCGCCAGTCGAGCCGTTGCCCGACGCGGTGCCGCCTTTGTGACGATGCCGTACACCGGGGCTGCTGGCTGAACACGTGTCTCGGGAGGGGATTGAGTGACCGCGCACCTTCCTCCAGCCTCAAGACTGGCTCGAAGCGCAACTAACCCTCCGAGCTTTCGTGGAACAGGGGAACCCTCAATGTGCGGCATCACCGGGCTCTGGGCCTCTCCACACGCGCGGCATTCAGCGTGAGCGTTGAGCGTGATGACGGCGGCCATCGCGCACCGTGGCACCGACGCGACCGGCCAACTCGAGCCCAAGGCTGGTTTGTTCTTCGGCCACCGACGCCTCTCCATCATCGACCTCTCGCCTGCCGGGGCCCAACCGATGGTCTCGGCGTCATGTCGCTTTCACCACCGTCTTCAATGGCGAGGTCTACAACTTCAAGTCCCTCCGTGACCAGTTGGAACGTGAAGGGCGAACCCCTCCCTGACGCGGCCGCTCGGACACCGAGCCTCGACGCTGCCCTCACCCGCCTCATCGGCGTGTTCGCCTTCGCGCTCTGGGACGCCTGGAATCTACGCCCAGTGCTCACCCGACCATTGGGCCTGACCCACAGTCCGCGGTACACTGCCCTCATCCTGAGGGACTCGGAAAAGGGGCTCAGGTCATCGCGGGCTTCGAGGCCTCAGCGAAGAAGCAGTGGCAGCAGATGCGTCGTGAAGGCCCACGTCGAGGGTGGGCGGTCGAAGTCTCCAAGACTGTTCAAGGTCGCATGGCCAAAGCTTCAAGGACGCGCCTACCGAGAAAGCCGGCTAAGAGAAGAGGAGCCGGTTCGACGGCCGTATCGCTGCGGCCCGTCGAGCCGCAGGGAGCGGGCGCTCGCCGATGTCGCTCGCGTTCTCGAGCCAGTCGACAAGCCTCCGCCGTCCTCGGCGGGATTGCCGTCATTGCGTGGAGTTACGCGAGCCTGACGACGGACATCGACTGCGCGGTCGCGGCTCCCCCGAAGAGGTAGCTGAACTCGCGGAGTGCTTCACCTCGGCGGGCTTTGGAGCGCGAGAAGCGGCCCATCGGGTTCGCGCGCGAGAGTTTTGTCCTCCCGCTGCGCCACACGGCCACAGAGGTTGACTTCGACGTCAGCCTCGCGCGACTGGGTTTTGAGCTCCAAGCGCTCCAGCGAGCCGTCCCCCAGAAGTTCGGTCGTCTCACATTCAGCTTCCGAGCGTCGCCGGTCTTCTCGTCTACAAGCTGGTCGCCGCTCGGCCGAAGGATCTTCAAGATGCGAGGGCGCTCCTGGCGCTGGCTCACGAGGTCGACGCCGCCGGCGTGAAGACCACGCTCACGGCATTCGACGAGCTTCTCGAGACGGACCATGTTGGTGAGTGGCTGCGCCTCGAGGGGCAGAAGCGCTGACCGCGCTGGACGTCATGTTTGCGGTCGCGTAGTTCCACTCACCATGTGCGGCATCACCGGTCTCTGGTCGCCCACCGAGCGCCCGCATTCACCCGAGCTCGCCGAGCGCCTCACCGCCGCGCTGGCGCACCGGGGCCCTGACGCCTCCGGCCACCTCGCGCCCACCCCGACCCTCACCTTCGGCCACCGCCGCCTCTCCATCATCGACCTCTCTCCTGCCGGGGCCCAGCCGATGGTCTCCGCCTCGGGCCGCTTCACCATCGTCTTCAACGGCGAGGTCTACAACTTCGCGGCCCTCCGTGACCAGCTTCAACGCGAGGCAAAAGCCCCCACCTGGCGCGGAGGCTCGGACACCGAGGTCATGCTTGCCGCCATCGAAGCCTGGGGCCTCGACGCCGCCCTCACCCGCTTCATCGGCATGTTCGCCTTCGCCCTCTGGGACTCGGCCGAGCGCCGCCTCCACCTCGTCCGCGACCGGCTCGGCGTCAAACCCCTCTACTGGACGCGCACGCCCACCGCCTTCGCCTTCGCCTCCGAGCTGAAGGCCCTGCGCGTACTGCCCGACTTCGACACCACCCTCGACCGCACGGCTCTCGCCGGCTTCCTCGCCTCCAACTGCGTGCCCGGCACCCGCTGCATCTACCGCGGCACCCACAAGGTCCCGCCCGGCACCGTCCTCACCTTCTCCGACTGGAACGCCGAGCCCCACCTCACCCGCTACTGGGACCCCGCCGCCATCGCCCGCCGCGGCCAGGAGACGCGCTTCGCCGGCTCCGACGACCAGGCCATCGAGGCGCTCGACGCCCTGCTCCGCGACGCCATCAAGCTGCGCATGGTGGCCGACGTGCCGCTGGGCGCGTTCCTCTCGGGCGGTGTCGACTCCTCGACCGTCGTCGCCCTCATGCAGGCCCAGAGTTCGCGCCCGGTGCACACCTTCTCCATCGAGAATGAGACGGCCGCCTACGACGAGGGCACCGCCGCCCGCGCCGTCGCCCGCCACCTCAACACCCACCACACCCCCTTCACCGTCACCGCCAAGGACGCGCTCGACGTCATCCCGCTCCTGCCGCGCATGTTCGACGAGCCCTTCTCGGACTCGTCGCAGATCCCCACCTACCTCGTCTCGAAGCTCGCCCGCCGCGACGTCACCGTGGCCCTCTCGGGCGACGGCGGCGATGAGATCTTCGGCGGCTACACCCGCCACCTCTACGCCCCGCGCCTGGGCGCCGCCTCGCGCTTCCTCCCTGCGAGCGTCCGCCATCGCCTCGCCACCGCCATCACCAGCCTCTCGCCCGACGCGTGGGACACGTTCTTCCAGTACGGCAAGCCGCTGCTCCCCCCGATGCGCATCGCCGGCATCCGCATGCACAAGCTCGCTGCCGCGCTCGACGCCGACCGGCCCGACGGCGTCTACGAGGTGCTCGCCTCGCACTGGACGAAGGCCGACCGCGTGCTCGCCGACGACGGCGCCTGGCCCCTCCCTCCGCCCCGCACCTTCACCGCCGACACCACCGAAGACCTCGCGCACGAGATGATGCTGCGCGACCTCACCGGCTACCTGCCCGACGACATCCTCACCAAGGTCGACCGCGCCTCGATGGCCGTCAGCCTCGAGGCCCGCGAGCCGCTGCTCGACCACCGCCTCGTCGAGTTCGCGTGGAGCCTGCCCCTCTCGATGCGCGTGCGCGGCACGACGGGAAAGTGGATTCTGCGCGAGGTGCTCGCCCGCTACGTGCCCCGCGACGTCATCTCGGGCCCCAAGATGGGCTTCGGCATTCCCCTCGGGCCCTGGCTGCGCGGCCCCCTTCGTGACTGGGCGGAATCAATGCTTCGCCCGGCATCGCTCGCCGAGGTCGGCCTCGACCCATCGGTCATCGACACGCGCTGGCAGGAACATCTGAAAGGCCAGCGCCCCTGGGAGCACCATCTGTGGGACGTGCTCATGCTCCAGGCGTGGCGCGCCACGGGGTGAGTCGCTAGGTTTGTTTCATATCCAACGGCCGGACCAGGGAGCATCGGGGCATTGCGCGTTCTCTTCTTTACAGACGGGCCATTGAGCCCGGGCAGCCGCTTTCGCTGCCTCCAGTTCTTCCCCTGGCTCGAGCAGCGCGGCATCTCGTGTGAGGTCCAGTTCGCGTACGACCAGCGGTACAACGACGTGCACGACAAGCCGTGGGCGCCCCTCTACAAGGCCCGCGGCCGGCTCCTCCGCGCGGGCAAGCTGGTGTTCGAGCGCGGGCACGACCTGCTGGTGCTTCACAAGACGACGATGGCCTTGAGCGGGCTGCCCGAGCTGGTGCGTGGCTTCCGCTCGACCCCCACCATCTTCGACTTCGACGACGCCATCTACCTCGGCGCCGCCGGTGAGCCGTCGGCCGCGCGCGAGCGCACCTTCCGCCAGGCAGTCGACTCGGCGCACCACGTCATCGCCGGCAACGAGCACCTCGCCGCCCAGGCGCGCGCGCCATGGAAGACGAGCGTCATTCCCACCGTCGTCGACACCTCGAAGTACGTGCCGGGCGCGCCTCGCCCCGAGGGCCACGACTTCGTCGTCGGGTGGATGGGGACGGCCTCGAACTTTCCGTACCTGCGCGAGGTGATGCCGTCGGTCTTGCGCGCGCTCGAGCAGGTGCCCCGCGCGCGTCTGCGCGTCGTCTCGAATGGCCTGCTGCCCGAGTACGCGTCGCACCCGCTGGTCGAGCAGTGGCGCTGGAGCGAAGAGAAGGAGCTGATGGCGCTCCAGAGCTTCGACGTGGGCCTGATGCCCCTGCCCGACACGGCGCAGACGCGCGGGAAGTGCGGCTTCAAGATGCTCCAGTACATGGCCTGCGGCGTGCCGGTGGTGGCGTCGGCGGTCGGCGCGAACCCGGGGCTCTTCGCGGGCTCGGGCGCGGGCGCGCTGGTGCCCGCCGGCGGCGACTGGACGGCAGCGGTGCTCGAGCTGGCCCGGGCCTCACCCGAGACGCGGCGGGCCCTCGGCGCGGCGGGGCGCGCGCACGTCGACACCCACTTCAGCGTGGCCAGCGTCGTCGACCGCTCCGTGGCCATCTTCGAGCGCGTCGTCGGCGCGCATGCGCGGGTCAGCACGAAGGTCGGCTGAGGTTTGCGCGCAAACCCACCCAGCCCAGGCGGTCATCGGGCCTTGCCGGTGAGGCGGTAGGAGACGCGACCGAACAGTTCGCGCAGCGCCTGCGCCGAGTCCCCGAAGTACCCGGCCCGCGGGAGCCAGTGCGTATCGGCCTCCGGCGCCCGCATGCGGAAGTCGACGGGCAGCACGTCGGGCTCGAGGCCGACCGCGCGGAAGCAGCCCTGCGCGCGCGGCAGGTGAAAGGCGCTCGTCACCATGAGCACCGTCTTGAAGCCCCGCGCCGCGAGCAGCGCCTTCGACTTCTCGGCGTTCTCGACGGTGTTGCGAGCCTCGGGCTCGATGAGAATGCGCTCCTTGTCGATGCCCCAGGCTTCGAGCTGGCGGGCCAGGTAGTCGGCCTCGGTCGGCAGGCCGTCGCGGAGCTTCCCGCCCGAGACGATGACGTGCCGGGCCCTGCCGGTCCGGAGCAGGTCGAAGGTGACGGTGAGGCGCTCGACGTTGTCGCCCCAGGAGACGGTGTCGGGCGTGGCGCCGAAGGCAGCCACGGTGCCGCCGAGGAGCACGACCGCGTCGTACGTGATGTCGGCGCGCATGGTGGACACGGCGTCGGCTTCCATGGCGTGCCAGAGGCGATTCGAAACCGCGGGCAACGCGAGCGCGACGAACACGCCCAGCCCGCCCGTCAGGAGCACGCCTCCGAGTCGGCGCCGCTCCTGCGAGAGAAAGAACATGCCGAGGAGCACCGGAACCGCGACCCACCACCAGGGATCCAGCAGCAGGTCGAGGGTCTTGGAGAGGACGAAGAACACTCCCGACTACCCGTTCTTCTCTCCGTAGCCGTAATAGCGGTACGCGTAGCCGTAGTAGTAGTCGCCGTACCGCGAGCGCTCGAGGTTCACGTCGTTGAGGACGGCTCCCAGAATCGGCGCCTTCACGTCGTTCAGCGCGCGGACGGTCCGCTTGGCGACATCGCGGTTCGTGACGCCGGCCTTCAGCACCATCACCACGCCGGCCACCTGCGTCGCGAGCACGACGGCATCGGCCACCGCGCCCACCGGCGGGCTGTCGAGCAGCACGCGGTCGAACTTGCCGTCGAGCGTCTCGAGCAGTTCGCCGAACGCCTTCGTGTGCAGCAGCTCCGCCGGGTTCGGAGGCACCGGCCCGCACGGCAGCAGGTACACCCCAGGCACCTCGGTGGTCTTGATCGCGTCCTCGAGCTTGCCCTCACCCACCACCAGCGACGACACGCCCACGTCGTTCGGCACCCCGAACGCCTTGTGGAGCCGCGGCCGCCGCATGTCCGTGTCGACGATCAGCACCTTCTGCCCGCTCTGCGCCATCGCGATCGCCAGGTTGATGGCCGTCGTCGACTTGCCTTCCTGCGGGCCGCTCGACGTCACCAGCATGCGCTTGAGCGGCTTGTCGGGAGA
Organism: Myxococcaceae bacterium; assembly: GCA_044352295.1. Taxonomy (GTDB): domain Bacteria; phylum Myxococcota; class Myxococcia; order Myxococcales; family Myxococcaceae; genus Xiheimicrobium. The sequence goes on from JBILEB010000016.1 coordinate 10,414, forward strand.
CATGAACAACAGGTTCGTGCGCACCGCGCGCGTGCACTCGGCGATCATCGACTTCGGCTCGCGGAAGATGTGGAGGTCCTTCGACTGCCCCTCCGTCACCGACACCGGGATCGTCGGCACGAAGCCGAGGAACGTGAGGCCCAGTCGCTCTTCAATCTCGGACTGCGTCGTCACCGACGAGTCCAGGAACTCGAGCAGCAACGCCAGGCCCAGGCCCGCGATGAGCCCTGCCACCACGCCCAGGAGGATCGACTGCGGCACGTTCGGTCGCACCGCCGCCATCTGCGGCCGCGCGGCGTCGAGCACCCGCACGTTCGAGGTTCGCAACAGGCCCGACAGCTCGATGTCCTTGAGCCGCTTGAACACCGAGTCGTACTGCCGCTTCGCGCTGTCCGACTCCTGCTTGAGGCGATCGAGCTCGAGCTTCTTCTTCTCGACCTCGAACGCCTCGGCCTTCACCTCGACGAAGAGCGTGTTGAGGTTGCGCTCCTTCTCGACGGCCTCCCGCAGCTCGGCCTCGGTCCCGACCACCAGGTTCGACAGCTCCCGCTGGAAGTCCTTCTCGACCAACGCCAGCTTGTCGCGGCACTCCATCAGCTTCGGGTGTTCGTCGAGGTAGCGCGAGACGAGCTCCGTACACTCGGTGCGCAGGACCAGCATGCGATCTTTCAGCTTCTGGAGCGTCTGGTTCTCGCGCGCCGCCGGCAGCGCCTCGGCCCACATCGAGTCGTCGCTCTTCTGCTGCTGCACGTTGCGAATCGCCGCCACCCGCGCCTTGAGGCCCGCGATCTTCAGCTGCACGTCGGTGAGCGCCTGGCTCGTCGCCGTCAGCCGTGCCGACACCATGTTCGCGCGATCGTCGATCGACGTGCTCAGCATGTCCGACTGCTTGCGGAACGCGTACAGCGCCAGCTCGCTCGCCCGCGCCGACTCCGACAACGAGTCGCGCCGCTCGTCGAGCCACTTCGACGCGTTCTCGGTCACCTTGAGCTTCTGCGAGAGCGACTCGTCGATGTACGCCTGCGCCACCTCGTTCGCGAGCAGCGCGGCGCGCGTCGGATCGCCGTCTTCGATCTTGATGTACGTGACGCGCGAGTCCTTCAGCGACTCGACCTTGATCTTCCCCTGCACGCGCGCCACCGCGTCGACGTTCTTCATCACCTCGGCCCGCTGCGCCTCCGGCACCTTCGTCAGGCCCAGGAACTCCGCGTCGGTGTTGAGCCCCAGCTTCTCGACCACCCGCTGCGACACCGCGCGGCTCGTGATGATCTTGGTCTGCGTCTCGATGTATTCCTTGTTCGCCCAGTAGGCCGACGTGGAGTCGTTGTTCACGTCCTGGATCTGGTTGTCGAGGAAGCGCGGCTCCTTCGAGTCGATGATGAGCGAGATCTGCGCCGCGAACACCTTCGGCTGGCTGCGCGCCCACAACGTCGTCGCGCCCACCACCACCGCGAACACCAGGAGGATCAGCCACTTCCGCTTCAGGAGGACCCGCAGGTAGTACCGGAGGTCAATCGAGCCGGTGCCAATCACCTCGCTGGGGGCCTGTGCGGACACGACGCCGTCAGTACCACCGGGGCGGGGGCGGGTTCAAATGAACGGCGGACTATTCGATGCGTGAGGCGAGCGCCGCCTCCAGCCGTGAAACCCAGGGATCCTGAGCCTTTGCGCCCTCGGGTGTGTCGAGGAGCCGCCCCTTGCGGACTTCATCGAGCGCCGAGTGGAGGCTGCCCATGCGCTCGTAGACCTGCGCGAGCCGGTACTTGAGGTCAGCCCGCGTCGGCTCGATGCGCGACGCCGTCTGCAACGCTTCCAACGCGCGCGGCCAGCGCTCGTCTTGCACCCAGAGGTCGGCTTCACGCTGGAAGAGCTGCGAACGCCCCGTCGGCCCCGACACGAACGGCCGCGCCCGCTCCAGGGCCGCCCGCGCGTCCGAGGTGCGCTGCTGCTGCGACAACACACCAGCGAGCGCCATCGACACGCCCACGTCCTGCGGCACCTTCTTCGACAGCGCATCGAGCAACGCCGAGGCCTCGTCAAGCCGCCCCACCTGCGCCAGCACCCGCGCCCGCAACAAGACCATCGCCGTCTCATCACGAGCCGGCTGCGGGAGTGACTCCAGCCGCTCCAGCGCCACCTTCGGCTGCTGCTCCACCTCGGCCTGCTGGACCGCGAGCGTCAGCGCCTCGACCCGCACCGCCTCCGACAGAGGCAGCACCAACACCGCCTCGAGCAACGCCTTCGCCTCCGCCCGTTTGCCGAGCGCCTGGTAGCGCTCCCACAGCCGCTTGAGCAGCCCCGCCTCGTCGACGAGCAGCCGGTCGTACTGGCCCAGCTTCGCCGCCAGCAGCAGCCCCTCGTCCACGCTCGTGGAGTCTCCCAGCCGCCAGGCGACCTTGAACTCCAGCAAGGCCTGCGTCGGTTGGCCGAGCCGCAAGAGCGCGCGACCTGCCGCGACGTGAGCCCGCGCATCCTGCGGCCGGAGGAACAGCACCCGGTTCACCCACGCCAGCGATTCCCGCGCGGCGCCCTCGACGCTGAGCTGATGCGCCACCGCGGAGTAGAGCACCCAGTCCGAGGGATGCCGGTCGATCGCCACGAGCGCCGCCTGCCGGACGTCCGCCGCCGGAGCGCTTGCTTTCACCAGCCCCAACACCTTCACCTCTGCGTCGGCGTGTGTCGGGAGTCCCTTGCTGAGGGCGAAGAAGCCCAGGAGCCCGATGGCGAGCGCCCCCCCGACCCACCCGCGATGCACCGAGCGTTTGGCGACTTCTCCCTCGCGGGTCCCCGCGGTCAACCCGAGCACGACCATCACCGCCACTGGCAGCGCGTTGAGCTCGAGCGCGAAGTCGAAGACGTCGTGGAGCAGGGCTCCGAACACCGCTAGGAGGAGGACTGGCTCCAGCACTCGGCCCTTCGCCTGGCGGATGAGCTGTATGGCCAGGAGCACGCACGCGACGCCGAGCAGGATCGACAACGGGAGGCCAAGTTCCGCGAGCCATTGGAGAACGAGGTTCTCCGGGTGCGTGAAGGTGACGTCGAGCTGGGTGGTCTGGAAGCGCGAAAAGCCGAGCTCGAACGCCCCGAGGCCCATGCCCGCGCGGGAGAAGCCCATCGCGCCGTCGAAGAGCATCGGCCACAGCTCGATCTTCGTCTTCGCGAGCTTGTCGGCCGACGAGACCGTGGCCAGCCGCTCGAGGAGCTGTTCGGACGCCAGCGAGAGCGCGAACAGCATGGTGCCGCCGATGACGAGCCACGGGAGCGCCGAGCGCAGCCCTCCCTGACGACGTGCGAGCTGGAGCGCCCCCACGAGCGCCCAGGTGACGACGAAGGTCGCGATGCCGCCCCGAGAGAAGGACAGAAACACACCCGTGCCGCAGGTGAGCGCGAGCGCGTAGAGGGCGACGGCCGCTTCTTTATTGCGCGTGTCGATCGCGAGCCCGAGCGCCACCGTGCCGCAGAACGCGAGGAAACCGGCGAGGTGATTCGTGTTTCCGAAGAACGAAAGCAGCGGGGGGCTGGCGTAGTAGCGAAGGAGGCCAAAGAGCGACTCCGCTCCGGCGATGAGGTGCCCGAAGCCCACCACCGCCACCAGCGCACCCGTCGCCGCCACCGTCAGCAGCAGGCGGAACCGGGGCCCGTGCAGCCGGCCGAGCTGGAGCGCCACGAAGCCCAGCGCACCGAGCGACAGCAGCCGCGCCAACGCCCTCCAGGTCGACGGCGCATCCATCGTGAGAGGGCGCGCGGCGTCGAGCCCCAACGGCACCAACGCGAAGTCCCGCAGCTCGGCGTTCACCGGAGAGACAACCCCGAGCAGGCCCGCCCGGAGCGGGATGAGCGAGAGCGCGGCGACGAGCGCCAGCCCGAGGGGGAGCGCCACCAGCAGGTGCGTCGAGGCGCGCCGACGATGCTTCCACGCTCCGATGAGCCACGTGATGAGCGCGAGTGAGGCCAGGGCCCACAGCAGCACGAAGGTCCACGGCGGCGAGCCACCGATGGAGAGCGGCAACGAGACGATGGCTCCGCCTACCGCCGCCTCGGCCCCGTACCACCACCGCGTGGAGTCCTGCGAAGGCATCAGGGGTTCGAGAGCGCGCGGCGAGAGTAGCGTTTCACGCCGTCGAGGAGGTGTCTGGCGCCATGACGCGGGGAGTCCACCAGCCAGAGGCGCGCCGCGAAGTTGCCGAGGCGGTGGGTCGACAGGGACGCCGACTCGAGCGTGGCCGCGGTGAAGAGGCGCGCGTCGAAGAAGCCGCGCCGGCGCCGCCCCGGGAACGCTCGCCGGGCCTCATCGGGGAGCGGCACGTCGAGCAGCCGCTCGAGCAGGTGGAGCGTCACGGTGATCGCCTGGGTGAAGCCGGCGTCGTCGGCGCGCGCGGCCATGGCCTGCCAGTCCAGCGCGGGCTGCAGCCGGAGGAACTGCTGCAGGTCGACCAGCCACGCGACGCGGAGGAAGACGTGGTTGGCAGCGTGCGTCGCCAGGTAGAGGAACTCGTCCTCGGGGGCCAGGAGGCGAATGCGTCGCGACTCGAAGGTGGCGTCGCGGGCGCGCGCGCGAATGGCGTCGTCGTCGAAGAGACCGCGCCCGAAGGTCGAGATGAGCCGGAAGTGCACCTCGACCAGCCCGGCGGCGCCCGAGAACGAGAGGTGGTGGTGGTCTTCGAAGACGTCTCCCAGGGAGGGGTCGACCCAGCGGTGCAGGTGCAGTGGCGCCAGCGCGGCGGCGACCCGGTCGAGCTCCTCGGGGAGGACCAGCACGTCGACGTCAGACGACGGCCGGCCGCGCGGGTTCGAGGGGTAGAGCCGGTGCGCGAGGACCGTGCCCTTCAGCGCAATGGGGACGACACCGGCCCCCTGCAACACGTCGTAGACGGAGAGCGTCAACCGCTTGAGCTTCTGCGCGCCCGCGACGGTGGCCCGGGCGTCGGCGAGGAGGCGCGACTGGTCGGGGAAAGTGAGCTCGCCCAGGGCGTCGGCGACCCAGGCGCTCACCCCATGTCGCGAGGTTGCGTCCACCAGGGCCGGGCCGTCGAGCCGGGGGAGCAGGTCGCGCAGCTCCGCCGTCCGGTGCGGAATCCGGGCGAGGACCTCGAACAGGGAGCCCCGGTTGGGGTACTCAGCGCCCAGCGCCATGGAAGACTTCATCTTTACGCCGATCGTGCTCGCGGTGGGACTCGCGATTCACGCCGTGGTGCTGCGGCTGCATGACCGTGAGGAAGGTCGAATCCTCACGTTGAGCTTCGCCCTGCATGTGGCGTCGAGCATCGGGCTCATACTCGTGTACACGTATTACTACACCGAGGGTGGTGACATGATTACCTATCACCGCTTCGCTATCCCGGTTGCCGAAGCACTTCGCTACGACTTTGGACCGATGAGCGAAGAGGTCGTCGCGCTCCTCCTGCAGCAAGAGCACCGACTGCCCTTCGAGATCCTCGATGGTTCTTCCACTGGCTCCATGCAGGCCGTGGCGGTCATTCTCGCGTTCCTGCTGGGGAACTCGCTCTTCGCGAGCGCCCTGCTGATCGCGGTATTCTCGTACGCCTCGAAGGTCCTCGTGTTTCGCGCACTGAAACGACACACCTCGGCCACCCAGCATCCGGCACTGCGGGTCGCCATCCTGCTTTCCCCGAGCGGTGTGGTGTGGACTTCGGTGTTGTTGAAAGAGCCGATCGTGATGGTCTTCGTGGGACCGTTCCTTCTCGCAATCAGTTGGCTCGTGGAAGGGCGTCGGCTGACCTTCGCGACCGCGCTCGCGGTCGCATCGGGCGCCGCCATCAGCCTCTTCAAGCCTTACGTTCTCATGGCACTCGTCGTGGCCGGGGCGGCCTGGATTCTCGTGGCGCGCGGTCTTCGCGACGGGCGGACCTTCACCATCCGACCCCAGTACGTCGCGCTCGCTGTCGCCGTTGGGGTCGCTGGCTTCGCCGGAGCGACATCCTTCTTCCCCAAGCTGACACTCGATTCGGTCGGCGACTCCATGGCGTACCAGCGACGAGTTGCAGCGGAGATCGAAGGCGGCTCGAACTTCTCACTCGAAGGTCCGGGCGTTGACCGTGATACCGAACAAGGCCGATCGCTCGGGGCACAGGTAGCACTGGCCCCCCTTGCGCTCGTGACGGCCCTCTTCCGCCCTTTCATCTTCGAGGCCAGAAAGGCCATGCAGTTGCTCAACGCAGTCGAGATGACGTGGATGCTCGTGCTCTTCATCCAGGTTCTACGAAGTACCGGTGCACGGATCGCCCTGGCGCGTGTGCTGGAATCGCCCGTCTTCGCGTTCTGCGCTGTTCTGACGTTCGTTCTCGCGCTTGGCACCGGGCTCTCCACCGCGAACCTCGGAGCACTGTCTCGCTACAGAGCACCCATGATGCCCTTCTTTCTCTTCCTGCTCCTCGCGCTTCGGCAACGGTCGGAATTCAGCGCGACAGCGGCTTCAACGTCGCCGACACGTACAGCTCCGAGCCGACCACTTCAGGCTTCGTGACCGCGGGAACGTGGGGGCTGGCGACCCGTTGAAGAGCGGCGCCGAGTACGTCGGTGACCAGCTGCAGCATGATGTCCATCTGCGGCGGTACGTCGCCGTACTCTGACCTCCAGCGCGCAATCAGCGCCACCTCGCTGCTCGGTCCCAGTACCTGGACCGCAGCAGAGGTCACGTCCCGTTGAGCCATGTCGTCGTAGTCCGCGCCGGCCCAGGTCGCGATGCTCACCTGTCCCCGCACGAGCTCGAGTGAATCGAATCGAGCCTCGCGAGCGAGCCAGCCCATGACCGCGAACACCTCGTTCTCGTCACGCGCTGCCTCGAACCGGCTCGGCAGCCCCATGATCACTTTTCGGAGCCACTCGACATGGCGGCTGTTGATGCGCTTCTGCTGCCGCGCCGCCACGAGGAGGTACTCGAAGTACCCGATGAAGCGGATGAGCCCGAACAGGACCGCCGAAACGCCCAGCACGGCAGCGCCGACCTGCCAGTTGCGACCGAAGGCCGTTGCAATGGCGCCGACACACAGCGCGACCGTGACCCCATAAATGATGAGCACCGCGCGACGATGGGTGACGCCCATGTCGAGCAACCGATGGTGAATATGCCCACGGTCGGGAGAAAAAATCGGCCTTCTCTCGAGAAACCGCCTCACCATCGCCAGGAGCGTGTCGATGATCGGGACACCGAGGGCCATGATGGGCACTGCAATCGACACGGTCGCTGAGGCTTTTTGGAGGGGGCCCGCAATGCTGCAGACCGCGAGGACGAACCCCAGGAAGTAACTCCCCGAGTCACCCATGAAAATACGCGCCGGGTTGAAGTTGAAGAACAAGAACCCCAGCACCGCCCCCGCGACTGTCGCCATCACGATGGCGACGAAGGTGGTGCCCTGGAGATAGGCGACGACGAAGTTCGTCACGCCTGCGAAGAAGACGACGCCGGCCGCCAGACCATCGAGGCCGTCGATGAGGTTGACAGCATTGATGATGCCGACGATCCAGAACACCGTGATCGGCAGCGAGAACACGCCCATCGAGAACGAACCCAGGAGGGGGAGATCGATGACGTCGATCCGAAAGCCGAATGACCAGGCAATCGCCGCAGCAAGGATCTGAACCAGGAGTTTGTGCAGCGCCCGCACCGACCGGAAATCATCGCGAGCGCCCACGGCGAACATCACGGTGCTGCCGATCAGCAGCCCAAGGCCCCGCCACTCCTCTTCGGGTGCCAGGACGTCGCGAAGTGTCCCGAGAAAGTACCCACCGAGCAGGGTGAACATCGCCCCACCGAAGATGGCGAGGCCGCCAAGTCGCGGAATCGTCTGCCCGTGAATGTGCCGCCCACCAGGGGTCGAGACGATGTTCAACCGGAAGGCGAGACGTCGAACCAATGGCGTCAGCACCGCCGCTGCGGTCGCTGCCACCACGAAGCTGGTCACGTACGTCTGCATGACGTCCCCGCCCTAGCAGTACCCTGGCTTCAGTCCCACGGCAGCCCGCCCCCGTTCATCTTCGAGTCACCCTACATGAACCCACCGCGGGGTGGCCAGTCACGGACGAGCAAAGCGCTCGTAGACCCGAAGATGCTCCGCGAGGACGGCACGTTCATCAAAGTGTGACTCTGCGCGCAACCGCGCAGAACGCGCCAATATGGCGCGACGGCTGGGGTCTTCGACGAGCGCCAACACCGCATCGGCGATGGCTGCGGCGTCCCGGACCGGCACCAGCAGGCCTGCCCGCCCTCCGTCCACGGCGTCCCGACAGCCCGGCGCGTCGGTCGTGATGAGGGCCCGCCCCACGGCTGCGGCTTCGAGGAGCGCCTTGGGCATGCCTTCTCGATATGACGGCAGGCAGACCACGGTGGCCTGCGCGAACACCCCGGGCATGTCGGTCTGGTGGCCCCACCACTCGACGACTCCCTCTTTCGTCCAAGTGTCGAGCTCGGCCCGTGTGACAGCAGCCGGGTTCCCCGGGTCCAGACCACCCACCAAGACGAACCGTACGGATGGCTTTCTGGCCCGAACGCGCCGAGCTGCTTCGACGAATTCCTCGACGCCCTTATCCCGCAGCATTCTCGCGGGCAGCACCACCAGTGGAGGGCCCGGAGGCTCGGGCGAGGCGTGAAACCGGCTCAGATCAACGCCACTTCCGCGGATCTTGACCACGGTCGCCGAACCCAGCGCCCCAGCCCGGCGCAGGTCAGCCTCGTCATCGTCGTTTTGCAGCACGACCACCGAACGTGGCGTCGAGAGCGCCACGCGATAGGCCGCGGCAATGGCCCGTCGACGCACCTCGGCCACTGCGCCCGAGGCCAGGAAGACGTAGCCGAAGCCAGAGACGGCGTTGACGACCGCGGGACGCCGAAGCAGCCGTGCAGCCGCGCTTCCGTACAGCACCGGCTTGATGGTGACGTGATGAACGATGTCGGGCTGGAGACGGGCGTACAGCCTGACCAACGCAGCCACCGAGCGGGCTTCGACCAGTGGGCCCTGCCCCTTTCGATCGAGCATCCACGAGTGGGTCTCGACGCCTTCTTCTTTCAGAACCCGCTGCCCCGGGCCTTCTGGGGTGATGGCGTGAACGTCATATCCGGCGGCCCGAGCGCCGCGCACCAGGACGAGCCGGTGAGAGACGAGGAAGTCGGGGTTGTTCACCACGAAGACGAGGCGGGCCATGCCGGTTGGGCGTGCTACAGCCCGGGGTGATTCGCTTCAACCAACGAAACCTCGTGCGCGTCCTCTTTCTCTCGCTCCAGGCCCACGGCCGGTCTCCCAGCCAGCGGTACCGCGTCGAGGCCTTCGAGCCGGCCCTCCGCGCGGCGGGCATCGAGCTGATCGAGCGCCCGGTCCTCACCGCCGGCGATCTGCGCGTCTTATACGGGAACGCCTCTCCGCTCGCGAAGGGACGCATCGCGCTCGCCGCCCTCGCCCGGCGCGCCCGGAGCGTTCGCCCCCGCCTGCGCTCCCGCCCCGACGTCGTCTTCGTGCAGCGCGAGGCCTTCTTCCTCCTCGGCGCCTGGAGCGAGTGGCTCGCCTCACTGCAGGCCCCCATCGTCTACGACTTCGACGACGCCATCTGGATCCACGCCGTCTCGGAAGCCAACCGGCGCTTCGCCTTCCTCAAGAACGTCGACAAGATCGCCCGCATCGTCGGCCTCGCGCACACCGTCATCGCTGGCAACGACTACCTCGCCGACTGGGCCCGCCAGCACGCGCGCAACGTGCACGTGGTGCCCACCTGCGTCGACACCACCGTCTTCCACCCCGCGCCTCGGCCCGAGCACGGCCCCGTCGTCATCGGCTGGAGCGGCAGCCCCACCACCCTCGAGCACTACAAGACGATCCTCCCCGCGCTGCGACGGGTGAAGGCCCGGTTCCAGGACCAGGTGCGCTTCCGCCTCATGGGCGCTCCGACGTTCCGTGACGACGCGCTCGGCCTCGTCGGCGAAGACTGGAGCGAGGCGGCCGAGGTGCCCTTCCTCCAGCAGATGCACATCGGACTCATGCCGCTCCCCGACGACGAATGGACGCGCGGCAAGTGCGGCCTCAAGGGCCTCACCTCGATGGCCAGCGGCGCGGCCACCGTCATGTCTCCCGTGGGCGTGAACACCCGCATCGTCACGCACGGCGTCGATGGGCTCCACGCCAGCACCGAAGACGACTGGGTCGCTCAGCTCTCGTCACTCGTGGAAGACGCCGCGCTCCGGAACCGACTCGGCGCGGCCGGTCGCGAGCGAGTCGTCGGCCACTACTCAGTGCAGCGCTGGGCCCCACGGCTCATCGAGCTGCTGCATATCGCCGGGTCTCACCAGTCGGGTGATTGACACGGAACCCGTGCGCACGAACAATTTCCCTCATGAATCTCACTGTTTCAGTTGATCCTCGGGTCGTCGAGCGCGCTCGACAGGTGGCGCTCCGGCAGGGCACCAGCCTCAACGCGCTCGTCCGCGGCTTTCTCGAGGGCCTCGCCGGGGTTCGCAGTGGAGCCCAGTTGGCGAAAGAGCTTCAAGCCCAGTGGAACGCCTCATCCGGTGACTCGAAGGGCGAGGGGTTCACGCGGGATGACGCGTACAGCGGGCGCACCTGATGGAGCGAATGTTCTTCGACACCAACGTCCTGTTGTACGCCGATGATGTGTCCGGGGGCTGTTCTCGACTGTGGAGCGAAGACCTCCAGCACGGCCGCGTCTTCGACGGTGTTCGTATCGAGAACCCGTTCGCAGGACAGCCTTGAAAGCGATCACTCGAACAGCGCGTCGACGAACTCCTTCGGGTCGAACTTCCTCAAGTCCGCGACCTTCTCGCCCACTCCCGCCCAGGCCACCGGCACCTTCAGCTCGTCACAGATGCCGATGATCACCCCGCCCTTCGCCGTGCCGTCCAGCTTCGTCAGCGCGATCGACGTCACGCCCACCGCGTCACGAAACTCCTTCGCCTGCGCGATGCCGTTCTGACCCATCGTCGAGTCCAGCACGAGCAGCACCTCATGCGGCGCGCCGGGGAGCGCCTTCTCGGCCACCCGCTTCACCTTCTTCAGCTCCTCCATCAGGTTCGCCTTCGTGTGGAGCCGCCCGGCCGTGTCCGCCAGCACCAGGTCCGCGCCCACCTCGATCGCCCGCTTGATGGCGTCGAACACCACGCTCGCCGGATCCGCCTCGTCCTTCCCCTTCACCAACTCGGCCCCCGCGCGCTCAGCCCACACGTCGAGCTGCTCCGCCGCCGCCGCGCGGAACGTGTCGCCCGCCCCCACCACCACCTTCTTCCCCTCGGCCTTCGCCTTCGACGCCAACTTCCCGATCGTCGTCGTCTTCCCCGCCCCGTTCACGCCCACCACCATGATCACGTGCGGCGGCCCACCGCCCGACAGGCTCGTGTTCGCCTTGAGCGAGACGATCTGCTCCACCTCGCGGCGGATGACACCCTTGAGCTTCTCGGCGCTGTCGAGCTCCTTCGACTTGGCCTTGTCCCGCGCGTGCTCCACCAACCGCGACGCCGTGCGCACCCCGATGTCGGCCGAGAACAGCACCTCTTCCAGTTCGCCCAGCACCTTCTCGTCGATCACCTTCGGGCCGCCGCCGAACAACCCGTTGAGCCGCGCGATGAAGCCCTCGGAGCGCGTCTTCGCCAACCCCGACGCCAACGTCGCCCCGGCCTGCGCGTCGATCTTCGCGCGCTCCGCCGCCTCGGCCTGACGCTTCGCCTCGAGCGCCGCTTCCTCCGCGCGCTTCTTCTCCTCGGCCTGGAGCCGCTCGGCCTCGTCCCGCTCGCGCTTCTTGCGCTCCTTCTCCTCGGCCTCGGCCTGCTTCTGCGCCCGGTAGGCCTCGCGCTTGAGCGCCTCTTCCTTCTCCTTGAGCGCCTGCGCCTCCGCCGAGTCCTGCCCCAGCGTCGCCCGCTCGGCCTTCAGTTTCTCCGCCTCGGCCCGTCGCGCTTCGGCTTCCGCCTTCGCCTTCGCCTCGGCCTCGCTCGGCGGCAGCTCCACCTTCGGCAGCGGCTTCGCGTCGAGCGTCGGCTCGACCTTCGTCTGGCTCGGCAACGTCGGCGGCGGCGCGCTCGGCGGCTTCGACAGCATCTTCCGCGCCACCAGCACCAGCAGCACGAGCAGCCCCAGCCCCAGCAGCACGGCCACGGCGGTCCCCACGGGGTCCGAGGTCGGCGCCTGCACCGGAACGACGTCAGCGAGAATCATGGCGCGCGCGGCCTTAGCAGACGGGGGCCTTGGGTGGCTTGGGAGACTTGGAGTCCTTGGCCCTTGGGCCGATGGAGCCCTTGGTGTACGCACCGCTCCGCCATGCGCCTCGTCCTCGCGTCCTGCGTCGTGCTCGCGTCCGCCTGCATCGTGCCCGCTCCCACGGCGGAGGGCACCCAGGCCGTCAAGTCCCGCCCGCCCCCCACCCCCGGCCAGGAGTTCAAGTCGGGCGCCAACTTCGGCGACAAGGTCGAGCTCGTCTCCACCATCGTCGCCCCAGGCGCGGCCTACGTCGGTGACACCGTGCGCGTCGGCTTCAACTTCAAGGTCCTTCAGGACTTCAACACCGACTACATGATCTTCGTCCACGTCGAGGACGTCGACGGCCGCGTCGACCGCCTCAACGTCGACCACAACCCCATGCGCGGCCAGAAGCCCACCTCGCAGTGGAAGGCCGGAGAAGTCCTCCGCGACGAGTTCGAGGTCCCCATTCCGCCGCAGATGAACGTGCGCGGCCTCAACATCCTCATGGGCCTGTGGGACCCCAAGACCGACGCCCGCCTCCCGCTCGTCAACAAGGACACCATTCCGAACGACGGGAACAACCGCATCATGGCCGCCCGGTTCCAGGTGATGCCAGCGCAGTAGTCCCGTTGCGACCAAGCCCCGCCAGCGCGAAACTCCGGCGCATGGACGGCTTGATGAACGACCTGCCGTACGACGTCTTCCGCTTCGACCGGAATCACTTCGCCCGCCTCGAGCAAACCGGCGCCTTCAATGGCGTGCGCGTCGAACTCATCGACGGCGTCATCCTGCGCAAGCTGCGAACGACACCTGCACGTGCGCATGCGGTGGTCGCCCTCACCCACGCCCTCACGGCGCAGGTTCGTGAGGACGGCGCCCTCTTCCCAGGCTGTCCGCTCGCTCTCTCGGCACTCAACGAGCCGTCCCCTGCGTTCTCCATCGTCGCGCGCAGGTACCTCGACGACGAGGACCAGTGGAACCGAGCGTCACTCGTCGTCGAAGTCAGCGATGCGAGCCTGGACTTCGACCTCGGGCTCAAGGCCGATCTCTACGCCGCGGCGAAGATCCCCGAGTACTGGGTCATCGACCTCGCCCACCAGAAACTCGTCGTGCACCTGGCCCCGAAGCGCGGCCACTACACCCGCATCTCCCGCCTCGGCCGGGGCAAGTCCGTCACCAGCACCGTGGCCCCGAAGGTCACGATCGCGGTCGACTCGCTCTTTCGCTGACCGCTCCTTCGTCCCGTACCAGCTCGACTTCGGGAACGACCCCAACGCACCCGACACCAGCCCGTTCGTCATGCGCCCGGTCACCCGGCCCCGCGCGCTCGGCAACCCCAACGCGTCGGCCGTTCCGTTCCCATCGAGGTCGTGAATCGTCGCGCGCTGCTCGTCGATGCGCACGCCACCCAGGCCTGAGTTCAGCTCGAAGTCCTGCGCGAGCTGCGAGGCGATGCCCGCGCACGCCAGCCGCGTCTGCACCGAGGTGATCTGATCGCACAGCACCAGGTTGAGCAGCTCGCCCACGTCGCGCGCCTGGTTGTTCGATCCCGCGCGGATCGCCACGTTGATGAGGTTCACCAACAGCTTGTTCACGTCGAACTCCACGGTGCGCGGCCCGAGGATGACCTCCATCGCCGTGGGCGAGCCGCCGAACGCCAACACCGTCACGGTGATCTGCCCGTTCGCGCCCAACATCGGGTTGTTCATCACGTTGATGACCTGCCCGTTGGAGTCGAGCCACAGCTCGCTCCAGCGCTCGGAGGCCACCACGCGCGCCATCGGCCCTCCGCCAGATCCATCACCCCGCGCGCCTTCAGCGGCCGGTTCCCGAAGCGGAACATGTCGGAGAGCACCATGAACAACTGCGAGACCCACGGCGGCGCCCGCGTGTTCTGCGCGATGAGGTTGCCCACGAAACAGATGAGCTGCTGCTCGATTCGCCCGAACTGGTTGCAGGTGGTCGTCTGCCCCGAGGTGATTGCCGAGAGCACGTCGAGCAGCCGCGTGATGTCACTCGCCCGCTGCGCGAACTCCGAGATGTCGAGCTCGTAGTACGTCTGGTAGCGCCCGTTGATGTTCGTCAGGAACGTCGTCGTGCAGCCGGAGCCCACGCACGGCGTCATCACGCACGTCCCGTTCACGCACTGCTGGCCAGCCGGACACGGCGTCGCGCAGCGGGTGGTACAGACGTTCGGGCTCCCGGGGAGACACCGGTTGAAGACGATCTCGTCTCCGGTCGCCACACAGCGCTCGGTCTCGGGACAGTCGCAGTCGGACGCGCAGTAGTCAGGCCCACTCCCCGCGCTGCCTCCAGCGACCCCGCCGGCCGTCCCGCCCGCAGCGCCGCCCGCCATCGCCATGCCACCCGCCATCCCGGCGTCACGAAGCGCCTCGTTCCGCTCATCGGGCCCTGACTTGACCAACACGGTCCCGCCGCATTGACAGCCCGCGACAGCGAACAGCGCGACAGCGACGAGCGCACGCATGCGGCCCCCCGAAGACGCGCACCCTACCAGCCCCACTGCACCAAGTCGCCCAAGCCCCCCAACCAGTGCTACGCGCCGCGCGCCATGGAACGGCTCCCCCTCTTCGCCACCGCCACCCGAGGCACCGAGCCCTTCCTCGCCGAAGAACTCGAGGCGCTGGGCTGCAAGCGCATTCGCCAGGACCGCGGCGGCGTGCGCTTCTTCGCGGCCCTCGACGAGCTCTCCCGCGTCCTCCTCCATTCCCGCATCGCGATGCGACTGCTGTATCCGCTCCGGCAGTTCGAGGCCCAGGGCGCCGACGGGCTGTACGAGGCCGCGCGCTCGGTGCCGTGGGAAGACTGGCTCGGCAAGGGCTCGACGTTCTCCATCGAGGCCACGCTCAAGGAGTCCGAGCACACGCACTCTGGCTTCGTCGCCCTCAAGCTCAAGGACGGCCTCGTCGACCGCCTGCGCGAGAAGTGGGGCCAACGCCCCGACGTCGACACCCGCAACCCCACCTTCCACGTCGTCGCGCACCTGGCGAAGACGCAGCTGTCGCTCTCGCTCGACCTCTCGGGAGAACCGCTCTTCAAGCGCGGCTACCGCGTCAAGGCGACCGCTGCGCCGCTCAAAGAGACCCTCGCCGCCGCCATGCTCCTCGCCGCGAAGTACGACGGCAGCGAGCCCTTCGTCGATCCGATGTGTGGCTCTGGCACCCTCGCCATCGAGGCCGGCTTCATCGCCACCCGCCGCGCGCCCGGCCTCAGGCGCGACTTCGCCTGCGAGCAGTGGCCAAAGTTCGCGCCGAAGCTGAAGCCGCTCCTCGACGACGTGCGAAAGGAGGCGTTTTCCCTCGTCCGCCCTGCGCCCGCGCCGCTGTTCGCCCGCGACTACGACGAGGAGGTGCTCGCGGCCGCGCGCCGCAACGTCGTCACCGCCGGGCTGTCCACCAGCGTTCGCCTCGACCTGCTCGACGCCACCAAAGCGCCACCGCCCGAAGGAGCCCCCGGCCTCCTGTGCACCAACCCGCCCTACGGCGAGCGCCTCGGCACCGGCGGACAGAAGGGCATGAAGTCGTTCTTCCACGCGCTGGGGACGAACCTGAAGACCTCGTGGCCCGGTTGGCGCTTCGCGTTCCTCGCCGGCAACGAGGCCTTCGAGAGCGCGCTCGGCATGCGGCCCTCCAGTCGCCTCAAGGTGTGGAACGGGCCCATCGCGTGTGAGCTGCTCCAGGTGGCCGCGCGGACGCCTCGAGCACCCGTGACGCGCACATGACACGGTCTGTCCCACCGCGTGACCGCCGTGGCCCCTCGGGGCTATAGGCCAAGCGATCGTGTCCGTGTCCGAGGCCCAGGAAGACGTCACCGCCGAGATCGCCGCCGAAGGGCTCGATCCACTCATCGGCGTCACGCTCGACGGGCGCTACCGGATCGTCGGCGGCCTCGGCAAAGGCGCGATGGGCAAGGTGTACCGGGCCGTGCAGGTGGGTCTCAACCGGGCCGTCGCGCTCAAGGTGCTCGACTCCAACTACGGCGCGGGGCGCGACGAGTCCTTCCGCCAGCGCTTCCTCGTCGAGGCCGCCCTCACCGCCAAGCTGAGCCACCCGAACACGGTGCGCATCTTCGACTACGGCTGCTCCGCCGACGGCATCTTCTACCTGGCGATGGAGTTCCTCGCAGGTGAGCCGCTCGATCGCGTCTTCACCAGGGGCCCGCTCGGCTGGCGGCGCGTGCTCTCGATGGGCAAGCAGATCGCCCGCGCGCTGCGGGAAGCCCATGAGCTCGGCGTCGTGCACCGCGATCTCAAACCCGCCAACGTCATGGTGCTCTCGGCCGATGACGACGCCGATCACATCAAGGTGCTCGACTTCGGCCTGGTGAAGTCCTTCATCGACGGCCAGGAGCTCGAGGGCCGCGCCATCACGCAGCAGGGCATGCTCATGGGCAGCCCGCCGTACATGGCGCCGGAGCAGGGAGACCGGAACTTCGCCGACCCGCGCAGCGACATCTACTCGCTGGGCTGCATCCTCTTCGAGGGCCTCACGGGCAAGCCGCCCTACTCGGGCACCTCGCCGCTCGAGATCATCCTGAAACACGTGAACGAGCCGATCCCGGCCATCGTCACGCCCGCGAAGTTCGAGCCCATTCCCGAGGTGATGAGCGCGCTGGTGGTGAAGTGCCTGCAGAAGTCGCCGATGGATCGGTTCCAGTCGATGGACGAGGTGCTCCAGGCGATGAGTGAGCTCGCCACGCCGACCACCACGCCGACCACCGACCTGCCCGTCTCGGCGCCGCAGCCCGTGCCCGTCGCGCCCCGTCGCAACACCGTGCTCCTCGTCGGAGGCTTCGTCGTCGCGCTCCTCGCTGGCATTGGCGGAACCGCGCTCGTCCTCAAGCGCGGCAAGGGCGAGCAACAGCGGGTGCTCTTCCACATCGAGACCGATCCCGCCGGCGCGCAGGTCATCATCGGCCGCGTCATCAAGGGCACCACGCCGCTCGATCTCGAGCTCCCCGCCGTCGAAGGCCGGGCCAAGGCCGACGTCACGTTGCAGAAAGAGGGCTACCTGCCGATGACCGTGACGGCCGCGGGATCGGGACCGCGCATCGAGCTGGTGCAGAAGCTCCAGCGCGTGCCTGAGGAGAAACCGGAGCCGCCCCCGTCGAAAGAGACGCGCCCACCGGCTCCGGTCGTCGAGAAGCCGCCCCCCGAGAAAGAGACGCCGAAGGCACCGACCTCGGCCATCGATCGCGCGTTCGACGAGCCCGACTCGAAGCCGAAGACGAAGGACGCCCGTCCGCCCACGTTGCCCGAGGTGAAGCCCGCGCCGAAGCCCAGGCCGACGGTGACGAAGAAGGCGCCTCCCAAACCCGCCTCGCGGCTCGATGACGAGGAAGATCCGCTCGCGCCGCATACGCCTCCGCCGGCGAACGATCTGAAGAGGCCGAAGTGAGACGAGCGCTGGTGCTGGTCTTGCTCGCGGCGTGCGCGCCCAGACGCGTGGCGCCCGCGGTCGTGAATGGGCAGACGATCGCCGAGCTGCAGCAGGTCGTCGCGCGCGGGCCGTTCCCGGACGATCCCTGCCAGGCCGCGTGGTTCTACGCGGTCGCCGATACCCGCAAGGGCGCCGAGGCGCTCGACGCCGTCGTCGCGGCCGCGCCGGAGTGTCCAGTGCCGGTCGCGCAGGTGCGACTCATCGCGATGGCCCGCGCCGACACCCTCTCGTGGGCTGCCGAGAGCCGCGCCCCCGACGCCGCGACCCGGTTCCACCTCGCCCGCTTCGCCGCCACCTCCCGCTGGGAACCCGGGACTTCGGCCGTCGCCGACCTCGTGCTCGATCCGGACCCGGGTGTTCGTCTGGCCGCCGTCGCTGCCGTGAAGGCCTTGCGGCTCGCCATCGCCGTCGGTTCCCTCGAGCGTAGCCTCACCGCGACGCCACCCCGTTCTGCTGACGAAAAGGCGCTGCTGTGTACAACCATCGCGGAGTTGGGGGTCGATGCCCCGCGCGCGTGCGGAGGCCTGCGACCGGTCGAGGTGGCTCCACCGCAGGCGCTGGAACGGCCCGCGCCCAACAGGTGCCGTGCGCTCATCGGCTCCCTCGCCGCGACCGACCCGACCGTTCAACGCCGAGCGCTCGTCGAGCTCATCCGCCCATGGGTCGAGACGCGCCTGGGCTGCGAGGTGCCGAATGAACCGCTGTTGCGCCTCGTGCAGCAGTCCCAGGACGCGGCGGTGCGCGCCGCCGCCGCGACGCTCACAGCGTGGAAACTCCACCCGCCCGACATGCGCCGCACGCCGAAGTGGTCCGGCACCCTCGTCGAGCCCGAGGCGCGCTGACGTTCGTAGCCCGTGAAGCCCTGAGGGTGAAACCACGTGCTTCGCCAGCGACGGTCGAAGCTGTGATGGCCGGCCCATGTGCTTCGCCAGCAGCGGTCGGAGCTGTGACGGCCAGCCCGGCTGCTTCGCGAGCGGCGGTCGGAGCTGTGACGGCCAGCCCAGCCGCTTCGACCGGCGGCTGCTTGGCGGCACGGAGAGACCAGCCAAGAGCGCTACACCCGGTTCTCCGTCCCCTTCGCCATACGCGAGAGGTTGCCCCGGTGCGTCCACACCATCGAGGCGAGCAGCACCGCGGCCAACACCGGGTACTCGATGGGCGCGCCGAGGAAGAACGAGGTGACGATCGCGCAGAGGCCTCCGGCGAGGCTGCCGATGCTCGAGACCCGAATCGTCAGGACGATCACGCCCCACACCACCGCGCCCACGAGCGCCGCCTGAGGAAGCAGAATGACGAGAACCCCCAGCGCCGTCGCGACCCCCTTTCCACCCTTCCCCTTGAGCCACACCGGAAAGACGTGTCCGAGGAAGGCCGCGTAGGCCACCGCGACGTGCAGGAGCGGCACGTCGGGGAAAAGGCGCATCGTCGCGAACACCGGCAGCGTGCCTTTCAGCGCGTCCAGCAGCAGCACCAGCGCGCCTAACTTCTTTCCCGCCACGCGCGCGACGTTGGTGGCGCCGATGTTTCCGCTGCCGTGCGCCCGCACGTCCTTCGTCGTGAACAGCCGCGTGAGGATGACCCCGAAGGGCACCGAGCCCGACAGGTAGCCCATCAGCACCAGGCCCCACGTCGTCAGTGCCAGTGGAGCACCCGGTAGCTGAACACGACGAAGGCGTAGTTGGTGAGGAACAGGCCCAGGGCGATCCACCGCACGCGGCGCCATTGCGCGTCGGTCAGCTCGAGCTCAGGCATGGGCACGCCGAACACCAGGTGCACCACCATCGCCACCGCCGCCACCGCGAAGAGGAGCGCCGCCACCGTGCCCAGTGGGTTCGCCATGAACGCGCCGACGACGTTGAAGTGCGCCACCCGATCCGCCACCCGTGTCAGCCCGCAGCCTGGGCACGGAATGCCCGTCGTCTCGCGGAAGGTGCAGCCCCAGAAGGGAATGAGCGTCGCGACCGGCACGTAGCGGCCGATGAGCAGGCCGACGAGCCCGATGAGGCCGAGCGCATCGACGGTGCCGAGGGTGCGGTTGCGGGGCGGAATGACGAGCTGCACGCCGCGGCAAGGTACCCAAAGCCACGGCCGTTGTCAGAGCGTCGCGTCGTCAGAGCAGGTCGTCGAGCGAGGCCGTGAAGCCGCTCGACCGAGGCACGGGAGCCGCCTCGGGGAGCGCCGCCCGTTGGCGAATGCCTCCGGAGAGTTCCACTGGGGCGCGACGGGCCGGCTCGAACCCATCCAGCTGGTGCGCGGCGAAACGAGCCGAGGTGGTCTGCGCCGCCGAAGCCGTGGAGGCCGGAGCCGCCATCGACAACGACGCCCAGTTCGATTTCGAGAACGCGCGATCGCCCGTGAGTCGGTGGAGCTGCCCATCGAGCCTGGCTGGCAGCTGGTCGAACCCGTCGCGGAAACGATCGAGCTTGACGACCGGCGGAACGGTCTTCTTCTCCAGCGCGGTGCGAAGGCCGATCTCTCCAGACGGCCTGGCGGCTTCGAGCCCAGACAGGCTCAAGAACTCACGCGCCAGCGACCGGAGGACGTTCATGCCGACATTGTCGTACCTGTGGCGCTGAGAGTTGCTCCCAGTGCCCCCAGGAACTTCAACGACTTACTCACCAAGAATGCGGCGGGCGTCCACGGTTGACTGGAACGGCTCGCGGCCCGACTCCCAGGGAATCGACTGCAGCGCGCGCCGAGCGGCCGATGGGTTGGGCCGGGCGTCAGAGGGGAGCTCACCGATGGCCTTCTTGAGCGAACGGTACGTTGCATCACCGGTTCGATCGCCGTCCGACAGGCGCCGCTGCAGCTCACCGAGCAGCACGGAGTCATTCATGAGGAGCGGGTACTGGCTCGCGTTGCCGGTGACGGCCTGCTGTACGACGGCGACGGAGTCGTTGCAGACACCCGTGATGCCGTACCCATCGGCGTAGAGGTTGAGCCGCTTGGCGGTGTCCTCGACGACGTCGGTGAAGGCGCCCGCGAGGCCCACGGCCTTCATGGCCTCAGCGCCCTTCAGCACCGGACTCGACACGCGGCCCACCCACTCGGGCTCGGCGTGGACATCGGCGGGGAAGAAGCCGGTGCCGCTGGTCCCCTGATAGTAGCGGGTGGTTGCGTCGAGGGCAGGGCCACGCGCGTCGGGTCCGCCCTTGATGAACACCATCATCTCGGAGTGCGCCGCCGGCACCACGGCCTCCTTGCCCAACGCGTCGGTGATGCCCGTCTTCACCATCAGCGGCGCGGGCACGTCGACGAGCTGCGGCGGCTGGGTCCCCGGCACGGCCGCCTTGAGCGCGGCGAAGTTGGCGATGCGGGAATCGAAGCGGACCGACACGTCGTAGCCGGCGTCCTTCAGGCCGCCCAGGAAGCCCTCCATCGAGGTGTACGCCTTGCCATTGAGGGTCACTTCGAACTGCTCGCCGGCCGCCGCGGTGGGGTTGCGCGAGAGCCGCTGGAAGACCTCCGACATGACCTGGTTCTGCTTCACCTGCGCGTCCGAGGCGGTGCTGGCGACGTCGCCCGTGAAGAGGCCGGGGGCGATCTCCTTGAGCTCGGACTTCGGGCGCGGCACGTCGAGCTCGCCCATCTTCGCGAGATCGAACTTCGCCGGGAGCAGGTTCTCGCGCGGCGCGGGGTTCTTCACCTTGCCGGCCTTGTACGCGGCGTTGAGGCCCGCGATGCCCGTCGACATCTGCCCGGGCGTCACCTCGAGCGCCTTCGTGAGCGCCGCCGGGTTCTGCTTGACCTGCGCGAGCACCTCCGGCGGCACCGTCACGCCGGTCTGCTGCTGGAGCTTCTCGAGGAGCTTCGTCGCCGCCGCGCCCCCCTGGGGGGAGTTCGCGAGGCCATGCAGCACCTGCGGCAGGCCGATGGCGCCGGGGTACCGGTTGGGGAGCAGCTCGTAGCTCGAGGGCCCTGTGTGCCTGAGCGCGTCCGTCACCCGGCCAGTCACGGCAGCGGTCACGGCGGGAGGCACCTGCGGACGACGGGGCGTCGTGGAGGCACCGGGCGTCCAGCCCTGGGGGCGCGCGGGCGTGGTGGCCTCAGGCGTCGTCGTGGAGGGCGTGGTGGCCGGCCGGGTCGTGCTGGGCGCGTGGACCGACGGAGTGTTCGACGGGTTGTTGCGAATGGGGCCGGGCACGGTGGGACTCCTGGGTGACGAGATCAGAAGCTGGCCTCGTAGGGGAAACGGACATGGAACTTCAAGAAGGCAAAGAACGAAAGCCACAGCGTGCGCTCGATGGGCAGCACGTCGAAGAACGAGCCGAGCCGCTGTGGCACGTAGGCCTGCGCGCCGCCCCCGAAGCTGACGAGGACCGACCGCGTGACGTTCAGCGTCAACGTCGTCTGCAGCTCGACGCCCGGCCGGAAGAAGAACGTCGCCGGAATGCCGGCGAGCGCCTGGCCGCGCAGGTTCGAATAGATGTAGAGCCCGGTGAGGAGCAGGTTGCCTTCGAGGGAAAAACGACCACGGCTCTGGTTCCACGCGCGCTCCGACTTCTGACCCGTGGACACGAGCGTGAGGCCGAGCGGTTTCCAGGTCAGCCCGAACAGGCCCACGCCGTTGAGCGCGTCGATCGCCGGCGAGATGTAGACGGTCGAGGGGATGAAGATGCTCGGGCCGACCTTCAGCTCGGTGATCCGATCCGCCTGCCCGCGGTACTGCGATGGAATGCGGTCACGGTTGTCGTTGATCCAGTCGCGGTCGATGATCGCGTGCAGGTTGAAGGCGAGCGCGAAGTGCGGAATCGCGCCGCGGTTCTCGAGCAACGGCCCGTAGAACCAGAACGCCTCGGGCCCGATGCCGAAGTCGGCGGGCACCGTGACCTTCCCGGCAAACGCCTGTGTCGACAGCAGAACGGCGAGGACCACGCCACGGAGCACGTCTGACATCACACCCCCAGAGGGACGGCTGTGCAACGAGCCGTCGTGACGCACCGCGCACCCACGCGATTCAGCTCGTCGCAGCGGCCGCCTGAAGCTGAGGGGCCGACGCAGACGTGGGAGCGACCGCCACATCGAACCCGAACACCGCGCCGCCACCGTCTCGCGTCCGGGCCCACACCGTGCCCCCGTGCGCCTTGGCGATGCGCCGGACCAGCGACAACCCCAGGCCCAGGCCCTCGGAGGTGCCGTGATCGTCAGTCTTGCGCTGGAACTCCTGAAACAGCGCCGCTTCCCCGCCCTCCGGGAGGCCCGGCCCGCGATCGAGCACCTCGAAGGACACCCGCTCGGCCTTGAGCACCACCCGCAGCTGCTCGACCCCGCCCGCGTGCTTCTTCGCGTTGTCGAGCAAGTTGGCCAGCGCGCGCTGCAGCAACGTCGCATCTCCGGTGAGCCGGTCGCCGTCGCCTTCCACTTCGAGCGCCTTCGGCTCCAGGCCCGCGCGCTCCACCGCCCGGCTCACCACGTCACGAACCGACAGTTCCCGGAGCGTGATGACGCCGAAATCGAGCCGCGAGCTGGCGAGGAGCTGACCGACGAGCGCGTCCATCTCCTCCACCTCGCGATCGAGATCGTCATAGGTGCGCGGCGTGGCGCCGGTGTCGCGCGCGATCTCCGAGATGATGCGCATGCGCGCAAGCGGCGTGCGGAGCTCGTGCGAGACGGCCGCGAGCAGCTCTCGTTGATCCGCCAGTTGCTTCTCGATGCGTCCGGCCATGTCGTTGATGGCGTCGGCGACCAGGCCCAGCTCGTCGGGCTCCCGGCACGACCATTCCGCGCGCGCCTTCAGATCGCCGGTCCCGATTCGTTTGACGACCGTCGTCAGCTCATCGAGCGGCCGCGCGAGCCGCCGCGCGACCTTCTCGGAGGCGAGCCACAGCATGCCGATGGCGAAGGCCAGACCCACGGCCCAACGCCAGGCGAACGACGGCGTCTGCACGAAGCACCCCCGCACGCTGCCGAGGAAGAGTCCGGCCTCGGCCACGGGGATCTCGAAGGCGCGCCGCCCACAGGGCTCTCCCACCTGCAACAGCTGCGCGCCAGAGGTGTCCTTCAGCTCGAGGTGCATCTCCATCGACTCGGCGGTGTGACGCGCGAAGGCCTCACGCGCCGATGGGTCCTTCCACTCTCGCGCGAACTGAGCGCCAATCCACGCGGCGCCGCGATCCATCGAGCGCTGCCACACGGGCTCCTGCACCCGGCCCAGCACCATGAAGACGAACGAGGTGAGCAGGGCCGTCACCACGATGCCGCCGGCGAACCACGCGAAGATCCGCCGGCGCAGCCGCGCGCGCACGAACCGGCCGATGGGGCCCATTCGTCGGGACCGGCGCTGGTGGAACTCGAACGGCGTCATGGCTCAGTCCTTCGTGAGCACGTAGCCCACGCCCCGAACGGTCTTGATGAGCCGAGGGGGATCGTCTCCCAGCTTCTGGCGCAGGTGGCTGATGTGCACGTCGACGGTGCGCTCGCCCACCACCACGTCGCTGCGGCCCGCTTCGGAGAGCAGCGCCTCGCGCGGCACCACCCGCCCCGCCCGCCGCATGAGCGCGACGAGAATGTCGAACTCGATGCCGGTGAGCTCCACCATCGCGCCGCTCATCGTCGTCGACCGCGCGGGCACGTCGACCTGGATCGCGCCCACGCTGAGCTGCTCGTTCACCACGTCGGGACGCGAACGCCGGAGCACCGCCCGCAGTCGGGCCAGCAGCTCCCGCGGAGAAAACGGCTTGCCCACGTAGTCGTCGGCGCCGAGCTCGAGGCCCACGACGCGATCCGTCTCGTCGCCGCGCGCCGTCAGCATGATGACCGGCACGTTCGATTTGGTCCGAATGCGCTTGCAGACCTCGAGGCCATCCATGCCCGGCATCATCACGTCGAGCAGCACCGCGTCCCAGGCGCCCTGCTCCAGCATGGCGAGCCCCTTCGGACCGTCCGGCGCGTGCGCCAGCGTGACGCCGTTCTGGCCGAGGTAGCTGGTCAGCAGCTCGGGGAGCCGCGTGTCGTCGTCGATGAGGAGGACTCGGGAGGACATGGGGGACCTGGAAGAGGAAAACGGGCTCCCGGAGTGTCGACGATTCCGGGAGCCCGTGCTGCTTTTCAACTGAACGCTACGGCGCGCTGGGCGCTGGCGCCGCGGCAGGCACCACCACCGTCTGCGGAACCGCCGCAGGCGTCGCGCCCGGCATGATCACGAAGATCTGCGGAGCCGGCGCCGCCTGGGGCGCAGGGGCCTGGACGATCACCGGAGCGGGGGCTGGAGCCGCCTCCTTCACCGCGGGCTCCTCGAAGCGTGGCTCGCCTCGCCAGCGTGCGTCGTGCCACCCGCCGCCATGCCAGCCGGCCCCGCGGTGACCCCCCCCCCCCCTCGCGGAGTGCGCCGCGCGCGCCATCGCCGAGCCGTAGCCACCCACCACTCCCAGCGCCAGAACTGCCATCAGTGCGTATCGCATGTGTGTCTCCTTGAAGTTCTTCGGGGATTCAGACGCTCACCGTCGACGGACCGCGGCCCATCGACCCGCCGCCGTACCGGCCGTGCCACCGGCCATGCCCCTGGAACCGGCCCGGCCCGAACTCGATGAGATCGGCCAGTACCTTGCGCTGGTCGGGCGTGAGCGCCTCGTGGATCGCCTGCATCTTCGACTTGATGGTCGACTTGATCTCGTCGACCGCGGCCTGCTGCTTCTCGAACGCGGCGTTCACCGCCTCGTTGTCGAACTGCTCTCCGCGCATGGCCCTCGCGTACTCAGTGCGCGCGCGCTCCATCTCTCCGCGCGCCTGCCACATCACGCGCTGCGCCTCGTCCGCCGCCTCGAGCACCACCTTCTCCTGCCCCGGCGTGGTGTCGAGACGCTCGAACAGCCGGCGCATCATCCACCGGCCCCAGCCGCCCTGCCGCCGGTACCCGCCATACCGCCCCCAGCGCGCCACCTTGATGAGGCCAATGAGACTCAACGTGCCAACGATGAACCCGAACATGATCGTCATCCCTTCGTGCCGCCGAGCCGGAAGTGGCCCGTCGCGTGAGAGGACAGTAGGAACCCTCTGTGAAGCGTCAGGGGTGGCCCCGGTGAAGAAACGTGAAGCCCCATCGTCGATGTGCGTGTTCGTCTGCCATCGCGGCAGATTCCCGTGCTTCCAGGTGCTTGTGATGCGCGCCGTGCTCGTCAGCCTCGTCTTCGCCAGCAGCGCCCTCGCGCAGGAGTTCTCCCCGCCCCCGCTCGTTCAGGCAGACCCGGACCCCCAACAACCACAGCAGGTGCTCCAACCGCCCGCGATCTCGAACGCGCCGCTCGACCCCAACGCACCGCCGCCGCGAGCCCAGCCGCTGCCCAACCAGGTGCCGGGCACGATCACCCCCCAGGCTCCGCAGCAGGCCCCCAGCCCGCAGTGGGAGGTGCCGCAGCAGCAGGCCGCGCAGACTGCTCAACCGCCCGGCACCGTGCAGAATGCCACGCCGCCCTCCTCGAACCCGCGCCTGGTGCGGATCGCGATGTCGCTCCTCATCGGGGCGGGTGTGGGGACCGTGACGGGAATCGCGGGGGGCTTCATTGGCGGCGAGTACCTGCGGCCCGGCATCACGCCCATCGGCAACATCTGGACGGGCGGCGCGATCGGCTTCGCCATCGGAGCTCCCGTCGGCGTGTTGATCTCCGGCGCGCTCTTTCGTGGCAACGCGCCCTGGTACGCGCCCATCGTCGGCGATCTGCTCGGCGCGGCCATCGGAGCCGTCGCCATCGCCTTCGGGGGTCCGGAAGCATTGTCGGCCTCGTTCGCGCTCCCCTTGCTGGGTTCGGTCATCGGCTACGAGATGGGCTCGGCCGATGATGGCGCCACCGTGACGCCGACCGCGACGCTGCTCCCGAACGGGCGCGGGGCGATGCTGGGCCTGTCGGGACGGTTCTGAGTCAGCGCGAGGCCTGACGCTCCAGCTCCGCGAGCGCGGCCTCGAGTGATTCTCCCAACTGCTTTCGAAGCCGAGGACGGAATACCGGCCAGAAGGGCCGTGCCCAGCCCGGCAGCTCACCATGCCGAGCGCAGCCACTGAAAGCAGCGCGCTCGCGCCCAGCGCCAGGACCGTTGATCGAGCCCAGGTGGCCATGGGTGGCACCTTGCCAAACTCCGGTTCTGCGTCGTGGAATGGGTGCCAGTCGCCTCGGTGCTCGTTCACGAACGCCCCACCGGGGAGCTCAGGCGGCTCCAGGCATCGGCGTTGTGACCGTGCGGTCGTTCAGCGCTCCCGTTACGCACGCGCCATGGCCGTCTCTTCGATTCGAATCCGCGCGCTGACGTCCCAGCCGGTGCGCTCCGAGCGCCGGTGGGTGCTGTACTGGATGACGTCGTTCCGTCGCACGCGGTTCAACTTCTCGCTCGACCGCGCCATCGAGCACGCGAAGGCCCTGAACAAACCGCTCGTGGTGCTCGAGGCCCTGCGCGTGGGCTACCCCGACGCGAACGATCGACTGCACACGTTCGTCCTCGAGGGCATGGCCGAGAACGCGCGCCGCTTCGCGGACTCTCCGGTGCTCCACCTGCCGTACGTCGAGGAGGCCGCGGGCGATGGCGCCGGGCTCGTCGAAGCGCTCGCGAACGAGGCGTGCGTCGTCGTGTCCGATGACTGGCCCTGCTACTTCGTGCCACGCATGCAGGCCGCCGCGGCGAAGCGGCTCGACGTCGCCTTCGAGGTCGTCGACTCGAATGGCGTGTGGCCGATGCACGCGACCGACCGTGTCTTCACCACCGCCCACTCGTTCCGCGCGCACCTGCAGAAGACGCTTCCGCCGCACCTGAGCGCCTTCCCGCACGACGCGCCCCTCGACGGCCTCGACCTGCCTCGCGCGAAGCTCCCGGCGACGATCACCGGCCGCTGGATCCGCGCGCCGAAAGATCTCCTGAACGCCCGGCCCGAGGCCCTCGCGGCGCTCCCGATCGATCATGGCGTTCCGCCGGGAAAGTTCCGGGGAGGCTCCCACGTCGGCGAGGCGCGGCTCTCGCTCTTCGTGACGAAGAAGCTCGCGGACTATCCGGAGGCCCGGAACGAACCCGAGGTCGACGGCACCAGCGCGCTGTCGCCGTACCTCCACTTCGGCCACGTGTCCGTGCATCACGTCTTCGCCGAGGTCGCGCGCCAGGAACGCTGGACGCCCGACGTGCTGGGCAAGTCCATCGGCGGCTCGAAGGAAGGCTGGTGGAAGATGTCGAAGGCCGCCGAGGCGTTCCTCGACGAGCTGGTGACGTGGCGCGAGCTCGCCTTCAACATGGCGGCGCTGCGGCCCGACGACTACGGCTCGATGGACACGCTGCCCGCGTTCGCGAAGGCCACGCACGAAAAGCACGCGAAGGATCCGCGCCGGTACCTCTATTCGCTCGAGCAGCTCGAGCGCGCCGAGACGCATGACGAGCTCTGGAACGCCACCCAGCGGCAGCTGGTGCGCGACGGGTGGTTCCACAACTACCTGCGCATGCTGTGGGGCAAGAAGATCCTCGAGTGGTCGCCGTCGGCCGCCGAGGCGCTGCGCCGCATGGAGCTCCTGATGAACCGCTACAGCCTCGATGGCCGCGACCCGTGCTCGTACTCGGGCTACCTGTGGGTGCTCGGCCGGTACGACCGCGCCTGGGGACCGGAGCGGCCCATCTTCGGCTCGGTCCGCTACATGTCGTCGGGCAACACCGCGAAGAAGATCTCGGTGAAGCAGTACCTCGTTCGGTACGCGCGGTGAGGCCAGGGCTGCGTCAGGCGCTGGCATGACGCAGGGTGTCTGCAAGGTCCCCGACGTGTGCCCCCAAGCGCGTTTTTCGCTGCGTGCCCCGCGCTGAACCTGAGAGGTAGGCTGGCACCTTCTGAAAGAGAGCTGCGCCATGAACCCACGTCCGCGCTTCCTTGTGCTGTTGGCCATCGCCGGGTGTGCTGCCCCCGAGGGCGCCGGCCTCGCCCTGGCCCCTGACTCTGCCGGCGCCGAGATCGTCTTCGACGTCGAGGAGCGGCCGTTTCCCAACATTCCGCTCCCCAACGACTTCGCGACGCGCTTCGACGCCTCGAGCCCCACGAAGAAGCGCCTCAACGCGAGCCGCATGGCGTCCACCGCCTGGGAGCGGGCCACCCGCGACGAGCTCGCGAAGCTCGACGGCTGGGGCACCTACGCGCCGATGTCGGTGGCGTTCAGCAAGCCGCTCGACCTCCTCGAGCTGCGCCGCCGTCACACCGGAGACGACTACGATCAGGCCAACGACGCGCTGTACGTCATCGACATCACGCCGGACTCTCCCGAGTTCTGCCAGGCGGTGCCCATCGACGTGGGGAACGGAAACTTCCCCGCGAACATCGAGGACCGCGAGTTCTTCCCGAACGACCCCCGGGGCGCGACGGGCCAGCTGCTCTTCGAAGAGGTGGAGGAGGACCTCAACCGCAACGGCCGCCTCGACGACGGTGAAGACACCGACCTGGACGGCGTGCTGGACCACCCGAACACGCTGGTGCCGGGCGACGACTCGGTGATGACCCACTACGAGCGCGAGACGAACACGCTCCTCTTCCGCCCGCTGATGCCGATGCGGGAGCGCACCACCTATGCCGTGGTGCTGACGAAGCGCCTCGTCGACGAAGAAGGCCGACCGGTGAAGAGCCCGTTCCGATTCGTGAACCACACCGCGCAGACCAACGCGCTGGCGCCGCTCCCGAACTGCCTGCCGCGTCATGGACTCGGGCTCGAGGACGTCGCCTTCACCTGGAGCTTCACCACCCAGAGCATCTCGTCGTACTTCATCACCATTCGTGACGGCCTCCGCGGCATCGGCCCGCTGGCTCGCCTCGCCACTCGATTCCCGCCCGTGTTGACCGACCTCGACCGTGTTCGAGACGATCCGACCCGCATGCTGAACGTCCGCCTCGTTCCCGGGCAACAGCTCGTCGACGCGCTCTCGTCCTTGCTGCCGGGGCTGCTTGGAACGGACTCGGACTCGCCGCAGGTGAAGAGCCTCATCGATGGGTTCCGCGCCATCGACTTCTTCGTCACCGGGGCGTTCGAGTCGCCCCAGTTCTTCCCGCGCACCGACAGCGAGGGGAAGGCGTTGGCGCTCCACCAGCAGACGTGGCGGCTCAACCCCGAGACCGGCGCGATCGATCTGCCCGACAAC
Source organism: Myxococcaceae bacterium (assembly GCA_044352295.1). GTDB lineage: Bacteria > Myxococcota > Myxococcia > Myxococcales > Myxococcaceae > Xiheimicrobium. Next base: position 40,145 of record JBILEB010000016.1, read on the forward strand.
CAGGCCCGCCGCGAGAAGGTCGGGTTCTGGCTCGCCGTTCCGAAAGGCCGACGAGGACCTGCGCCCGTGGCCATTGCCGGCCATGGGTACGGCTCGAACAAGCTCGAAGGCCTCTTCTACGCGGGCCTCTTCGCCCGCCAGGGCATCGGCGCCATCGCCATCGACTGCCCGAGCCACGGGTTGGACTTCGGAGACCTCGAGGTGCAGGCAGCGAAAGGCCTCTTCGGCTCGAAAGGGCTGTCCGGGCTGTTCGATGGGCTCAAGCGCGACCGCGCGTTCGATCAGACGGGCGATGGCTCCGCTGACTCTGGGGCCGACTACTGGACAGCCTACGCCGTGCACACGCGCGACATGGTGCGGCAGTCGACGGTGGACTACCTGCGCCTCGTCCACGTGCTCGAGGGCTTCGACGGCTCGACCCGCTGGGAATGGGACGTCAACCGTGACGGCCAGAACGATCTCGCGGGGGACTTCGACGGCGACGGCGTCATCGACGTCGGCGCGGCGTCGACGCTCACCATGGGCGGGGGCTCACTCGGCGGCATCATGAGCGCGCTGGTCGGCGGCACCGAGCCCCGCGTCGGCGTCGTCGTTCCCATCTCGGCTGGCGCGGGCTTTGGCGAAGTGGGGAAGCGCGCAGCGCCCGGCGGCGTGAAGGAGGCCGTCTCGCTCCGCACGATGGGCCCCCTCCTCGTCACGCTCAAGAACCGCGAGGGTGGCCTCGATCTCTTCCAGATCGCACCCAACGGCAACGACCGGGGCCAGGTGAAGGTGGCACCCGTCACCGCGACGCTCTCGGAGGGGGACACCGCCGTCGTGACCAACCTCACCACGAAGGAACACCGCTGCGCGCGCGTGCAGCGGGAAGGACTGCTTCGGGTCGCGGTCTCGAGCGACCGTGGGGATCCGCTGAAGCTCGAGATCTTCGCGGGGCTCTTGCCAACGAAGAAGGGTGACGGCTGCAGCGTGCCCTCGGGCGCGGAGCCGACGTGGACGGCCTCGTCGTTCACCGCCGAGGCGAAGTGGCAGGGCCAGACGATCGCGAAGGACGCCCCGCTCATCGCGCTGGGAGACGGCTTTGGCCTGCGCCGCGGCACCCCCGAGATGCGCCGCTTCATCGGCTTCGCGCAGGTGCTCCTCGACGCCGCCGACCCGGTGAACTTCGCGCCCAACTATCAACGGCGCGTTCTCCGGTACGGCACGGGGGAACGCGTGCGCACCCGCGCGCTCATCATGAACACCGTCGGAGATCCGGTCGTCCCCGTGGCCGCCGGAACCGCCCTCGCCCGCGCCGCCGGCTACCTCGATCTCACCTCGCGCGACGCCCGGTACAACAAGACGATCAATCAAGTGCTGGTCGACTCGTGGATCATCGAGGGCGTCAACCGCACCAGCCCGTTTCGCAACTCGAAGGGCCAGGCGGTGCTGATGGACATCGAGAACCTGTCCTCCACGGTGCCGGTCGATGATGGCTTCGACGTGCCACGCCTGAATCCGCCACTGCGACACGTGTTCCCGGGCTCGGTGGTGGGCGGGACGGTGGGGGTGCTGTACCCGATGCCCAACCCCACGGGCCGGCATGGCTTCGACCTGCCCGATCCCAAGAAGAAGTGGGACGACGGGACGTACCTGGTGAACCTGTTGGGCCGCTACCTGGCGAGCGGGGGCACCGAGGTGTCCTTCGATGGCTGTCAGCACACCTCGACCTGCCCGTGGATCGCGCCCACGCCGCCAGCGGGCCCCTGACGTCATGCGCGCGGTGCTGCAGCGGGTCCGGGAGGCCTCGGTCACCGTGGACGGGCAGATCGTCGGGCAGATCGGTCCGGGGCTGCTGGTGTTGCTGGGCGTGGGGAAGAGCGACACCGACGCCGACGTGGACTTCATGGTCGACAAGGTGCCCCTGCTCCGCATCTTCGAAGACGACGCGGGGAAGATGAACCGGTCGCTCCTCGACGGTACGCGGCAGCTCCTCGCGGTGAGTCAGTTCACGCTGTACGCCGACACCCGGAAGGGTCGCCGACCGAGCTTCACCGACGCCATGCCTCCGGATGAAGCGAAGCGGCTGTACGCGTCGTTCTGCGAGAAGTGCCGGGCTGCCGGGCTCACCGTGGCCGAAGGGGTCTTCGCGGCCGACATGAAGGTGGCGCTGGTGAACGACGGGCCAGTCACCATCGTGCTCGACAGCCGCGCGCCCTGAAGTGACGCGCCATGCACGAGCGAGCGCGACCCGTTAACCACCGGCGTGCACGTTCCCCTCTCGGTCGAGACCATCACCAGACGTCCCGCGGCGGGCGCTCAGCGCGTCACCGTGGTGCTCCCGTGGGACCAGGACCCGACGCTCGCCGCGTTCCCGAAGACGCCCCGTGATGGACAACTCCTGGTGCTGGAGACGAAGGCGAAGATCCACGCGATGCCGTGGCACCGGCAGAAGCTCACCCTCATCGTCTCGAGCCTTCGTCACTTCGTCGACGAGCGCCGCGCCGCCGGCTTCCACGTCGAGCACCGCGTGGCCGAGGACTACGCCAGCGGGGTGAAGGCGTTCGTCGAATGGGCGAAACCACAGGCCCTGCACGCCATGGCGCCGAAGGAGTGGGCCATCGACGCCCGCTTCCGCGCCCTCACGACGGCATTGCCCCTGACCCTCCACGACGACGGGGGCCCGGGAGGCCACTTCCTCACGACCCGAGACGAATTCCTGAGCTGGGCGAAGGGGCGCAAGCAGGTGCGGATGGATCAGTTCTACCCGCTCATGCGCCAGAAGCTGGGCCTGCTGGTGGACCGCAAGGGAAAACCGACCGGCGGCAAATGGAGCTTCGACGCCGACAACCGCGAACACGCGCGCGGCGTGAAGGTGCCGCCCATTCCGTGGTTCACGCCGGATGCGCTCACCCAGAAGGTCATGCGCTGGGTCGGTCGTGAGGACGTCGGAGCCTGGGGCCAGCTCGACGGCTTCGGGTGGCCGGTCACCCGCACGCAGGCGCTCGAATGGCTGGAGCACTTCGTCACCACGCGCCTCGAGGGCTTCGGGCCGTACGAAGACGCGATCCGCTCCGACGAGCGGTTCCTCTTCCACTCGTTGTTGTCGGTCCCGCTCAACCTGGGCCTGCTGCGTCCCGACGAGGTCGCGCGCGCGGCCGCCGAGAAGTACGAGCGCGGGCACGTCTCGCTCTCGAGCGCCGAGGGCTTCATTCGGCAGGTCATCGGCTGGCGGGAGTTCATTCGCGGCACCTACTGGTGGCTGATGCCGGGCCTGCGCGAGGCGAACGGACTCGGCGCGACCCGGCCCCTCCCCGACTTCTTCTGGGCGCCGGAGCGCACGAAGCTCCAGTGCGTCAAGGAGGCCGTCCAGTCGGTGCACGACACGGGGTACACCCACCACATTCAGCGGCTGATGGTGCTGTGCAACTACGCCACGCTCGCCGGGCTCGAGCCGCGGGCCGTGTCTCACTGGTTCTGGGCCGCCTTCGTCGATGCGTACGAGTGGGTCGAGCTGCCGAACGTGGTGGGCATGGGCCTCCACGGCACCGACGCCTTCACCACCAAGCCCTACGTGGCCTCGGCGGCGTACCTCAAGCGCCAGTCTGGCCTGTCGGCGAAGGGACGCGGGCCTGCGGCGGCGAAGCAGGAAGCGCCGTGTGCGCGGTGCGCGTACGACCCGGACCTGCGCGTGGGCGAGAAGGCCTGCCCGTTCAACGCGATGTACTGGGACTTCCTCGATCGACACCGCGAGCGGCTGTCGAAGAACCTGCGCATGCGACAGCTCCTCAGCACCCTCGAGCGGTTCGGCCCCGACCAGGTCGAGGCCATTCGCCAGACCGCGAAGGCACATCGGGACACGCTGAAGCCCTTCACGCCGGCGTGGACCTTCCACGAGGATCAGGGCTGACCCGACTTGCCTCAAGGCCATTGGTCATTACAAACGCTGGCACCATGACCAGCGCTCCACAGCCCGTTCCCATCGTCGTCGCCGAAGGCGACGGCATCGGCCCCGAGATCACCCGCGCGACCCTCAGCATGCTCGAGGCGGCCGGCGCACGACTGGCGCCCGAGTTCATCGACATCGGCGAGAAGGTCTACCTGCGCGGCCACTCCTCGGGCATCGAGTCGACGTCCTGGGAGAAGCTGCGCCGAACGAAGGTGTTCCTGAAAGGGCCGATCACCACGCCCCAGGGCGGCGGCTACAAGTCCCTCAATGTCACCGTGCGCAAGATGCTCGGCCTGTACGCCAACGTGCGGCCCTGCGTGAGCTACGCACCCTACGTCGACTCGCTCCAGAAGAAGGTCGACCTCGTCATCGTCCGCGAGAACGAGGAGGACCTCTACGCCGGCATCGAGCACCGGCAGAGCGACGAGGTCTACCAGTGCCTCAAGCTCATCTCGCGACCGGGCTGCGAGCGCATCATCCGCTACGCCTTCGAGTACGCGCGGGTGAACGGGCGCAAGAAGGTGACCTGCATGACGAAGGACAACATCATGAAGATCACCGACGGGCTCTTCCACCAGGTCTTCGATCAGGTGGCGAAGGAGTACCCGTCGATCGCCGCGAACCACATGATCATCGACATCGGCGCGGCGCGCATCGCCACCCGTCCGGCGGACTTCGACGTGGTGGTGACGATGAACCTCTACGGCGACATCCTCTCGGACATCGCGGCCGAGGTGACGGGCAGCGTTGGCCTTGGCGGCAGCGCGAACGTCGGCGACCAGTGCGCGATGTTCGAAGCGGTGCACGGCTCGGCCCCCGACATCGCCGGCAAGGGCGTCGCGAACCCGAGCGGCATGCTGCTGGGCGCCGTCGCGATGCTGGTGCACGTCGGTCAGGCCGAGGTCGCCACGAAGCTGCACAACGCCTGGCTCAAGACCATCGAAGACGGCGTCCACACCGGCGACATCTACAGCGAGAAGGTGTCGACCCGCCGCGTGGGGACCGACGAGTTCTCGAAGGCCGTCATCGAGCGGCTCGGGCAGCTCCCGGTCAAGCTCACGCCGGTGAACTACGTCGGCGGAGCGCTGTTGACGCTGAAGAGCGCGGTGGCCGAGACGGTGCCGTCCAGGAAGGAGCGGGTCGGCGTCGACGTCTTCCTCCACTGGCGCGGTGAGCCCGAGACGCTGGGCAAGGAGCTGTCGACCCTCAACGGCGACGGGCTCAAGCTCACGATGATCAGCAACCGTGGCGTCAAGGTGTGGCCCGAGGGCATTCCCGAGACGCGGTGCACCGACCACTGGCGCTGCCGCTTCGAGACGATGACGCCCAACAAGCCGGTGACGGTCATGCACGTGCTGAGCCTCATCCTGCGGGTGGGCAACGCCGGGTTCGACCCGGTGAAGACCGAGCACCTGTTCCTCTTCGACGGCAAGCCCGGCTTCTCGCTGGGCCAGGGCCAGTAGACGCGGCTCGCCAACCGGGAGCGGTGCGCTACACTCGACGACCGAATGTCCGGGCCTTCGATTCCCCAACGCACCGTGCTCGGCTTGCGCGCCGCGAGCATCGAGCGCTTCGCCTCGCAGGAATACCACCTGGTGCTCATCAACACGCCGGACGCCGGCAAGAGCTACCCGCTCGGCGAAGTCCTGCGTATCGGCAAAGCCACCGAGAGCAACGACGTGGTGATCGAGCACCCGACGGTGAGCCGGAATCACCTGGTGGTGCGACGCCAGGGTGAGCAGTTCCTCGTGCAGGATCTCGGCAGCACCAACGGCACCTTCATCGACGGCGCGCAGGTGCGGGAAGCGTTCCTTCGGGCCGGAGCGCTCCTCGAGGTCGGGGACGTTCAGCTGCGCTTCCAGCCGCAGGTCAAGGCGCTCGAGGTCTCGCCCACCGAGAACGATCGGCTCGGCGATCTCGTCGGGCGCTCGCTGCCGATGCGGCAGATCTTCGCGCTCATCCAGCGCATCGCGCCGACGGATTCGACGTTGCTCCTCATCGGAGAGACGGGGTGCGGCAAGGGCGCCGCGGCGCGCACGATTCACAAGCAGTCTCCGCGCGCCACGGGGCCGTTCGTGGTGTTCGACTGCGCGGCGGTGTCCGAGAACCTCATCGAGAGTGAGCTCTTCGGGCACGAGAAGGGCGCCTTCACCGGGGCCGTCAGCCAGCGGGTGGGCTGCCTCGAGCGCTCCAACGGCGGCACGCTCTTCCTCGACGAGATCGACGACCTGCCCCTCGATCTGCAGCCCAAGCTGCTCCGGGCGTTGGAAGACCGGGAGTTCCGACGGCTCGGGCAGTCAGGCGGCGCCCAGAAGTTCGACACGCGCGTCATCGCGGCCTCGAAGAAGGACCTCTGGTCCGAGACGCAGGGCGGCCGCTTCCGCGAAGACCTCTACTTCCGGCTCTCGGTCTTCACGCTGACGTTGCCGACGCTGCGCGATCGCAAGGAGGACATCTCGCTCCTCGTGGACGCGATGGCGGGCGGACCGCTGTGGAACCGTCTGACCGAGAAGCAGCGCGATCAGTTCATGGGCCACACGTGGCCGGGCAACGTGCGCGAGCTGCGCAACGCCGTCGAGCGCCTGCGCCACGTCGCCGACATCCCCGAGCTGGCGAGCGAGTCGTTCCTCCGGGAGTACAGCGGCCCCTCCCAGCCGCAGGGCGAGACGCTGCCGGTGAACTACGCAGCGCCGTTCAAGGACGCAAAGGACGATCTCATTCGCGGCTTCGAGCGGGAGTACCTCACCCGCCTGCTGGCGAAGACGCGGAACAACATCGCGAAGGCGGCGCGCGACGCGGGCCTCGACCGGAAGCACCTGTACTCGCTGCTGCACAAGTACGGCCTGGTGCAGACCGAGGCCGAGTAGCGCGCGGGCCCCTCACTTCTTTCCGAGCCGGCGATTCCGCAGCTGCAGGTAGCGCTCGCTCGCCGCGAAGCGGACCAGCTCGGTCACCTCGATCGGCAACGCCTTCTTGGCGCGCAGCGACTCGATGACGGGCGCGATGCCGCCGCACACCACGAGGCCAGCCCGGTTCACGCTGTGTCGGGCGCCCTCCATCAGCGCGCCCAGGTCGATCGTCTTCGCGGCCGTTGGCCAGAGCGCCTTGAGCTTCTCGAGCGATCGTGGCGAGAGGGCATCGCGAATGAGTCGGGCCTCGGTGGTGGCGTGGCCGCGCAGCGCGTTGCCCACGGCCTCGAGCCCGACCTTGAGCTGGTCGCGTTTGAGCGTGCGGAGCGCCAACAGCTCAGGGCTCAACGTGAAGAGGGCTCGCCCTGCGTAGAAACGAAGCTCGGCGTCAGGCAGCGCCTTCTTCACCGCCAGGCGACTCACCACGAGGCGTGGGCTCAACGCGTGAAGCGCGGTGAACGGAGGTCCCACCTCGTCCGACACGAAGACGTCAGGCGCCCGCATGCCGAGGAGCCGAACCGCCGCCAGCAGGGCATCGGCAGTGGCCTTCGCGCCCTTCCCCCGCTCGAGCGAGAACTCCTCGGTCGTCACCGCGTCCTTCCCCTTTGCCGGGAAGAGTCGACACATCGCCGGCGTCGCGAGAGACACCAGCTCCGCGGCCTCGTTGCGCACGAGGGGATGCCTCAGGCCGGCGCGATCGGTCGCCGAGAGAATGAGCTTCGGCGTTCGCGGCGCGGCGTTGGGGTCGCCTTCGAGCGCGCGGGCGAGCTCGAGCATGAGCGTCGACCGGTTCGCGTCGTTGGCGGTGTCGAAGTGCTCGGCGAGCATCCGGTAGCCGTCGGGCTCGAGCGGGTTCGCGCGCACCTGCTCGAAGAGGGCCTGCCGCTCGTCCGAGAGGAGCTTCGAGGGAGACGGCCCGAAGGACGGCGGAATCGACGCGAGGGGATCGCCGAGGGCCGGCGCGGACTGCGCGGGGATCTCCGCCGTGCGGCCCCGCTCGTCACCCGAGTGCGCCACCGTCACCTCGTCCTCGGAAGGTCCACGCGAGGAGGGGGCACGAAGGGACGCAACCGCACCGGAAGGCGCCACCGTCACCTCGTCCTCGGCGGGGGGCGCCTCTTCGCGCCACACCGGAGCCGGGCGCGTCGGCAGCGTCGCGCGCAGGGATTCGTCACGGCCCGTCTGCAGCCTCAGACTCGGACCTGAAGGCGGCACGGGCGTGGTGGCCGGGTCCGCCTCTCGGCGAGGGGCGGGTGGACTGGCCGACGGCACCTCGACCTCGTCGCTCCGCACGTCCATCACCTCGTCGATGTCGTCGTCGTCGATGAAGTCGTCGGCCGGGGCCTCGCGCGTCTCGACGTCCTTGAGGATCGGCTCGAGCACGTGCTGCAGCCGTGGGGGGATGACGTTGGGCATCTCGCGCGTGTCTTCGGGTTCGCGCTCCGCTCCCAGCGCCTTCGCGAAGGCGTCGCTCTCGGCCTCGTCCTTCGCCGAGCGCGGCGGGGCGGGCGCCAGCTTCGGCCGAGAGGCACGCGGTACCGGCACCACGAGGGGACCGCCGGGCAACCCTGGCGCGGCGTGGGCCGCCGGCGTCTGCTCGATGCGGACGCGCTCCAGGCGGTCTTCGTACTTCTCCGCCTTCTCGTCGTCCGACAACCGCTCACGGGCGTGGCGGGCGAGCCGACGCCAGAGCGCGACCCGGCCGGGGCCTTCGGGCGCCGCCGTCGACGCGTGCTCCATGGCCCAGGCGGCTTCCGCGTCGAGCCCCTTCGCGACGAGACGATCGACGAGGGCGAGCCAGGCCTCGAGGTGCCCGGGCTCGGCCTTCACGGCCTCCCGCAGCGCCACGAGCGCCTCGTCGGGCTTCCCGGCCCGCTCCAGCACCGCGACCAGGTCGAGCCACGCCGCGCGCGCGCGCAGCCCCCGGGGGTCCTTCCCGACGACGGCGCGGGTGACGAGCTCGAGGCGGGCGTCGTCCTTGAGCGCCCGGGCCAGCATGAGCGACCGCTCGAGGGCCTCGTCGTCTTGCGGCGCGGTCGTGAGCACCTCGGTCCACGCCGAGACGGCCATGCGGGCGTCGCGAACCTGATCGGCCAGCCGCGCCAACCGGCGGAACAGCGCAGGCCGCTCGGGCAACTGGCGAGAGGCGGCGACCAACACCCGCTCGAACGATCGCAGCGGCCCGAGATCGCGCCTGGCCACCGACAACTCGGCGAGCCCGGCGGCGGCCTCCAGCGTGCCTGGCACGACCTTCAGCGCCGCTTCGAAGTCGGCACGGGCCGCGGCGAGATCCCCCCGCTGCCGGGCCTCCTGCGCGCGAAGGGCGAGGAGCCGAGCCTTCTCGGCGGGAGACTGCGCACGACCCACACCCGCGTCGAGGGCCTGACGGACCCCGGCCTGGTCCTTCCGCTCGTCGAGGATTCGGACCTGCTCGGACACCGCTTCGGCATCACCGGTGAGCTGCGCCACCTCGGCCCACACGCCCGCCGCGCCGACGGGGTCGTCCAGCTCACTCTCGATCAACTCCGCCAGCTTCTCGAGCCAGCCCGCGCGCTCATCTGGCGGACGCCCCTCGGCGGTCTGTCGATAGAAGCGCGCCAACTCGGTCCACGCGCCCTGGGCGACGTAGCGCGCCTCGAGGCGGGAGAGCGCCTCCATGGACGCGGCAGACGAGCGTGGGTTCGCGGCCAGCAGCGCCTCACCCATGGGCCCCTTCGGAACGGGCTCCGACGAGGCCGCCTCGAAGTCCGAGATGGTGGTGGACGCGTACGTCGCGGGGACCTCGCCTGACGCCGTGACGTCGACGGGCTCCTCGACCACCGCCGCGACGACGGGGAGGGACAAGCCGAGCTCGCGAATGAACGCCCGGGCCCGCGCCTCTCGCCCCACTCGCGCCGCGGCCTCGAGCGTGACGCGCATGCCCTCGTCGAGCGTTCGGCCGGGCGCGTCGGCGTCGACCAGCGCGCGCAGCCAGAGCATGCGAATGAGAAAGACGCTGTGCGGGTCCTGCCCCTGCTCGGCGTACTGCGCGGCCTGCCCGTACCGGAGGGCGGCCCGGGCCGGGTCTTCGAGGCGCTCGGCCCACAACCGGGCCCGCCGCACCGCCGTTCGCGACGCCGCGCGGAAGTAGCGCCGCTTGAGCAACAGCCGCGTGTCCTTGTCGAGCGAGGCGTCGAGTGCTTCCCACTGGCCCTGCTGCTGCAGCAGCGCATTGAGCACGTGACGGGAGCGACGATCCTCCGCCGCCTCCGCGAGCAGGACGGACAAGGTCTCGATCGCCGCTTCGACCTGGCCCATTCGGCGTTGCAGTCGCGCCAGGGCTCGCATCACGCCGACGCGCTCGCGGCCCTCGGTCTCCTCCGTGCCCTGGGTCAGGAGAGTCGCGATCGGGCCGGTCTTCTTCGTCGTCAGCGCGAGCGTCGTCAGCGCACAGGCCATGCGCGCGGTCATGGGGAGCTCTCGCGAGAAACGAATGAGCGCCGAGAGCGCCTCGTCGGGTTGGCCCGCGCGCAGCAGGCGGCGAGCGATCAACCGGTGCCCCACGTCGGGGCTGCCCGCGGAGGACGTGACGGCGTCGAGCCGTACGGTCTCGAGGCGCCGGTCGTCGTCGGGGGTCGCTCCTGCCATGAAGAGAGACGACTCTAGCCGTTGACTGGCGGGCCGGCATCGCTTGAATCGCCCGCGCATGAGGCCCCCGGTGAGCGTGCTGTTGCCTGCGCGGAACGCGGGCGCCACCGTCGACGCGGCGATCGAGAGCCTGCTGGCCCAGACCTTCGGCGACTTCGAACTGCTGGCCCTGGACGATGGGAGCACCGACGACACCAGGAGCCGGCTGGAGTCATGGGCACGGCGAGACAGGCGGGTCGACGTGCTCGAGACGGGCGGGACCGGGCTCGTCGGGGCCCTCCAACTCGGGCTGACCCGAGCTCGCGGTCGATTCGTTGCCCGCATGGACGCGGATGACGTCAGCCGACCCGAGCGCTTCGCCGAGAGCGTCGAGCGGCTCGACCGGGAGCCCACGCTGGCGGGCCTCGGGACCGGGGTCGAGATCGTTCGCGTCGATCAGCCGCCGTCTCCTGCGCTCGTCGCGTACGGCCGCTGGCTCTCCTCGCTCACGACGCCGGAACGGCTCTTCGCCGATCGGCTCGTCGAGTCGCCGCTGTGCCACCCCTCGGTCATGCTCCGCGCCGAGGTGCTGCGCGAGGCCGGCGGCTGGCGGGACGGCGACTTCCCCGAGGACTGGGAGCTGTGGCTCCGTCTGCTCGAGGGCGGCCAGCGCCTGGTGTGCCTGCCGAAGGTCCTCCATGACTGGACCGATCATGATCGTCGCCTCACCCGCACCGACGCGCGCTATCGCCGGGAAGGCCACACCGCGCTTCGATCCGAGGTGCTGTCCCGACGATTGACCGGCCAGCCGATCGCCATCTGGGGTGCCGGTGAACGGGGCGTCGCGTTGGGCCGCGCGCTGCTGGCCCGGGGCGCCCACGTGGCGCGCTTCATCGAGGTGAACCCGCGCAAGGTGGGGCAGCGCATTCACGGCGCGCGGGTCGTGTGGCCTGACGATCTGCGGCCTCCCGGCGAGGAGCACGTCATCGCCTCGGTCGGCGCGTCAGGAGCGCGGGCCGAAATCCGCGCCTTCCTCGAGTCGCGCGGCTTCGTCGAGACTGAGCACTTCACCTGCGCCGCGTGAGTGGTCTGACCGAGCGCGTCAACCGGAATGGTTGCCGTCCGTCGGCGGCGTCCTAAGTCTCGGGGCCATGTCCAAACCCCTTCGCCTGCTGATCCTCGTCGTGCTGGGCCTGGCCTCGACGGCAACTGCGCAGACGCTGCAGTACCAGAGCCCGCCGTTGCATCGCATCGTGCACCGAAACACCTTCGCGCTGCGGGCCAACCCGCTCGGCCTGCTCTACGAGGGCCGCTTCATGTACCGCCTGCGCCTGTACGAGAGCGACTCGATGGCGCTGCGCGACAACTTCATCGGCATCGGCCTGACGCCAGTCGCCAGCCCCGCGTTCATTCGCGCGGGCGCGTACGTCGAGGTGCAGCCACTCACCGTGCTGGGCTTCTGGGCCTCGTACACGTTCGTGCAGTACTTCGGCACGTTCAACCTGTTCCAGTCGTTCCCGTCGGCGCGCAGCAACTTCTCCGACGCGGAGATCACCCGGCTGGGCGCCCTCGAGCGCGGACCCGGCGGACCCGGCGAGTACCTCACCAACGGCACCGAGCTCTCCATCGGCGCCGACTTCCAGGTGAAGGTGCTCGACTTCGTGCTCCGGAGCCGCGCCCGCATCGTTCGCGCCGACATGCGCCTGCGGCCCGGCGACACCGTCTTCTACGACCAGTTTTACGACGTCATGGTGCCCAACCAGGGCTGGTACTTCGTGAACGACGTCGACCTGCTGTACCAGACGCCCAACAAGCGGCTGGTCGGTGGCGCGCGCTACACGCAGACCTTCATGTTCTACGACCAGCGGCGGCACTTCCAGGGCGGCGAGGAGTTCGACCCGGGCATCAACAACATGCACCGCGTGGGACCGTTCGTCGGGTACACGTTCAAGATCGACGATGGCGCGGCGTTCAACAACCCCACGGTGTTCGCCCTCGTCCAGTGGTGGATCCAGAACCGCAACCGCACCGGTCCTCGCGAAGGCAGCTTGAATCCGGTCACCCAGGCGCTCCCGCTCATCGGTGTGGGCTTCCAGATGACGGGCGACTTCCTCCCGGTGCCCAAGCCCGCGCCCCGCGCCGAGTCGGTACCCACCCTCGACGAGGCCCTCTCGCAGGTCGAGCGGCAAACCGAGCTGACGTACTGATCGCTTCGCCGACTCAGCTCGGACGATCGAGCGTGGGAGATCCGGTGACCGCCGCCGCCCCGGCCGGAAAGTCCCCTGGCGGCGGCGCTTCGATGGCTCGGGCTCCGATGACGAGCCTCGCGGCGTGCAGCAGACAGCGCGAGCCTGCCAGGCCTCCGTAGAGGCGATCACCGATGATGGGAAAGCCGATGGACGACAGGTGCACGCGCAGCTGATGCGTGCGACCGGTCTTCGGTGAGAGCTTCACGAGCGCGCGCGTGCCGTCGTCCCACAGCCGCTCGAAGTCGGTGACCGCCGACAACCCGTTGCCGCTGCGAAGCGCCCGCCAGCGTCCCGGCCGCGACGGATCCTTCTGCAGCGGCGTGTCCAGGTGCCCTCGTTCTGGAAGACCCGAGGCCACCACCGCCAGGTACGTCTTCTGCGCGTGGCCGTCTCGAAACGCCGCGGCCAGCGCGCTCGTCGCCTCGTCGGTCTTGCCGAACACCGTGACGCCCGAGGTCTCTCGGTCGAGCCGATGCACCAGCCCGGCGGGCCGACCGAGGTGCACCGACGCGAGGTCCAGCAGGCTCTGCTCGCCATCGGGCGTGGGCTGCGCGGGGAGGCCCGCGGGCTTGTCCACCGCCAGCACCTCGTCGTCCTCCAGCAGCACCACCAGCGCCGGCGCCGCGGGCCGTTCGACGTCAGCGGAGGAGGCGCCCTTCGCCTCCAGCACCACACTGACGGTGGCGCCGGCGGGCACGCGGCGGACCGGCTCCTTCACGCGGCGCCCATCCACGTACACCGCGCCTGCCTCGATACGCGCGCGGGCGACCGTCGGGGGCTCCTCGAGGGTCCGGGAGAGGTGAGCCTCGAGCGGAGCGTCGGTCTCGACGACAAAGGTGCGTCGTTTCACGGCGTCGGCACCACCGGTGGGGCGTCAGCGCGGTTCGGCACTGCATGTCGCATTGACGGGCCTTACCCTTGAGGAAGACTCTGGAGCTACCGTGGAACTGAGCGTCAACGCCATCCTCGCCGCCATCGATGACTTCCGGAAGGAGTCCGGTACGCGCACCTACCGCGCGCACGCCGGCCTCGAAGCTGCGCCGCCGAGGAGTCTGGTCGTCGCGGCGCTCGCCGACGTCACCCGGCCCGAGACCATCGCCTTCGTTCGGGAGCTCACCACCAGCAACCGCATCGACGCCGTGAAGAAGGCGCGGGTGGAGCGGCTCCTCGGCGTGCTGCTCGACCTGGCCGCCGAGGCCCAGCTGGCCCCGCACGAAGACGCGGTGAAGACCTTCCTCACGGCGAAGACGCTCGTGGCGGGCGGCCGAACCTGGACGATTCAGGAGGTGCTCGACGACGCGTGGACGATGTCGACCCTCGAGGCCCGCGCGCTCGTCGCCACCGAACGCAACGCCGCGCTGGGCGCAGGCAAGGCGATCTTCGAGCGACGCGCCGAAGCCCTCTCCGATGGGGCCGGCGGCCTCGGCTTCCCCACGGCGATGGCGTGGAGCGAGGGCGCACGTCGCCGCACTTTCGCGTCGACGCTCCCGATGGCCGCCGAGGTGTTGCGCAGCTCGGAAGACCCGGCGAGGGACCTCACGGCCTACGCGCTCAAGAAGATCGACACGCAGCTCAAGCCGGGCGCCGCGAAGCCGACCGATCTCGAGCGCGCGCTCGCCGCGCCATGGTTCTTCGAGCTGCTGCGCCGGGAGGAGCTGCCCCACGCCATCACCCGCATGCTGGGAGATCTCGGGCTGCACCCCAGCGCCCACGGACGGCTGCTCGTCGACACCGACGTGCGTCCCTCCCGAAGCCAGGCCGCGCTGGTGCCGGTGGAGGTGCCCGATGAGCTGAGGCTGGTGCTCACGCCCGCGCCCGGCTTCGACGCGTGGGAGGGCTGGCTGGGCGCGTGGGGCGAGGGCCAGTTCCACGCGGCGGTTCCGCGCGCGCTGCCGTTCATCGATCGCTGCATCGGCGATGGAACGCTCGCCCTCAGCGTCCGACGCCTGCACGAGTCGGTGCTGCTCGATGAGGCGTGGCTCAAGCGCGCGCTCAAGGTGACGAGCCCGCAGGCCCGGGAGCTCGCGCGCACGTTCGCGTGGCGGCAGGTGATGCGGCTGCGTCGAGAGGCCGCGCGCGTCGAAGTGACGGCCATGCTGTTGTCACGCGGCACCGGACGACACGTGGAGGAGGCGTTCGCCCCCGCACTGGAACGCGCCACCTTCGTCAGCCCCGAGCCGCACCGCGCGCTGCTGGAGCTCGACGTGCGCGCTCAGGAGCTGGGCTCGCTCGAGGCCTGGGCGCTCGAAGCGCACCTGGTGCACGAGCTGCGCGAGCGCTTCAACGAGGACTGGTGGCGAAACCCCGCCGCCGGGCGCTTCCTGATGGACCTCGCGGGCCTGGGCTCGACGGAGAGCGCTGCGCAGGTGGGCGCCTCGATGGGCCGCGCCACCCTCGACCCCGCCGACGCCGTGCGGCGCCGCGTCGTGGTGATGGGCGCCTGAAAGAAGCACCTCGAGGGCGGCCGCGACGGCACCTCCCAGGAGAGAGGCCCGTCGTTGCGCACCCTCGAGGCCCAGCGAGCCTGCTGGAGGCCCGTCAGCGCTTCTTCGACTTCAGCGCGGCGACGACCTTCGACTTGGTGGCGTTGCGCGCCTTCGGCGCCGCCGCGGGCTTGCCAGCGCCCTGCGCCATCGCCTTCTGCCGCTTGAGCGCCGACAGCAGCCGCATCTCGAGCAGCAGCAGCTCGTCCGCCAGCTCCTCGTTGTCGCCGTGCGCCTTCGGAAGCGGAGCCTCGAGCTCCACCGGCGCACCGTACCGCATGCGCAGCGCCTTCTCTTCCGCTGGCGTGGTAACGGTCTTCGTGAGACCGCGCGCCACCGCCTCCGTCGTCACCACCGCCGTGCTACCGCCCTTCCGCTCCATGGTTGATGCCCTTTCGGAACCTGAACAGCCGGCCATGTACGATGCGGCAAATCCGCAACCTGTGGGCAGTGTAGCGATCGACCTCGAGGGGGCAAATTTTTGGCCTGCGCTGCGACAGACCTGATGTGGGCTGTCGCAACACACGCCACTGTGGCGAATTTGCTGGCGATTTTAGGTAGGCGAAGGTGGGAGAAAGGCCTTCAACCAGCCGACCGGGCCGAACTCAAGGCGCGGACTTCGGTTTGAGCTTCGGGGAGGGCCTGGGAGCCTGCGTCGGGGCGGGCTCAGGGGTGGCCTCATCGGCCTCTTCGTCGCGGGGTTCGGGCGCGTCGGCCCCGCCGCCGGTGGGGAGCGTCGTGCCGCCATCGCCTCGCTCGATGCCAAAGCGTTTGAGCGCGGCCGCGATGCCCTGCGGCTTGTCTTCGTCGGGCAGAAAGTCTTCGGGCACCCTGAGCGTGGGCGCCTGGCCGATGTTCGACAGCGCGGCCTCGAGCACCAGGCGAAGCTCGGCGTCGCCGGCATCGGAGGACACGCCAATGCGTCCGCTCATCGACGCCTTCACCACCACGCTCTTCTCGGCGTCGACGAACACCTCGCCCTGCAGCGTGCGGGGCTCACGGAGATCGAAGAACGCGCGCCGACGCAGCGTCGTCTCGTCCGCGCCCCCTCGTGGCGAGGCGAGCGGCGGCAGGTTCTTCGAAGCATCGGCCGAGGGAGGCCCGAGCGTCACGTCGTAGCGCCAGCACACGCGGCCGTCGATCGTCTGGGTGCCCTTCGCCGTCAACGCGAGCCGGCCGCGGAAGAGCTGATCGAAGTCGCGCACGGCGCTGAAGGCCTCGTCACGCATGCGCTCGGCCATGCCGCGATCGCGCTTGCGCTCACGGAACCGCCCCGCCCCATCCTTCCCGTACGTGGTGCGCGCGTAGACCTGCCCTCCGATGCGCAGCACCTCGAGGCCCTGGTCGTTCGAGTTCGATTGCCGCGCGAGGAAGTCACCCGAGATTCCGCCGGAGCCTGCCTGCAGCTCCCGCGTCTCCTTGAGGCGAACGGTCCTGGGCCCGGCGCTCCATTCCCAGGTGACGGTGGCCAGGTAGCTGTGGGGACCCAGCCGCTCCGTGGCCTCCGCAGCGCTCATGCCCAATACGCGGCGGGCCACGGCCGGGTTCGAGGCGACATCCTCTGGCGGGAGCTTCTCCTGCGCCGCGGCGACGGCCTGGGGCGGATCCTCGCTGGAGAAGATGCGCTTCTTGGCGGCCTGGTCGACCGCATCCGGGCAACCGGCGAGGGCCAGCGCGACAATGGGCAACAGGCGCTTCATCGAAGGTCGAGCACCCTAGACCCACCGGCCAGCCGAGTCGATCGGACTCGTGCGCTTCCCCATGCCCATCGCAACGCTGGCGCGCAGTGATATTGGCGAGCGGTGCCGTGCCGGCGGCTGCTTCGTTCCATGAAGGACGCCATGACTCGATGTGCTGCGACGCTCGCTCTCGCCTTCGGGTTCCTCCTGGCGTGTGGGCGCACCAACCTGCCGTGCCTGCCCGACACCTGCGCCGGGTGCTGTGACGCCTTCGACACCTGCCGCGAGGGGACCAGCGTGGAGGAGTGCGGCGCGCGTGGGGCGTCGTGCGTCGCCTGTGCAGCCGGCTCCACCTGTCAGGGCGGACTCTGCCGCGGGCAGACGGCCGGAGGCTCCGCGGGTGGCGGCGGACCGATGGCTGGGGGAAGCGCCGCGGGCGGAATGGGCGGCGGCGGGGCCATGGGTCCGATGAGTCTGTCGGCGCGCACGCTCGCGCCCGACGTGATGCTCGTGGTCGATCGCTCAGGCTCCATGCAGCAGCCGCTCAACCCCATGGATCCGGCCTGTCGTGGATGTGGTGGCGGCATGTGTCCCCCCGGCTGTCAGACCCGCGCACGGCAGCTCCAGCAATCGCTCGGCAGTTTCCTCATGGGCGCTCAAGACACCGCGCGCTTCGGGCTCGTCACCTTCCCTTCCAACGCCAGCTGCGGAGGCCCCTCGACGACGGCGGTGCCGCTGCCGATGAGCGATGATCCCGCCGTGCTGCAGATGCAGGTCGCGGCGGTCGCCACCCAGTTGGGCATGATGACGTTCGGCGGCGGCACGCCCACCAGTCAGGCGCTCCAGTTCGCGGCGATGGACGGCGCGCTCACCGCCGACCGCGCGCGCGAGCACTTCCTCGTGCTGGTGACCGATGGACCGCCGAACTGCAACCCGATGAACCCCAACTCGTGCATGACCCCGGCGGCCTGTCGCTGCACCATCACCACGGGCGCGTGCACCGGCATGAACTGCTTCGTCGGCTGCCTCGATCGCCAGGCCACGTTCGATGCGGTCGCAGTGGCGCGCGGCCGTGACGTGCAGACGCTGGTGCTGGGGCTCGGCCCCGAGGTGGTGACCGCCGACTCCCTCGACGTCTTCGACGGCGTCGCCTCGGCCGGTGGCTTCCCCCTGAGCTGCCCCGCGGGCGGGTTGAACGAATGCGGGCCCGGCAACGCCTGCCTGCCCGACCGGACCTGCGAGCGGAAGTTCTCGGCCGATCTGCCCACCGGCCTCACGCGGGTCGGCACGCTGCTGCGGCGGAGCGCGAAGTGCCGCTACGTCCTCCAGGCGGCCATCGCCGACGTGAACAAGCTCGAGGTGCGCGTCAACGGGCTGGTGGTTCAGCGCGGCGCCGATGGCTGGCAGCTCGAGTCGCAGACGACGGTGCAGTTCGAGGGGTCGGTATGCACGGTGTTGTCCACGCCCGGCTCGACGGCGCAGGTGGCGTTCGTGCTCCAGCCCTGAACGAAGGACTGTCGATCGCGGGACGGCTCGCGGCTATGAGGCCGCGCATGCAGAGCCTGAAAGACAAGCTGCTGAAGGCCGGGTTGGTCACGGAAGACGACGCGAAGCGCGCCGAGGCGGCCAGGCAGGCCCCGCCGCAGCGTTCCCGCCCTGACGACCGGCCCCCACGTCGCGATGATCGTCCACCCCATCGCGACGAGCGACCGCCCCGCGAGGCCGTCAGCGCCGAACCCGCCGCGGCCCGGCTGCCGAAGTTCGCGCCGCTGCCGGGCAGCAAGGAAGCCAACCGTCAGCAGGCCAAGAAGCAGCTCGAGCTCGATCGCACCATTCGCGAGAAGGTGCTCGCCACGCAGGTGGTCCGGGCTTCCGGAGAGACCCCTTTTTATTTCGTCACCCGCAAGAACAAGCTGCGTCGGCTGGAGCTGTCCGCCGAGCAGGCCAAAGCCGTCGAGACCGGAGAGCTCGCGATCGTCGAGCGCCCGGATCCAGATCAGATCGAGCACGCCCTGGTGCCGGCCGCCGTCGCGCGCGAGCTGCTCGCCTTGAACCCGAAGGTCGTGCGCTTCTTGAAGGCCGACGACGCGGCGGTGGGCTTCTTGTCCGACTCGGAGATCTCCGCGCGCGCCCACGAGGCCACCGGGACCGAGACGCACGAAGCGCACGACGCGCCCGAAGAAGCGGCCGCGGCCGACGATGCGCCAGCCGCCGAAGCGCCTTCCTCCGAGAGCGCGACGTTCATCACCATCAAGCGCGCGCCAAAGAGCTGACGCGTCAGGGAAGATCGGTCTCGAGGAGCTCCTCGAAGACCACGGACGCGAGGTCTTCGAACAGCCGGTTCGCCGCGATGACGCCGCCGCAATGGTTCGGCTCGCGGGCGATGGTGAGCGCGCGGCAGTGGCGCAGCGCGTGGGTCCAGAACGCCTCGGAGCCCCGCGGGCGCAAGAACTCACGAATGATCCGTCGCGACCAGGGGAGCTGAGTGAACGGATCGGCGTCGCTCGGGCTCACGAAACAATCGAGATCGAAGTCCAGCAGCGTGGCCGGGGCGCCCTCCACCAGCGCGAGCGCCTGGGGTTCATCGAGGAGGCGCTCGAGCGTGGGGGCCTGGATGAGGCGGTGCTCGACGCCGTCCCGGCTGGTCCAGCTCGAGCCCCGGTGGGCCCCCACGGGAAAAGCCCGCGCGACGATGAGCGCGTCCGAGATGAAGCCGGCCTCCATCGCCGCGAGGATGTGGTCGACGTTGCGCTCATCGAGCTGCGTCCGGGCGAAGGCGTCGGCCCCGGGGCCATCGAGCCTGCGTGGGACAGGCACCGACGGCGGCACGAGATCGAAGTGCCGATCGAAGCTGATCAACACCGCGGGCCTCTCGACCGTCTGGGCCCAGCACGGGAACGCCAGCCGGTGAGGATCGAACAAGAACCCCATCGAGGGGCCCCGCCCGGCCAGCGACAGCTCGATGATCCCGGGGAACGACATGGGCGCAGCGTGTGTGCCGGACACGCGGCGAGGTCAAGCAGCGCTGACCCGGGTGGTGCTGCCGACCCTGCCGGGCGATGGGCGAACTGCGCCGATTCCTTCGAGTCGATGGGCGGCATTCGCCGTGCACTGACGTTCACCCGTGCTGACGCTCTTCGCCACCACTGCACTGCTGCTGACGGGCCTGGAAGACACGCCCGTCGCGGCTGCGCCGATGGTGACGGCCGGGGGTGACGTCGCCGGTGCACCCGAGACGCATCCCGTCTTTGGCGTGCAGGCCGACGTCGGACTCCCGGACGGAGCGGGGGCGTCAGCGATGGTGATGCCGGTCTCCTGGGTACGTGTGCACGTCGGCGGTCTGGCGACCCTCTCCGGGTCGGGCGTTCGGGCCGGGGTGACGTTGCTCGCGTTCTGGAAGTCGCCGGTGCGACCCATCCTCGGCGTCGAGGCGGGGTACTCGTTCACCGGCAGCGCGCGCTGGCTCCCCTTCGCCAACGCCGCGCCCTGGCTGGAGCACTCGCTCGACCAGGTGAGCTATGGCTGGGGCTCGGCGCACGCAGGCTTCGAAGTGGGCTCGCGTCACGTGGCGGTCGTGCTGCGCGGCGGGCTCTCGTACATCGATGTGACCTTCGCCGGCCCACGCGTGGACGTGGGAGGCGCTTCTCTGACCGCCTCGTCGATGTCGCTGCGAGGCGTAGTTCCGTCGGCCCGGTTGGGACTCATGATTGCCTTCCTCTGAACCACTTTCGCTCGCCCGCTGCGCTCGTCCCCCTCCCCCCACGCGCAGCCGGGCGGGCACTTTTTCCTCCGTCGAACCAGGAGCCGTCATGCGGCCGATCGCCCTCCCGCTGCTCGCCGTCGCGTTGAGTGCCTGTGGTGACGTGCTCTTTCTCGAGGGGGCGGTCAACCAACTCTGCCAGAAGCTCCCGGCGCAGACGTTCCGAGCGCCCGCGACAGGACGCACGGCTCCGCCCGGCATCACCGTGCCGCCCGCCGTCACCATCGAGCGGCGGTTCGACTTCGACATCACCGCGAAGCTGCCGAAGGAACTCTCTGCCGCGCAGCTCACCATCGGCCTCGATCGCCTCTCGCTCACGGCGCGCGGGCCGGTCGACTTGCGCATGGTGGAAGCGGCGAAGGTGACACTCGAGCCACCGGTGGCGACCGCGCTGCCGTCCCGGGTGGTGCTGGATGCCGCGAACACGAGCGCGACCGCGATTCGGTTCGATGGAGCCGATCTCGAGTTGGCGCCCTACCTCGAAGCCGGCGTGCTCTCGTACACGGTGGCCCTCACGGCCTCGACGGCCCAGATGCCCGAGGCGATGAGCGAATTGTCAGCCGACGTCGATGCATGCGCGAACGTGTCGGTGAAATGGAACTACGCGAACTGACGAACTCGCCTACCGGTCGATGAAGAAGTCGGTGGAGCGAGTGCCCGCGGCCGCCCCCAGCGTCCCCATGAACTCCTGCGGTGCCAGCCCAACGCCCGCCACCTGGATGCGAAATGGCCCGGCGGCGGCGCCGTTGTAGTTGACGACGTAGATTCGGTACCGGCCACGAGGTGCCGTGAGTTGCCAGAAGATGTTCTCGACGTTGGTGGGGCGGCAGCGCGAAAGGGTGACACACGCATCGACATCGAGTTCGCCTCCCTCTGCGGTCCGGTTCGCGAAGTAGATCTCCCGGCCTGACGGCGTCACGACGTGGAGGTCGAAGTCCGAGGCCGGCATCCAGTTGAGGGAGACGCGCAGGTCACCAGCGCCAACACAGGTGCCCTCGAAACAGGTGAGGCCCGTCTGGCAGTCGGTGACGGAGGTACACGCCGAGCCCGTTCCTCCGTCCAGTCGAATGGTGGGCATCATCGCATCAAGCTCATCCTGAGAGCGGAGCGAGAACTTGCGTGTCACCGATACGGCCGGCCTGATGGCCCAGCGAACGAGGACCGTCGAGTTGCGCTCGATGCCGCACCTCGGGTCGACCGACGACAGACAGGAATAGGTGATCTCCGCTTTGCCGAACGCGTCGAGCATCACGCTCGACTCCGAGACGGTCCCGAAGTCAGGCTCGAAGTCGACGATGCCCTGGCCGACCTGACCTGCGGCATCGGTGGCGACGACCGTCAACCGCACCAGCCCCTTCGTCGTGTTGAGCGTGGTGCTCGATGGTGAGAGCCGGACGTCGAGCGTCAGCTGACCTGCACTCGGGGCCGGCGTGCACCCCACTGCGGCTATCGCCAGCAGCCCTACGAAGAGCGAACGCATACGAAGGCCTTAGCCCACCGCAGCCGCTTCCACCAAACGCAACGGGGATGACGGAAGCCCGCGCCGTGGCACGGCCGACTTCGCGAGAGGTCACCCCAGCTGAGGCCGTCGGCGCCTGCGAGGAGGGCCAGACCGAGCACCAACAGGCCGGCCGCATCCGCGGGAATCGCGTGGCATCCCGAGGAGGCGCTCACCCGTTCCCAGCGGCGCCACCGGCCCCCTCCGGCCCCTTGCAGGCCTCGCCCCGGCTGCCGTAGCGCGTCGCAGATGGACGTCCGACAACCCCTTGGTTGCCTCGGCGATGGAAAGCGATCCACGCCGCTGGTTTGCTTTGCCCGCTTGAATCCCCATGAAACTGCAGCGTCATTTCCGTCATCCCCGCTCACTCAAGGACGCCTCATGAACCGCTTGTCACTTTCTCTCGGCACCGCGCTCCTGCTCGTTTCGGCGGTCGCCGTCGCCCAGCCGTGGAACCGCCCCCTCAACGGCGCTGCCGACGCCGTCGAGGACGCCTTCGACCGCGCCCAGCGCTCGAACGGCCGCTGCCGAAATCAGGTCGCGCCGACGCTGGACGGCATGGTCGATCGCATCGACGCAATCCGTCGCCAGCAGTTCCCCATGTCGGAGCTCAACCAGCTGCGTTTCGAGCTCGCGACCGTGGCGCAGCAGGCGCCCTTCGCGGCCTGCCCCATCGGCGTGACCGAGGATCTCCAGCGCGGGCTCGACGGCCTCGAAGAAGCGCGTATCGCGATGTGGAACGGCGGCGGGCGCGATCGGTTCGGCGGTGGCGGAGGCGGCTCCCGGCGCGACCGGCGCAACGGGAACCCGAACCAGCCCCCGGCCGTGGCCTTCCCGTTCGTCACCATCGCACCGCTGCGCATCACCCCGAACGTGCCGTTCCAGAACGAGCGCGCGGTGCAGGTGACGGTGCCCGAGGTGCGCTTCGACTTCCTCCAGGGCCAGGGCTTCTACCTGGCGACGAAGTTCCGCTCGTTCGAGGGTGACTGGAGCGAGTGGGTGACGACGCAACTGTGGACGGTGCCGTCGAACCCGTTCCAGTGGCGCAACGCGTACAACCACGTGCTGCGCTACTCGACGCTCGCCGAGGAGGACTTCTCGAACGGCCGCTTCATCGTGCACGTGGCGGTGTTCAACGGGCAGGGCCAGGAGCTCGCCTTCCGCGAGGCCTCCTTCCGCGTGAACCTGCCGAACGTCGTCCAGCCTCCGGGCGTGGTGCAGCCCCCGATGGTGCAGCGCGACTGTGGCACGGGCCCGCAGGATCCCGGCTGCATGATGGTGCGCGACGGCGCGTGGGCGATGGACGGTGCGACGTACGGAGGCTTCGTCACCAGCCTGCGCGCGAACCGCAGCGAGGTGATGCGGCTGCAGATGGCGCAGTCGATGCTCTCACAGCAGTACCTGACGGCGGCGCAGTTCGCGGTGATGATGGACTTCTTCTCGAGCGAGGTGATGCGGCTGGACTTCTCGCAGCGCGCCGCGCCCCGCATCGTCAACCCGCAGCACGCCATCGGCCTGTCGTCGAAGTTCCGCAGCGGCGTGTTCCAGACGCAGTACACGCAGCTGATGGCCGCGCAGCCGGCCGGAGTGCCCTGGCAGCCGGGCCTCATGGGGCCGATGGGCGTGATGATTCAGCCGCCCGGCATGGGTCAGCCGGGCGTGGTGATGCAGCCGGGCGTCATCATTCAGCCGGGCATGCAGCAGCCGGGCCTGATGGTGCAGGTGCCGGGCATGACGGTTCAGGTGCAGGACCCGAGCGTGCCGCCGGCCGTCGTGCAGCCGCAGCCCGTGTTCGCCCAGCCGGTGGGCATGGTGCGCGACTGCGGGACGGGCCCGAACGATCCCGGCTGCGGGCTGATGCGCAACGGCGTGGTGGCGATGGATGCGCAGGTGTTCACCGGCTTCATGCGCTCGCTGCGGGCGGTGATGAACGAGATCACCCGTGAGGACATGTGCGAGAAGATGCTCGCGCGGAACGGCCTGACGGCGATGCAGCTGGGCCAGCTGCTCGATCTCTTCAACAACGAGATCACCCGGCTCGACGTGGCGAAGACGGCGGCGCCTCGGGTGGTGAACCCGCAGCATGCGTTGGAGCTGTCGACCAAGTTCAACAACAGCTTCAACGCCGAGGAGTTCGTCGAGATTTACTCCGGCCAGCACTGAGCGATCCCTCGGTCAGCTGCGGCAGCCGGAGTCGAACCGGAAAGCGGTGAAACGGAGCGTCGTCGGGGTCACTCCCGGCGGCGCTCCTTTCGTTTCGGGCACACGGTCGGCGCCTCATGCGCGCCACTGCCTGTCACCGGAGCCCCCGCAACGCCCAGTGGCGAGCCACTGGTTGCCACCTGAGTGCCTGGGCACGCCCAGCGGCGTGCCACTGCGTTGTTTCTGGGGCCTGGGGAACGGAAATGGCGTGCCGTCGGCGTTCTTCGGAGCTCGAAAACAAGACAGTACCGGTACACCAGGGCGCGTTGGGGGCTCCCAAACATCGCAGTGGCCTGCCGGTGAGGCCGGTGGAGCCGCAACCAACCGCTACTCGGTCGGCCGCGTGCGGGTGCGGGTGCGTCCAGGTGGGAAGAAGTCCTCCGCGGCTCCCTTGCCAACCTCGGCAATGAGGGTGCCGTACACCTTCTCGAGCAGCCGTTCCCAGGCGTCGGTCGCGCGGTCGAGATCGGTCTGGGCGAGGGACAGGGCCGTGCGTGCGGCGTCCACCGCGGCGACGGCGGTGGTGAACGTCTGCAGTCCGGCGCTGATGGCGGCGACGACGGCTACGCGCGCCGCGTCGGTCGCTGGGAGCTCCTTCTCGACCCGGCTCTTGAGCTCCGTGTACCGCGCGACCTCGGCGTCGAGCGGCGCCGCGGTGTACGCGCCGATCCCGTCAGGGAAGATGTTCACGTAGGGCGCCACCTTCGCCGCATCCACCGAGCGCCCCAGGAGGGCGGTGCGCAGTTCCTGTGCGGCGCGATCGAGCGCGTCATCCGCCGCGTCGCGATCGGCCAGGGGATCCTGGATCTCGTCATCGCGATCATCGACGACCCGCGCGGCGGTCTTCACCGCGAGGGTGGCGCTCGCCACGTCTGCCGCGAGCTGAGACCTTCCGGCAGTCTTGAGCCGGCGCGCGACGTAGCGGCCGAAACGCACACGGGTGGACGGTGATGAGGTGTCGGACGGCAGCTGCATGGGCGCTCCTGGAGGACTGCGGGTGGAGCCAAAGGCTCTCCGGGGTCCCCGTGTCGTGGCAAGCCCGGCGAAGACAAAGGGCCGGCCCGAAGCGACTCGGACCGGCCCCTTTTCGTCATGGATGGTGATTCGCGGTTACTGCGGCGAGATCGCGATGCCGCGGTACACCATGTTCATCGGTGCCGAGACGAGCCCGACTCCGGTCGGCGCCACCGTCGCGTTCCCACCGGCTTCGACGTACTTCACGATCAGGTTGCGGGCTGCGTCTCCGCGCACGCACAACACCACCACGTCGTTTCCGGTCCTCCCGGCGGTGACGTGGCTACACGTGGAAGCGCCAGCGTCCTCTGCCGTGTTCGCGCGCCACGCGAGCGACCAGGTGGTGCCGTTGAAGCTGTACTTGCGCACGCCGCCGTTGCCGCCGGTCGCGGTGTCCGACGTGTAGAGCGCATCGAGACCGGGAACGTTGGGGCTCAGATCGAGGAGCACGAAGCTGTTCGGAGCGGTCACGTCGACGCCCGGCAATGCAGCGTATGACGCGGTCGACATGGGCAGCGCCCCCAGCGAATAGATCTGGCTTCCCCCATCGGGCACTCCGGTGAGGCCCGAGGTTGCTGCGTAGACTTGCCCACCAGAGACGAGAACCGAACGGTTGTTCTGCACGTCGAGGAACACCGGCGTGGTCGCGCCCGCCCCGTTGTGAGTGACGAAACGAATACCTGCGTCCGCGTTGCCAGCGCCGGCCGTCCAGTACCCCGTTCCGTCATTGGTCGCGGCGCCGCGGAGGTTGTTGGCCAGGAAGCTGTCGGTGATGAGCGTTCCGGAGCTGACGGTGCCCGCGGCGTCGACCCGAACGATCACTCGCGGAACGGTCGAGCTCGCGATCGACGCGGTTCCGAGCGCCGCCTGGTAGCCGGTCAGCACCACGAACGCGCCGTTGCCCGAGCGAGTCAAGGCGCCTTCGCTGGTGGCAGTTCCGCTCATGCCGAAGCCGGGCGCTGCCGCGTTCGTCGAGACGTCAACGGTGCGGACAAGCGCTCCGTCGGCCAGGCTTCGCTCTTCGAGGAAGACCGCGGTCGACGCGCTCGACAAGGCGGCCGCACCCGTTCCAAGGCGCATGACCATGAAGTTGGTCGCAGCCGCCGTGCCGCCCGCTGTCGAACCGCCGGCCGTGCCGCCCGCTGTCGAACCGCCGGCCGTGCCGCCTGCCGTCCCACCCGCGGTGCCGCCTGCCGTCCCACCCGCGGTGCCGCCCGCCGTCGCACCACCGGCCGTGCCGCCCGCAGTCCCGCCCGCCGTCGAACCGCCCGCGGTCCCGCCCGCCGTCGATCCACCGGCCGTGCCGCCCGCCGCCGAACCACCCGCCGTCGAACCACCCGCCGTGCCGCCCGCCGTCGATCCACCGGCCGTGCCGCCCGCCGCCGAACCACCGGCCGTCGAACCACCGGCCGTGCCGCCCGCCGTCGAACCACCCGCCGTGCCGCCCGCCGTCGAACCACCCGCCGTGCCGCCCGCCGTCGAACCACCCGCCGTGCCGCCCGCCGTCCCACCGCCCGCGTTCGCCGGAGTGCACGCACCGGACATGCAGGCGAAGCCCACCGGGCACGCGACGCACATGTTGCCGCGCGAGCCGCAGGAATTCGTCGCGTTCCCCATCACGCACTGGCCGGCCGCACAGCAGCCGTTGGCGCACGTGGTGGAGTCACAGCGCGTCACGGGCGGAGAACAGGACGTCGAAACAGCGGCCGACAGGCCCATCAGGGCCGACAGTCCGAACCAGCGGAGGGTGGAGGTCACGTGGGTTGCTCCGGGTAGAAGTGAACGCCGCGCCTGTAGCCTCGGAACCCGCAGGTCCAACGTGACAAGAACGTAAACTTGGGCGCTGTCAGCTCTCGCGCTTGACCAGCAGCTCGAGGCCCAGCAGCGCAGCCAGGAACGCCCGCACCTGGTGCTCGGGACGCTGCGCCAGCGCGAAGATCTCGGCGTTGGTGCGAGTGCCATCGAGGCGGGGCAGCAGCTGCGCTTCCCACTTCTCAAAGTCGACCTCGTTGAGTTGGTACGCAGGCTGCGGGCTCGGCATCAGGCGCTCTTCCGGCCGCACCAGCCGCGCGATGCGCTCGGGCTTGTAGAGCTTCTTGATGCCGCGGGCGATGAGGTTGCCGGGGAACACGTCGAGCTTGATGGACTCGCTGCGGGCCTTTTCCCTGAAGGAGAGCACGAACTGGCCCTCCTCCCAGCCAAAGAGACTGTAGATGATGCTCTTCACCTGCTGGCCCACGTAATAGAGCCGCTCGGTTTCCTTCAGCAGGCCGCGCGCGACGAGGACATCGCCCGTGCGACGGTTCGTCTGCTGCGCCACCACCGCGACGTCTTCGAGCTGTTCCGGCTTGATCTTCCCGACGCGCACGAGGAACTGGCCGAACCGATCGGCCGCGAGGTTCGACAGCGCGAACACCGGCTGGCCCACCTCGAAATAGACGACCTTCTTCACCTTTCCCTTCTTGCAGGAGAGCTCGCCCGTCTCGCGTGACAGGTAGAACGCAGTGATGAGGCCGGGCAGGTTGTCTTTCAGCTCGCCCATGCGCGCCGCGCGGGCCGAGGGCTCGTTCGCGTCGGCGGGAGGGGGCGGGGGCACGGGCGCCGACGTCACGCCGGAGCTCGACGTCGGACGCACACCCGGAATCGCGCCCTTGAGCGGCTTGCCGGCAGTGAGTGCGGCGCCGGACAGCTCCGCCGTGATGTTGCCGCCACCGGTCACCTTGATGCGGCCGGTGAGCTCCATCGCGTCCTGTTCTTCATCCTCGACGTCGATGTCGAGGTCGACGTCGAAGTCGGGCGTCTCGGTTGGCAGCGGCGCGACGCTCCCGGTGGGAGGCGGAACGAGGCCCTTCACCGTCTCGAGCAACTGCTTGGCGTCGAACGGCTTCTCGACGAACAACGCTCCGGGGAACCGCTCGAGCGCTTCCTTCGAGTGACGCGCGCCCTTGAACACGCCCGTCATGAAGACGAGCTTGAGGCCGGGGCGTGCGGCTACGAGGCCCTCGGCCACGTGGTACCCCATCATGTCGGGCAACAGCATGTCGACGAGGGCGAGGGAGACCGGCTCGGACTTGCCGAGGTCGACCGCCGGCCGGCCCTTGTTGGCGCCCACGACGGTGTACCCGGCCTCTTCGAACAACGACGTCAGGAGCGCCACCAACTCCTTGTTGTCATCGACGACGAGAATGGTGGGCGACATGAGGACTGACACATTACGCTGTTCCGCCGAGGTTCTGCGATGAAACGTGCACTGCTTCTTTTGCTCCTGATGTCGTCCCCCGTGGCGTTCGCGCTCGACGCATCGATCCCCGATGCATCGGCGGGCATGGGCGGCGCCGACATGACCTCGGAGGAGAACGAAATGCGCGACCCGTGCCTGTCCAGCCGGGAGTGCGAGCGCGGCTTCACCTGCACCAATGGCCGCTGCACGCCCGCGCCGATTCGCAACGCCTCCGGGTGTGGCGGAACGATGGCGCTGGGCACGGTGCCGCTCGCGTTCGGGCTGCTCCTGGGCTCGCGCAAGCGCCGGTCCTGAAAGACGTTGCCACAAAGCGATTGCGCCGCTCGCGCGAGCGGGCCTAGACGCTCGATCGTCGGTCAAGGGAACCCGGTGTGACTCCGGGACTGCCCCGCAGCGGTGAGCAGGAACGAAAGCCGTCACGATGAGCACTGGGCCGAAGTGGGCCTGGGAAGCGACGGTGAGTAGGGGGCCTCGACGTTCGGGGTCGGTGCCTGCAAGTCCGAAGACCTGTCCGACCCGGAGAGCGCTCCATGGTGGGGCTTCCTCTCGGAACAGCAGTCCCATCCCGCTCCGAGGGGAGCGCGACGGACAGGTCGACTTCGGTGCGACGCTTCGGGGTGGTCGCGCGCTCTTCGCTCTGCTGGGTGAGGAGCACACTCCTCGTTCGTTCGCCTCCCGGCCATCGCCTCCCGTCGCGTCGTCTCTTTCGGGGCACCCGAAGTCCGAGGGGACTTCGTGCCGGAGGCGAAGACGATGACGACGAAGACGTGGGCCGTGGTGGTTGGAACGATGATGGTCATGGGCTGTCCCCCGCCGCCGGAGCCGCGGCCGTGTACGCCGCAGAGCTGCGCCAGCGGGTGTTGTTCTTCGAGCGGGCAGTGCCTCGCCGGAGACTCGAACTCGGCGTGCGGTATCAGCGGAGCCGCGTGCGCCGCGTGCAGTGCGAGTCAGACGTGCCGGATGAACGAGTGCGGCTCGATGGCGATGGCCGGTGGCTCGGCTGGCGGCACCGCTGGCGGAACGGCGGGTGGCACCGCGGGCGGAACGGCGGGCGGCACCGCGGGCGGAACGGCGGGCGGCACCGCAGGTGGAACGGCGGGCGGCACCGCGGGCGGAACGGCGGGCGGCACCGCGGGCGGCACCGCGGGCGGAACGGCGGGCGGCACCGCGGTTGACGCTGGAGTGGACGCAGGCGTCCCGTGCCTTGACCTTCCACTCGACGCGGCGCTTGGCACGTTCTCTCTGGTGGGGACGACGACTGTCGTCGCCTCGGGCGCCGTGCCCGCCGGGACCTCGGCGTTCGGGATTCACGCCGGCCAGCTCTTCGCCGTCAGCACCGCGCGCACGGTTCACCCGATCGGCACCCTGCCCTCGCTCGCCCTGGGGCCTGCGCTCGCCGACATCCGGCCCATCGCCGACCGTGACGCTGGCACCTTTGTCAGCGGCTACGTCGCCTCGAACGGCCAGCAACTCCTTGTTGGCTACACCAAGAGTGGAATGGGGTTCCCCGGCAACGTCGCGATCGTCACGCCCGCCGATGGAGGCGTCGAGTACGTGTCGGCGCCGGGCAACTACTCGGCGGCTGCGTTGAGCTCCGGAGCCTTCCTCGTGAACGGCCTCGGCCTGGGGACGGCCTCCGGCAATGGGCTCTTCGCGCTCCGGCCAGGCGCGACCACGATGAGCGCACTCTTGACGCTGTTCCCAGACGCGTTCGGCGGCAGTGGCAACATCGCGGTCACCAGCACCGGGGTCGTCATCGCCGGCAACTTCCGCCCCGACTTCAGCAGCGTGGCGCGGGCCCTCACGCCTTCGCAGTACGCCGCCGCGGTGACCGGTGGCACCAACTTCACATACACGCCGACGACTGCGCCGGTGGTGGCTGAGGGGTCTGATTTCGCCAACCTCGCGACGCTCGGCCCAGATGCCGTCGTCGTGCGCGGCGGCTTCGACCCGATGTTCAACCCGTTCACCGTTCGAGTGGAGCGCGTTCCGCTGACGCTGGCCGGCTCCGGAACCCAGACGGTCACCGTGGGCACGCCGGTGGTCTTGCTCCAGAACGGACCGGTTCGATGCACGCGCGTGTTCGCGGCGTTCTCGACGGGAACCGACCTGTACCTCGGGCTGACTGATCGCCAGGGGCGCCGACTGGTCCAGCTCGCGCCATGAACTGGAGCGCCCGGACCTGTGTCGTCGTTCTCCTGGCGGTGGGCTGTGGGCCGCCACCCGTCCGCGTCGATGGCGGCGTCGAGCTTCCCGGTGTCGAAGCGGACGCCGGGTCGACGTTCGACGCGGGGACGGTGGTCGACGGGGGACCGCCAGACGCAGGCCCGGGTGACGCTGGACCGCCACGTCCGGTGGATCCCTACGCAGACAGGGTGGCCCGCGTGCGACTCGGAGACGGCTCCGGCTTCGGCCAGGACCGTTTCCCCGACGTCGTGCTCGGGCCGCCGTCGGGCGGTGGAATGAGCAGCGGCTCCCTCGACGTGCTGTCACTTGGCCGTGAGGGCGTCATCGAGCTCGAGTTCACCGATCTGGTCGCGGTCGATGGGCCGGGCGTCGACCTGCTCGTGTTCGAGAACCCGTTTGGTTTCTTCTTCGAGACAGGCGTCGTGGCGGTGAGCGAGGACGGCGTCGACTGGCGCGAGTTCCCCTGCGCAGCGCAAGACCTCGACGGTGGATACCCGGGGTGCGCGGGGACGAAGTACGTCTTCGCCAACCCGATGATGGGCCTCTCGGCGACGGATCCGCTCGTGGCAGGTGGTGACGGGTTCGATCTCTCGGCGGTGGGCCTGACTCGGGCGCGCTTCGTGCGCGTGCGGGACTCGGGCGCCAACCGGTTCTACGCGTCACCCGGGGGCGGGTTCGATCTCGACGCGGTGGCGGTGGTGAACGGCCAACTTCTCGATGGAGGCACGCCGTGACGCCGTGTTCCCGTCGCTGTGTCATCGCGGGAGGACTTGCCGTCGCAGCCTGCGGTGGCACTTCCTCCGAAGGTCCCGATGCTGGCGTCGTCGTGGAGCCCGCGGTCGATGCAAGGGCCACGATGCCTGATTCGGGAACGATGGAGGCGCGCTGCGCTCGACGAACGCCTGGCACGACGTCGTTCCGCATCGACCTGAGCGCGTTCCCGGCGCTCGCCATGCCCGGTGGCTCGGCGGTCATCGAACGGCCAGACGAGCTTCTCAACGTGTGGGTGCTCCACCTGGCGAACGGCTGCTTCACGGCGGTCTGGCGCGTCTGCACGCACGGCGCCTGTGACGTGACGCCTCGCGCTGGGCCCGAGCTGTTCTGCCCCTGCCACGGGAGCCGCTTCGCCGTCGACGGGCGAGTTCTTCAGGGGCCCGCGACGCGGGGTCTGCGGACGTTCACCGTCGTTCGAGAGGGTGACTCGCTCTTCCTCGAACGGACTTGAGCGACTTTGCGTGGAGTCGCTTCAGGGAATGCGTCTTCGGATCGACGGCAATGCCGGTGTTCTCGAGGGCGACGACCCCGAGGAGCGGCTCTGCTTCCTCGGGCCCGAAGACCGCGTGACACACCGTCTCCTGCCCCATGAAGCGGACCCGAACGAACCCGTAGTCGAACACGCGAACGGAGCCGTCAGCGAGTTCACCATCGACTTGTCCTTCGACGGTGACGCCGAGCCGCTTGAGCGCCGACCGCGGGATCAGGCAGTCGGTCGCGCCGGTATCGACCAGGAAGAGGCTGTCCCACGACTTGCGACCGCCCTTGATGTTTCGCACCTCAACGGTCACCCGAGTCTGTCCCATGCGCACGAGATATCACGGGGCAGCACCTGCCTGCGCCGCCAGAGCTTCGAGCGCCTGCGTGTACGGACGGGCCCGGCGCTCCGCGAAACCGTCGACCAGGAAGCCCATGGCCCCCACGAGAATCAACCCCGGCCCGAGCCCGTGCGCCCAGTCGCTCTTGACGAGGAACCGCAGGACCAGACCCGCGAGGACCGCCACCGTCCACGTCCCGAGGTACATCGGCCACGCGGCGTTCACCTTGCGCATGCGGGGAAGCTCCTCGGCCACCATCGCGCCAGGAGAGGCCGCATAGGCCTGCTCGAGCGCCGCGACCTGGGAGGGCGTCCGCAAGCCCACCGCCAGTCCAGTGCCAAAGGCGACCAGACCGAACACCACCAGCGGTACGGCCATCGCGATGCCGAACGCCCCACCTTCGGACTTCACGGCCACGGCCGCCAGGATGAACAGGACCACGGCCGCGGGGGCGATGAAGAACAACGCCTCGATTCGCTCACCGCGGAAGGAGTCGTGCATCTGCTCGAGGAAGGTCAGGTCGACGGTGTGGGCGTTCATCAGATCGCGTTGCCGCCGCGTTCTCCGGTGCGAATGCGCACCACCTCTTCCAGCGGCATCACGAAGATCTTCCCGTCGCCGACGGCGCCGTGGGGCTCGGTGCGGGCCCCCTGCTGGATCGCCGCGATGGTCTTCTCGACGTACGCGTCGTTCACGCAGAGGGTGATGCGCGTCTTCTGCACGTTGCGCACCCGCACCTCCTGGCCGCGGAAGAGCTCGACCTCGCCCTCCTGGCGCCCGCGGCCCTCCACGGTGTCGATGGTGATGCGGTAGTGGTCGCCTTCGTCCAGGACACCGCCCAGGGCCTCTTCGACGGCCTCGAGGCGCTCCGGGCGAATGATGGCGATGATCATCTTCATGGGGTCGAAACTCGCTTGGCTGTGGGGAACGGTCAGGTCTGGTCGAAATGGTAGCCACGTTCGCCGTGAACGTGGAGATCCTGTCCATCGCGCTCCTCCTGCTCGGTCGCCCGCAGGCCCATGGTGACCTTGAGGACCTGGGCGATGACGAAGGTACCGCCGCCCGCGAAGACGATGGCGACCGCGACGCCGAGCGCCTGCTTGCCCAACTGGGCGAAGTCTCCGTCGAGCACACCCTTCACCGGCGTGAAGCAGAACACCCCGGTGAGCAGCGCCCCGAGGATCCCGCCGACGCCGTGCACGCCGAAGGCATCGAGGCTGTCGTCGTAGTTGAGCCGGTTCTTGAGCTGCACGGCCCAGTAGCAGACCACGCTCGCGAGGCTGCCCATCACCATGGCCCACAGCGGCCGCACGTGGCCCGCGGCCGGGGTCACCACCACGAGCCCTGCGACGAAGCCTGACGCGAGGCCCAGCGACGTCACTTTGCCGTGGTGCCAACGCTCCATGGCCATCCAGGCGAGGCCCGCCGCCGCCGCCGCGCTCTGGGTGGTGGTGAAGGCCAGGCCCGCCGTCGCACCGGCCGGGTGCTCGACCGCCACCGCGCTGCCGGCGTTGAAGCCGAACCAGCCGAACCACAGCAGGCCCGCGCCGGTGAGCGTCAGCACCAGGTTGTTGGGGAGAATCGCCGCGCGTTTGAAGTCACGGCGCGGTCCCAGCATCACGGCAAGGACCAGCGCCGAGACGCCCGCGGCGATGTGCACCACGGTGCCGCCGGCGAAGTCGAGCACGCCCCGCGCGAAGAGCCACCCGTCAGCCGCCCACACCCAGTGGGCCAGCGGGCAGTAGATCAGCGTCGACCAGACCACGGTGAAGACGAGGTACGTGCGAAAGCGCATGCGCTCGGCCACCGCGCCGCTGATCAACGCTGGCGTGATGATCGCGAACTTTCCCTGGAACATGACGAAGACGAGCTCGGGAATGCCCTTGTCCGAGTAGGCGCGGTTCATGTCGATGCCCGACAGCGCCACCAGCGAGGGATCCCACCCGATGACGCCCCCCTTCGACGCGCCAAAAGCCAGGGCGTAGCCGATGAGGACCCACTGCACCCCGATGACGGCCATGGCGACGAAGCTCATCATCATCGTCGTGAGCACGTTCTTGCGGCGCACCATGCCGCCGTAGAAGAGGGCCAGGCCCGGCACCATGAGAAGGACGAGGGCGGAGCTCGTCAACATCCACGCGGTGGAGCCCGCATCGAACACGGGCGCTGCAGCAGCAGGAGCTTCCATAGGCCTCGTGTCTTCGCGCCGCTGCTGCGCCGCGTCAATGCCATTCAAGGCATCGGAACACACCTCCGAAGGCCAAAACCGTGAACGGGAAGCTCAATTCCTCTGCCTCGAAGGCTTCAGCGGCCCTCTCGAGCCCTGTTGAGAATTCGACAGCAGGTCGGGAAGGCGTCCGGAGCGTGGGGGCATGCAGTGTGGCGACGCCTCCCCAGATCGGCTGGGGATCCGCCCCTCACCCCTCCGCCGTGCCGGGGACTCCGTTCCCCGAAGTCCGTGATCTCCATGGCCAACCAGCCCCTCGGAGGGCTGGATCGCGTCTTGAAGAGTGTGCTTCGGACTCAACCCCAACTCGGAGCACACCATGAAGAACCAGTTCCTCCTCCTCGCTGCAGCCTCGACGCTGCTGGCCCTGCCGGCCGCTGCGCAGCTCGGCAACGGCAGCAACCCCGAGTGTCTCGACCCCTCCTGCGGCCGTCCCAAACAGGTCGGCGGTGGCGGCTGTGGCTGCGGCTGCTCCGTGTGGGTGGCCTACACCGACGACGGCAAGACGCTCTCGTACACCGATGACGCGGACGGCGACGGCAAGGCGGACGACGCCGACAACTGCCCGTTCTCGGCCAACCGCGACCAGCTCGACGTCGACGGCGATGGCGTCG
>JBILEB010000229.1:0-8564 GCA_044352295.1 Myxococcaceae bacterium
GTCGAGAGCCGGTCGCCCTGCACCCGTATCGCGAGCCAGTCTTCGATGGCGCCGGTCGGGCCGTCGTCTGGCAGCCGTTCTCGCACCACGCGCAGGTCGAGCCCGTTCTTCGCGCCACGGCTGACGAACTGGAAGCGCACCTCGCCGCCCCGCTCGCTGCGCCCGCTGGCGATCTCGAACGTGGTGTCCTTCGCGTCGAGCACCTTGCGGCGGCGGAGGTCCACGAGCGCCAGGCTGACGACGTCGAGCGACGGCCGGCCGCTGCGCGGCACGACGAGGAGCACCAGGCCCGGCTTCACCTCCCACGCGAGCAGGCCGGTCTTGCACCGGACGCCCTTCTCCATCGAAGCCGCGTCGATGGTGGTGAACATCGCGGGCTTGAGCGGCAACCGAAGCGCGACGTCGCCGACGAGCACGTCGACCACCCCGTCGTCCTCCGTGGGAGCGCCCGAGGCTGACGTGAACCGGACGCGGAAGCCGTCGCAGGGGGTCTCCAACACGAGCGGCGCCTGCGCGAGGACGAGAGCGAGCCACATGACCAACATCCTGAGGCGGAGAGCGGCCTCGAGGCGAGCCTCAATGCAACGGAGGCCTCTGTCACCGTCAGCACGTCATCTGCCCGCGCAGAGGAAACGCACGCCGGCCGGTTGAGACAGGCCACGAACGCGCTACGTCGGCACTGCTTTTCACCACAGCCCGCGGTCGACGCGGGGGGAGACCACACACATGAACGCCGCGATGCAGATGCCGATGATGAACCCGATGATGGGTCAGATGCCGATGATGAACGGCATGATGAACCAGATGCCCATGATGAACCCGATGATGGGTCAGATGCCGATGATGGGCATGGGCATGCCGATGATGAACGGGATGAACCCGATGATGGGCGGCATGATGAACCAGATGCCGATGATGATGCCGATGCCCATGATGATGCGGCCGATGATGATGGCCCGTATGACGTGCGAGATGGGCAAGGACGGCTTGATGATGAAGTGCCTGCCGATGGAAGGCATGACGATGGACATGATGCGCGAGTGCTGCGACGCGATGAACTCGATGATGGCGATGGGCATGCCGATGATGATGATGATGAACGGCATGCCGATGATGATGGCGTCGAAGTAAGCCGCCGCCGTCGCTGACGCTGCACCCGAGGGGGAGCCGACTCGTTCGCGAGGGGCTCCCCTTCGTCGTATGCAACGCCATGGTTTCGAAGCTGCCCGTCATCGACGTCGCGCCCTGGCGCGGTGGGGACTTCTCGAACGTCAAGGCGCTCCGCGAGGCGTGTGAGACGGTCGGGTTCTTCGTCATCGACGGGCACGGGGTCGACGCGGCCCTGCAGGCCGAGCTCGAGCGGGCGACGCGCGCGTTCTTCGCCTTGCCGCTGGCGACGAAGCTCGAGCTGGCGATGGCGCGGGGTGGCCGGGCCTGGCGAGGCTACTTCCCGGTCGGCGGCGAGCTGACGAGCGGCGTGCCGGACGTGAAGGAGGGCCTGTACCTCGGCGCGGAGCTCGGGCCCGGCGACCGCCGCGTGCAGGCGGGCTGGCCGATGCATGGACCCAACCTCTTCCCCGACGCCGCGCTGCCGCAGTTGCGAGCCGTGGTGCTCGCGTGGATGGAGTCGCTCGAGCAGCTCGGCCACCTCGTGATGCGCGGCCTGGCGGCGTCGTTGTCGCTGGAGCCCGACTTCTTCGAGCGCGCGCTCACCCGCGAGCCGCTGGGGCTGTTCCGGCTCTTCCACTACCCGGTGCCGGCCGCGTCCTCGGGCTGGGGCGTGGGAGAGCACACCGACTACGGGCTCCTCACGTTGCTGAAACAAGACGACTGCGGCGGGCTCGAGGTGAAGACGCCCGGGGGCTGGCTCGCGGTGCCGCCGACGCCGGGCGCGTTCGTCTGCAACCTGGGCGACATGCTCGACCGTCTCACCGGAGGCCGCTACCGGTCCACGCCCCACCGCGTGCGCAACACGGCTGGCCGAAGTCGGTACTCATGGCCGTTCTTCTTCGACCCGGGGTTCGACGCCGAGGTGCGGCCGCTGCCCGGCACGACGGTTCGCCCGGCGGCGCTCGATGCCGGTGAGCGATGGGACCGCGCGAGCGTGCACACGCTGACGGGGACGTACGGCGACTATCTCGTCGGCAAGGTGGGCCGGGTGTTCCCAGCGCTCGGGGCGCAGGTGCTCACCTCAACCAGTTGACGACCTGCAGGTCGCACCACCAGGCCGACCCGCATTGCAGCGAACGGTGCGCCAGCGCGTCCGCCAAAGCGGAGAGTCCGCACGAGCGCCAACCACGCGCATCCTCCAAAGGCGGCACGTTGGAATGACCGACGAACCTTCGGCCAGGACGAAGCTCTCTTCGCATTTTCCAACGAACAAGCAGCTTGTCCGCTTTAACGGATGATGCTACTTCTTCGTCATCATGTCGGCGCTGCGTCGTTCGATCCTCAGCTCGCTCCTCGGTCTGGCCTGTGCGGGCCCGGTGACGTCCGAGCCTGTCGGCGCGACGGTGGCCTCACCGAAGGACCTCGCGGTGCGGTCGGCTGACCTGCGCGCGGACAACCGCTCCGGCCTGGTGACGCGTGAGACGTTCGAGGGCTGGCTGACGGACTGGGCGACTCGCCGGCCGGCGGGCATCACGGGCGAGCTCGTCGTGCTCCAGCCCGATGACGCCAGCGGCTCCCGCAAGTACCTCGCCCAGGCACCGGGCGTGCGCGCGTACCACGCGGCGGATCTGCCCCTGCTGCTGCAGGCCCGGAACAACGGCGTGCTCGCCATCTCGCGGGTGCCGGGCAACGGCGTTCGGGCTGACGCCTATCTTCGGCGCTACGGCATTCG
Source organism: Myxococcaceae bacterium (assembly GCA_044352295.1). Classification (GTDB taxonomy): domain Bacteria; phylum Myxococcota; class Myxococcia; order Myxococcales; family Myxococcaceae; genus Xiheimicrobium. Next base: position 2,843 of record JBILEB010000229.1, read on the forward strand.
CGCCAATCAAGACCTCGTGGTGTTCATCGCCGGCTCCCGCTCCGTCGCGTCCCTCGCCGACCTCGCGCGCGCCTGGCTCACCTTGCGGTACTGGGGCCTCGACCACCGCTTCCTCGCCATCGTCGACGGCTCCGTGTCCGAGGTGCCTGAGTCGCTGCGGGCCGAGAGCTCGATCGCCGTGCCCATCGCGAACGGCGACGTGCGCGTGCCGTCCCTTCTGCGCAATCACTTCTCCCTGCTGGCCCACCTCGGCGACGTGCGCGCCGCCGTGCAGGCCGGGCAGCCGATTCTCGACACCCGCTCGCGGGAGGAGTTCGAAGGTGGTCGCGCGGCTCCGTCGGCGCTCGACGAGACGTGCCTTTCGGGACCTCCGGCGTGCACGGCCACCTTCACCGGCCGCATCAAGGGCGCACGTCACCTCCCGCTCGAGGCCGTGCTCGACGAGAGGCTCGGCTTTCGGCCCCTTTCCCAGCTCGACGCCGCGCTCGCCCCGACCGCCGACGTCGCGCCCATCCTCTACGACGCCGACGGCACCACCAGCGCGCTCGTCGCCTTCACCGCCCTCGGCGTCGTGGGGACGCCAGCGCGCTGGTACGCCGCCTCCTTCCTCGAGTGGGGCGCGCTCAACGCCGCGCACCCACAGTCGGCGCTCCAGACACTTCCCGCGACCAGCCCCTGGCGCAGCGATGACGACACCGTCTCCGAGGGCACGCGCGTGTGGGGCACCGTCGAGCACGCGGTGCGCCCGCTCGTGTTCGACCCGGCCGCACCCGCCGCCGACCGCATTCTCAAAGATGACCTCGAGTACCTGATCTCCCCGGCGCCACTTCCGGCACCGGGCGCTGGCGACAGCAGCTGTCTGCGCTGACGCCATCCTCCCGCCGGCGCCCCTTGCCGGCAGCCATCAACCCGCAGTCACGACCGAAGGATCTCGGCATGTCTCGTCTCGTCCCCAATCGATTCCTCTCCCTCGCGCTCGCCGTCGTCAGCGTGGCGTGCGCGCCACAGCCCGCTCCGGCACCGGCGCCCACGCTCCCGCCCGCTTCCACCATCGCGTCCCTCACCAACGAGTCGGCCGCCGAGTACGCCAACAACCGGTGGGGCCTCATCGAGGCGAAGACGCTCGAGGCCTTCGCCACCTCGTGGAGCACCGTCGACTCCGCCGCCGACACCGCGCCGCCGAACGGCCGGCCGAAGAACCTCGCCGCCACCGCGCGCCTCGTCGTCATTCAGCTGAACAAGGCCAACCGCGCCGCCGGAGAAGACTTCGTGCCGTCGAACCCGGCGTCGAGCGTGTACGTCTACGAGCTCGACGCGTTCCGCTTCAACGAGACGCGCGACACCGGCCTCATCTCGAACTCGGTGCGGTACCAGGCCTCGGGGCCCACCACCGACGCCTTCCTCGCGCGCTACGGCATCGACCTCTCCCGTGACTTCATCGTCTTCGCCACCGGAGAGAACACCGCCACCAACGGCGGCTTCTTCCAGGACCTCGCCCGCGCGCTCTACTGGCTGCAGTACTGGGGCGCCGACGCGAAGCGCCTCGCCATCGTCAACGGCACCCTCAAGCAGAACTACACGGGCCCGTTGCGCAGCGCCAAGACGCCAGAGAGTACGGTGTCGAACGACGGCTTCTCGGTGAAGTCGCTCCGCGTGGACAACACGGGCCTCACGCTGGGCCTCGAGGACTTCCAGAAGGTCGTCGACGGCAAGCTGGTCGTCTCGGGCGTCGTCGCGGGCTTCGACAAGCAGTTCATCATCGACGCGCGGCCCACCAACCAGTTCACCCGCACCGCGCCGAACGCGGCGTTCGTCACCACCCACCCCGGACAGTTCATCACCACCGCCTGGAACTCGTCGGGTCCGCCGAGCACCGACGCCGCCGGGCAGGCGAAGAACTACGTGCTGTACGAGGGCCACGTGAAGGGCGCCGCGACGTTCCCCTGGGCGAACCTGCTGGTCGACCGTGGCAACAACAACTGGCAGTACAAGTCGAAGGCCGAGCTCGAGGCGCTCTTCACGGCGGCTGGCTATGGCCCCGGTGACAAGGCCTCGAAGGTCGTCGTCTCGCAGTGCCGCACCAACTTCGAGGTGCAGGTCAACGGCTTCGCGTCGCGCCTCATCCTCGGCTACCCGACGGTGCACTTCGACGGCTCGCTCATCGAGTACTTCTCGCTCGTGTCGAACCACCCGAACGCGGACTTGAACCTGAAGCCGACCGACCCGGCCTACCGCTTCCGCACCGATGTTCCGGAGCGCAGCCAGAAGTACGCGCCGTCGAGCAACCCCGAGGCGCCCACCACCACGCCCGACGACACCGGCGTGACGGCCTACAACGTGCCGACCGGGCTGGGGCCGACGGACCGCAAGGTGGCGCAGGCGGTGGTGAACAAGAACGCCACCACGACGCGCAAGGCCATCGACGAGGACCGCGAGTACAAGCGCGCGGCGCCCCCCGCGGCGAACTGAAAGCGGCTTGCGGCGCGTGCACGGAGCCCCTACGCCACGTCCGTGCACGCGCTCCGTCTGTCGGCTGTGGCCCTCGTCTTCGGGGCCTCGTGCCTCGCCCGCTACGCTCCGCTGCGGCTGTCTGCGACGGCGCCGCTGACGCTCGAGGTGAAGGGCCCCACGTCGACGGTCGACGTCCTCGTCGACGCGCGCGGCATTCCCCACGTCTTCGGCGCGAATGAGCAGGACCTCGTGTTCGGCCTGGGCTTCATGCACGGCCGCGAGCGCACCTTTCAGGTGCAGGTGATGAAGCACGCCGCGCGCGGACGGCTCACCGAGCTCTTCGGCGCCGACGCGCTCCCGCTCGACCAACGCCTGCGGGTGTTGTCCTGGCGCTTGCCGGAGGGTTTCGCCGCGCTCGACGCACGCGACCGCGCCCTCCTCGAGACCTACGCCACCGGGGTCAACGCGGGCGCGGCGAACGCAGGCACCACGGCGGAGCAGGCGCTCCTCGGGCTGTCGTTCGGAACGTTCACCGCCGAGGACAGCTTCGCCATCATGCGCCTGCAGGCGTGGTCGCTCTCGGCCGACGTGCGGGACGAGCTTTCGCGCCATCACCTGCGCTCGTCGCTCCCCGCGCAGGACCCACGCCGCGCGCTCCTCGACGTACCGCTCTCCACCGGCGGGGTGCCCATCGTGGTCGACCCGTCGGCCGCGAAGGCGTCGCAAAGCCCCTCACCGGAACCGAGTCGAGGGTCCGCCGCCTTCGTCGATGACCTGCCCGAGCCCGCCGCCACGCTCGCGCGACGGCTTGGCCTCGACGAGCTCGGCGCGTCCAACTCCTGGGTGGTGCACGGCTCGAAGACGGCCGCCGGCGTCCCGGTGCTGTGCAACGACCCACACCTCAACCACGAACTCCCCTCGGTCTTCTTCCTCGCGCACCTCGAAGCGCCCGACTTCACCGCCGCCGGCGTCACCTTCGCGGGCATTCCCGCCGTCCTCATCGGCCACACCCGGCACCTCGCGTGGGGCATGACGGTGTCGTACGCCGACTCGCAGGACCTGCTGCAGCTCACCCTGGCGGAGGACTCCAGCGAGGTGGCCCTCATCGACGGCCAGCGCGTGCCGCTCGAGCAACTGGAGCAACGGTTCCGCCTCGGCCGCAGCCCCGACGCCGAGGTGCACACCGAGACCTGGTACGGCAGCCGCTTCGGCCCGGTGCTGCCGCCTGCGTGGGTGCGCACGAATGACCGGCTCGCGCTCCTCTGGCCTGCCTTCGACGTGGGTGGCGTCAACGCCGCGCCCGTCACCGGCTTCTGGGACCTCTACCGCGCGAAGGACGTCGCCGAGGCCACGGCCGCCATTTCGCATCTCCCGGTGTCGGGACAGAACGTCGCGCTCGGCTTCACCGACGGCACCATCGCCTATCGGCTCGCGGCCTATGCCCCGCTGCGACGCCCTGGCGTCACGGGCCGGCTCCCGCGGGCCGGTGACACGATGCAGGCGCTCCCGGAGCGGCTCCTCTCCCAGGACGAGAAGCCCTCGCTCACCAACCCACCCAGCGGCTTCCTCGTCGCCGCGAACCAGCGCGTCGTGGGCGATGACGACTGGCGGATTCGGGCCGTTGGGACCTCAGGCGTGGCGCCCCACCGCGCGCGGCGAATCCACGAGCGGCTCGACACCCTCCTCGCCGCCGGACCCTCGACGACCGACGCGCTCCTCGCCATTCAACAAGACGTCACCTCGACCGAGGCGCGCGACCTGGCGCCGAAGCTCGCGGCCATGTGTCCCGCGACGACGGCCCGCCACGACGCCGCGCAGGTGAAGGCGTTCTGTGAGGCCGTGGCTCGCTTCGATGGCGTGTTCTCGACCGACAGCCTCGGCGCCCTGCCCTTCGTCTCGCTCCTCACGGCGCTGCGGACTCAGGTGGTGCTCGCGATGGGCGTCACCGACCCGGCCACCGTGAAGACGCTCGCCCGCAGCTTCCCGCTCACGGGCGCGGTGGAGCGCGCGCTCCTCGAGGACCCGGCCTCACCGCTGTTCCTGGGCGACCTGCGCGCGATGCTGGTCTTGGCGGTCGACGACGCGCTCGATGACGTCGTGGGCCGAACCGGAGCCCGCCCCGAGTCGTGGCGCTGGGGTGCGGTGCACACGCTCGAGTTCAAGGGCCCACTGGCGCGCGTGCCGCTCCTCGGAGGCTTCTTCACCTCGCCGCGCACCGAACAGCCCGGCCATGGCAACACGGTGCGTGCTGAGAGCGGGCTCCCCGTCGAACATGGCGCAGCGCTGCGCATGGTGGTGGAGCTGTCGACCCCGCCCCGGGCGCGCTTCACCCTCGACACGGGCCAGAGCGGCGCCCCGAAGGAGCCCCACGCGTTCGACCAGTTCCCCGCGTGGAACACCGGCACGCCCCAGCCGATGCCGATGACGCGCGAGGCGATCGAACGTGAAGCCGAAGGGCGCATTCGGCTGGTCCCTTCCACGGCGCGCTGACGCGGCGAGGCGCTACGCTTGGGCCCATGCGAAGTGTGGTGCTGATTGTCGGGGTCCTCTTCATTCTCTTCCTCGCGGCCGGCGTGCTCTTCGGCCGAACCCTCACCGCCCCCACCGAGGAGAAGCGGGAGGCGCAGGCGCGAGCCCTCCTCGCCACCTACGAGCGGCACCGCGCCGCGATGGAAGCGGACGAGGCGCGCTGGGTGAACGACCCGCTCTTCCTGGCGACGGACGGCGGCGACGCAGCCGAGCTGATGGCCGAGCACGTCGGGTGGGACGCTCCAGACGCCGGGCTGCCTGCGCCCCGGGCACGGGTACCAGCCGAGGTGGTGCAGCGCTTTCGGGAATCGAATGACGGCGGGTGGGTGGACCTGCGCGACGACGTCATCCTGAACATCGACGTGCAGTGGTTCTCGAAGCTGCCGGCGCTCGGCTTCTGGGACACCGACCGTGGACTGGAGCAGGTCCCGTTCGACGCGTTCGCCGAGCCGGTGCCGAACTTCGTCTCGCTGCTCGCGCTGGCGAAGGTGCGCTTCATTCAAGGCTTCGTGCGCGGCGACGTCCTCACCGCGGACACCGAGGTACGCGCGCTGACGCGGTTGATGATGACGACCGAGTCGCTTCTGGGGCTGATGGTCGGCGTGGGCTTGCTGCACATCGAGCGGCGAGCCCACGAGGCAGCCGTGGCGCAGGGCCTCGACGTCACGGGCTGGACCCCGAAGTCATCGGAGGAGGTCGGCCGGCTGCGCGCGGTGCTCTGGGCGGAGCAGTCCACGATGAG
>JBILEB010000230.1:0-8559 GCA_044352295.1 Myxococcaceae bacterium
CGCTTCGTCCCCAACTGCGTCAACACCTCGTCGGTCGCCTCACACGTCAGCTCGAGCCCCAGGTACTGCCGGCGCCAGTGGGTCTCGTCGCCCGGCCCGTCCTTCTTCAGGTTGGCCACGAACAGCTCATCAATCTGCTTCATCACGTCCCGCCGCTGCGCCACCGTCCACTTCTGCTGGAGCGGCATCTCGAGCAACAGCAGCTCCAGCTCGGCCACCTCACGGGTATGGCCCCACAGCTCGGGCGTGCTCCGCAGCGTCGTCTCTTCCGCCGCCACTGAGCCCATCAACATCAACCGGTACATGCACTCCCGCTTGTCCGTCGCGTAGCTCGCCGTCGTGCCCTTCAACGTCTCCAACTGCCGCTCGGCCATGCCGGGCGGCATGATGCGCGTCGTCCTCACCCGCTTTTCCAGCTCTGGCGTCGTCATCGAGCGCAGCTCATCCTTGTACAAGTCTGTCCCGGGACACGCGGCCCCCACCGCCAGCGACCCCAGGGTCGCTGACTGGGACAAGCGATACGCGCCGTAGCCCAGGCCTCCACCCACCAGCGCCAGCACCGCGAGCGCCGCCAACACGGCCGGCACCTTCGACGGCGTCGCCGGTGGCAGGGTCGCCAGCGGGAGCGGCGTCGCGGCCGGTGACGTCGCGCGATGCTCCCGAACGACGGCGGGCCGAGCGCGCGAACTCCACGGAGGCACCGGCAGCGCCTTGAGCGCCTTCACGAACTCCCGCGCCGAGACAAAGCGCTGGTTCGGGTCCTTCGCGCACGCCTTCTGGAGCAACGCATCGGCCTCCGGGAACGCCCTCCCCGGAGACACCGAGCCCAGCGTCGGCAGCGGCGTCGTCATCTGGTCGACGAGCAGGGCCGGCGCCGACGTCGAGTTGAACGCAGCCCGCCCCGCCATCATCTCGAACGTCACCAACCCCAGCGCATACAAGTCGGTCCGCCCGTCGACGGACTCCGCACGAATCTGCTCCGGCGCCATGTAGCCGGGCGTGCCCGCGATGGAACCCTCCGCCGTCAGCCGCGCGTCCTGCTCCTTGCGGAGGCGCGCGATGCCGAAGTCGAGCACCTTCACGTGCGTGCCGCCGAGGTCGCGCCGCAGCCGGATGTTCTCCGGCTTGATGTCGCGGTGGACGATGCCCTTCTCGTGCGCCGCCGCCAGCACCTCGCCGACGCGCATCGCGATGTCCCGCGCCTCGTCGAAAGGGAGCGCCCCTTCGTTCATCAACCGCGCGCGCAGGTCCTCGCCCTCGACGTATTCGAAGACGATGTAGAGCTCCTTCGTCTTCTCGTCCTGGCCGGTGTCGAGCAGCTGCGCCGCGCCCGGGTGCATGACCGCGAGCGAGACCTTCGCCTCCTGCTCGAAGCGCCGCACCAGGCCCGGGTCGCTCGACAACGCCTGGTTCAGGAACTTGATGGCGACGGTGTTGCCGACGCCCACCTGCAGCGCCTTGTAGACGGTGCCCATGCCGCCCTCGCCGAGCTGCTTCTCGAGCACGTAGCGGCCGTTGACGAGGCGGTGCTTCCCGCTGACGTGCGTGTCCGGGTCGAGCGCGCTCGCTCTCTCGTCTGCCATGAGGCCTGACAGTCTGTCAGGCGGTCGCGGGGGCCGTCGACACCGTCATCGTCTGCGGCCGCCGGCCCATCGTCAGGAGGTGTCGGGCGTGGGAGGCCACTGCAGCCGCGTAGCCAGGCAGCTCCCGGTACGGAACGCCGTGCACGCGGCACACCTCGCGCACGACCGGCACCAGGCCCGCGAGCTCGACGTGCGGCACGCGCGGGAAGAGGTGGTGAATCGCCTGGTGGTCGAGCCCGCCCAGGAACCAGCCCCACGACGGGTGCGCGCCGCCGAAGTCCACCGAGGTGCGCAGTTGATGCTCGGCCCACTCCACCTTCACGCCCCCTGGGTTCGGGAACTCGGCCTCCGTCACGCAGTGCGCCGCCTGGAAGGTGATGGCGAGCGCGAGGCTCAACGTCACCGACGCCACCAGGTAGCCCGCCAGCACGTGCAGGCCGGGGTGCAGCATGAGCGGAATCACGAGGGCCCAGGCGAAGAACCCCACCTTGCCGATGATGAAGGTCAGCAGGTCCTTCCCGCGCGGCCGAGGGAACGGCACGCCTGAGATGTGACCGGTGGCCACGTTCACGAAGTCGTCCACGAAGTGCCACTTCACCGCCAGCAGCGCGTACAGGAACCAGACATAGATGTGTTGCAGGCGATGCCACGGCCGCCACGGCTGCGAGGGCGCCAGCCGCACGAGCGGTTGAATGTCGATGTCCGAGTCGTGCCCCACGAGGTTGGGGTTCGTGTGGTGGTGCACGTTGTGCTTCCAGTGCCAGACGTACGAGCTGCCACCGAGCAGGTCGAGGCCGAGCGCGAGGAGGGAGTTCACCCACTGCGACGACGAGGCCGCGCGGTGGCCACCGTCGTGCTGCACGTCGAAACCAATGCCTGCCATCGCGAGGCCCAGGGAGATGGCCGACAGCCCCGCCTGCCACCACGTCTGGGAGAGCAGCACGAGCGCCACCCAGGAGGCGACGAACCACGCGAGGATGAAGACGGTCTTCCGCACGATGGCGCCCGGCGGGGAGGGGTGGGCGGCGCGGTGCGTGTCGACGGCGGTTTTCAGCGCGGCGTACAAGGGGCCATGGGGCAGGGAGAGACTGGACACGATGGGGGCCTCGAGGTGAAGCGAGGCAACGGTGCCCATCACCGACGACTCGTCCTGACACCCTACAGTGAGGGGCCTGGGAGGGGGTCATCCATCGGTCACGGTGGTGGTGAACGCCCAAGCCCCCACAAGTGCGATAGAGCCTGAACCCCGTGATGTCGCTCGGCGGTGCGTTCCTCGTGGTGCTGGCCTCGCTCGATGCCGGGGAGGTCATCGAGACGTTCGAGGCCTTCGAGCCCGTCGTTTCCGCTCCGGCAGACGCGGGCGTCGTGGAGTCCCTCGAGGCCTTCACCCCCGCGCCCGTCGCGCCCACCGTGCGCCTCTTCGGCAGCGTGCGCGGCGACACCAGCGTCGACACCCGGTTCGATTCGCCCCGCAATGTCCCCTTCGCCGAGAACGTCGCCGAGGGCCGCCTGCGCGCCACCCTGGGCGTCGACGTCAAGGTGAACGAGCGCATTCGGCTCGTCCTCGAAGGCCGCGCGCAGGTGCGCCTCGCCACGCAGCGAGAGTTCGACCGTGCCAAGGGCTTCTTCGAGCCGCTCCTCGGAGACGCCTACGTCGACGTGTACTCGCCGAAGGTCGACCTCCGCATCGGCAACCAGCGCGTCGCCCTCGGCGCCAACGCCGCCCTCGCCCCCGCCGATGGGCTCAACCCGCGAGACCTCCGTGAGAGCTTCGTGGCCGGTGACCTCGACGCCGCCCTGCTCCCGGTCCCAGCCGTGCGCGCGCAAGGCACGCTCGGCCAGGTGTCGTGGCTCGCCGCGTACGTGCCCTTCTTCCAGTCGAACCGCTTCTTCGTCTTCGGCCAGGACGAATCGCTGCTCCAGCCCGCGCTCGCGCCGTCCTTCGACACGCGCCGCATCGACCCCTCGGTGGAGGACTTCGCCCAGGAGCGCTTCCTCGAGACGCGCCGCCCGCCGCCATTCCTCGGAGACGTCGCCCTGCGCCTTCGCTCCTCGGGCCGCTGGAAGGTGGGCGGCTCGTGGGTGTGGATGAACGAGAAGATGCCGCGCGTCGTCGTCGACCCCGAGGTGCAGGTGCTCGCCTCGGCCAACGCGGCAGGCCGTCCGGTGCCGCAGGCCGCCGCGGCGTCGGTGCTCAACCGCTTCCAGGCCGGCGAGACGCTCTTCCGCGGCACGTACGCCCGCACGCACCTGTTCTCGCTCGAGGCCTCGGGCATCATCGGCCCCGCGCAGCTCGACGTGGACGTCACCGTCACGCCACGGCAGACCTTCTTCGACGCCGAGTTCCGCCCTGTCGACAAGAGCGCCGTCACCTGGGTGGTGGGCCTCTCACAGGCCTCGGACTCGAAGTTCGTCTACGCGCTCACGTACCTCGGCATGGCGATTCCGTCGGTGCGGGCCGACGAGCAGTTGGTGCTGCTGGAGCCCTCCACCGCGCGCGGCGCGGCCCGGACGGCGTGGTTCCATCTGCTGGTCGGCACCGTGTCGTACGCGCTCTTCGACGACCGCCTCGTCCTCGAGCTGCGCGCCGCGTTCGAGCCCATCGGTCGCAGCTTCGCGCTGGGGCCCAAAGTCGCGTGGAAGGGGGTTGACCGCCTCGAGCTGTACGCCGCCGGAGAGGTCTTCGAGGGCAGCTCCTTCAGCCCCTTTGGCTACTTCTCGCGCAACGACAAGGTGTTGCTCGGGGCGCGGCTCGAGCTGTTCTGAGGTGCCGTGACGTCCAGCAAGCGCTTTTCCAATGCGGCGTGGATCAACGCTCGACGTCGACGGTCATCCACCCCTCGTCGAGCTCGACCTCCAGGTGCAGGGTGGTCGGGGTCACCCCCAGCTTCATCCACGCTGGCGTCGAGACCGGCTTCTCCTCGAGCGCGGCGATGACGGCAAGCAGCGTGGCCGTCTTTCGCGAGAGGGTGTCGTACCGGCGCGCGGAGCGGGCCCACCCGGCGTGGTTGACGTCGTCGAAGAAGAACCGCTCGGCCCACCACCACTGCGTGCTCGTCGCCGCGACCGCGGCAGGGGACTCGAGGCGTGGGTCCAGGCGGCTGAGCTCCTCGAGCCGTCGCAGCCGGTCCCAGGCCGTGGGCGCCATGAGCCACAGCCCCAGGCGTGTCTTCGCGTCCACGCTGAGGCCGGAGCTGCCGACACATGCGCGCGCCGACTCGGGCAGCCGGGGGCTGGCGTCGACGTGCAGCACGCCGCCGATGCCGCTGACGCCGATGATGCCGCGCTCGAGGCGCAGCACTGACGAGAACGGCACCAGGCCGGAGGTGATTCGTTCGAGAGACCGTCGCGCGCGCTCCCGCTCTGCCGGCGAGGCGAAGGTCAACGCACGCACGCACGGTTCGATCGTCAGCCGGGCGCTCGTGCCTGCGAATGCCGCGCCCACGACGCCATCGACTGCGGGCGCGTCGCGCTCGAGCGCCGTCACGTCGAGACAGGCGTCGAGGGGCGCTGCGTCGGGCACCAGACTCGACGCCTCGGCCCGCAACCACACCAGCACGCCCAAGAGCACCCGGCTCCGGCTCAGGTGGGCCGTGGCGCCGCAACGCTCGCCGAAGGCGTCGAAGGGGCCCACGGCTGGCGCCTCGAGACACCGACGCGCCAGCGTCACCTCGCCGCGAGTCTGTTCGAGCCAGGCACGGCCACCGTCGAGCACGGCGGGGGTGAAGGGTCTGGCCAGGGGAAGCGCAGGACGCTGCACGCCCGCATCGACGCCGGCGAACACCGCGTCCAGGCACTCGATGACGGTGCCCGACCCTCCCTCGCCGCGGTGGGCGGGCCGCGAGAAGTCGTTCGACGAGAGCACCACCACCTCTTCGACGATGGCCTCCCGCAGGGCGCGCCGCGTCGCCCAGGGGCTCGCGAGCAGCAGGGCGCCGCCCACCACGCCAACCAGGACGACGCCACGACGCAGGTCGAGGGGGCGCGCCACGGATTACCGAACGGGCTTCGCGTCGAACGTCACCTGCAGGTCCGACAGCCGGCGGTCGAGCGTCCTCTTCACGGCCTTGCCGCCGAGCGCCTTCGCGAGCTGCTCGGCCGCGGTGGGCTTCGCGAGGGGGTGCGGCTTCTTCCACGCCTCCCACTTCGCGACGTCAGCGCCGGGCGTGGGGACGGCCTTCGCGTCGCCGAAGGGCCGCACCTCGAGCTCGACGGTGTCTTCGGTGGCCTGCACCAGGTGGCGCACCCTCGCGGTCGTCAGCCGCTTCGGCGGGCTCACGGCGCGGTTGTCGACGGTGTCGGTCCACGCGCTGGCGGAGCCGTCTTCGGTGAAGCCGAGGAACTCGCCCTCCTCGAACGAGAGCGGCGCGCCGGCGAGCGTGAGGACGACGAAGAGCGAGGAGACCATCACCTCACGGTAGCAGCGCGCACCTCGCCGGTGGGCGTTCCCGCCAGTCCGAGCGACCAGCTGAACGGAACGACCGTGACGTTCACCGCTCCAGCGGCGGGCTGTGCCGTCGGAACCGTCACCACCCGGCGTCGAACGACAGGCCTGCCTTCTCGAGAATCGGGCGCAGCACGCTTCGTTCCCGCTCCGACAGTGAGGGCAGTCCCTCCGTCAACAGCGTGAGCGCCCGCGTCCGCTCGGCCGGCTCAGCGAGGAGCAAGGCCCGGCCCAGGTCCACCTTCGCGCGCGAGAGCTTCTTCACGTCGTCGACGTCGCGCAGCAGCGTGAGGACCTCTTCGAACCGCGCGGCCGCTTCTTTCGGTTGATCGAGCTGGAGCAGCGCCTGGCCGATGCCGGTCTTGCTGCTCGCCAGCGCCTCGTTGGTGGCGTTGCGTTGCTTCTCGCGCAGCGACAATGCCTTCTCGAACGCGAGCTTTGCGTCGGCCCCTTTCCGCTGGCCGAGGGCGAGCCGTCCCTGCGCCTGGAAGACCGCCACCACCTCGGCCGACTCCGGGCCCGCCACCGTCCGCTGAATGCGCAGCGCGTCGTCGAGCGCCTTTCGGGCATCACTCCATTGACCCAGCCCGATGAGCGCGTCGGCGCGGGTGAGGTGGGCGCGCGCGGCGAGGGCGTCGTCGGGGCCTTTGAGCTCGAGCGCGACCGACAGCTCCTCGTCGGCGGCCTCGAGCGCTTCGCGCCAGTCTTCTCCAGCGACGTAGAACTCGGCGATGAGCTCGAGCGACTGCACCAGCTCCTTCGTGCGCGGGCCGCCGACGCCGCGACGGGTGTGCAGGAGGTCGGCGAGCAGGGCCAGGGCCTCGTCCCGACGGTCGAGGTGCTGGAGCGTGCGCGCGAGGCCCTCCATCGACTTGAGCGTGTCGGGGTGCTCCGCGCCGAGCACCTTGCGGCGGGCGGCGAGCGCGGCCTCGGAGTGTGGCAACGCGTCGGCGTACTGGCCCTTTCGACGCAGCGTGGAGGCCAGGTTGTGCGCCGCCGACGCGGTGTGGGAATGGTCCGGCCCCTCGAGCGCCAGGTGCAACGCGAGCGACTTCTGGAAGTACTCGATGGCCTCGTCGAGCCTCGCCAGGTGGGTGAGCGTCGCGCCCAGCAGGTTGTACGTCTGGGCGACGTCGGGGTGGGTGGGGCCGAGGTGCTGCTCCTGCATCGTCAGCGCGTTGCGGAAGTCCTTCAGCGCGGCCTGGTGCTCCTTGCGCTGGCTCAAGACGATGCCGTCGTTGAGCGCCAATTCGACGAGCACCTCCCAGTCGTCGGGTGTCCGCGAGGCGGCGGAGTGCCCCAGGCGGTTCCACACGTCGGCCTGGTCGCGCGCGTCGTCGTCCTGGCGGCTGACGGCGAGGCGGCTGAAGGCGCGGGCGAGCTGGGCGGGGTCCTGCGCCTTCATGGCGTGCTCGGCGGCGAGGAGGAGCGACGCATCGGCCTCCTTCTTCTGCCCAGCGCGGCGCAGGAGGTGCTCGAGGAGGAGGTACGCGTCGGCGAGCGTGCCGGCGGAGGCGCCCGGGTCGATGGCCTTCTGGAGCTGGCTGGCGCCATCGGCGTACTTGCTGGCGGCGAAGAGGGCCCGCGCCTTCGTCAGCTCGGCCTCGAGCGCTTCCGTGGCCTTCTTCTCGGCCACGTCGACGGGACGCCGGGCCGGCGCGCGCGCGTCGAGACAGCCCTGCGGCGTGCCCAGCGAGGCGATGGCGGAGTTCGCGGTGGCCACCACGTCGCGGTCGGCGGCCGAGAAGAGGTTCAACTGCGCGCGCAGCTGGTCGAGCCGGCTCTGGAGACACGTCTGCCGCAGCTCGTACACGTCTTCGCTGTCCACCTTGCGCACGCGGGTGGCCTCGCAGACGTCGCGGGAGGTGTTGACCCAGTCGAGCGCCCAGGCGTCGACGTTGCGCTCGACGTTGCGCCACAGGTTCTCGGCGGCCGGCGCCTTCGTCGCGAGGAACGCCGTCTTGAGCGCGAGCTTGCGCGGCTCGTCCCACACGTCGACGAGGCGCTTCTCCTGCCCGCCGCACACGCGCAGCCGCCGCTGCTGCCAGAACGCGAAGCCCGTGCCCGCCATCGCCAGCAGCGTGAGGCTCGCCACCAGCACCACCAGCCGCCCCGAGAGCCCCTGCCGTGGCGTGAGCGCCTCGAGCAGCGCGTCCATGTCGGGCCAGCGGCGGGCCGGGTCGTTCGACAGCCCGCGGGAGAGCGCCTCGTACACCTCGTCGGGCACGTCGGTGTCGCCGGCCGGCGGGAGGAGCCTTCCCTGCGCAATCTCGTCGGCGTGGGCCCGCAGCGTGGCGCCACCGTAGGGACGTTTTCCGTACAGGGCCTCGTAGAGGGCGACGCAGAAGGCGAACTGGTCGCTGCGCGCATCGGTGGGCAGGCCGGCGATCTGCTCCGGCGCCATGTAGCCGGGCGTGCCCATCACCGCGCCGTCGCGGGTCAACGGCTGCGCGAGCGCCGAGTCGGGGATGACGAGCTCCGGCATCGGTTGGCCGGGCACGGGTGTCGAGGCGCTCTGCCGCGCCAGGCCGA
>JBILEB010000096.1:0-27365 GCA_044352295.1 Myxococcaceae bacterium
CTGAGGCCACGGACGCGTCGGACTCGGCGATTGACGGGTGGAGGAACAACCCAGGAAACCGGGCCGGGGGGCATCAGACGCGCGGGAGCTCAGGTGCGAGGGGGCGGTCTTCACCGAGGCAGGGGGCGCTGGCGTCGTGGCGCGGTGAGACGACGAGCCTTGCGTCAGGCGGCGAAGGGAAGGCCGGGCGGTGAGGCGAGTCGCGCGGACGGCGCAGGCGGAGGCAGTGCGGCCTCGGGCTGGCGGGTGACGAGGGGCCGCAGCCTGGCGTCGGGAGCGAAGACACCCGTTTCGTCAGAGCGCTTGCTCCGCCACTCGCGACGCTGGGAACGTTCAACGCAAGGGACCCACACAGACGCCCGCGTCACAGGCCTGCGCGCAACAATCGGATTCCGTGCGGCACGCCATTCTGCCAGCGGTCAACACATACGGGCCACACAGCCAATCAGGCGGCCGCGCGAAGCAGCGAGGCGCGTCCAGCCAGTCGATGACGCACACCGCTCCGGGACAGCAGGTGTCGAGTTCGCTGGGCCTGCAGAAGCCTCCAGGGGGAGTGCACACTGCGCTGGCGACACATTGGCCATTGGTGCAGGTGAGCCCTGAACAACATGGAGTCGCCCCGCATGGTCCGTTGAGGGCCTGGCACGTGCTCAGCCGGCAGGAATTGTCGTTCAGAAACTCGTCCCCACTCAGGCCCGGACAACAGCTTCCGCCCCCCACGCACGCCACGCACGGGGGACCTCCGCCCAGGCCCGCACACATGCCACCGTCGGGCAGGAGCACCTCGCCGCCCGCGCCTCGCCCCCAGACACCGCCCGCATCGAGTGCCAAGCCTCCAGCCGTACCGCCAGCCGTTGCGGTGCCGCCCGCTGAGCCGCCAGCCGCTGCGATGCCGCCCGCCGAGCCGCCAGCCGCCGTGCCCGCGTCGGGCTGTTCCTCCACGTTCGTCACACACGCAAACGTGCCAACCAAGACGACGATGCTGGCTCCGCGCTTCATGTCCATTCAGCTCAAGTGCCCGGCTTCTGGAGAACCTTCACCGTTTCCACGATGACGTCGCCCGATGCCATCCCAGGGTGTTCGGGAGCAAGGTCGCGGATGACAGTGGCATTCGCTGCGGGCAAGTCCGACGTCGCCCGACGACGACGTTCGCCGCCTCATCGACGAGGGCATCGAGGGCTGGTTCGGGGAGCCCCCAACCTGCGCGCCGCCGACGAGCATCGGCTCGAGCTCGATCGAGGGGGCCGGCACTTCGAGCTCGAACCAGGCCTGGGTGCTCGAGTGCTGCACCGGCTCGATGTCGCGATCCCAGTCGTGGGCCGTGCGCAGCACGACGCGGCCTCTCGTGACGGGGTCGTGCACGCACACGCGCATGGGGCCAGCGCATCGCACGGCCTTTGGCGAAGGCCGTCAATCGACTCGGTCGCCCTGCGGACTGGTCGTCACCCAGCCGATGCCCGCACCCTTAGTCGCTGCGCGCAGTTGCTCGGCCGTCACCGTTGGTCGCCGTTCAAATGGCAAGAACTCCTGACAAACCCCCCCCGGGCGGCGAAATGGGTGGGAGCGTTACTTGGGCCTGCGCACCTCTCGGAACGAAGCCCGTCACCTGACGTCACCCCCAAGCCGTTCACCTCGAGTTCCCCCATGCCCATCAAGCCCCTGTCCCGCGGAGTCACTCCTCCTTCTCCTGGTTTCACCACACCCACCTCAGCCCCTGTCGCCACGCCGACGCCCACGCCGCTGGCCGAGCGCCGCCGCCTGGGGACGAGCCCCTTCTCGAACGCGGCAAAGGAGGTGCTCGCAGCTCGCGCCGAAAAGGCAAAGGACGTGCGCGCGCAGATCGGTCGCCTGCCCTCGGGCATCCTCAGCGCTCCGGCCGACGTGGCGAAGTTCCGCGCGCTCACGAAAGAGCTGGCCGGGCTGCAGCCCGTCGTGGCGGGCGGCCAACGCTACGACGACCAGGTCTTCCGCATCACCCGCACCGACTTCGCCCAGACCGAGGTGAAGGGGCTCGCGCCGGCGGGAGACGTCATTCAGGTACTGGCTGACGGGAACACCCGCGCCAACTTCTCGACCTTCAAGACGCCCGATGGCCGCGCCCTCAACGCGGTCGAGATCGGTCGTGTCTCGCCCAACGCCTCGGGCGCGCGCATCGACATCACCGGCCTCTACGGATTCGAGGCGGTCTCTCCGCCGCTGACGCCCCGCGAGAGCCTCGACCTCACGCGCGGCATCAGGAAGGCGCTCGACCTGGCCGACGGCCTCCGCCAGGCGAAGGGGCTTCCACCCCAGGCCGGCGCGCGGAGCCCGCAGGAGGTCAACCAGTTCATGGGCGTCCTCGCGAGCAACGACCGGCAGGCGTTGAGCGCGCTCCTGCCGCCGAACGTCTCGCCGGAGAAGCGCGCGGACCTCGAGTCGCTCGCCTCGCGGTTCACCGACGCCGAGCGGGCGGTGCTCAAGCGCGTCGGGCGCGTCATCGACCTCAACACGTTGGTGGGCCCCGTGGCGGGCACCATCCCGGGCGTGGGCGTGGGCTTTCAGCAGTTCCTCTCGAACCAAGGCAACCAGCCCGGCGACCGCGTCGTCTTCCAGAGCGGCAGCCTCTTCAGCCTCGAGGGCCTGCCGGTGGGGACCTCGGCGCAGAAGCCGGGTGACCGCGGATACCAGTACACCTTCGAGGCCGAGCGCCTGAAGCTCGACTGACGGCACGATGACGAGGTGCACGCCATGAAGACCGCTCGACTCCGGGGGCACTCGCCTCCACTCCCCCCGCGTGAGGCGCACACGACGTCTCCAGCCCGGGCACCCACCGAGGCCCCACGACCGGGCTGGGCGCCCAAGCCAACGTCACGGCCCACGACGGCGTCGCGCCCCACATCGACGGTCCCTCTTCCTCCCGACCGCGCCGGCCCGTTCAGCATCGACGAGGTGCGCACCACGCTCACCCGCAACGGCCGCACGATTCGGGTCACGGCCGAGGTGCCGAGGGGCCTGCAGCACACGCCCACCGTGCTGTTCCTGCCCGGTTTCAAGCTGGACTCGGCGTCGTACCAGGGCACGACGAAGCACCTCGCCTCGCACGGCTTCACCGTCGTGCGGGTCGACCCTGACGATGACATCGGCGACTGGGACCACCGCGAGATGACGAACGACGCGCTCGCGGCGCTGAACTGGGCGACGGCGGCTGACGGCCCGCTCGCGAAGAAGGTCGACGCGAACGCCATCGGCATCGCAGGGCACAGCCTGGGCGGCAAGCTGGCGACGATGGCGGCCCTGAAAGACCCGCGCATCAAGGCGGTCTTCGCCATCGACCCGGTGAACCAGCGCGACCCCGACCTGTTCACGCCGGGCGCGGAGTCCATCGACCGGCTCGCCGTGCCGTTCGGCCTCGTGGGGCAGACAGTCGACACGCGCGGCGGGCTCCTGCGGCCGGCTGCGACGCCCGAGGGCCGGAACTTTCAGGCCTTCTTCGACCGCGCGACGAGCAGCCCGGGCCGGTGGGCCGTCACGCTGCCCGGGGCCGACCACTTCGACTTCACCGACGACCGCACCTCGCTCGAGGGCTTCGCTTCGAACGGAGGGACGGCGCGCCGGGAAGACGTCGTGCAGGCGACGCGCACGCTGGCGACGACGTTCTTCCGCGACGCGCTGAAGAAAGAGACCCTCGGCGTGCGCTCGTACGTCCCGCCAGGTGCCGGCTGGCAACAGCGGTAGCGGCGAGGCTGTGGGAGAGAGGAGCGCCCCGCGCAAGAGCTCGGCGCTCCTGCGTGGCCCGCCGGGGCCGTGTCGGTCTCGGGAGACCTGCTCTTCTTCGACGGCAAGCCCGAGACACCGACCTGAATACGGACGTCATTCCCGGCCTGGCCTGGAGGCCCGCTCGAGGACTCCTGCACGGTCGCCGAGCCGACGACGCCCTGGCCGTTCGCGATGACGGTCACCATCCAGGCGCCCGCGGCGAACGACGTCTTGCCCGTGGGCTGAATGGTGATGATGCCCGAGCCCGCGGGGCTCACCAAGAGTACCGAAGTGGGGATGACACCAGTGCCGGCGCTGGCGGGGAAAGTACACTCGATGGAGGCCGAGCCGGTCGTTGGCCGTGTCATTGACGGCGAGCGCGACTGCGACGGTGCTGGACCCGCCGCGTCGTCCAGGCTCTCGACGACCGGCTCCGCTCACTCACGCCGGTCAGCTCGGCTCCCTCGCGTTGCTGAGCTGTGCGGGAACGAGCGCCGCGCTTACTCCGGCTCGGCACTCGACCTGTCGCCCCACTCGAGGTGAACGGGGGTTTGGGGGGAAGTCAGGTGACGAGTCTCAGAGGTCGAGCCGGGCGAGGTCCTTCGTGAGCAGCGCGGTGCGCTCGCGCACCAGGTGCTCTTCCATGCCGGCGCGCGCGAGGGGCTCCATCGAGCCGCCGGCGACCCGGGCGCCTGCCCGCTTCGTGGCTGCCGAGACGTAGTCTTCGAAGCGCGCGTTCGACTCGGCCAGAATCGCGGCGCGCGGGCTTCCGCTGAGGCGCAGCGCGAGGCGCTTGCTCACGCTCGACAGCTCGGCGCGGGCGCTCGTGAGGGTCATGCCAGCGTCCTGGTTCAGGTCGCCCTGCGCCGACAGGCCCTGGCCCGCGGTCGAGCCGAAGGCCATCACGCCTTCCTGTCCGGTGGCCTCGAGCATGTCGCCGCGCTGGTCGATGAGGGTGGTGAGCGTCGTGGCCGTGAGGTGCGGCTCGAGCGAACCACCCCGGGCGGCGCTGCCCACGAAGTCGGCCGCCGCGTTCGCGTACGCCTTGAAGGCGTCCTGCTCGTCGCTGGCGAGGCCGCGGCCCTTCGTGACCGAGGTCGGCGAGAGCCGGTTGCGGGTGGCGGTCTCGAGCGTATCAAGGCGCGCCTGCGAGGCGGCCCGTCGCTCACCCGCGGCGAGGTTCATGTCCGTCTGGGTCATCGACTCGACGGTCTCTGCCGGCCGGCGTCGGGGCGTCGCGGCCCGGGGCGTCCAGCCGCCGCGCGGGGCGCCCTCCTGATCCGGGTTGACCCGCGGTGGCACCGGGGCCGTCTCGTTCGTCTGCAGGGAACCGCGCACTGACTTCGGGCTGATGGGGTTGATGGGCACGGGGGAAGCTCCTGAACGGTGGGTGGAGGTGGTTCGACGGAGGGGAATTCCACCTTCCGCCTCAGGCCTTCCCACCCGTGTGCGGCATGGTGTGATTCGCAGGCCACAGCGAGTCAGCAGACTGCGCACCGCGCTCCCGGCCCTGCCCGCTGACGAGCGGTTACGCAGCACCCTCGGCGGGCCTCGCATGGGAGGCATCGGGTGTTGGACGGTGCCCACCGCCGGCGTGCCGCGCTTCCCCAGCTCCGTCGGCGTTCGCATCGACCAGAGGTTCCCGGCGTCGGCCTCGGTGCGGCGGGTCGAGGGCGTCACCTGCCGGGCGGCGTCGGCCGAGCTGAAAGCGAAGCCGGTGGCCGAAGTGAAGGCGACGCCGGCGGCAGCGGGCGCGCGGTACTTCGAGTTCGTCGAAGGCGCGTCGTCGAAGTTCTGGGAGCTTCGGCTCGAGGGGCGTTCGTTCACCACCCGCTACGAGAAGATCGGCACCGACGGGCGGGTGACGAAGAAGGACTACGACAACGGGGCGAAGGCCGCGGCCGAGGCAGACAGGCTGATCAGCGAGAAGACGAAGAAGGGGTACGTCGAGAAGCGCCGCTGAGTCGTGAGCCTCACCGTCGGCGCTCCCACGTGCTGTACGAGCCGGGCTGTTCGATGATCAGCACATCAGGCGTCCCGGGGATGACGCAGGTCTGCCAGGTGAACGCCGACATCCCGGTGCCGACCGTGAGCACGCCGCCGCTTCCGGTCCACGGGTTCGTCTCGGACGAGAACGGCCCGCTGTTGGTGGTCGAACAGTCGCAGCCCGTTCGCGGAGGCGCTGCCGTGGGACAGGTGCCCATCAATGCTGAACCGAGGGTCGAGCAGGTGTTGAAGGGGCCCGTCAGGCAGGACTGCGGGTAGTTGAAGCTGACGGTCTGCGTGCCTCCGCCGCTCGTCACGACCTGGCTGCCAACGAAGTCGAGACGGCCGACGCCCGTGCCCGAGTAGCCGGTGAGCAGCACCGACGAGCACACCTGACCGAAGGGCAGGGTTTGAGCGCGAAAACACAGCGAGGTGCGCGCCCAGGTGCCCTGCAGGTTCCCGCTGCATGGCGTGACGGCTGGCGGGCACGACCCGAAGGTGCCAGTCACCACGGGCAGCACGCCTGCGTCCTGCAGGGAGCTACACACCCGGTCGCTGCTGGCGGTGCCCGGCGCCTGCTCGAAGGTGCCTGCGACGCACATGCGCCACGGTGTGCACGACGACGCGTTGGTGGTGCTCGAGAAGGTCCCCATCCCGCAGGGACTGCACAGCCGGTTGCTGGCCGCGCTCCCCGTCGTCTGCACGAAGGTGCCTGCGGGACACGTCGTCCACGACGTGCAGGAGGTGGCGTTGAAGGTCGAGAAGGTGCCCGGAGCACACGCGCTGCACGAGGGGGCGTCGGTCGTGTTCGAGAAGGTGCCGGCGGGGCAGGGACTGCAGAAGCGGTCGTCGAGCGGCGTGCCCACCCCTTGAATGAACGTGCCGGGGGCGCATGTGCTCCACGGCACGCACACGCCGTTGGAGTCGAAGAAGCCCGGGTTGCACCGCAGGCCGCAGGTGCTGCCGTTGCAGGTGGCCGTGGCGTTCGCGGCCGTGGAACAGGGCTGACACGAGGCGCCGCACGAGGTGACCGCCACGTCGGAGACGCAGGTCTGGCCGCACGGGTGTTGTCCAGACGAGCACTGGCAGGTGCCCGAGCTGCACGTCGCTCCAGAGGGGCAGTCGAGATTTCGTCGACACCCGGCCATGCATTGGCGGGTGGTGGGCTCGCAGCCAAAGCCGGGAGCGCAGCTGGCTCCCGGAACGGTGCAGTCCGTCGGGAGCAGCTCGCACCTCCCGCGGTTGCACACCTGCCCACTGCCGCACGAGTTCCCGCACCGGCCGCAGTGGTTGATGTCGGCGTCCGTGTCGACGCACATCACGCCGCAGCGGGTGAGCGTGCCCGCGCACGAGGGACTCCCTCCGCCGATGCCACCAGCCGCTCCACCGCCGATTCCGCCAGCCGAGCCGCCAGCGAGTCCACCGCCGATGCCTCCGCCCGTTACGCCGCCGACGCCACCGGCCGCATTGTTCCCGATGCACGTGCCGAGGCTGCAGATGCTCCCGAGCTCGCATCGCTGACACGCGAGGCCTCTCGAGCCGCACGCGTCCGTCGAGGCGCTGGTCTGACACCGGCCTGCCGAGTCACAGCAGCCCAGGGCGCAGGTCTGCGGAGAGCACGGAGGCACCGCAGGGCTACAGCTCAGCATGGCCCAGCAGCCGAGGATGGCGGCTGAAGCGTGCGCAGAAAACCGTCTCATGTCGTGAAGCCTTTCGAACGCGTTCGTCGCAGCGCTCTCGATGGATTCGAATACCACCAGCCCGGGGGCGCCGCAGCTTCCCTCAGCCCCTCGAAGGCGACCTCGTCAGGAACTCGCCGTGCGCCGCTCGGTGGTCGTCAGCGTGCTCTCGTGGTTCGTGCTCGACAGCGCGGGCGCCATCGCGTCCGGCAATCGGTCGAACGGCGAAGAGGAGGAACAACCCAGGAAACCGGGCCGGGGGGCACGAGGCCAGCGGGCAACAGACGCGCGGGCTTGAGGTGCGAGGAGGCGGTCTTCACCGAGTCAGGCGTCGGTGCCGGCGTGGTGGCGGTGAGACGACGAGGCGCTTGTGTCAGACGGCGAAGGGAAGGCCGGGCTGGGCGGTGGCGGGCGGGAGTCTCCGGCGTGCAGGCGGCAAGGCGACGCCGAGCTCCGCGAGTCTGGCCTGAAGCGGCGGCGCGGGTGGAGTGCACGGCGTGGATGCGGCGACGGCCTCCCGCAGGGGCAGCGCAACACGTCGGTGCCTTCCGGTGCGCTGGTGGAGGGTGGCCGAGTCGATGCGGCGCTTCTTCTTCGTCGGTGGTGAGGCGAGTCGCGCGGGCGGCGCTGGGGTGGAGGCCGCCTCCTCGGGGTGGTGGGTGACGAGGGGCCGCAGCCTCGAGTTGGGCGCTTTCGACGCCATGGAAGGTGGTGAGGTGCGCGGTGGGCGCGGCTCAGAACACCCGGATGAAGCCGGCGGTCGAGCGCATGGTCGGCACTGACTCCCATACATCTCCCGACACATTCGCGGAGCTTGTTGGAAAGACCGGCACGTCGTGTTGCGTCGCGTAGCTGTTCCACCACCATGAAACCGTACCCGCCGAGGGGTCGACGACCGCCGTGTCGTAGGCGGGGTAACCGCTCCAGCTCATGCACAAGGTGCTCACGAAGAGGTTTCCGGCTGAGGTCGCCAGGAATGGCTCGTGAGACCTGAAGGAACTGAGCGGGTTCTGGGTCAGGACGCGTCGAACAGGCCCGGCCGGCGTCGAAACGAAGGCGTCGCTGCCGGCAATGGCTGCGAAACCGCCTTGCCACGCGGCGATCGCGGAGATCGAGCTGGTGGCTGGCAGCGTGGCGTATGGCGTTGAGGTTCCGGCCGGCGAGACGAAGGTGACGACGTTCTGGGTCGCGACGAGGGCGCTCCCTGAAGGAAGAACGTGAAACGCCGTCGGCAACATTCCGGCGACCGGCGTGACTGGAATCGCCACAGCCGGCGCGGCGCGTGGTTCAGATCGGAACAGCCCGCGACTGGTCAGGATCCACACTCGGCCAGCGGCGTCGACCTGCGGTATCCGTTGGGCGCGTCCAGGCGCTTCCATCACCATGCTGGCTGCAGGGTACCGAGTGACGATGGTGCGCTCGGCGTTGCCCGATCCTGTCTCGTTGGTGATGAGGACGTCTGAGCCGTCGACCTTCACGAACCGTTGCCCTTGAGTCAATGCTGGCACGGTCCCCAACGTCATCGGAGGCCCGACTCCGTCGACGACCGTGAGCGTGCTCGGGTTCCGTCGATAGACGGTCTTCGAGCCCTCGACGGCATACAGCTGCAATCCTGGCTGGTGGCTGTCGAGGATGGTGGCGAGTCCACCGCGACCGATCGCCACCAGACAGCGGCCCTGCGTGCAGGTCGCGGGTACGGTGAAGTTCTGCAGGTAGGCGTCACCACGGCAGCCCCCATCTAACGCGCCCCCGATCCCACCGAGAACTGCAGGTGGCGCAGGGATAATGGCATCGACGACCGCGGTGATGGGTTGCGCTGGGAGCTGGACCTCCCCACCAGCCGCATTTCCGCCAGCCGCATTTCCGCCAGCCGCATTTCCGCCAGCCGCATTTCCGCCAGCCGCATTTCCGCCAGCCGCATTTCCGCCAGCCGCGTTTCCGCCAGCCGCGTTTCCGCCAGCGACGTTCCCGCCGGCTGCGTTCCCGCCAGCCGCGTTTCCGCCAGCCGCGTTTCCGCCAGCGACGTTCCCGCCGGCTGCGTTCCCGCCAGCCGCGTTTCCGCCAGCCGCGTTTCCGCCAGCGACGTTCCCGCCGGCTGCGTTCCCGCCATCAGACTGCTCGTCCACGGGTGCAAGACAGCCGAAGAAGCAAATCAAGAACGGGACGACGAGATGGAGACGCATGTCATCCGGAGTGCAGCGGCCGGCTTCCTGCTTCACGAAAAGTGACTGTCGAGATGGCCTCCCTGTCGGCGACTCGATACCACCCTCGCGGTGCGGTGCGACGCGTGCCGCACCACAAGGCGCTTTCGTGGAAACGGGGGGTGCACTTGGTGGAGTGGCTTCCAAAGACCCCCGCGAGGGCTCCACCCCGTGTGGGCCCAGGGTGGGCTCTCTCTCGCGCACCACGCCATCCACGCCTTCGGGCTGGCGATGGCGGTGGGCATCGGCGTGGTGTCCGGTGGAAAACAAGAAGGAACTCCTCAATGATCTGAGAGGTCCGAATCGTAAGTCTACGAATCTAAAAACGGTCGCGATTGGCATGGCGCCTGCTCGAGGCCCGGACATGACCTCTCTGAAGACGATGCTTCTCTCGACTCTCGTACTGGCAATGACGGCGTGTGGCCCTGGCCCTGCCGGGGGCACCACCCGAGGCGGCCTTCTGGGTGGCACCGGCTCCACGGCCTGCATCGAGATCGCCGTGCAGTGTCCAGCGGGCGAGGAGCCTGCCGACGTGGATGGCGATGGGTGCGCCCTCGAGTGCCGCGCGACCGGCCCGGCCTGCATCGAGATCGCCGTGCAGTGTCCGGCAGGCCAGGAGCCTGCCGACGTGGATGGCGATGGGTGCGCCCTCGAGTGCCGCGCGACCGGCCCGGTCTGCATTGCGATCGCGGTGGAGTGTCCCGCGGGCCAGGTCGCGACCGACGTCGATGGTGACGGCTGCGCACTTGAGTGCGCCGCGCAGTAGGCTTCTGCCGGCCTCAGAAGACGCGTAAGTGAGTCAAACCAGACATGCTGAAGAAGGTCGACGAGCCTGGCATGCTTTCGTTCGACGACTCGCACACCGGCGGCTGGGCCGCATGACTTGCCGGCGAAGGAGGAACGGCCGCCGACGGAGAGGGGGAACAACCCAGGAAACCGGGCCGGGCGCGGGCAACAGACGCGCGGGCTTGAGGTGCGAGGGGGCGGTCTTCACCGAGGCAGGCGTCTTTTGAACGCGCGTCGGGAACCACTCATACTGCTGCCGTCCAGGGGGCAAATGTCGACACAAACCAATTCTCTCTCAGGGCGATCTCCACCGGCTTCCTGACCTGCCCGAAGGCAGCTTCGTGCTCGGCGAATGGAACGGCCACGTGTACCTCACGCGCGTGACGGCGACCGAGCGCATCCATCTTCGCGTCGGCTACCGCGGTGCCTCTCCACCGGGTGAAGACGGCGTTGACCTGAGCAACCCGAGGCAGGACGGCTCGATCGCGGAGTTCCACCTCAGCCACTTCACCACCAATCACCCGGCGGTCACGCCGCGCTTGTCCACCGATGGGAAACACCTGGGTGGTGTTCAGGGCATCATTCGCTGTGACCTGCATCGGACGGCCGACGTGGCCGAAGTACTTCGGCTGGTGCTCGGCCAGATGCCGTAGGCGCTGCCGTCCGACGCGGGGGCCACGACATTCCGTTACCTCTCGACGCGCCGGTGAGCGACCATCGCTTCGCCCATGCGCCTCTACCCACAGTCCCACCCCCGTGAGACCCACAGCCACGCCGAGCGCGCGCTCTACAGTGCGCTCAGCGCTGTCTCGCTCCCGTGGACGGCTTTCCACTCGCTGAGGTTGCGAACCAGGGACGGCTGGGAGGGCGAAGGGGACTTCGTGATCGCCGACCCCACGGCTGGGCTCCTCGTGCTCGAGGTCAAGGGCGGGTCCATCGAGCTGCGCGGAGGGCACTGGTTCCAGAATGGACACGCCCTGCATCAGCCCCCACGCGCGCAGGCGCAGGGCTTCGCGAAGCGGTTGATCGAAGAACTCCGTCGCGCCGGTTGCGAGACTCCGCCCTTCGGCGTCGCCTGCGTCTTCCCTGACTGCGACTTCTCTGCCGGACCCACGACCGGGGACCTCAGAGACCTGGTGCTGGGCCGGAGGGACCTCGCCCACCTCGAGGTGGCCCTGCCCAGCGTGTTCAGCCACGCGGTGCCTTCGTCCTTTCGAGTGCCGCAGAACCGAAGGTGGATCGAGCACCTGAAGACGCTGTGGGGAGATTCCTGGGTGCCGACGGTGACGCTCACCGACCGGGTCGAGGACCTTGACGCGCGCGCCGTGGCCCTGGACGCAAACCAGTATCGCCTCCTCGAGTACGCGGGCGAGACGCCGCGCGCGCTGGTCGAGGGGGCCGCCGGGAGTGGGAAGACCCTCGTGGCGACGGAGCTGTGTCGTCGCCGCGCGGCGGGGGGTCGAAAGGCCCTGTACCTCTGCTTCACCGATGCGCTCGCGAAGGCGGTGAACAGACAGTTCGCAGGAACGGAACGTCTGCGGGCGACGTCTGTGCGCCAGTTCGCGGTCGATCTGCTCCGGGACACCGGCGCCACCATTCCGCCGCCGGACAAGAAGTTCTGGGACGACGTGGCGTTGACCGCGGCGTGTGAAGCGCTCCCCGCCGAGGACGCCCGCCCTGATGTCATCGTCGTCGATGAAGCCCAGGACTTCGAACAGAGCGACTGGATGCTGGTGGAGCAGCTCGCAGGCAAACGCGACCTGTGGGTGTTCCGCGATACCAGGCAGGCGTTCTGGACTGACAGGCCGCTGCCCGAGGCCCTCGCGGCGACGCTCGGAGGCCGCTTCATGTTGCCCACCAGTTACCGGTGCCCGACGTCGCTGTCGTCCTTCGCAGAAAGCTACGTCAGTGGAGTCGTGCCGACCACGAGGCCGCCAGCGCAGGTCCTGAAGCTGGTGGCCTGCGCCGACGACCAGGTGCTGGAACGGACCCGTCACGAGGTCGAGACCCTGCTCCGCCAGGGCGCGCGACCGGAGCAGATCGTCATCCTCAGCCTGAGCGGCCAGACGCGGAGCAAGCTCTTCGGCCTGAACAAGCTGGGCTCTACGACGCTCACGCACGCCGACTCCCCCGAGGCCGGCAGGAGCGTGGTGGTGGAGACGTTCCTCCGATTCAAGGGGCTCGAGCGACCCTTCGTCGTCGTGACGGAGCTCGGAGGAACCCACGTCACTCACTACGAGACGCGAATGCACATCGCCCTGACGCGCGCGACGGTGCAGGCCGTGGTCGTCGCCACGCAGTCAGACGTCGGAGATGACCTGCGGCTCCAACTCCCTGCTGCGACAGACACGCAAGCCCAGGTCGAGTGACCGTCGGTTGACGCGTTGACTGTGGTGAAGAATTCACGTATGTGGATTCACTGGCTGTTTGTGAGGGGAAACCCTCGGCGCCGGGATTTTGGATTTGAGCGGGCGCTCAACAAATGCCGCCTCTAAGTCCGGCCTCCACGAACGGATCGGAACCTCGTGACGCGCTGCGATGGCGCGTGACGTTCGTGTTCCCCCGTTGCCGGCTCGCTCGACCTCCAGGTCGCGCCAGGCACAGCGTAGTCATCCATTCACGCGAAATTCGGAGTGTCTCATGTCTGCATCTGCAGAGAAGGTGAAGTCGTATCTGCTTTGTCTTGCCGCCGGTCGCATGACTGGCGATGCGGAAGTTGCACGCGCTCTCAATCGCCTGGCGACCCGGGCGCTGCGGAACGCGCGGGGTGGTCGCACCGTCGGCGAGGCTGAGGTCGAGGACCTCGTGCAGGAGTTGCTCGTGAAGGTGCTCCATCTGAGAACGCAGCGCGGAGCCGCGGCGCTGATTGCAGAATGGGAGCAGATGAACGCGCCCAGGTTCGCGGCCTACGTCCGCTCGATGATGAAGAACCTCGCCGTGGAGGCGAACCCCCAGTGGAACGTCCAGCGGGCACTCCGCGAGGTCGTCAAGGCGGGACTGGCCGGCGGGCTTCCCGAGGCCCGCGGGATGCCGGCGACGCTCGAGAAGACCAATCGGTTCTCGCGCGAGCTGGTCGCTGCGGCCTGCGCCGAAGCCGTTGCTCGGGGTGTTGCGGCTTCCTGCAGTCCACTCACTTCGGTGCTGATGTCCGAGTTCGCACCCGGAGTCCGCTCCTGCCCAGAGGGCGCAGCTGGGCTGGTCGTCACCGAGTCTCGGTCCGCCCTCGAGGCGCTGGAAGCAGGAGCCACGGCCGCGGCGGTGGTCTCCACGTTCCTCTTCGAGAAGGGAGCGGACGCCGGGCGGCTCCTCGCGATGCGTCGTCTGGGGTTTGCGGAGATGGGGCGTCGACTCGGCCTGGCGCTGTCGACGGCACACGGACGGTACGAGCGCGCGGTGAGGTCCTTGTCCAGCATCGCGAGACGCCTGGGCGCCGACGAGGACACACTCACCCAGGCAATCACGGATCTTTCTGCTGTCTGAGCGAGGGCAGGAGTTGTTGCTGTTGGCGGAGCGTAGGCGCGGATTGATCTGCGCTCGCCTCAGGCGCCGCGTCGCGGTGGGCGGTCCGCGCGAACCAACGCCCGGCCCACTCACCGCCCTCTGAGCGCCGTCACCCGTACCGAACCTGGACGCGCTGCACGAGGCCGAGCAACGCCTGCTTCACCGTCTCGGTCGTCCGCGCCTTCACCAGCGCCCAGCCTTCGCCCTCGTAGCCGGTGGCCCGTGGCATGCCGACCTTCGGCGTGCGCATCTCGACCAGCGCGTCGCCCGCGGCCTCGATGGCGGCCGGGAGTCCACTGACGTCCACCACGCGCTCGCCCCGCCCCTGCCCACGGAAGAACGCCGCCCCACACGCCCACTGCCTCGGCTTCGGCGTGAAGCGGTCGAACGCGATGAGCTCGCACCAGTCGTCGACGAAGTTCGTCTCATGCGCCAGGCCCATCATCGGCATGATGTGGACACCCGGCGGTCGCGCGCCCACCTCGCCCACCACCATTTCGTTGGCCTCCGTGAGGAACCACTCCATGTGGGTGAGCGCGGTCGAGGCCTCCTTCGTCGCGCCGGCCAACAGCGCCTGCAGCGCGGCGTCGTTGACGGGGTGGAACGCCTTCCACGGGTCCCCGTCCTGCTCGCGCGGCATCAGCACGCAGTACTGCATCCACGCGTTCTCGAGCACCTCGAGCGGCGTGGGGAAGTACCGGGTGCCCGAGCGCCAGACCGGCTGACCCTGAATGGAGATGGTCTCGCAGGTGTGCTCGCGCCCGCGAACGAACTGCTCCACCTGCACCGGCTGCTGCACCGACGGAGACAGCCCCATGCGCGGCAGCGCGTCGATGTCGTCGTTCGACTCGAGCCGGTACGTGGAGCGGCTCCCCAGCCCGGCCGGTGGCTTCGCGATGAGGGGAAACCCCAGCCGCCGCGCCACCGCGCGCACGTCGTCCAGCGAGCTCACCAGGTCACTCTTCGCCACCGGCACGCCCGCCTCGCGCAAGACGCGCTTCATCTCGTCCTTGTCGCGGAACCGTCTGGCGTGCGCCAGGCCCATGCCGGGAATGCCCGCGAGCTCCCGCGCCTGGGCCAGGGGAAGCTGCAATTGCTCGAGCGCGCCGGTGAGGCGGTCGATGGGCCCGAAGGACTTCGCCAGGAAGCGGCAGGCCTCGGCGAGCTGCACGCCGTCGAGCGGGTTGGCGACGCGGTAGTGGCCTCCGTGCAGGTGAGGCTTGAGCGCGCCGGGAATCGCGTCCGAGGGGTCCTCGCT
Organism: Myxococcaceae bacterium; assembly: GCA_044352295.1. Lineage (GTDB taxonomy): Bacteria > Myxococcota > Myxococcia > Myxococcales > Myxococcaceae > Xiheimicrobium. Next base: position 15,147 of record JBILEB010000096.1, read on the forward strand.
GATGACCGACACACGCAACCCCCCGAGGCGCGCGAAGCCGGAGACGTAGCGGTTGGTGTTCTCGAGGAACTTTGGGGCGACGAAGACGAGGTGGCGCACGTCGCTGACATAGGTCGAATCGGAGGGGCCGACGAGTCACAGGCGCGCCACGCGCTCATCGATGGGAGGCCTGCGCGCCTCGGTCGACCCTCACCGTCACGGGCCCCGTCACACCGCCATGAGGACCTCGACGAAGAAGAGCACCGTCGTGCCAGCCGCCACCGTCTCCCCGAAAGGTCGTGGCACGAGGAGGACGTCGATGGAGCCACAATCGATGGTGGCGTCGCTGGGACACGAGGCTGTGCGGCTGCGGGGCTCTCGAGGAGACGGTCCGGCGTGAGGCACGTCCCCGCGTGCGCTGTCCCGTCAGCTCGACGCAGGCATGAAGCCGGCGCCGTCCTGCGCCAGCACGAGCTGCCCGCACGCGGCGGCGATTTCACGGCCCCGCGGCCAGCGCACCAGACACAACTGCCCCTGGTCGACGACGCGGCGATGAAACGCCATCACCCGCGCTTCGGTCGGCGTCTCGAGCCCGGTGCCGGGAAACGGGTTGTACGGAATGAGGTTGACCCGCGCTGGCAGGCCCCGGAGCAGCTCGACGAGGCGGTCCGCATCCTCGTCGGTGTCGTTGACGTCCTTGAAGAGCACGTACTCGACGAAGGTGTCGCGGTCCGGGTCGCGCACGGCCGCCTCGCGCAGCGCCTCCATCAGCGCCGCGATGGGCCAGGTCTTGTTCTGCGGCATCACGCGGGTGCGCACCTCGTCGGTGGTGGCGTTGAGCGACAGCGCGAGCGAGGCCTTCGACTCCTTCAGGAAGCGCACCATGCCGGGCAGCACGCCCGAGGTGCTCACCGTCACCGACTGGTGGCGCAGCTGCGGAAACGGCCCCTGCGTGAGCACCTCGACGGCGCGGAGCACCTCATCGAGGTTGTCCATCGGCTCGCCCATGCCCATGAAGACGACGTTGCGGGCGGGCGCGTCAGGCGGCGCTTCAGCGCGCGCGAGGAGGTACTGGGCCACCATCTCTTCGGCCTTGAGCTGGCGGATGAAGCCAAGCTCCTTGGTGGCGCAGAAGACGCACTTGCGCGTGCAGCCGGCCTGGCTCGAGATGCAGATGGTGCTGCGGCCCTTCGCGGGAATGCGCACCGTCTCCACCGAGGCGCCGTCGAGGTCGAGCGCGTACTTGGTGGTGCCGTCGACCGAGACCGAGCGCTCCGTCACCTTCGGCGTCGTCAGGCCGTGCTTCGCGCGGAACGGCCCCCACACGCGGTGGCTCACCCCGGGCACGACGTCGGGGAGCGAGGTGGGCAGCGACGGCTGGGCACCCAGCCACTTGAGCAGCTCGAGCGCGCGCTGCCGCGACGCCAGCGCGTGGGTCAGCTCATCGAGGGTGAGGCCGGGGAGGTTGCGGGTCACGACGGCGCTGGACCTCGCAGAGGCCCGGCCATGCTGTCAAATCGCGTCGCTGCTGCTCGCCGCCCTCGCCCGCCGCTGGGCCGCGCACGACCGCCAGACGACGAGCGCTGAGCGCCGAGGGTTACCTCGACGTCTTCGAACGTCGCCGAGGTGCAGGCTCAGGCGGGAGCGGTGGGAGCGTCTCTTTCGCCCGAGCCAGGGCCTTTTCCCGCGCCGGTGAGGTGGGGTGACCCGTGGTCAACGAGGCCAGGACGGCCGCCGCCCAGGGCCCTGCGTCGATGCGCGCCGAATGGAGCCTCCTCAGCGCACGCTCGTCGGCCGACTGCTCGCGGGCCAGCGCGTCGGCCTGAGACTCGCCGAACCCCATCAGACGGAACGAGCCCGCGAACAGGTCCGTTCTGAAGGCCAGGTCCGGGAGCCGCGAGCCGGCGTCGAGCTGAGCGGCGAGTCGGCCCAGCTCGCCATTCAGTCCCGAGCGCTCGGACATGGCGGCAGTCTGTCTCACCGTCACGTCGCTCTCGCACCGCCAGACCGCTTCTCGCTGCGCCAGGCGGGTGAGGTCGCCCTGGTCGAGGTGACCGAGTTCGTGTGCCACGAAGCCCGAGAGTGCGTCGTCCGACGTGACGGTCTCGAGCAGGGCCGAGGTGACGAAGACGCCGTTCGGGAAGGTCGAGAACGTCTCTGGCGAGGCGGCCGCGACGACCTGCACCGACACGCCGGCGTCGAGCCTCGCCACCACGCGGTCGAGCCGCGGTGGAGCGGGGAGCGTGCCTCCATCGAACCAGGGACGGGTGAGGCTGTCTGACACCGCGCGCACCTGCTCGGGCGACGGCGTCTCATCCCGCAGGCGCTGGCAGCGGCGGCGCTCCTCGTCGAGCTGCCGCTGGGTCTCGTTGATCGCGGCGAGCTCGGAGTTGCTCAGGGAACGCGACGCGACGGCGCGCTCGAACGATGAGCGCGCACACGCCGCGCCCACCGCCAGCACCACGAGGAGCCACCCCCGCATCGACTACTTCTTCACGGCCGAGAGCTCGGTGGTGAACGACGGTGCGGCGCTCGCAGGGAAGAACACCTCGCCTTTCGTACGCACTTGCGCCAGCGCGGCGATGCGGTCCTTGTTCGACGGGTGCGGCTGGAAGATGCCGCCACCATCGGCGAGCTTGGCGATGAGCTTCTCGTACTCGGCCGGGTCGTACCCCGCGAAGGACATGTACTTCCCCGCAGCCTCGTCCGCGGCGAACTCGTTCTTGCGTGCACTGGCAGAGTCGGCGCCGTTGCCGATCTCCGTGAGGCCCTTCACGATGGCGTTGGTAATGGACTTCATCAACTCCGCGCTGGCGGCTCCGAGGTCGAACACCGGCAGGCTGAGCGCGCGGGTGAAGTCGCTGCTGAACCGGGACGCCTCCCGCTGCACCTGACTCAGGGCTGACGTCACTCCCGAGGCGCGTGCGGCCTTCTCCATGTCCTCGCCGATGAGCGCGTTGGCGCACATCTGCGCCTTCTGGATTCGGTAGCCTTCGAGCGCGTGCCGGCCGGTGATGTGACCGATTTCGTGTCCGAGCACGCCGGCGAGCTGCGCCTCGTTCTCGACCGCCTTGAGCAGCCCCGTGGTGACGAAGACGTACCCACCCGGCGCCGAGAAGGCGTTCACCGATGGGTCATCGAGCACCATGAAGGTCCACCGAATCTCCGCGCGCTCGGAGTTCGCAGCCAGCGCCTTGCCGACCTTGTTGACGTACTCGTTGAGCGCCGCACGGTCGCCCTTCGGAGGGGCCACCTCTTTGTTCGCGAGGCCGTCGAGGGGCTTGCCAGCCACGTCGGGCGACAGCTCCGTAAAGGGCCCCTTCGTCTTCGATCCGAGCACCACCGCGACAGCTCCGCCCAGCTCGCGCTCCTCTTCCCAGGTGACCGGTTGCTCCTTGAGCTTCTGGCACTCCTTCTCGCGACGCTCACGGGCCTCCTGGTCGCGCTGCGCCTGCTGGACGCCTGCGGCGAGGTTTCCACCCCGGGCGCCACTGACGAACCCCGACATCGCCGCACACGAGGTGACGAACACGACGATGAATGACGCCATCACGAGTCGCTTCACTTGCCACCTCCACCAGTGCGCTTGAGGACGAAGGTCGTCGCGTCCTTCGGGTCGACTGACTTCGCCGTCGCCTCGACGCTGATGAGCGCGCGGGCGAGCTCTTCCTGAGAGGGGTTCCCCGAGGCCGTCTTGAGCGCGCCGCCGCTGAGCGCCTTGGTGGCCGCACCGGACGAGGCAAAGGCCTTCGCATCGATGGGCGCCCCGTTGTCCTTCATGGTGTTCTCGGGCGCCTGCTTCGACGGCGTGAGGTTCGCCTGCAGGGTGAAGCCCTTCACCTTGCCGGTGTCGATGGCGTGGAACTGCTTGTTCTTCTCGTCCGCGCCGTTCCAGACGACCTCATCGCCGGGGTTCAGCGTGCCGAGCGCCTTCGCCTTCGCATCGGCCTTCTCGAGCACCTTGGTGTCCTTGGACTTGATGTACAGCGTCCCGCCGGGCTTCACGGCGAGCGCAGGAGGGGCCAGCAGCAGGCACCCGACCGCGAGGGAAGTGAGGCGACGTGTCATGGGCAGGTCCTCGTTCGAACGACGTGGGCTGGGACTCACTTCTCGAGCGCCACCGACCCGTCCCAGTCGGGCGGCGGCGGATTGAGGGAAAGCTGGAAACAGCGCGACCTCAGCGTCTTTGACGGCCCATCGGAAGGACGAAGCGCGAGCACCCGGTCGAAGGCGTTCTGCGCCTCGGCGAAGCGCCGATTCCGGTACAGCGCGAGCGCCAGCGCGTAGGCGTCGAGCGCGGCCAGCGTGTCGGCGGGCACCTCACCGGGCAGCCCCACCAGCTCGTAGATGCGCGTCGAAATCGTCTTGCCGGCCACCTTCACGGTGTCGACCTCGCGCGCCACCACGTCCCCCTTCACCACCTCGTAGGTGTTCTGCCCGATGAGGATGAGGGTGTCGTAGTTCTTGTTGGCCGCCTCCAGGCGGGCCGCGAGGTTCATGCCGTCGCCGATGGCGGTGTAGTCGAGCAGGTCGTCGGAGCCGATGTTCCCCACCAGCAGCGTGTCGGTGTTGATGCCGATGCGGGTGTAGATGTCGGGCAGGCCTTCGGCGGCGAACTCCTGGCGAAGCTCGGCCAGCACGCGCTGCACCTCGAGCGCGCCCTTGCAGGCCTGGAGCGCGTGGGTGGGCGTCTGCACGGGGGCTCCGAAGAGCGCCACCACCGCGTCCCCGATGTACTTGTCGATGCAGGCGCCATGACGGCGCAGCGCCGGCGTCACCGCGCTCAAGTACCGGTTCAAGAACCGCATGAGGCCCTTCGGGTCCGCGCGGAAGGCCTCGGAGACACCCGAGAAGCCCTTGATGTCGGAGAAAAACGCCGTGACGCGCCTGGTCTCTCCATCGAGCCGCGGGAGCACCTTGCCCTCGATCATCAAGTCGACGAGGTCCTCCTCCATGTAGGCGCGGAACATCTCCTTGATGCGCTCGCGCTCGCGGCTGGCGAAGAGGCGCTCCCAGGCCACCGCCAGCACCGAGGCGATGGTGCCGGCGAAGCTCGGCATCGCCGACAGCACGTGCACCTTCGTCAGCACCAGGAAGCTGCCGGTGATGAGGAAGAAGCCGACGTAGATGAGCGCGGGCCAGCCGACGTCGACGAAGACGTTGCGCACCACCAGCACGAGCGCGCACGAGAAGAAGCACATGAAGAAGGTGAAGAGCACCGAGGCCCACAGGGGCGCGTCGGTGATGAAGCCGCCGTGCATCAGGTTGTCGAACGTCGCGACGTGCTTCACCACGCCGGGCGCGGAGGACTCCAGCGGCGTGGCCTGCGCGCCGTCACCCGTGCCGAGCGCGAAGCCGGCGAGGAAGACGTACTTGTCCTTGAAGAGCTCCTGACCCTGCTTGCGCTCTTTGAGCTTGAGGACGTCGACGAGGCTGATGCTGCGGAAGCGCTCGTCGAGAATGCCGCCGTAGTCGATCCACGCGGCGCCATCGCGGTCGATGGGCCAGGAGCGCGGCCCGATGGTGAGCTTCCCCGGCTCGATGGTGATGGAGTCGGCGCCCAGCGCGTCGGCGACGGCCGCGATGGGGAAGGTGACGTAGGTGTTGGTGCCGTCGGTGTACGCGAAGCGGGTGCGGCGCATCTTCCCGTCTTCGTCCTTCTCTTCAAGCACCAACCCGTAGCCGGACACGGCGTCGCGCACGGCGTCGATGGTGGGCACGGGGTTGCTGGGCAGCAGGCGGCCCGTCTTGTTGCTCTTCTCGTCCACCTCGGGCTGCTCGGGGAGCTTCTGCAGCTCCACCCCGCCCTTCACCTCGACGGGGAACGCGTACACGCGCGCGTTGTCGGCGAGCCGCGTCTCGAGCGCCTTCGTGCCGGCGTCGGCGGTGTCGTCGGCGGGGAACTCGTCGGAGGGAAATTCCTCGGACTCCCCGCTCTTCTCAGGCGGCGGAGTCACCGGCTCGAGCGCCTTCTCGACCTTGCGCAGCGGCGGGTGGTTGACGGGCTGTTCGACCTTCGGCAACGGCGCCGCCGTCGGAGAGACGTTGAAGCCCAGGTAGAGCGCGATGCCCTCATCTCCGAGCGTCTGGCCGAGCGCGAGGTCGCCGGTGCCGTCGGACTTCGTGTTGTCGAGGATGGCGTCGAACAGAATCATCTTCGCGCCGGCCTGCTGCACGTACTCGAAGACGTCGGCGTAGATGACGCGGTCGTAGGGCCAGCTGCCGTAGCGCTGGCGCAGGCCCTCGAGCGCTTCGACCTCTTTGAACGTCTTGTCGTCGATGGCGATGATGATGATGTCGTCGCTGCGCTTCACCGCGCCCCAGGGAAACCAGTCCTTCCCGGTGAACTTCTTCACGCCGTCGTCGTAGGCCGCGCGCTCGTCGTCGCTGATTTCGAGCAGGTCGAACTGCCACCAGAGGAACGACAGCGTCGTCGCCAGCGCCGACACGCCCAGCATGACGAGCCAGTTCCGGGTGAGGCGGAGGCTGATGACGCGAAGGGCTTTCCGCACGGAGAACGAAGTGAACTTTAGGGTTCAAATCGTCCTTCGGCGACATTCCCTCGTCGGCGGGCGCTCTGACGGGTTGCTTTCAGTTCTTCCGGTGCTGGGCCCAACCGGCCCGCACGAAGTGCTGCACTTCGACGAAGGGCTTGCCGGTCTTCTGCTCGTCCCACTCCGACTCGAGCTTGCGTTCGACCGTCTCGTTCCAGTCGGGCAGGTCCTTGCCGTATTGCTCGCGCGCACCGAAGCCGTACCGAACGCCGGGCTCGGCCTCGGTCCACGTGGCTCGCGGGCCGGCGTTCGGCTGACCCTTCGGCGGAATCGGTTCGGTGCCCGCGGCCTGTCTCACCGTGTCGGGCACGTCCTGGTTCAGCTCGGGGCCTTTGCCCGTCACGTCCTTCTTCGTCTGCTCCCAGTCACGGCTCAAGGCCTCACGCACCCGGGCCCACGCGTTCCCGTGCTCGTGCTTCCAATAGGCGGGGCGCCAGCTCTGCGGGTTGCTGACCTTCGGTGCAACTGGGGTCGTCTGATGGGGGTTCTTCATGGGGCTCCTCGAAGTGGTGGAGAACGCGCTGCGCTCGAAAAGCAACGAGCGGACCAGCACGCGGCGGTACCAACCCCGGTGGGTTGCGAACGAGGGCCCATCAGGGTGATGGCCGTCGTCGTGGTCGGTCACTCACGTTGAGCGAGCGAGTCCTCGCACTCCACCTGACGAGCCGGGTCGAGCTCGAGCATCAGCAGCGCGCAGTCCAGTGCGCTGTGTGCGTGACTTGACCGTCGAACTCGATGGGCTGCAGATTCTGATCGGTTCAGGAAAAAGCACCCTCGTCACGCGTTCGGGTCGCAGTTCACGTTGCGCAGGCGCTCCTCGAACTCGGCGCGCGAGAGGGAGTCCTGCCGGCCGTGCGGGTTCATGATGGTGAGGTATTCCTCGCCGTCGCGCAGCTCGGTGCCCGTCACCAGCACCTCATGGCCCTCGCCCTGCTCATTCCAGGTGAGGCCCACCAGCACCGAGCTGCCCGCGGCGACCTCGTCGAGCACCAGCTGCGTCCCCGCCGTCTTCTCGGCCGCGCTCGTCGTCTGGGAGCACGCGAAGTCCTTCCCGTGGACGAACCGGGCCTCCCAGGGCCACGCTCCCCTCGACTCCGCTCGTCGCGTCGCGTCGACCGCTCAGCGGCGCGGGCCTCCACGCGCGGGGGCCGTGCTGCATGGTGGGGACGTCGTCGCTCACCCCTCCTGCACGGAGTCACCCATGAAACACGTCATCCTCGGCGCTGGACCCGTCGGCCGGAGCACCGCGGCAGCCCTCGCGCGAAGACACCTCGACGTCACGCTGATCAGCCGCACCAGCCCCGCACCGCTCCCGGCCGGGGTGAGACACCTCGCGGCCGACGTCCTCGACCGCGCCGCGCTCGCCCGGGCCTGCACTGGCGCCTCGGTCATCTACCAATGCCTCAACGCGCCGTATCACCAGTGGCGCGAGCGCTTCCCGCCGCTGCAGGCTGCCGCCGTCGAGGCCGCGCGCGCCGTCAACGCCCGCTACGTCAGCTTCGAGAACGTCTACGCCTATGGAAGGCCCGGAACGACGCCGTTCGTCGAAACACAGGCCTTCGCCCCCTGTACCGAGAAGGGCCGCGTGCGCGCCGAGATGATTCACGCGTTGACGCAGTTGCACGTGGACGGCGCCCTCGAGGTGATTCACGTGCGCGCGAGCGACCTGTTCGGACCGGGCCTGTTCCAGTCTGGCCTCGGCGACGAGGTGCTCGGCCGCGCGGTGCGGGGCCTGGGCGTGCGCGGGCTGGGCGACCTCGACGCGCCGCATACGTGGACCTTCACGCAAGACGCTGGAGAGACGATGGCGACGGCGGGCCTGCGCGGCGCGGCGGCAGGGCGTGTGTGGCACGTTCCGTCCGACCGACCGCGGAGCCAGCGTGAGGTCGTTCGCGAGGTGGGAACGATTCTGGGTCGCTCCATTCCGGTCTCGGCGACGCCGGCGCTCGTGCTGCGACTGGTGGGGCTGTTCCGCCCGGAAGCGGGCGCGCTCGTCGAGATGCTCTACGAGTTCGACCGGCCCTTCATCGTCGGGGACGAGGCGACCCGCGTGGGGCTTGGCGTCACGCACACACCGTTCGCTGCGGCGTTGCTCGAGACGGTGCAGTGGTTCTCGGCGGTGCGAGGCCGTGCGCCTGCGTCCGTGCGGGCTTCGGCGACCTGACCCTCCCGCGTGAGGAGCCTGTGCAGTTGCCGTGGACAGGACGGTCGTTTCAGGTCGGCTGGTGGCCGGTCTGCGCCCGGCACGTTCTGCCTGTGCAGCACCGACTTTTGGCGGCACACTTCCGACATGCGCGTGTCTGCGGTGTGGTGCTCGACGTTGATCAGCCTCTCGGCCATGGCCGCAGACCCGGTGGTGCTCCACGCCGCGCGCGCGCTCGCACCCGAGACGGGCCTCTTGACGGCGCCCGCCTGGCTGGTGGTGAAGGACGGCCGCATCGAATCCCTCGGAGCGACCCGCCCGGCCGTGGACGCCGGGGTTCTGGAGCTCGGCGACGTCACGCTCCTCCCCGGCTTCATCGACGCGCACGCGCACCTGCTGCACTCGGAGGACGACTCACCGGACTCGATGGCGGGCCAGGCGGCGCGCATGTCGGACGCGGACCGGGCGCTCCGCGCAACCCGGTTCGCGGGGCAGGCCCTGCGCGCAGGCTTCACCACGGTTCGCGACCTCGGCAACTCGGGCCGCGGCCTCGATGTCTCGCTCCAGCGCGCGATTGGGGCTGGGTGGGTGAAGGGGCCGCGGGTGGTGCCTTCGACGCGTGCGCTCGCGCCGCCGCTGGGCCAGTTCGGCCGGCTGGCCCCGCCGTCGCTGTTCCTCGCCGCGCAGGAATACGCGCTGGTGCGGACTCCACAGGAAGGCACTGCGGCCGTCGTCGACGCACTGGCCGAGGGGGCCGAGGTCATCAAGGTCATCGTCGACTCCGCGCCCCGGCGAGACGTCGATGGACCCACGCTCGACGCCATCGTCGCCCGCGCGCACGCCGCGAAGGTGAAGGTGGCGGCCCACTGTGAAGGCGAGGACGCGGCGACGCGTGCCGTGGCGGCCGGCGTCGACTCCATCGAACACGGCTACAAGGTGAACGACGCGACGCTGGCGCTCATGGCGAAGAAGGGCATCGCCCTGGTGCCGACCGACTATCCGCTGGGCTTCTACGAGAGCTTCGTCCCCGCAGCGCCCCCCGAGGCGCGCCAGGCGGCGCTCGAGTACTTCGCGGGCTTCCGGGCCGAAGCGAAGGGCCGGCTCGCCCGTGCGAAGGCGAAGGGCGTTCCCATCGTGTACGGCTCCGACGCCTATACGGTGACGACGCTCGACGACCGCGGCCGCGAGATGGCGCTCGTCTTCCAGGCGTACGCGGAGTCGGGCCTGACGCCCCTCGAGGTGCTGCGCACCGCGACCAGCACCGCCGCGAAGCACCTCGGCCTCGAGGGCGGCACGCTGGCCGTGAAGGGCCGCGCAGACGTCATCGCTGTCGAGGGGAATCCCCTCACCGACGTCGCGGCCCTGGGTCGGGTGCGGTTCGTGATGAAGGCCGGGGTCGTGCAGCCGTAGCAGGCGGCGCGGGCTCACGGCTCCCAGCGCGAGCCGGTTTCACAATCGACATGGCGCAAGGTGACGCCTGAGGCGCCCACCTCCATCACGCCGAACAGAATCGGCAGCGTGAAGCGCCGTGGGCCGATGGAGCCCGGGTTGAACACCGTGAGCCCCTTCTCCTGCCCCGCGAACGGCACGTGCGAGTGCCCACACAGCACCAGCGACGCCCGCACCGCGCGCGCCCGCTTCGCCGCATCGGCCCGCAGCCTCGGCCCCGCCAGCGCGATGTGCGTGAGGAAGATGGTGAGCTGCGTGCGCCCGTCGTGCGTGAGCTCCAGCGTCAGGCCGTCGGGCAGCTCGCGCTCGTCGATGTTGCCCCGCACCGCGTGCACCGGCGCGATGGCGCGAAACGTATCGAGCACCGAGAGGTCGCCGATGTCGCCGGCGTGAAAGATGACGTCGGGCGCGAGCGCGCGCAGGTGCTCGAGGCCCCGAAGGTCAGGTTTGGAGTGCGTGTCCGCCACCAGGCCCACGCGCAGCCCCCCGTCCGCTCGCAGCGGCACGGACTGCCGATCGCTTTTGAACTCCACAGCTCGCCGAAGCATCGGAAGCCTCCTTACAACCGACCTCCCGATCGCGCGCAGGCCGGTAAATCGGCCTCGGAGCCACTTCGACACCTCGCGACAAAACCCAAGTCAATTCAGTGGTTTACAATGGCTCGCGTGCCACATAGGGTGCCGCCGGTCAAAAAAGAGACAAGCCGCTACAGACCGCTACGCTCGTTTTCTTGACGGAGCCGTTGCTTCCGCTTCCCCGGCACGAAAGGCACCGACGTGAGCCATGAGCGCCCCGACGCGTTGCTGAAAAGCGCGCTGGAGAAAATCGTCTACTTCGAGGCGCGCGTCACGCAGCTGGCGAACGACCTGGCGCAGGTGAACGCCGAGCGCGACCGGGTGCGGGCCGAGCTGGGGCAGGCCTCGCAGCGCGAAATCGACCTGCGGCGCGTGGTGGCGGAGCTCGAGGTGCGCTCGCAGCGGGCCCACGCCGAGCGCGAGGACGCGGCCACGGTGGCGGACGCGCTGCGCCGGGAGCGCGCGGAGCTGCTCGGAAAAATCCTCGACGCCTCGCGCCTCAACGGAGAGACGAGTGACTTCGACCTCGCGTCTTTCATCGCGGAGCTGCGCAGCGAGGTGATTCTGCGCCGCGGTCAAGCCGACGTGGACGCATCGGCGCCGGTGCTGGTGAGCGCTCCGCCGCTCGCCGAGGCGCCGCCCTCGTACATCACCACCCAGGCGCAGCAGCTCGAGTCGCAAGGCCGCCTCACGGTGTCGGCCGCCGAGCTCACCTCGCTCGAGCGCGCGAGCCCCTTCGCCGGCCGCACCGAGGAGACGCTCTTTGGCTTCTCGGTGCGCGAGCTGTCGGCGCCCGATGCCGCCGCGCGCGTGCGGGCCGCGGAGCGCCTCACCGCACTGGGTCACCCCGCCGCTGCGCCCGCCCTCGCCACCGCGCTCCACGCCGAGACCGAAGCGTCGGTGAAGGTGGCGCTGCTGACGGCACTCTCGCAGCTCGCGAAGGCCGAGGCGGTGCCGGTGGTGTTGCCGCAGCTCGCCTCGCCGTTCCCCGACGTGCGCATGACGGCGCTGAAGGCGTTGCTCAAGCTCGACCCGACCCAGGCCGGCCCCCACCTCGCCGCCGCGGTGAAGGACCCGGACGCCGCCGTTCGCCGCCGCGCCTCGTTGCTCGCGTTGAGCCTGCGCGGGAGCTCGGCCCTCGAGCTCGGAGAGACCGCCATTCGTGACCCGCACCCCGACGTGCGCTCCCTCGCGGCCCTGGTGCTGGGCGCCAGCGGCGTCGAGTCCGCGCGCACGTGGTTGATGCAGGCGATGCGCGACCCGGAAGTGCGCGTGCGCCGGTCGGCGAGCCAGGCGCTGTCGCGGCTGCTCGGCCAGGACGTCAGTCAGCTGGTGGACCTCGATGAGGCGCAACGCCGTCGGGAAGTGCGCCGCCTGTCGCAGGTGCCGTCGAACCCGGTGAAGGCGAAGCTCGTCGCGGCGCTCCCCGGTGCCGGCGTCGCACGCGCGGTGGCAGGGTCGCCCGCACGTCCGATGGTCGCCGGACCCGGTGAAGCGACGGGACCCCATGGCGTGGCGT
>JBILEB010000231.1:0-8517 GCA_044352295.1 Myxococcaceae bacterium
CAACCCGGAACCTACGAAAACCGACCGTGCGCGTCCTTCTCTCAGCCTCCTACGCGGGGCTCTGCTTCACCCACACGAAGTCCAAGAGAGCCAAAAGAAGGAGGTCTTCGACGAGGCTTCAAGCGGCATCGCCAGGCTCGGGATTCAGGACCGATGCTCGAAGAGGGACGGTGAGGCCTGCCTTTCTCTCGCGAAGGCGGCGCTGAGCGAGGCACAAGAGGGCGAGGCGGCAGTTCAGGCTCGGAAGGCATGCGAGGCTGATGTCGCCGAGGGGTGTTCGATCGCGATGGGTCTCTACGAAAGAGTGGGCAACGTTCGCGTTGCTCGCGACATGCGTTTCCGACTCTGCCAGCTCAGCGGTGGGAGTGTCTGTCGGTAGTTCGGTCTGAGGTGAGGTCAAAAATGGGCTACGTGAAAGCCGAGTTGTCGCTGTCGAATCCGTCGAAACCTGACCTGGCCGCGATGAAGGTCTCCGCGCTCGCCGACACAGGAGCGCTGATGCTCGTCATCCCTGAGCACGTCCAGCTCCAGCTCGGCCTCGAGCAGGCCGAAATTCGCGAAGTCACGACGGCCGATGGATCGAAGCACCTGGTCCCCTACGTTGGGCCGGTGCGGGTGACGTTCGAGAACCGCCAATGTTTCGTGGGCGCGCTGGTTCTCGGAGACGAGGTGCTCCTGGGTGCCGTGCCCATGGAAGACCTCGATCTCGTGGTGCTTCCGTCTCAGCATCGGCTCGCCGTCAACCAGCGAGCCCGAATATTCCGCAGGCACGCGTGAAGGGCCTCCCGCCGCGCCGCTGACTACGGCTCGTTCGCCACGAGGTAGCAGCACGCGCCAAACCCACCATCGACCGGAAAGAACGGTCCATCGATGCGCGGGTACTGCGGAGCGGTCTCGCTGTTCGGCCACGCGCACGCGCCATTCATCGGCGCCTGGCACACGGCGAACGGACACAACAGCCCGCCGTCCTCGAACACCGCCCGGCACCGCAGCTGATCCACCGGGAAGGGACCGCGCGCGGCACTCGTTCCGCACGCTGACACCACCATCGCGAGCGCCAGCCACCTCATCGCGACTTCAGCGTCCACCCGATCATCTTGTAGAGCAACCGCGCCGCCACGTTGCCGTCCCACTCATCCCCATCGGGCCCGGGCGCCACTTCGTTCAGATCGAACCCGACGATTGTCTTCCCCGCGCGAACCACGCCCTCGAGCAGCGCGGTCGCCTGATGGAACGACAACCCCCCTGGAACCGGTGTCCCCGTGCTGGGACAAAGCACCGGATCCAGGCCATCAATGTCCCACGACAGGTAGACGTTCTGTGGGAGCTCCTGGACGATCTGATCCACCTGCTCCCGCCACGGCATGCCATCGAGCCGGGCGTGAGCCAGCCGCGCATCGAAGAAGGTGTGAATGCGCCCGTCGCTCTTCAGGATCATCTCGTACTCGGCCTCGCCGAAGTCACGGATGCCGACCTGCACGAGCTTGGCGACCTGGGGAATGCGCTCCATCACGTTGTACATGATCGACGCGTGGCTCCAGGTGAAGCCTTCGTACGCCCGCCGCAGATCCGCGTGCGCGTCGAGGTGGAGGATACCCAGCTTCGGGTACGTCTCGGCGTAGGCCTGAATCGCTCCGAAAGGGGTCGCGTGATCTCCGCCAATGACACCGACGATCTTCCGCTTCGCCAGCCACGCCTTCGTCGTCTCGTAGACGTAGCGGTTCGTCTTCTCCGAAAGCTCGTTCACCCGCGCGAGCGCGTTGGCGTCACGCTCGAGGCCACCAGACTCGACGATGGGCTTCGCCAGGGCCTTGCCCTCGTCGTTCCAGGCGCGTACCTCGGTGCTCTCTTCGAGCATCGAGATCCCCGCCTCGTACGGCTTGCCGGTCTCGAGATCGAACAGGTCGACCTGCTTCGACGCCTCGAGGATGGCCCTGGGCCCATCGGCCGTCCCACCGCCGTACGACGTCGTCGCCTCGAACGGCACGGGAATGAGCACCACCTTCGCGTCATCGGGCGAGAAGGGAAGTCCGAACACACCAGAGTCCGGGGGCGCGGCTGCGTTGGGATCGAAGGCCATGGAGGTCACCAGGTGAGGACGGTCTTGCCGAAGGTGTCATTGGCCGCGAGGCGCTCGAGCGCGCCCACGGCCTCGTGAAACGGAACGGTCTGCTCGACGACGGGTTTCAACTGGCCCGACGAAAACGCCGGCGCCACGTGATCCTCGAACGCGCGGGCGATGGCGATCTTCTCCTCGAGGGCGCGGGCTCGCATCGTGGTGCCGATCACGGTCAAGCGTTTGCCCAGCACCGTTCGGAGCGGCACCTCGGCCGAAGCTCCAGCCACCAGCCCCACCAGCAGCAGCGTGCCCTTCAACGCCATGGCGTCGATCGTCTGCGGGAGCCAGTCGCCGCCCACCAGATCGAGCACCAGCTCGACACCACGGCCGCCCGTCAGCGCCTTGATCGGCTCCGCGAACGCCGGGGACTGGCCATTCACCAGCACGGTCTCGACGGGGCCGATCGTCCGTGCCCGCTCGAGCTTCGAGGCGTTCCGGCCGGTGCCGATCGCTCGCGCTCCGGTCATCGCGCAGAGCTGAATCGCCGCGGTGCCCACGCCAGAGGCCGCCGCGTGGATCAACACGGTCTGGCCCGCGCGCAGCCCGCCTTGCAGCACCATCGCGTCCCACGCGGTCATGAACGCTTCCGGCACCGCCGCGGCCTGCGCGAACGAGAAGCCCGCCGGCATCGCCATCGCTTCCCGCTCGTGCGTCACCACCTGCTCCGCCCACGCGCCGCCGGACACCAGCCCCATCACCCGATCTCCGCGCTTCCACCGCATCACCCGCGCGCCGACCTCGACCACTTCACCGGCGTACTCGAGCCCGGGGATGTCAGCGGGGACCCCCTTCGGCGCGGGGTACAGGCCCATCGTCTGGAGCAGGTCCGCGCGGTTCAGCGCGCTCGCCTTCACGCCGATCCGCACCTCATCGGGACCACACGTCGGCAGCTCCGTGTCCTTGAGGCTGACGCCGCGTGGGCCCTCTGAAGCGGTCATCACGAGTGCCTTCATGCGCGCGGCGATAGCACGGTCGGTTGGCTGGTGCTCGCGGGTTGTCGGCGAGGAAACCCTGCGCTAGTGGCCGGTCATGCTGACTCCCAACATCCGCCTCGGGTTGACCTTCGACGACGTGCTCCTCGTGCCGGCCGAGAGCGCCGTTCTTCCGCACCAGGTCGAGCTCGGAACGAAGCTCACCCGGAACCTGCGGCTGCCGATCCCGCTCCTGTCGTCCGCGATGGACACGGTGACCGAAGCCCGCATGGCGATCGCGATGGCGCAGGAAGGTGGCATCGGCATCATCCACAAGAACTTCTCGCCCGAGCAGCAGGCCGCCGAGGTCGCGAAGGTGAAGAAGTTCGAGAGCGGCATCGTGCTCGACCCGATCACCATCGAGCCGACGGCGCCACTCGCCCGCTGCCTCGAGCTCATGCAGCGCCACGGCATCAACGGCATCCCCGTCGTCGAGGGCCGCCGCCTCGTCGGCATCATCACCAGCCGCGACGTCCGCTTCGAGAAGAACCTCGATCAGCGCGTCGAGCAGGTGATGACGAAGAAGCTGATCACCGCGCGTGAGGGCGTCGCCCAGGACGAAGCGATCGATCTGCTCCACAAGAACCGCATCGAGAAGCTGCTGGTGGTGAACGATCAATTCGAGCTCAAGGGGCTCATGACCGTGAAGGACGTCGAGAAGCGTCGGGTCTACCCGAACGCGGCGAAGGACTCGAAGCAGCGGCTCCTCGCGGCGGCCGCGGTCGGCGTCGGCGCGGATCGGGAAGCGCGCGTCGAGGCGTTGATCAAGGCCGGCGTCGACGTGATCGTCGTCGACACCGCGCACGGGCACTCGAAGGGTGTCATCGAGGCGGTGCGGGACACGCGCAAGAACTTCAAGGGCTCGTTCGAGGTCGTCGCCGGCAACGTGGCCACGGCCGAGGCGACCCGCGCGCTCATCGAGGCCGGCGTCGACGGCGTGAAGGTCGGCATCGGCCCCGGGTCGATCTGCACGACGCGCGTGGTGGCTGGCGTGGGCGTTCCGCAGATCACCGCCATCGACGACTGTGCGCGCGCGGCCGATGGCTCCGGCGTGCCCATCATCGCCGACGGCGGCATCAAGTACTCCGGTGACGTGGTGAAGGCGCTCGCGGCGGGCGCGAACACGGTGATGATCGGTTCGCTCTTCGCCGGCACCGAGGAAGCCCCCGGAGAGGTCATTCTGTACCAGGGGCGCTCCTACAAGTCGTACCGGGGCATGGGCTCGCTCGGCGCGATGAAGGCCGGCTCGAAGGATCGCTACTTCCAGGGCGGCGTGCAGAACGACTCCAAGCTCGTCCCGGAGGGCATCGAGGGCCGCGTTCCGTACAAGGGCTCGGTAGGCATGAACGTGTTTCAGCTCCTCGGCGGGTTGCGCAGCGGCATGGGCTACGTCGGGTGCCGGACGATCGACGAGCTCCGCACGAAGGCGCAGTTCGTTCAGATCACCAGCGCGGGCCTCAAGGAGAGCCACGTGCACGACGTGATCATCACCGAAGAGGCGCCGAACTACCGCCGCGAGTGACGTCGAATTTACAGGTGTCGATGGGTGGTGCTTGCGTGAGCCGGCCTGAAGGCGCAGGAAGCTGTCCATGGACCTGATCGCAACGTTGTCGTCGCAGCTTGGCGTGTCACCGGATCAAGCGCAGGGCGTGGCCGGTGGCCTGATGGGCCTCGTCAAGGGAGCCGTCGGTCCCGAGGCGGCCGGGCAGGTGGCGTCGGCGGTTCCAGAAGCCGCCGCCTGGGAGAAGTCGCCCGCCGCGAGCCAGGCGTTGGGCTCGGACCCCACGTCGATGCTCTCGGGGCTGCTGGGTGGCGCGGCGGGTGCGGGTGGCGGAGGCCTGGGGTCGCTCCTCGGCGCCGCGGGTTCGTTGGTGGGTGGCCAGGCCGGCGCCGCGATGCAGGCCGCTGGTGGCGCCGCAGCGCTGTCGGGGCTGCTCTCGAAGTTCGGGCTCAAGGCCGAACACGCCGCGATCATCGCGCCCATCGCGTTCTCGTTCCTGCAGTCGAAGCTGCCCCCTGAGCTGCTGTCGAAGGTGACCGCGGTGCTCCCGATGCTGTCCGGTGGAGCGGTGCAGCCCTCCGCGCCCGACGCCGGTGGTGGTGTCGGTGGAGCGTTGGGCGCCCTCACGGGCCTGCTGAAGTAACGGCCGCCCGAGCGTCCAGCCGGCGCGCGAGCCACACCAGCAGCGCGCCAAAGGCCACCAGGACGTCTGCCATGCCGTAGAGCCGCTCGTCGGTGATGAACCAGGTGACGGCCAACGCGATCACCCCGGCGAGCTGGCCGAGCCCCACCAGGTGCGACCAACGCGGCGCCTTGCTGATGATGGCAAAGCCGACGAGGCCCGCGATCAACACGCCAGCGCCGATGAGCGGCGTCACGATCGGGTTCGGCTCGCGGGTCGCGCGCAGGAAGTCGAACGCGACTTCGGGCCGGAACATGAGCCACAGCCCAGCGCTGAGGTGCAGACCCACGGTGACGAACGCCGCGAGGCGGGTGAGGGGACCGGCCGGCGTCACTTCGGGCGGTTGCGCTTCTCGGCCTTCACGTCGACCTGCTTCTCGGCGTTGTTGATCTTGTTGAAGAGCGTGTCGCGGTCGTCGAGCTCGAGCTTCTCGATGGCGCCGCGGAGGGGGGCGAAGTCCATGCGCGCCACCTTGATCGTCTGCCCGCCCTTCACCTCGTCGACGACCAACACCTGCATGATCTCGCGGATCAGACTCTCGAGCTCGAGCCGCACGTCAGCGGTCATCTGGATGCATGATTCCCGAGCGTTCACGAGCTCCTGGCTGCCTTCCTGAAACGCGAGGTCGGGGTTGCGCGAGAAGGACTCCTCGAAGCGTTGCGAGCGGTTCTTGAGGCGCTCGTACACGTCGGTGAAGGTGCTCAATCGATCCTCTTCCGTGCGCACGGGATCGCGGGCCTTGGCGAGCTCGGCGTTGAGCTCGTCACACTTGATCTTCCCGAGCTCGGCGGCGGTGTTCGACCTGAGGGCGTCGCTGCGGGCGGTCTCGCGCTCCAGGCGCTCGTCCGAGGTGATCTCCTTCACGCACGCCGAAGAGAGCACCAGCGCGCACAGCACCATCAGGGGTCGCGTTGTCATTGGCGGCTGGAGTCTTGAAGGGGTAGAGGCCCAAGTCAACGACAGCGTTCCTCGTCGCCTTTGGAGCCTCACATGCACGCGGCCCACGAGAAGATCCTCATCCTCGACTTCGGCAGCCAGTACACGCAGCTCATCGCGCGGCGCGTGCGCGAGCTGGGCGTCTACTGCGAGATCCACCGGCCGGATCTCCCGGTCGCCGACATCAAGGCGTTCGCGCCCAAAGGGCTGATCCTCTCGGGCGGTCCCATGTCGGTCGAGGCCCCCGGCGCGCCGATGTGCAGCCCCGAGGTGTTCGACCTTGGCCTCCCGGTGTTGGGCATCTGCTACGGCCTGCAGTTGCTCTCGAAGCTCCTGGGCGGCCGCGTCGACAAGAGCGCGCACCGCGAGTTCGGGCCCGCGCACGTCGAGGTCGTGTCTTCTCGTGGTCCGTTCGCGGCGTTCGGCAAGGGCACCTCGCTCAAGGTGTGGATGAGCCACGGCGATCGCGTCGAGCAGCTGCCGCCGCACTTCGTGGCCATCGGGAAGACGCCCAGCGCGCCGTTCGCCGCGGCCGCGCACGAGAGCAAGCCCATCTACGGCCTGCAGTTCCACCCTGAGGTCGTCCACACGGTGCAGGGCCGCGAGATGTTGCAGTCGTTCCTCTTCTCCGACTGCAAGTGCAAGGGCGACTGGACGATGAAGTCCTTCATCGAGGAGTCCATCTCCGAGATCCGCGCGAAGGTGGGGGAGGGGCGGGTGATCTGCGGACTCTCCGGCGGCGTCGACAGCTCGGTCGCGGCGCTGTTGCTGCATCGGGCGATCGGCGATCGGCTCCAGTGCATCTTCGTGGACAACGGGCTGCTGCGGCACGGAGAGCGCGAGCAGGTGGAGCAGCTCTTCGTCGGCCGCTTCCACGTGCCGCTCAAGACGATCGACGCCCGCGAGCGCTTCCTCTCGAAGCTGGCCGGCGTCACCGATCCCGAGAAGAAGCGCAAGACGATCGGCTACGAGTTCATCGCCGTCTTCGAAGAGGCCGCGCGGGAGTTCACCGACGCGAAGTTCCTCGCCCAGGGCACGCTCTATCCAGACGTGATCGAGTCGGTGTCGGTGAAGGGCCCGTCGGCCACCATCAAGAGCCACCACAACGTCGGCGGCCTGCCGGAGAAGATGAACCTCAAGCTCGTCGAGCCCCTGCGCGAGCTGTTCAAGGACGAAGTGCGCGGCGTCGGGCGCGAGCTTGGAATGCCGGACGAGATGATCTCCCGGCACCCGTTCCCCGGCCCCGGCCTCGCGATCCGGGTGATCAGCGACATCACCCACGAGCGGCTCGAGGTGCTGCGCAAGGCGGATCTGATCGTGCAGCAGGAGGTGCGCGAGGCGGGCCTGATGAAGGAGCTCTGGCAGGCCTTCGCGGTGCTGCTCCCGGTGCAGTCGGTCGGCGTGATGGGCGATGAGCGCACCTACGAAAACACCTGCGCCATCCGCGCGGTCACCTCGGTGGACGGCATGACGGCCGACTGGGCGCGCCTGCCGTACGACCTCCTCGCGAAGATCAGCACGCGCATCATCAACGAGGTGCGCGGCATCAACCGCGTCGTCTACGACATCTCGTCGAAGCCCCCCGCCACCATCGAGTGGGAGTGATCCATGATCGGCCTCCTCGTCGCGTTGGTGCTGTCGGGAACGCCGGAGAAGCGCTTCATCAGCCGGGGCTCGGTGGTGTTCGAGCCTTCGGTGATCACCCTCGATCGAGCGTCGCGCCGTGTCCTCCGAGCGGCGACTTCGGCTGATCGACGAAAAACTCAAGAAGGCCAGGGGCCCCCGCGCGGATCAGCTCAAGGGCGAGCGAGCGCGCGAGGAGCGAAAGCTGCGAGATCGGTTCAACGAGCTGCGGCTGCTCGAGGCCTGTAGGGAGCCGTGATCGTCAGACGATCCGTGACTTGTTCCACATCTCCTCGAAGCGAGACTGGAACGCCTTGGCGGTGCCCGCCTCGTTCTTGATGCTGATGCGGTTCTCGGAGTGCTTGGTCGACGACGAGCTGGAGAAGTTCGCCGACCCGAAGAAGACGTCATCGCCCATCACGCCGAACTTCTCGTGCATCGTCTTCGCCTTCTGGACCCGCACGTCGACCGGCAGCCCCTGGGTCTGGAGCGCCTTGAGCGCCGCCACCGTCGGAGCCGTGTAGTCGTCGTTGAGCACCACCCGCACCACCGCGCCGCGACGGGCGGCCGCGACGAGGGCGTTGTATTCGGGAGCGCCGACGCTCATGCCGTACATGGCGACGCTGATCTCCTGGCCGGGCCTGGCGCGGTTGAAGAGATCGGTCGCCGCCGTGACCACGCTGGC
>JBILEB010000017.1:0-74641 GCA_044352295.1 Myxococcaceae bacterium
ATTGTCTTCGGCGCGTTCGGGCGGCGTCCGCCATGGCCGCAGCGAATGGCCGATCTCGGCGCGACGCACGAGGAAGCGCTTGTCGAAGCGGTGTTCGAGCAATCGGTCTTCGAGCACCGAGAGCCCTTCGAGCGGATGAATGCCCTCGGGCCACAGGCCCTCCCACGTCGCCGGCAGGAGCGTGTCGCGGGTCCACAGGTCGTCGACGAGGCGGTCGACGAGGCGATGGGTGACGGCCTGGAGCACGCCGACCAGCGCGGCTCGCTCGAGCGGCAGGTGCGGGGTCATCGCCTGGGCGACGGCGTGGCGAAAGTCGGCGAGCGAGGCGAACCGAGGTGAAGGCGCATGGGCCATCGCGCACTCCAGCACCTCGGTGAGCGCGGGCGACGCGCCGAGCTTCCACCCCGCGGCCATCGGGCGTTCCGCACGCAGCAGGCCACCCAGGTGCCCGTGGACTTCGGCTTCGAGTGGATGCCAGCCGGTGAGGAGCCACGCGAGCGTGACGCCCAGCTCGAAGACCAGCGTTCGGGAGCCGAGGGGTGCGTCAGCGGCGACGTGCTCTGGTGCGTAGCAGACCGACAGGTCGGTCACGTCGTTCCCCGTCGCGACGATGGCGTTGAGACAGACCGGCGCCAGCACGAGCCGGCCCTCGAGCGTCCAGCCAACGCCCTGCGGACAGGGCGGCTCTCGCAGCAACACCTCGCCGTGGCGTTCGAAGGCGTCGAAGAGATCCCACGCCACGCGCAGCCATGCCGCCGGCGGGAGGACCCAGCACTCCCACGCGAGGTTGCGAACGATCTCATGCATCGTCACGCCCACGAACCGCTCGAGGACGAGGCTGAGCCGCGCGGGGTCGAGGTCGTGGTCGATGACGTCCTGCCACGGTGGACCTCGGCGGGTGTAGGCGCCCAGCCAGGCATCGAACGACTGAAGGAGCGAGGCCGGCAGCTGGGTCGACAGCAGCTCGACGGCGAGCGGGGCACCAATGTCGGCGCGAGGCTCGATGGCCCAGGTTTCAGCGAGACGGCTGGTGACGAGGTGCTGGGCAGCCACGCGAGTGCCTCGAGCGTAGTGCGGGCCGAGAACGGCCTGCCATGCCTGGCCGTGGTCAGAAGCGTCCGACGAGCCCAACGGGCGTGAGCGCGACGGAAACGCCCTTCGCCTCGGACGCCTCCACCGGCACCAGGTGGGCGTCGGGGGCCGAGCCGACGAACATCAGAATCGACGCGCCCGTGAGGGGAACGCCGACGGCGCCGGTGACCAGGCCTGCCGTACACAGGCCCCCGCGACGGGTTGGCTCGCTACACCCCACCGCCGTCAGCGTGAGGGCAATGATGGTCGTCATGCCACCCAGCGCGCAGAGTTCGACGGCCTGGTGGCCTTCATCCAGAGCGTCTACGGCCGCAACGGCGCCACGGGCGTTCGCGCCGAGTCGGAGCGCTGAGGTTCGTAGACTCCACCCCTCACTGAGGTCCGCAATCCCTGCGAGGCCGCATGGGGTGCTGACCGGCCACGCGACACCGCCCGGCCCAGCCGTCGTTCAACGGCGACGTCGACCTGTGAATCCATGCGGTTGAACACCCACTGTATTCTTCACTGAGTCCCGAGACCTGCAGCCGAAGTGGCGTGGCGATTGCTGCTCTTGCGCCCATGCGCTTCGTGTCACGAAACGTCGTCGTCGCTGCGCTCTTCACCGCCCTCATCGCCGGATGTGAGCGTTCCACCGCAAACCCCTCTGTCGAGCGACAGTTCGCCCCCCTCCGTGACGCCCCCGCTTCAGCCGGCGAGAGACCTGATGCGGTGGCGGCCCATGGCGCCTTCCGGCGGTGGGTCGACACGTACAAACAGACTCGGCCTGAGCGGCAGGCCGCACTGGTCGCTGAAGGTGTCGCGCTCGCGCAGGTCCGGCACACGGCCCTGGTGCCGCTCATGCTCCAGGACCCGGAGCTCTCGCTGTCGATGGCGACCACGATGGCCGAGCGCCGCATGTTGCCGCCCGAGGTGCAGGCGCACGTCGAGCAGTGGCGCGATGGGCTTGGCATGCTCCACGTCATCGGCGCCGTGGGTGACGAGTCGAACAGCCCTCCCGCGCCCACCGACACGTTCGTCACCTTCGACGGCCGTGACACGGTGCTGCGCGCCGGAGTGTATGGACGGCGCGCGGGCCTGCCGACGCGAGAGGGCCTGCGGCTCCACGGCATCGAGCTCGACGACGTGCTGGCGCTGCTCGACCACCCGGTCCGCCGGCTCCGCCCCGAAGACGCGGCGTTCTTCGACTACCGCCAGGGCTCGCCCTGCCCCACCAGCCGCCGGGCCTCCACCGCCGCTGACGTGGTGCACGACGGAGAACACGCCGTCGGCTACTGCTCCCCGATTCACGCCGACGAGTACGCCGCCGCGCTGATGGAGCAGGAGGCGTCGATGGTCGACGACGGCACCGCCGCCAGCGCATGGACCGAAGGCCAGAAACGGGTCCTCTTCATGCGCGTCGACTTCTCCGACCGCGTGGGTGACCCGCTCTCGCAGGCGGCCGCGCAGACGCTCATCGACACCAACGTGAACGACTTCTTCATCGCGAACAGCTTCAACAAGACCTCGCTCGTCGGCACGGTGACGCCGACGCTGCGGTTGCCGCGCACGGTGGTGGAGTACCAGATGAACGGCGGCAACTACCTGCAGCTGCTCCAGGACGCGCGAGTGGCGGCCCGTGACGCGGGCTTCGACTCCAACACCTACAACCTCGACATCGTCGCGCACCCCGGCATCTTCTCGGGCTGGGCCGGACGTGGGTACGTCGGCTCGAAGGGCACCTGGCTCAACGGCAGCTTCGGCCAGGGCGTCACCTCACACGAGCTCGGCCACAATTACGGCGTGTTCCACGCGAACTTCTGGAACGCGGGCGACAGCATCATCGGCGCGGGCACGCTGCAGGAATACGGCAACCCCTTCGATGTGATGGGCGCCTCGAGCTCGTCGCACTTCAACGCCTGGTTCAAGCGCCTCTTCGACTGGACGACCGGCGCGCAGGTCACCACCGTCACCACCAGCGGCACGTACCGGGTGCACCGGCTGGAGACCGCGACACCCGACGGCGGCATGCAGGCGCTCAAGGTGCCGCGCAACGACTCGCAGAGCCGCGACTACTGGGTCGAGTACCGGCAGAGCATCACGAACAACCCTTCCCTCATGAGCGGCGCGAGCCTCAACTTCGGCTTCCCCTTCATGTCCAGCCAGGGGAGCCACCTGCTCGACATGACGCCTGACGGGAACCGGGGCAACTCGCCGCTCGTCATCGGCCGCACCTTCTCGGACTGGCCGGCGAACCTGCACTTCACGCCCGTGGGCAAGAGCAGCGGCGCGCCCGAGTGGCTCGACGTCGTCGTCAACTTCGGCCCGTACCCCTCCAACCGCGCCCCGACGCTCACCGTCGCCGCCTCGCAGACGATGGTGGCTCCGAACGCGAACGTCACCTTCACCGCGACCGCGACGGACCTCGACGGCGACACGCTGGCCTACGCCTGGGACTTCGACGACGGCAGCTTCAGCATCAACAACCTGCCGATGCAGACGAGGTCGCTGACGGGGAACCGGGTCTCCTTCGTGCGCTGCACGGTGAGCGACATGAAGGGCGGCACCGCGACTGCGGGCATCGCCATCACCGTCGGCACGCCCACGACGTTCGTCCTCTCGGGCCAGGTGACGCAGGGCGGTGCGCCGGTCGAGGGCGTGCGCATCAACGACGGCACGCGCAGCACCTTCACCCTGTCGGACGGCAGCTGGCGCCTCACCAACGTGCCGGCGGGCAGCTTCACCCTCAACGCGTCGAAGTTCGGGCTCGCCTTCACCCGTGGCTTCGCGGCGCCGCTCATGGTGTCGGCCGCTGCGACCGGCCTCGACTTCACCGCGACGCCGGCGCCGGGCTCCAGCATTCAGGGGCGGGTCACGGCGAACGGCGTCGGCGTTGGGAACGTCGTCGTCTCGGACGGGAGCCGCACCGCGACCACCAACAGCAACGGAGACTTCACGCTCTCGAACGTCCCCAACGGCCGCCACACCGTCACCGCGACGCTGGCAGGCTGGCAGTTCGTGCTGACCGGCTCGTTGCGCAACCCCATCGAGGTCTACGGCGGCAACGTCACCAACGTGAACTTCACGGCGCAAGGCCAGTTCATCAGCGGCACGCTGCCGGCTTCCGTCATGACGGCGCCGGTGGTGACCGACGGGTACCGCACCGTCACCGCGACGCGCGGCAACACCAACCAGCCGTGGAACTACTTCCTCCAGGGCGTACCCAACGGCACCTGGAACCTCACCGCGACGGCGACGGGTGTGACGCTCGAGGCCGACACCTTCACCAACCCCATCACGGTCGCGGGTACCTCGCGGAACAACCTCAACTTCCGCGTCGCGAACACCATGACGACGTTCCAGGTCTCGGGCACCGCGCGCACGGGCGGCACGCCGCTGCCGGGCGTCCTCGTCTCGGACGGAACGCGCTCCGCCACCACGGACTCGCAGGGGCGCTACGTCCTCGGTGGGGTCCCCACGGGCATGCACACGCTGACCGCGACCCGCGCGGGCTACACCTTCATGCCCGCCACGCGCGCCGTCACCGTCGGCACCGCGAACGT
Organism: Myxococcaceae bacterium; assembly: GCA_044352295.1. Lineage (GTDB taxonomy): Bacteria > Myxococcota > Myxococcia > Myxococcales > Myxococcaceae > Xiheimicrobium. Next base: position 4,632 of record JBILEB010000017.1, read on the forward strand.
CACCGGACAGGACTTCGACACCACGGTCAGCAACGCCCCGCCCACCATCACCACGGGACCGACCGCCAGCATGACGCCCACCACCGCGACGACCGTGCAGTTGTCGACGCTGGGTGCGGACGACGGGGGTGAAGCGGCGCTCACCTATGCGTGGACGGTCTCGGGCTCGTCGTGGCCCGTCACCTTCTCTGCGAACGGAACGAACGGCGCGAAGAACACCACCGTCACCTTCAGCGGCGCAGGGACCTACACTTTCGAGGTGGTCGCCACGGACGCCGGCGGGCTCTCGGTGCGGCGGACGGTCCAGGTGGTGGTGACGCAGGTGCTCACCTCGCTCACCGTCAATCCGCCGACCGCGAGCGTGATGACGGGGGCGAACCAGTTCTTCTCGGCGCAGGGGCAGGACCAGTTCGCGCGCTCGATGTTCCCAGGACAGGCGACCTGGAGCGTCTCGGGCGGAGGCTCCATCGCTGCCAATGGGCAGTTCACTGCAGGCATGACGCCGGGTGGACCGTTCCTGGTGACCGCCTCCGCTGGAGGTCGTTCAGCCACTGCGACATTCACGGTGACAGGAACTGGTGCGCCCACCATCACGCAGGCCGCGCGCGCGATGCCATCTCCCGTCACGGGCACCACGACGGTGCTCACGGTGCGCGCCACCGACGACGCCGGAGAGCCCTCGCTTCGATACACGTGGACTGCGACGCAGATGCCGGGCGGGGTGACGTTCTCGGTGAACGGGTCGAACGGCGCGAAGGACACCACCGTCACCTTCACGCAGGCCGGCGACTACGAGTTCGTCGTCACGGTGCTCGACACGGCCGGCAACATGGTGACGAGCCTGGTGCGGGTGACGGTGCAGGCAACCCCGACGACGATGGAGCTGCAGCCGCGCCAAGCCACACTGCAAGTCGGCGCGACGCAGCAGTTCACGGCCGTGCTGCAGGACCAGTTCGGTGACGCGCTGGCGCCGCAGCCCACCATCGCCTGGGCGATCGCGACGGGTGGCTCGGTAGACAGCAGCGGGCTCTTCACCGCGGCGATGACGCCTGGTGGCCCGTACTCGCTCACCGCCACCGCGCGTGGTGTGTCGGCGACCGCCTCCATCACCATCGACGCGATGCCCGACACCACCCCGCCCCAGGTCCAGCTCACCGCGCCCATCGCGAACACGCGCGTCATGGGCACCATCACGCTCGTCGCCCAGGCGATGGACAACGTCGGCGTCACGAAGGTCGAGTTCTTCGAGGGCACGACGAAGTTGGGCGAGGTGACGACGGCGCCCTGGGAGCTGATGGTCGACACGACGGGCTGGAGCGACGGGTTGAAGACGCTCACCGCCCGCGCCTCGGATGCCGCGGGGAATGCGACGACGAGCGACCCGGTGGTGGTGGTGGTGGGTGCGATGACGCCCATCGACCTGAGCCCGCCGGTGGTGACGGTGACGGCTCCGGCGGCTGGGGCCGAGACCGCGCTCTCTGTTCGTCTCGCGGCCGACGCATCCGACGACATCGGGGTGACACGGGTGGAGTTCGAGCTCGACGGTTCAGCCGTTGGTACCACCAGCGTTTCACCCTGGGAGACGACCGTGACGGTCACGGAAGGCGCACACAGCCTCATCGCCATCGCGCACGACGCCTCGGGGAAGTTCACGCGGAGCGCGGCCGTCTCCTTCACGGCCAGGGGCTCGGTGACGCCGACTCCGACGACGCCAGACCCCGAGACCCCGAAGAAGGAAGGGACCCAGGAGCTGGTCCTCGGCGGGTGCGGCTGCAACGGCGTTGGCGTCGCGCCGTGGAGCGTCGCTGGCTTGCTGCTGCTGCTCCGACGAGCCCGCCGCCGCAGCTGAGTGAGCGATCAGCGACCGTAGGCCGTGTCGAACAGCGTGGTGACCCGGGTGAAGTACTCCGGGTTGATCCCGCCCTTGCAGTCGTTGTTGTCGGGGTCGCTCAAGTCGAGGCACGGCACGTTGCTGTGCGTCGCACCCTCGATGAGCCACAACGAGCGCGGGCTCGCGTGCCCGTCCGAGAGGTCGAACACCTTCTGGCTGTACTTCGGCTGCACGAAGTCGTCCGCCGTGCCGTGCATGACGAGCAAGGCGCCGGTGTGCTTCTGCACGTTCACGTTGTTGTCCATCACCGAGTCGAAGAGCCACTCCGAGGGCGCGTCGACGGCGAGGGAGTCGTTCACGAAGTCCTGCAGCGCGCCGATGGTGCTCTCGAGGGCCAGCGCCTTCGGGCTCCGCTTCGCCGCCGAGCCCAGGCACAGCGCGGTGCCCAGCGAGCGTCCGTACAGCCCCACGTTGTCCGCGCCACCCATACGCGTCTCGAACCACGCGCGCGCCGCGTCGACATCGGCTGCCACGCCAACCTCGGTCGCCCGACCCTGCGTGTCGCCGTAGCCGCGTGGATCGAACACCGCCACCGTGTAGCCAAGCTTCCACAGCTCCTCGATGCGGCCGTGCACGTTGCCGATCCACGACGACTGGCCGTGGCAGTACAGCAGCCCGATGCGGTGGCGACGGGGATCGCCCACGTCCCCTTCCCCGCCATCGTGTCCCGCGACGTAGATGGTCACCTTCACGCCGTCGGTGCTCTCGAGATCGTCGCGGTACTCGCGCAGGCGCGCCGGCACGGTGGAGCCTTCGAAGCGATCTTCCCCCGGCCGCGACGGGCGTGTGCTGAAGACGAAGAAGTCGAGGTTGAGGCACCCCGACGCAAGCACGGCGATGGCCAACACGATGAGGGTTCGCATTACTTCGCTCCCGGAGCGACGTTCACACCGACATGCACTGCGAAGGCGCCGAAGTTTCCGGGCCCGAGGAACTCCACCACGGCGAAGCGTTGGTTCTGGGTGAAGGCCATCTGCTTGAGCTCGAGCTGTACCCCGAAGAACTTCACCGGCCTCCACTCCACGCCAGCCAGCACGCTGGGCAGCACGATGAGCCGCTCGATTTGCGCGAAGAGGTTCAGGCCCGCGTAGAGGGTGAAGGCCCCGACGTCCCACGCGGCGGTGCCTTGCAGGTGCTGGAAGAGGCGCGGCGCCACGCTGAACGAGGTGCCGCTCCCGCGTGGCTGGCCGGTGAGTCCACCCAGGCCCACGTAGAAGACGAGCATGCCGTCGATCATCACGCGGGGGATGAAGCGGTCATTCGCCAGCAACTGGTACGACGCACCCGCTTCGAAGCCGAGGGCGCGGACGACGGTGGGGTTGATGCCCACCTCGAGCGTCAGCCGGTCCGTGAGGCCGTACCGCCCGTACACGTTGAGCAGCGGCGCCGGGTACGGAGGCCCGAGGTTCGTGAAGAGCGGCCCCCCGAGGGAGCCACCGACCTGCACCTTCTTCGCACCCACGGGTCGGATTGCGCGGGTCGTGGAGCAGGCACACAGCGAGAGCAACGAGACGACGATGAAGAGGCGCACGGGGCTGGGCCCATAGCCTCAAGGGCTCCCCTCTGAACAGCCCTGAGGGACGAGGCGGACCTCAGTGCCGGGTCGGCGGCTCGTCTTCGGACTCGGCCGGCTCGTCCTTGAACGAGCTCGGCAGCAAGTCGAACGGCATCACCTTCGCGAGTGCGAGCAGGAGCAGCAACCCACCGGGCGCGGTGAAGATGGCGAGCGCGGGGACGGCCTTGGCGACGTCGATGAGCTGCTCCCGCATGCGGCGCTTCTCGTCGGCGGTCAGCTTCTGGCCGCGGGCCGCGCGCGCGAGGAGCACCGAGAGCTCGCCGGTCTCGCGAATCTCGTTCCACAAGGCGCGCGAGTTCTTCCGGACCTGCGTCGCGATGGAGTCGACGAGCTCTTCGCCCATCACCTCGGCGCCCGCCGAGAGCGTGAAGACATCCATCACGTGGCGGTGCTTCGCGTAGAACTCGGCGAGTTGCAGCTCGAGGCCCTTCACGTCATCGGCCGAGAAGCCCAGCCTCGTCGCCAGCGCGCGGGTCCACGCCTGCTCCTCGGGACTGCGATGGCCATCGACGATGGAGGCGAGCAGCGCCTGGTCGACGAGGAACCGCTTCATGTCGCGGCTGCGCACGCCGGCCAGCACCTTCTTCATCGACGGCGCGCGCTCGAACGCCTTGCGGGCGTACTCGCGCGTGGAGTCGGCGAGCGCGTCGGGGAGCCGCAGGTCGTCGATCTGCCGAAGAATCGCGCGACGCGCGGGGAAGCTGGGTTTCCGCTCCGCGCACACCAGGCCGATGAGCACCTCGACGAGGAGCGCCTTCTGCTGGTCCGAGAACGCGTTGAGCCGCTCGAGCCGCCCGCGAGGAAATCGTGACGCGGTGAACCAGGCGATGGCGAGCCGGCCGAAGCGCGTAGCGTCGGCGAAGATGGCGCCGTTGTGCAGCACCAGGCCGTAGTACGGGTCGGCGGCCAGCGAGAGCGAGCGCTCCTCGAGGCCCGTTTCCGTGCGCGTCCACACCTTCGCCGCGAGCGGCCACGACTTGCCCATACGCTCGATTCGCCGGTGCACGTCCTCGGCGTCATCGACGTGGTGGGAGAACGCCGCGAAGAGCCCGAGCAGCTGCTCGGCGCGAGGCCCCGGTGGCGCATCGGCCAGCACGGCGAGGTCGAGCGCGATGCGGGCGCAGGTCTGCAGCACGGCGAGGAAGAGCTGCTCCTCGGGGCCCGTCGGACGGGCGCGGGTCGCGTGCTTCGACGCCTCGAGGGCAGACATCGACGGCGTGCCGTAGAGGAGGCCGGACTCGCGCAGAATGCCGCGCAGGTACCGTCGCGCGCGGGCAGGCCCGGGCGGGAGCGTCGCAGCGGTTCGGTAGGACTGGCTGGTGACGTCGGGGGTGTGCTGGCGCACCGCCTCGGCCAACACCTCCTGCAACCACCCACGCTCCATTGGGGCGCGCGTAACAGGCCCCTTTCAGCGATGCCAGCGTCGGCCGTTCGTGGCAGCGTGTTCCACATGGCTGAGCGCCGCACGAAGGACCGCCGCACCAACCCCGCCGTCCCCGAGCCGCTCGAGCGCAAGAAGGAGCGCCGCCAGGAGGACCGCCGCGAATCGGTACGCCGACAGGGTGCCCTCACCGTTCACCACGGAGCGCGGCAGGACGACGTCACGGGCGAGGTGAGCCTGGGCGGTGCGTCGTTCGTACTCCCCGGCGCGCCAGAGGCCGACGATGTCACGCTCGAGCTCGACGTGGGCACGAAGCGGCGCCTCTGCCTCACGGGCCAGGTGACGAGCGCCCGGGCCGCCCGCACCGCCGTACGCCACGTGCAGGTCCGCTTCGCCGAGCTCGACACCCGCACGGAGCTGGCGCTCGCGAAGTGGCTCGATGGTGTGCCGGACTGACATACGCCAGCATGGGAGTCGCCCGGTTTCTCGTTGAGCGAGGCGGCTCGCCGGGGTCTGATCGACGACCCATGCGTTTCCTGCCGTTCTCGCTCGGCTTCGACTTCTTCGTCTTCGCCCTCGACGCGCGGGACGAGAAGGAGCGCGCGAACCGCCTGGCGCGGCGGGGCCGGTTCATCTTCCCGGCACTGGTGGGGTCGCTCCTGGTGCTCTTCGTCTCGAGGGTCTGATGTCGGTCGCCTCGCTGCTGGTCATCACGGCGCTGGTCTCGGTCGATGGCGGGGAGCCCGAAGACGTCACGGCTGCGGAAGGACCCGACGCCGGGGTCGAGGCCCCACCTCCCGACTGGCCACCGCCGGGCTACCCCTCGGGCGACCACCTCACCTCCGAGTGGTTCGGCGCGCGCACCTGGCTCGCGGAGCACGGCGTCACCTTCGACCTCGCCTACGCCGTCGAGGTCTTCGGCGTCGCGCCGCCCACGGGAGCCCCGAGCCGCGAGACGGCCCTCACCAACGGACACCTCGACTTCGCCATCACCCTCGACACGGGCGGCCTCGGCCTCTGGAAGGGCGGAAAGCTCTACGTGTTGGGCCAGAACAACCACGGGCCCGGCATCAACGAAGCGGTGGGAAGTGCGACGGAGGTCTCGAACATCGAAGCGGTGCCATACACGCAGCTCGGTGAGTTCTTCTACGAGCAGAACTTCGCCGACACGGTGCGCGTTCGCCTCGGCAAGCAGGACGCCAACCGGGAGTTCGGGTCCCCTCGCTTCGGCGGCAACTTCATCAACAACAACTTCGGCATGCTGCCGTCCTCACCGCTGCCCTCGTACCCGACGAACGGCCTCGGCGCGGTCGCCGTGGTGACGCCCACCGATTGGCTCGCCATCAAGGCGGCGTTCTTCGAAGGGAAGCCGCAGATTGGGAGCGTCGGCTTCGACTCCGCCGCGGTGCCCGGCGCCGGGCACTTCCTCATCTCGTCGCTCAACGTGACGCACCGCTTTGGGTACATCGGCCGCAGCAACGGCACCACGAGCGTCGGCTTCTTCCGCCAGCAGGGGCAGTTCGAAGAGATCGGCGCCGTCGACACTCCGCGCACCTTCAACGAACTCTGGGGCGTGTTCGCGCAGCACGACGAGCGCGTGTACCTCGACGACGACCCGGACGATCCGCGCTGCTTCACCCTCATTCCGCGCTTCGGCTGGTCACAGCCCGACCGCTTCAACCTCTCACTCTTCCTCGGCGTCTCGCTGGCCTACCACGGCTTCGGCATGCGCCAGGACGACACGGTGGGCATCGGCATCGGCTCCATCACAGTGCAGCGGCAGACGAACGGCACGCCCGGGCCAGGCACCGAGTACTTCGTGGAGCTCTTCTACAAATGGCGCCTGACGAAGTTCTTCAGCCTGCAGCCCGACGTCCAGTACTACCGGACTCCGGGCGGCGACGGACGCGACGCGCTCATCATCGGCACGCGCCTCAAGATGAAGCTCTGAGGGTCAGCCGGCCTTCTCTCCGCAGCCGGGACAGAAACGCGCCGAGGCCGACAACTCGGTGCCGCACCCGGTGCAGAAGCGCTTCGCCGCGCCGCCCACCGGCGCCCCGCACCCCATGCAAAACTTCGCGCCCGGCGTCAGCGTCGCCTGGCACTTGCCGCACGTCGCGGTCTGCTCCTGCTCGAGATCGAGTCCCGCCGTCTGATCCGACCCGCGCGCCTTCGTCCAGACCTGCTCGACCGCCACCTGCGCCTGAATCGACGCGGCGTGCTCCTGCAGATCGGGCGCGCACGTCTCGCACAGCCCCCGCGCCTCGTTCCAGCACGCGTCAGGACACACCCACTGGCCGCACTTCGTACACTGATGGAACTTCGGGCGGATCTCGGCGATCGCCTCCTGGTACGCCTGATCCCACGCCTCGCCACGCAGCGCGTCCTTCATCTGGTCGGCGCCGTAGCCGAGCGAGGCGACCCGTCCGCCCAACAAGGAACCCGCCGCGCGCAACACCGACGCCGCCATGCCGAGCTTCGACGTCTGGAAGCTCGACCGGTAGCCGTTGCCACACTTGTCGCAGTGGAACTCGAACTGGTACCCCGTGTCGTTCGAACGATCGGTGGAAGTCTTCGTGAAGGGCTGAGGGGCCATGGCCCGTTCAGTTTCGACGATACATCGTCATCACGCACGCGCCACCGAGGCCGAGGTTGTGCTGGAGCGCCACCTTCGCGTCGGGGACCTGCCGCTCACCCGCCGTGCCACGCAAATGCCACACGAGCTCGGTGCACTGGGCGAGGCCGGTCGCGCCAAGCGGATGGCCCTTCGAGAGCAGACCCCCTGACGGGTTGACCACCACGTCACCGCCGTAGGTGTTGTCCTCGTCCCAGATGAACTTCTCGGCCTCTCCCTCGGGGCACAGGCCGATCGCCTCGTAGGTGAGCAGCTCGTTCGCGGTGAAGCAGTCATGCAGCTCGACGACCTGCACGTCGTTGGGGCCCAGGCCGGCCTTCTCGTAGAGCTGCGCAGCGGCCTGCTTCGCCATGTCGTACCCGACCATCTTGATCATCGAGGTCTCGAAGCTCGACGGGTAGTCGGTCGTCATCGTCTGCGCCGCGATCCATACCGGGTTGGTGAGGCCCTTCTTCTTCGCGAACTCCTCGCTGCAGAGAATGGCCGCGGCCGCGCCACAGGTGGGCGGGCAGCACTGGAAGCGCGTGAGGGGATCGAACACCTCGTCGGACGCCATGATCTGCTCGACCGACAGCACCTCACGGAAGAGCGCGAACGGGTTCTTCGCGGCGTGCTTGCGCGCCTTCTCGGCGATCTTCGCGAACGTCTCGCGCTTCGTGTCGTGCTTCCACCGGTACTCGCGACCGGCGCCGCCGAACATCTGCGCCGCGAACGGAGCCTGGTTCACACCCTGTTGCTCGTTCATCACGTTGACGTGCTGGTCGAGCGGGTTGGTGCGATCGTTCCACGCGCTGTTGAGCGCCCCCTTCTGCATCTGCTCGAAGCCGACGGCGAGCACACACTCCGCCAGGCCGCCCTCGATGGCCTGCCGCGCGAGGTAGAGCGCCGAGCTGCCGGTCGAGCAGTTGTTGTTCACGTTGATGACGGGAATGCCGGTTCGGCCCACCGAGTACACGGCGCGCTGGCCGCAGGTGGAGTCTCCGAAGACGTAGCCGGCGTAGGCCTGCTCGAGCTCCTTGAAGTCGACGCCCGCGTCCTTGAGCGCCTCCGAGATGGCGCCCTTCGCCATCACCTCGTACCCGTCGGAAGCGCCAGGCTTCTGGAACTTCACCATCCCCACGCCGATGACGTTGACCTTGCGACCCATGATTGGTTCCTGCCTTTCGAGAGAACGGACGTGGGGCTTTCAGACGAGCTGCTTGAAGACGCCGAGGCGGTGGAGCGGCTTCATCGAGCCGTCGATGCGCACCTCACCGTGCTGGTAGAGCGATTGCACCGCGCCGGACTTCGCGAGCTCGAAGAGCGCGTCGTCCGTGAGCGTGATGGTGGTGACCGCGCCGGCATCGGCGCCGTCCTTCACCGCGGGGGCAGCCGAGGCGAGATCGACCGTGAAGACGGGACCGCCCTTCACCTTGAAGGTGATGACGGCGCCGACCTCTTTCGCGAGCGCGGGCGACTTGCCGAGCCGGTCCTTCAGCGCGGCGATCACCTTCGGGGCCTTCGCCTCGGTCGAGGACGCTGACGTCGCAGCCGCTGGAGCCGCGGCCGGAGCGCTCATCAGCGCCGACTCGAACTCCGAGCGTTCGATCTTCTTGAGGAAGTCGAGCTTCTGCGACGCCATGACGTTGCCCGAGATCTTCAGCTTCCCACCCTGGAACAGCTTCATCGGGTCGGCCTTGCCGCTCACCATGTCGAGCCAATCGGCGTCCGAGAGGTCGAGCGTGCAGTCGGCCTTCTCGACCGTGCCCGAGGTGACGCCACCACCGCCGTTCTTCAGGTCGAGCACCCACGCGCTGTCGGGGTTCTTCAAGCGGAACTGGTAGACGTTGGCGACGCGCTTCACGAGGTCCGGCGTCTTCGCGACGTAGGCGCCGATGGCCTGGAAGGTGAGCGGCGTGGTGATGGTGGTGGCGGCCGCGGGCGCAGGGGCCGCGGCGGTTGCGGGCGCCGCGGTCATCGCGCTCCGATCGAGCTTCTTGAGGAAGTCGAGCTTCTGCGACGCCATCACGTTGCCGGTGATCTTCAGCCTGCCACCCTGGAACAGCTTCATCGGGTCGGCCTTACCGCTCACCATGTCGAGCCAGTCCGAGTCCGAGAGCTCGAGCGTGCAGTCGGCCTTGTCGACCGTGCCGGCCTTCACCGAGCCCGCGCCGTTCTTGAGGTCGAGCACCCACGCGCTGTCGGGGCCCTTCAGACGGAATTGGAAGACGTTGCCGACGGTCTTCACGAGCTCCGGCGTCTTCGCGACGTACGCGCCGATGGCCTCGAAGGTGACGGGCGTGGTGATGGCGGCGGGCGCTGGAGCCGGTGCTGCCGCGGCGGCCTTTTGAGCCTCCTTCGCCTTCGGCTTCGGAACCTCGGGGTACAGCTCGACGGCCGCGTTCGAGATGCACACCTTCTCGCGCTCGACGACGGTGGCGCGCACGATGATGCGCAGGTCGGACTCCTTCCACATCTCGATCTTCAGCGTCTCACCGGGGAAGACGGAGTCGGCGAAGCGCACCTTGATGGACTTGAAGAAGCGCGGGTCACCCTTGCTGAAGGCGTTGATGACGGCGCGCCCGACGAAACCGAAGGTGCACAAGCCGTGGAGGATGGGCTTGTCGAACCCGAACATGGTGGCGAACTCGGGGTCGACGTGGAGCGGGTTCCAGTCTCCCGACAGCCGGTAGAGCAGCGCCTGGCTCTCGCTCGTCTTCTCGGTCACCACGGCGTCGGGCGCCCGCGCGGGAGGCACGTTCACGTCCGCCGAAGGGCCGCGATCGCCGCCCCACCCTCCGGAGCCACGCGCCAGAATCGAGATGTCGTTCTTGACCAACAGCTCGCCGGTCTTCGCGTCGTAGGTGTCGACGTGCGTGACGACGATCGCGTTCTTGCCCTTGTCGAAGATGTCCGCGATGCGGGCCTTGTGGAGCAGCTCGGCGCTCGGCGGCAGCGGGCGGAGCACCTCGGTGTACTGCTCGCCGTGGAGAATACGGTCGAGCCCGAAGTTGAGCCCCGGCGCAGAGCCCCCCTCGGCCATCGACTTGAAGAACGAGTTGAGCGCGGGCACCACGCCGTAGGTCGGCAGCGCATAGAAGCCGTCGCCGTTGCGCTCGAAGACGACGTGCAGGTCCTTCGGGTCCGTCGGGTTCTTGCCGGCGCCCACCCCGAGCGCGTAGAGCGCGAGGTCACGCTCGTCGTAGCGGCTCTTCGTCTCGGGCAACTGGTAGCCGAGCGCTTGATCGACGTCGATGAACTCGTTGCCGCCCTTCGACTTCGACGACAGGTTCGACATCACCGGCGAGAGCGCCTCGGTGATGTTCGCGGGGTGCGTGGCGTCGGTGAAGCTGGTGACGGTCTCCCAGTTGGCCTGGAGCAGCTCGGGCGTGAGGTCGCGCCCGAGCTTGAACGTCTTGCCCTGCGCGCGCTCCCAACGAAGCTTGCCGAAGAACCCCGCGCCCACCTCGAAGAGGCCGCCGGTCTCGGTGCAGTCCTCGTGCGCGAGCCAGGCGACGAGCGGCGTCACGTACTCGGGCTTGAGGTTCTCGAGCATGTCCTTCGGCATCACCGTCTCGGTGAGCCGCGAGGCCGCGATGGGCGCGATGGCGTTGACGCGCACGTTCTTTTTCTCGCCCTCGATGGCCAGCGTGTTCGAGAAGCCGACCAGCCCGAGCTTCGCGGCGGAGTAGTTGGCCTGTCCGAAGTTGCCGTAGATGCCGGCCGCCGAGGTGGTGAAGAGGATGCGCCCGTAGCCCTGGTCGCGCATGTACGGCCAGGCGGCGTGCGTGCAGGCGAACGCGCCGTTGACGTGCACGCGCATGATGAGGTCCCAGTCGTCCTTCGTCATCTTCTGGAAGCTCACGTCGCGGAGGATGCCGGCGTTGTTGATCAGCACGTCGATGCGCCCGAAGGCGTCGAGGGCCGTCTTGACGATCGTCTCGCCGTGCTCGACGGAGTCGTAGTTCGCGACCGCCGTGCCACCGGCGGCCTGAATCTCCTCGACCACCTTGTCGGCCGCGGCCGACGACTGGCCCTGGCCCTGCGCGCTGCCGCCGAGGTCGTTCACCACCACCTTCGCGCCGCGTCTGCCGAAGAAGAGCGCGTGGCTCCGGCCAAGCCCTGCGCCTGCGCCCGTGATGACCACCACCTTGCCGTCGAACCGAAGCTCACCCATGCGTTCGTCCTCTCGTGTGCGCCGCCAGGCCTCGAAAGGCGCGCGGCAAGCCGAAAAAGCGCGTGTGGACGCTCTTCTCAGCACCACATTGATTCTTGAGTCAATACGGACGCACACGAAGGCGCGCGACGCGGAGGTCATCCGCCGTCGCGCGCCTCGACTGCAGAGGGGAGTCAGCTCAGCCCAGCTGTCGGGCGAGCTCGTCGGTGAGGCGGCCCACGCTGCGAGGCCAGTACCCGTTGGTGCCGTTCGGGTCGTTCGAGGCGCCGACGGGCGCGTAGATGGCGCCGACCTGACCGATGGTGGTGGCGTTGCGGTACGGCCCGCGCGGGCTCGCCAACACCCGGGCCATGCGCTCGATGCTGTCTTCCGCACGCGCGAAGGAGATGGGGCCGCGCGCGTTCGACACCCCCATCGCGTTGTTCTTGTTTCGGAAGGCCGACGAGGTCCAGTTGCCGGTCTCGAACTTCGAGATGGCGACGAGGACGCGGGGATCGAGGTCGTGCTTCCTGGCGGCCTCGAGGAAGGCCGGCGCGAGGTGCTTCGCCTGAGCAGGCAACGCGTCGCGGAGCTGGTTCACGTCGACGTCGACGAAGCCGCGGATCGGGCGAGAAGTTCCCGTGCCTGGCGTACTCGGCGTCGGCCGGGCGGGATTCGTGGGACCCGGTCGAAACGCGTCCTGCAGGCGCCCCATCGTCTGGCGACCCACCACGCCATCGACCGAGAGCCCACTGGCCCGCTGCATCGACCGAACGGCCTGCTCGGTCGCGGGCCCGAACTTCCCGTCGGCTTCGAGGCCCAGCTTCCGCTGCACCCAGCTGACCGCCGGGCCTTCCATGCCGCGCCGCACAGACTCACGACCGGCCAGCACGTCATCGAGCGAGGGCGCCTCGGTGGAGCGCGCGCGGCTCGAGGGACTGCGGGTGGATGCGGCGGACGAAACGGGCTGAACGTGGGGCATGGGCCTCCCGGTGCTGACGCGGTCTCCAGAGTGTCGTCCGGCGCGCCCAGGTTCGCCTCTCGGCCGCTTGTCAGGTGCTTTGACGATTCACGCTCGCAACCCGCCATGGCCCTTCACGAAGGCTCAGCGCAGCCGACGACGGAGATGGTTGAGCACGTCCATGCGGGTGATGAGGCCCACGAAGGTGTCGCCCTCCATCACGATGGCGACCAGGCCGCTGTCGAGCATGGGCATCAGCTCACGCACCGGCGTGTTCACCTGCACCGTCTTCAGTCGCAGGCGCGTCACCATCACTTCACGAACGGGGACCTTCAGCTTCGTCTCGTCGTCGACCGCCGCGAACAGCAGGTCGGACTCGTCGATGATGCCTGCGAGCCGGCCCTGCTCCATGACGGGCAGCTGCGAGACGTCGTAGAGCTTCATGCGCGCCAGCGCGGTGAGGAGCGTGTCGTCTGGCGCCACGGTGACGACCGCGTTGTCGGCGAAGCGCCGGCCGATGACGTCGCGCAGATCGCCCCGGGCCTCGCGCTTGATGAAGCCCTGGTCGATCATCCAGTAGTCGTTGAACATCTTCGACAGGTACTTGTTGCCCGAGTCGCACACGAAAGTGCACACGCGCTTCTTCGTCGTCTGCTCACGGCAGTACTTGAGCGCCGCCGCGATGAGGGTGCCCGAGGACGAGCCAGCGAGGATCCCTTCGGCCCGCAACAGCGCGCGCGCCGTCTCGAGGCTCTCGGCGTCGGTGATCGTGTACGCCTTCTTCACGCTCGACAGGTCGCAGATGGCGGGAATGAAGTCTTCGCCGATGCCCTCGACGACCCAGCTGCCCGCCTGCCCGAGGTGGCCGGTCGCGATGTAGTCGGCGAGCACCGAGCCCTTCGGGTCGGCGAGCACCATCTCGCACTTCGGAATGAGCTTCGCGAAGGCACGCGCCAACCCCGAGATGGTGCCGCCCGAGCCGACGCCGACCACCATCGCGTCGAGATCGTTGTCGAGCTGTGCGGCGATCTCCGGGCCGGTGCCCTCTTCGTGCGCCTTCGGGTTCGCCGGGTTCTCGAACTGGTTGACGTAGAACGCGCCGGTCTCGTTCGCGAGGCGCTGCGCGACGTCCTGGTAGTACTGCGGGTGCCCCTTGCCGACGTCGCTGCGGGTCATCACCACCTTCGCGCCCATCGCTCGCAGGTGCGCGATCTTCTCGCTGCTCATCTTGTCCGGGATGACGAGGGTGAGCTCGTAGCCCTTGACGGCGGCGACCAGCGCGAGGCCCAGGCCCGTGTTGCCCGCGGTGGCCTCGATGAGCTTCTTCTGATGGGGCCCGACGTGCCCCGCGTCTTCCGCCGCGCGGATCATCGACAGGCCGATGCGATCCTTGATGCTCCCGCCCGGATTCTGCACCTCGAGCTTGAGGAAGAGCTCACAGGGCCCGGTGTCGAGATGGGTGACCTTCACCATCGGGGTGTTGCCGATGAGATCGAGCGGCGTGACGGGGCGCGGAGGCGTGAGGAGCATGGCGCGCGCGTTCTACGCCCGTTCTCTCGCCCGCGTCGCGCCTCATTCACGCAGGGACGAACGCGGCGCTGAAGCGTGTCCGGTCGACCAGAGCCCTTCCGCTTTCACGGAAAAGGTCTGTCAGGCCGCGCGGGTGACCGGAGGCATGCGCCCGAGCACCGCCTCGAGCCCAGACCGATCGGGCGCCACGGCGAGGGCGTCCTCCCGGTCCACCAGGCCCGCCGAGACCAGCTCGGAGAGACCCTGCTCGAGGGTGCGTGTCCGCAACGACGGAAACAACGAGGCCTGTCCGTCAGCCACCGCCGAGCGGACGGGGGCGACGCCGGGCAGGAGCTCCCACGCGAGGCTGCGACCCCCTCCGTTGTTTCGGCACAGCACCTGGCCGAACACCCCGCGCAGGTGCTGCGAGAGCTGCCATCGCGCCGTGGGGTTGGGGCCGGTGAGGTGCAAGAGCTTCTCCGCGGCCTGCGCCGCGCCTCGCGCGTGCAGGGAGCCCACCACCAGCCGGCCCCGCTCCGCGAGCATCAGCGCCTCGCGCAGCACCTCGGCGTCATCGAGCTCGCTCACCATCACGACGTCGACGTCATCCCGCGCCGCGTCGCGCAGGCCTTCCCGGAACGACGTCACGTGCGCGCCCACCTCGAGCTGCGCGAGCGAACCGGGCCCGGGCGTCAACACGTACTCGATGGGCGACTCGAGGCAGCGCACCGAGACCGGCCGCGCGCTCACCACCGCTTGCATCACGCTCACCAGCGAGGTGGTGACGCCATGCCCGGGGGGCCCCGCCAGCACCCACAGACCGGAGCCCGCCATCGCCTGCACCAGCTCGTTCGGGAGCCCCAGCGAGGCGACCGTCGGCACCTCGCGTGGCAGGTGGCGCACGACGAGCGTCAGCCCGGTGCGCGACTGCTGCGCCGACAGGTGGAACACCGAGTCGGCGGTGACGTGCGAGAAGTCGAACCGCGCGTGGTGACCGACCTCCTGCTGAAGCTCCGGCGGCGCGAGGCGGACCAGCTCGTCTCGCAGCTGGGCGTCACTGAACACCATGCCTGCGACGGGAATCAGGTGCCCGTCGACGCGCAGCATGGCGCCGCTGCCCGAGGCGACGTGCAGGTGACTGGCTCGCCGCGAGGCCATCTCGGCGATGAGGGCCCTGAGGCCTCCGGCGCTCTGGGGCGGAAGCGTCGCTGCGAGGTCGGGCGGCGGCGGACCCAGATGACCGCTGTGAATCGACACCAGGGTCGGGGGCCCCTTCTTCACCGCGCGCGCCGTGACGCGCAGATCATCGCCGTTGAGCGTCATGTGCACCTGGACGACGCCGAACGACGTCTCGTGCTGGAACTCGACCGGAATACCCGACAGCAGCTGCGCCGACTGCGTCTTCGGCACCACGTCGGCGAACAGCAGCAGGATCTGCCCACTCGAGAGCGGCGAACGAAAGACGGGGAACGGCGCGGCGCCATCCTGCTGGAAGACGCCGGTCGTGCCGGAATCCAACACGAGCGCGCTGCCGGCGTTCACGAACAGGTACTCGAAGAGCTGGTTCAGCCGGGCCATGGAACCGGACTGGTGCACTCCATGTACCCGCCGGATCAGCCCACCTCTCGCCTGCTTACCTACAGGGTGGTCGGGTCGACCCGGACGGATGAGTCGTCGGCGACTCAGCGAACGGGCGTCGCACCCATCGGCACGGCGCCCGGCGTGACGGCAGGCGGGCGACGACCCGGGAGCGGCGCCTGCACCATCTCGGCGACCCGCCGCTGCCTCGTCTCGAGCACGGACAACCGGGCCTCGAGGGCGCGCCGCTCGGCCTTCGCGTCGTCACGGAACGTGAGGCGCTCGAGGCGTTCCTTCACCGCGGCGACTTCCTCGTCGAGCACCACTGGCTGCACGTTTCGTTTCGTCGTGCCGGTGCGGTTCTCGGTGCCGATCCCCACCGGCGTCACGCGGGTGAGGATGACCGGGCCCGTGACGGGCCTGGTGAGCTCGACCTCGAGCAACAGCCCATCCCGTTTGGTGCCGTCCACTTTATCGTAGTCCTGGTTCGAGACGAGGTTGCCCAGCGAGTACGCGACGAGGCCCATTCGCCCGTCCGGGAGGCGGGGCGTCGTGACCGGCTGCAGCACGTGCGGGTGGTGGCCGATGATGGCCATCGCGCCGGCCTCCAGAACGCCCCGCGCGAGCTCTTTGTCGTACGACATGGGCTCGTGCACGTACTCGGCGCCCCAGTGGATGATCACGATGACCGCGTCGACCCGGGCCGCCGTCGCGCGCACGTGCGCGAAGAACTCGTCGAACGAGCGACCGCCCCGAATCGGCTCCTCGAGGTACGGCACCACCGGCACGTGGGGGTCCAGCGGCCCACCCTTGTTGGGGAACTTGTTGAGCCACCGGCTCACCGCGATGAGCGCGATGCGCAGGCCGTTCTTCTCGAGGATGAGCGGGCTCCACGCTTCGGCTTCGGTGCGCCCCGCGCCCGCCGTCAGAAGACCCGTTTCTTCGAGGAGCTGGCGGGTCGAGGTGATCCCCTCGGGGTGCATGTCGAGGCAGTGGTTGTTCGCGAACGTCGCCACGTCGACGCCGGCGGACTTGAGGCCCGAGAGCAGCGCGGGCGGCGCGTTGAAGAGCATTTCCTTCACCTCCTTCTGCTGGAGGCGCGTGACGGGCGTCTCGAGGTTGACGACGGCGAAGTCGGAGGCCCGGAACACCGGCGCCAGCGGTCCGAAGATGTGGCCCCAGCCGTGATCGTTCAACGGGGTGCCGTCGCTCGAAAAGCGCGCGTGCTTGAGCGCGACCTTCTTCACGGGCTCGTGGGGAATCACATCGCCGCCGAACACCAGCGTCACCTTCCCGCTCCCCGGCGACGCCTGGAGGCTCAGGAGCAACAGGGCTGTGGCGAGCGACGACATCGAGGCGGAGAGTATGGATCAGCGCGACGACGCCCGCGAACGGCTGGCTCCCGTCAGAACGGCGCCGGCGCCTCGATGACGACGAGCCGTGCATCGGTCGGGTGACAAAAGCCGAGCCGCTCGGCGTGCAGCGCGAGGCGCTTCTCGGGCCGCCCGTACAGGCGATCGCCGACGATGGGGACACCGAGGCCCTGTGCATGCGCCGCATGCACACGCAGTTGATGGGTTCGCCCCGTCTTCGGAAAGAAGTGGACGCGGGTGCGGCCGCCCGCGCGCTCGAGCACCTCGTAGAGGGTGACGGCCGGTTTCCCGTGAACGAAGTCCACCAGCTGACGCGGGCGTTGCTCGAGGTCGACCCGCAGCGGCAGCTCGATGGTGCCGTGGTCGAATGGAATCACGCCGTCGAGCACCGCGACGTACCGCTTGTCGATGGTGCGCGCGATGAACTGCTTCTGGAGCGCCACGAAGGCTTCGGCATCGAGCGCGACGAGCAACAGCCCAGACGTCTCCACGTCGAGGCGGTGCACCAGCAGCGGCCCGGTGGCGTGGGGATACTGCGTGCGGATCCGCGCGAGCACCGAGTCGGTGACCGACGCATCGGTGCCCGGGACCGACAGCAGCCCTTCCGGCTTGTTCACCACCACGACCCGTCCGTCCTCGTGCAGCACCTCGAGCGCGTGCGTCTCACGGGCCGGGGGGCGGTAGCGGCGTGAGGGCGCGACCTCGACGCCTTCGAGGAGAAAGGGCACCAGCGGGCCACACTTGTCGCGGCAGGCCGGAAAGAACGTGCCCTCGGTACGCCCACCACCCGGCGGCGGATCTCCCCACCAGAACTCCGCCAGGCCCAGCGGCGTGAGGCCTTCCCGACGCGCGAAGACGAGCAGCTTGGGCGCGGCGCAGTCTCCGGTCCCCGACGAGGGCACGGCTGGTTCGAAGAGCGACCGAAGCGAGCGCTGCTGCCCTCTGGCGTTCTCGAAGAGATACGTGTCGTAGATCGACCAGACGACGACCTGCGAGACGATGCGCCGAAGCCGCTCCAGCGCGGCCAGTCGACGCCGTTCCTTCTTGACGGCGAGCTCCAGGGGAAGGCGTGCCTCACGCCACGCCTTCTTCCGCGCCTTGAGCGCCCGGTCGTCGTCCTGGCTCTGCTGATCGAGCACCCGACGCTCCGCTTCTGCCGCTTCGAGGTCGAGTCGCTCCCGCTCGGCGTTCCGTGTGGCTCGTCTGGCTTCGTGCAGGGCCTTCAGCTCGGCACGTTCGTGCGCCTGCTGATGCTCCAGGTCTGCCAGCGCGGCCTCGGCGGTCGCGGCTTCGGGACTTCCGCGTGCGCGCTCGACCCGCGCGGTCAGGCCCTTCACGACCTGCTCACCCTGGATTTCAGCAGCGGCGCGCAAGGCCCGGTCGAACACCGGAGGCACCCAGCCCTCGACGTCCCACGCTCGGTCCAGTTGCCCCGAGAACGCCTTGAGGAAGCCGACGCGGCCGTCGGATGCACGGACCAGCAACACACCGAACATCTTCCCGCCCGCGGGTCCGCGCAGCAGCGAGGTTGGCAGGCCCGGCGCCACCGCTCCGCGCGCGAGCTGCTCCATCACCCGATGGGCGACCGCCGCGACGAGGGGATGCGGCGGCTCGACATCGAAGGGGCTCTCGAGGCGCTCCGGCAGCTCCGCGCCAGACGGCGATGGCGACAGCCAGGTGACGAAGCGCTCCACGACGGGCGTCTTTGCATGGTTCGCCGTGGCCGCCCAAGCACCCGAAAGAGCTGCGGTTTCAAAGAGGTTCGAACCTTTTTCGCCATGCGGTTCCTTCCTCGTCGAACGCAGCGCAATTCCCGGAGGCCGTCATGCAACTGTTCTTCGAAGAAGGTGGCGTCGTCATGTTCCCCACGGCGGTGTTCGGCTTCCTCCTGGTCGCCGCGTCGGTGCTCGCGCTGCGAGGCGGGGGGCGCGCTGAGCTTCGCCTGGTGCTTGGCGCGTTGACGCTGGCGAGTGGCGCGCTGGGGACCGTCGTGGGCCTCATCAACACGATGCGGTGGGTGACGAAGGCGTCGGCCGCGGATCAGCTCGTCGGTGGAGCGACGGGCATCGCGGAGTCCCTCAACAACCTCCTTCTCGCGTTCCTGCTCATCGTGATCGCGCTCCTCGTGTCGGCGGTGAGCGCGCTGCGCGGCCCCGCAACGCTCCCCTCGGCTCGCTAAGCTCTTGAGCTCGCATCGTATGTTCTCCCGTTCCGACGAGTCGCTGTACCTGCGGTGGGTCGACGGCGATCTCGCCGCCTTCGATGCGCTGTACGCCCGGTACGAGGGCCCCCTCTTCGGCTTCCTCACGCGTCAGCTCGGGAGCACGGCGGACGCAGAGGACGCGCTCCACGAGACGTTCCTGGCGTTGCTCAAGGAGCGCGAGCGCGGACGGCACGCCACCAGCTTCAAGGCGTGGATCTTCGAGGTCGCCCGACACCTCGTCCTCAACCGGGTTCGCTCGTCGTCCCGCGCAGAGAAGGCGCACGTGGGGATCGCGCAGCTCGAGCCGGTGCAGCGAGCGGCCTTTCGGCCTGACGAGTCCCTCGAACACCACCAGACGGCCCGCTCCGTGAACGCCGCCGTGGGCCGATTGTCGCCAGCGATGGCGGAGCTGTACCACCTGCGCGCGCAGGGCCTCTCCTACGACGAGCTCGCCGAGGTGTTGGGCGTCCCGCTCGGCACCGTGAAGTCCCGCATGCATGAGCTGATCAAACGACTCCAGGCCGAGGTGATGTCATGACGTGTGAGGCGATTCGCGCAGAGTTCGTCGCGCTGCACTTCGGGGCGCTCGACGATCCACGACGCGCCGAGGTCGAGCGGCACCTCACGGGCTGCACGGCCTGCGTTGCGGAGTTCCTCGCCCTCAAGCGCGACGTCGAGTGCTCGGTCGCGCGACCTCGTCCCCAGGTGCGTGCGTCGGTGCGTCAGGCAGTCGCGCGCGAACTGGGCCTGCTGCCAGCGCCGCGCTCGTGGTGGGAGCGGCCCCTCGCTGCCGGCCTCGCCCTCGCCGCCGTCTTTCTCGCGATGACGACCCTGCAGGTGATCACGACCGCGACGCCCAGCGCCCCGGTGGGGCTGGCCCGGCGCGCGTCGCCCTGAGTGGAACCGCCCGTGACCCTCTGGTAGGCGCACGTCGTGCCAACCGCCCTCCCTCGCGGCGTCCTCGTCGCCTTCGAAGGCATCGACGGCTCGGGCAAGTCGACCCAGGCCACCTTGCTCGCCGACTGGGCTGCGCAGCGCGGCCTCGACGTCGTCCGCACCCGGGAGCCGACGAACGGCCCGTGGGGCCAGAAGGTGCGTGAGTCGAAGGTGAGCGGCCGCCTGTCGCCAGAAGAGGAGCTCCAGTGCTTCCTCGAGGACCGCAAGGAGCACGTCGCCACCCTCATCGCCCCGGCGCTCGCGCGTGGCGCCCTCGTCATCATCGACCGCTACTACTACTCCACCGCCGCCTATCAGGGCGCCCGGGGGCATGATCCGAAGGCCCTCATCGCCCAGAACCGCGCCTTCGCGCCGAAGCCCGAGGTCGTCTTCCTCATGGACTTCGACCCGAAGGCCGGCGTCGACCGGATTCACGCGCGCGGCGCCGGCGTCGATGCGTTCGAGACGTTGCCGGCGCTCACCCGGGCGCGGGAGATCTTTCTCTCGCTCGACGAGGATCACATCGTGAAGCTCGACGCCCGGAAGGACCCCCAGGCGCTCCACGAGTCCATCTTGTTTCATCTGCTCCACGGCCCGCTCGAGGCGTCAGCGCAGCAGCTCGGGCTCGATGCTCCGCCCGAGGCCCCGTCACTTCGGGTTCGCTGAACCTTTGGTGAAGGGCTCGTCCCGGAGCGGAAAGCGGCGCGCGTCGGGCAGATCGTAGTGCCACCACTCCATCGGGTTGATGGTGAAGCCTGCACCCGTCATGGCGGCCTTGAGGAGCTCGCGGTTGGCCCGTGACGTCGCCGTACCTCCGTCGAAGCCGTGATGCGCCGCCGGCCCGAAGAAATCGTACGGTGAGGGCATCTCGACGACGCCTCCGTCGAGCGTCACGAGCGACAGGTCGATCGCCCCGCCCCGGTTGTGGTTCGAGCCCTTCTTCGGATCGGCCACGTAGCCGGGCCTGGGGAGCACCTTCCATAGCTCCCACTGGACCGCGTGCGGCCGGTAGCAGTCGTAGAGCGTGAGCCGATACCCCTGGGCGCGGAGCACCGACGCGGCGGCGTCGAGGCGCTCGAGCGAGGGTTCGATCAACAGACAGCGGGCCTCGGGCGGGTACACCGCCTTCTTCATGAAGTTGTCGCTCGTCGCGTAGCGCAGGTCGACCACCACGTCGGGAAGTCGCGCCTGCACGTCGAGTAAAGCCGGAACGCCCGCGTCGGGGGCCGCAGCCAACAGGAGCCCAAGCAGCGTCATCACGCCACGTACCTCGTCGGATCCGCCACACCCGCGTCGAGGAAACCCTTGCGGCGCAGCAGGCAACTGTCGCAGCGCCCACACGCCAACCCGTCCGGAGTGGGATCATAACAGCTGTGCGTGAGGCCGTAGTCGACGCCCGCCGCCACGCCTGCGCGGATGATCTCCGCCTTCGTCATGCCAGACAGCGGCGCGTGGATGGTGAAGCGGGCCCCCTCGACGCCGGCCTTCGTCGCCAGGTTCGCCAGCGCCTCGAATGCACGAATGAACTCGGGCCGGCAATCGGGGTACCCCGAATAGTCGACGGCGTTGACCCCGATGTAGAGATCCGTACTGCCGACGACCTCGGCGAGGCCCAGCGCCAGGCCGAGGAAGACCGTGTTGCGCGCCGGCACGTAGGTGACGGGGATCTCGGCCTTCACCTGCGCCACGTCGTCATGTTTCGGCACCGGCAGATCGGCGGTGAGGGCCGAGCCTCCGATGGCGCGCAGGTCGAGCGAGACGGTTCGATGATCGACGACGCCCATCGCCTTCGCCACCACGCGCGCGCGCTCGAGCTCCACCGCGTGCCGCTGACCGTAGGCGATCGACAGACACACCGGCTCGAAGCCATCGCGTCGCGCCAGCGCCAGACACGTCGTCGAGTCCAGCCCGCCCGACAACAACACCACGGCCTTCTTCGTCATCGCCGCTCTCCCGCGAGGGTGTACCGCACCGTGCAATCCGCACAGGCCGGATCACACCCCGACTCGGGTGCGGCCGGCTCGACGAGCGACACCCGGAACGTCATCTCGCCGCAGGCATACAGCGCATCGAAGCCCTGCTCACCCGGCCCCGGGCCCGTCACACCACCATCCGGGCGGGGTACCCCGCCGTCGAGCGGGTTCTCCGGGCATCGACGCCCGACGGCTTCGGACTGCGAGAGGCTCATCAACGCGAAGGTGATGCGCTCCGTCGCCACCGTCGCAGGACACGCCCGACACGAGGGAAAGAGGCGACGGGCCGACGACTCACTGTCGAGCACCTGCCCGTCCCAGCCGGCGTCACGCGGGTAGCCGCCGCCGAGGGTGAGCCAGGCCTGGCCGGTCGAGGGCTCCCGGGTGACGATGACTTCGAAGCCGAACGACACCTGCGGCACGTCGGGCAAGGCACAGCGCAGGCGCCCATTCCCCAGCGCTTCGCCCGCGCCGCCGTCGGGGAGGCCTCGAATCGGCTCGGCGGTCATCACGTAGGTCCCCAGGTTCTCGCTTCCCGGAGGCGGCGGGAGCGCGGGGCAACCACACAGCACCACCAGCAGGCCCAGGGCGCGACGCATCACCGAGCTGCGATGCGCTCGAGAGCGGCGTGCGCCACGGCGCGGAAGGCGTCACTCGCCGCGAGCAGCCCGGCGACGTCGACAATGCGCACGTCACCACCGCGAACGCGCTCGTCCAGGAAGGCCACCACCCGCCCCATCGCGCGTGACGAAGGCACGGCGCGGAAGGCGGTCGCGCACGCGTCAGGGAAGTGTGGCACCTCACCCGGCTCCGCGAGCCGGCGCCCCTCGTCACCCAGCGCTGCCGCGACGGCCATGAGGCCTGCCAGCTCGGTCGTCCCGAAGACAGCCAGCGCTCCTGCGCCCACCACCAGCCGCCGCTCGTCCGCGAAGTACGCCTCGACCCCTCCAGCCGCGTCGAGCAGCGGCGAGAGGGACTCGAGGCCCAGTGCGCGCGCGGCTTCATTCATCGCCTGCCACAAGCGAGGCATCGAGGCCTCCGTCACGGGCACCGCCGTCGGGGGCACCGGCACCGCCTCGGTGAGTCGTCCTCGAACCACCGGCGTCAGCTCCACCGTCGGTGCGTTCCCGGGGGTGCCCGTCAACACGGCGCCAAACCCATCTGCGACGCGCGCGTCAGCGTCATGGTCCAGGTGTCCGAGCGCCTCGGCGAGCAGCGTCCACCCGTCGGGGTCGGCGACGTTGGCCTCGAGGAGCTTCGGCCAGGTGCGCACCGCGAGGGCCGCGCCCTGCGTGGTGTTGGACAGGCGCTCGGCCAGGCGCCGACGCGTCGCAGCGCTCAGCGTTCCTTCGTCGAGCAGCTTCTCACCCAGCCGCACCGCGAAGGGCACCAACTCGACCTCGAGGTAGCCGAGGAGCACCGCTTCCTGCTCTGCCGGTGTCGTCGCCAGGCGCTCGCGCAGCGGCAGCGCCTCGCCCTTGAGATTCAGCTGCTCGAGCAGCACAGCCCGGCGTCGCAGCCGCTCCGGAGTCTCCTCGAGCGAGGCCAGCACCCGCGCCGCGTCCTTGAGGCGTCCGAGGGCCTCGTAGGCGAAGGCGAGCTGTGGGCGCACCGACTCGATGGACTCCTCGCCGGCCAGCACGACCAGCCGCTCCACCATCGGCACGAAGCGCTCGGCGTCGCCTTGCAGGAGTTCGACCAGCTCGCGCACGGCGGCGACCTGGGTGGCGTCGTCGGTCAACGCGCGCTCGAAGGCGAGCCGGGCCGCGGGGGCGTCACCCACGCGATGGCGCAGCAGCTGTCCGCGCTCGACGTGCAGCGCGGCGCGGGCCTTCGGGTCTTCTTCGAGCGGCGCGAGCTGCGCCAGCGCCGCCGCGGCATCGCCCCAGCGCTGATGGGCCAGTCGCAACGTCGCGACCTCTCGCAGGGCCACGCGCCGGCGCTCCGGAACGACGTCGGCCAGAGTGACGAGCAGCCGCTCGCGGCGCTCCACGTCCACCTGGCCTTCGAACTCGAGCAAGCGGGAGACGGCCCGGGGCGCTCGCGAGTCGAGGGCCGCGTCGAACGCCCCCTCGAGCCTCGCTGTCCGCGCCAGCGCCGACAGCGCCTCGGTGGAGTCACCCTGGATGAACAGGTCACGCCACAGCGGCTCGGCCACGTCGAGAGCGCCCTGCGCCTCGGCGAGCGCGGCGTAGCGAAGGGCACTGGCCTGGTCGGCCCGCTCGAGCAGCACCTTCGCCCGCGCATCACCGACGTGTGCGCTGGCAAGCGCCCATCGCGCCGCCACGGCTTCGGCTTCGCCACCCGCCTCGAGCGCCAGCGCCAGCGCTTCATCGGCCCGCCCGGCTTGCATGGCGGCCGCGAAGCCAACCTCCAGCGCTCGGCCCGAGGCCCCCAGGGCGAGGAACCGGGCGGCTTGCGCCTGCGGGGCCAGGGCGGCCGGCGCCTCGCGAATCAGCCGCTCCAACATCGCGACGGCGTCCTTGGTCTCCCCAGCGCGAGCCGCGGCATCAACCGCTTCGAGGAGCAGCGCCGGGCGCTCCGTGACGTCGCTCGCGTCAGCCTGCTGGGCGAGCGCGGTCGCCAACGCCGCGTCCCGGCCCGCGCGCCGCAGCACGTCGGTCAAAAGCGTCCAGCCTTCGGCCGAGGACCGGTCAGCGAGGGACTCGCGCACCACGGACTCGGCGCGCGCCAGCTGACCGGCGCTCGACAGGGCCTGCGCCGCGGCGAGGAGCCTTTGGGCCTTCTCAGCCCCTCCGACGAGCTGTGCCTGCGCGAGGCGATGGTCCGCGAGGGCCGCGACGTCGCCGCGGGCCTGAGACAACCGAACGAGCCCGTCGAGGGCCTGCGCGTACCCCGCCGACGACGGCCCCCCACGGGCCACGCCCTGGAGCGTGGACGTTGCGGCGTCGAGGTCTCCCCGCGCTTCCAGCGCCTCCGCCAGCTCGAGCAAGACGCCGGCCTTCGAGGTGTCGTCGAGGGGCGCGGACGCGAGGGCCGTGAGCTGGGTGATGACGGCCGCGGGGTCGTGGCGACGGCGGGCGTCCTCCAGCAGGAGCCGGAGGACGTCGACGTTCGATGGGTCCAGCCGCGCCGCCTCTTCCTTCAGCTCCAGCGCCCTCGACGGTTCTCCGAGCTCACGCTCCGCGAGCTCCGCGGCGGCCAGGAGCGCCTGCGCGGCCCTGGCGCCCCCGACGGTCTTCGCGAAGCGCTCGTGCAGGCCGAGCAGGTCTCCGAGCCGACCCCTCGCCCGGTACGCGCGCACGCCGGCGTCGTACAGCGCCGAATCGGCAGGGTGCGCTGGGAGCAGCGCGTCGAGGGCCTCGAGGGCCGACTCGGGAGACTCCTGGAGTGCGAGCGCACGCCGGTAGAGAACGTCGGCCTCGGCGGCTGAGGCCCGGGCTGCCAGGCGGAGCACGGTGCGGTACTGCCCCTCGACGTTGACGAGCCGGGCGTAGGCCTCGTCGAGCGAGGAGAGCGCCTCACGGCCGCGAGGCCCATCGGCATCGAGGACGAAGGCAGACTCGAAGGCGTCGACGGCGTCACGGAGCGCGCCTGACTCGGCCGCTGCCTGACCCAGCCGCAGCCACAGCTTGAGGCGCGTCGAACCGGGCAGCCCATCTCCGCCCTGCTGAACCAGGCGACGGTCGTACGGCTGGGCGGCCTTCGCGCCTCCGCCCTGGGCCGCCAGCTCCCCGCGACGCTCGAGCGCCTCGAGGTCGTCGGGAATGAGCGACAGGTAGTCGTCCCACGCGGCAGCAGCGAGGAGCGTCTCGCGGGCGGTCTCGAGCGTGTCGGCGCGGCGCTTGAGGAGCACCGACGCCTCACCCGGAACCGCGCGGGCCCTCGCGGCGAGCAGCTTGGCCAGGCGGCGGGGATCGTCAGCGGCCTGGGCGAGGAGCGACTTGAAGGCCTCGTGGTTCTGCGGCGCTGCCTCGAAGGCCTGCGCCTCACACACCTGGGCCCGCTCCGTGGCGCCCGCGCGACGGAAGGCCGCGGCGGCTTCGAGCCATCGGGCCGCCGCCACGTCGCCGTGCTCCCGCTCCGCGCGTCGGCTCAGCAGCTGGGCCAGGGCCTGCTCGTCCCCGCTGTCGCTGAGGAAGACGCGATGGCGCTCGAACGCGGGATGGAAGGGATCGCGCTCGAGCAGCAGGGCATCGAAGTCGGCCGCGTCCTGCCGTCGGCCGAGCGCTGACAGCTGATCGGCCACCTTCGCGGTGAGCGAGTCGTCGTCGGGGCTCGACGCGCGGGCCGCGAGGAGCGCCGCCGCCGCCTCGTGCGGACGGCCCGCGCGGTCCTTGTAGAGGACCGCGGCCTTGAGGAGTTGCTCGGCGCGCTTTGGCCCGTTCGACTCGCGGGCGGCCGCCTCTTCATAGAAGGCCGCGACGTCCGCCACGCGGTCCTGCCGCTCGTAGAGAGCCAGGAGCATCGCCTCGGCCTCGGCGTCGGCCGGGAGCAGCGCGAGGGCTTGCTTGAGTGCGGCTTCGGCCTGGTCGGGCGCGAGCATGGGCGCGGCGGTGACCTCGGCCGCGGCGCCCACCGCCGGGAGGCCCAGATGCAAGCGCGCCAGGGTGGTGAAGGCGCGACCTCTCGCCGGCGCCGAAAGGCCCACGAGCGTTCGTTCGAGCCAGTCGATCTCGGCGTCCCGGTCACCGCGGCGCCGGGCGAGGTCGATGGCCATCTGCGCGAACGTGGGCTGCGGCGACAGCGTCCACGCGCGCTCGAGCGCTTCCGACGCACCCTCGAGATCCAACCGCGCGTCCCGCAGCAGCTCGGCTCGCCGGAGCATCGACTTGGCCGCCTCGTCGACCCGCCCCTCGTCCTCGCAGATGTCGGCGATGGCCGACAGCGAGCGAAGCGCGTCGTCCGTACGACCGAGGCCCTCGGCCAGCTTCGCCTCTTCCGTCCACGCATCCAGGGCTGCGTCGACGTCTCCGCCCGTGAGCTCGAGCTGGGCGATCTCGACCAGCTCAGCCATCAACTCGGCCGGTCGGCTCGCCTCGCGGAGCATCGAGGCGGCCTCGCGGCAAACCTCGAGTGGAGCCTCGTGACGCTCCGAGGCCCGCTGATAGAGACGCAACGCCAGCTCGACGTCGGACAGGCCGGTGCGGGCCTCCCGGGCCAACGACACCAGACGGTCGGCCGTTCGCGCGCTCGACGACAGCTGCTCCAGGTGCCGCGCACGCAGCTCGAGGGACGCGCGACGCTCTCCGCGGGTCGAGAAGATGGCCGCCAGCCGCTCGACCGCCTGCGTGAGGAGCGGCCGCTCCTGCACCAGCTTTCGCAGCGTCGCCTCGGCCAGCGTCGCGTCGCCCAGCTGCTCCGCCAGATCGGCGAGCCGCAGGAGCACGCGCTCGGCGTCATCGGGTCGGTCGTCGAAGGACGTGGCGGCGGCCAGTCCCTGGTGGAGCGGCAACGCCTCCTTGAGTGCGCCCCGCAGATAGAGCGCCTCGGCCAGGGCCTCGAGATCCGCGCCCGTCGCTGGCGCGAGCTGATGGGCCTTGCGGAGCAGCTTGAGGGTGGTGTCGTCGTCCGCCGCCTTGCGCGCGAGGCTGGCCGCGTGACGGAGCGTCGCAGCGGCCTCGGTTGGCGGTGCCAGCGTACCAGCCTCTTCGAGCAGCGTGACGGCCTGGGCGAGCTGCCCCTGGCGCTCGAGCAGCGCCGCGAGGCGGCGGCGGGCGACGCCGTCCTGCGTGTCGAGCGACACCAGGCGCCTCAGCGCGGCCTCACCAGGCCCGGGCAGGTCGAGGCGATCGAGGTAGAGCGACGCGAGCTCGGCGTAGAGCGATGCGGCCTTCGACTTCGGTGTCTGCGCCGCCTCCGCCGCGATGATCTCGGCCAGGCCTTCCCAGTCCGACACGGCGCGCAGGCACCGCTTGAGCCCCTCGGTCGCCAGCGGATGACGTGGGGCCAGCGCCAGGGCCGACTCGAACGCACCGACCGCCTCTTCGGTGGCTCCACGGGCTTCGAGCAGGCCGGCGCGCTCCAACAGGGCCTCGACCCGCTTCTGAACGGGCCCCTGCTTCGAGGCCTCCAGCAGGGCCTCTTCGGCGCGACGTGGTGAGGAAGCGCGCGCCGCCTGCGCCACGCCGTACCAGGCTTCGAACCGCTCGGAGGCGCCCAGCGGCAAGGTGACGAGCAGCTCCCAGGCCTCGAGGGCGCGAGAGGCATCGCCGGACGCGGCGCGACCACGCGCAAGCGCCCCCACCCGACTGGCCGCCGTCGCCTGCGCTTCTGGATCGCGCGGAACGGTGTTGATGACGAGCCGCCACGCCCCGAGCTCGGCGCCCTCGTCGAAGGACTGACGCGCGAGCTCCGCCAGCTGGAGCAGGAGCGGCAGCGGCCGGCTCGAGACCTGCGCGGCATCGAGCAGGTCGGCGCGCGCGGCGGCGAGATTCCCGGTGATCCGCTGCAGCTCGGCGCGGCGGGACAGCAGCTCGGCGCGCCCGTCACCTGAGGCCCCCATCACCAGCCGGCTCAAGAGATCGAGGCGCTCCGCGGCCGTGGTGTCGTCGACGGGCACGAGCGTGAGCAGCTTGCTGGCCGCCCACTCGTCGTCGGGCACGTCGACGAGGATGCTCCGCAGCGCGTCCATCGCCGCGCCCGTGCGTCCCAGGGAGAGCGCCCCTTCCGCGAACTCGCGCCGCGCCGAGGTGCGTCCCGAACCTTCGAGCCGCGGCCACAGCTCGGCGAGCAGGTCGACCAGCGGCTCGAGTGCTCCCGCGCGACGGTGGAGCTTCACCAGCTCCAACTGCGCGTCGAGATCGTCCGGCCGCTGCGCGACGTACTTCGCGAGCAGGCGCCGAGCCGCATCGGTCTGGCCCGATTTGAGCGCCGCGAAGGCGGCCCGCCGACTCAACACCACCCGGTCGAGCTTGAGCGCGGCCACGTCGGCGTCGCTCTCGTCTGCGCCGACCACCACCTCGAGGTCGGCCATCGCCTCTCGAGGGTTGACGGTCTCGGCGAGCTCGGCGCGTCGCAGCCGCCCTGGAACGAACGAGGGATCGAGCTCGAGCGCCTGCGCCAGCAGCGGGGTTTCACGAGGCGTGTCGCGCACGAGCGTCGCGGCGCGGAAGAGGAAGCGGGCGCCTTCGCGGGGCTCCTTCGCCACCTGGGCGCGCCGGGCATACAACCGCGACGCCTCGACGGTGCCGCCGCGGTCGAGCTCGAGCTTCGCCATCGCCTCGAGCACGTCCCGCGCGCTCTCGCCGGTCGGAGAGGCATCGAGCGCCGAGGTGAGTCGCAGCATCGCGCCCGATGCATCCCCCGTGGCCAGCTGGATCTGCGCGGCCTTGAAGAAGAGCGGCGCCGCGTCGTGTGCCCGGCCTGCCTGGAGGAGCGCCTGGGCTCGAGAGGCCCACAGATCGGTCAGCTCTCGCGTCTGCCGAGCCTCGACGTAGAGCGCCTCGAGGCGACCGGCCAGCTCGTCGTCGAGGCGCCGCAGCGGGAACGCGAGGGCGTAGTTCTCGCGGGCGGCGTCCTTGTCACCCAACAGCTCACAGGCGCGACCCAGCCGCGCACGAACCTCGGCGAGCTTCTCCGGCGGCGCGTGCTTCGGGAGCATCGCGAGCGTGTCTTCGAGCGCCCGGCGCGCGTTCGGGGCGCGCTCGAGGCGCAGACACAAGGTCGCCAGTTCCAGCAGCGCGTTTGGATCCGGGTTCAGGCGCGCGGCCTTCTCGAGCGCCACCAACGCCTCTCCGGCCCTCCCAAGCCGCACGTCGAGCACCTGCCCGAGTTCTCGCAACGCAGCCGCCGCGAGGCGCTTGTCGCCCGCGCCCTCTGCGACCCGTGCACGTTGCTCCAGCGCCCAGGCGAGCCCTGCCATGTCGCTGCGACGACGCTCGAGGGCGGCGAGCTCGCCCAGCACCGGGAGATCGTCGGCGTCGACCCGCAAGACCTCCCGGTAGGCATGAACGGCGAGGTCGAGGTCGAACGCGAGGTCGCGCGCCGCCACCGCGAGCCGGCGGTAGTACCGCACCCGCTCCTTCGGCTCGGGCGAGAGCTCGGCGAGGGAGCGCAGCGCACGACAGAGCTGGCCGCCATCGCGCCGGCTCTCCGCGAGCGCCAGCATGCCTTCGAGCGCGAGGCGGTTCTTCGGGTCTGCCTCGAGCGCCTGGGAGAGCAGCCGCTCCGCGCGCTCGGGTTGACCCAGGCGTCCCCGGTAGAGCTCACCCGCCTCGGCCCACAGCGCCGCACGCCGCAGCGGATCGTCGATGACGGCGGCGGCCTTCTCGCACGCGTCCGCCAGCTCGACGGACTTTCCAGAGGCCCGGAAGTACGGCAGCAGCTCGTCGAGCGCCGTGCCGTCGGTGGGGTCGAGCGCGAGCGCCGACTCGAGGTGGTCTCTCGCCCGCCCCGGCTCGCCGAGCTTCGTCTTCAGCAGGCGCGCCAGCGCGTGATGGGACTGATGCGCCGCCTGACGGAGCGCAGGGGCAGCGGGAGACGGTCCCGCCAGCTCGATGGCCTGCTGGTACCCCGACACCGCCTCCTGCACCTTGCCGAGGGACTCCGAGACCCGCGCGGCCAGGAAGAGCGGCTCCGCGTCGCCGGGCAGGAGCGAAGCGGCCTCGCGGTAGCGCAAGAGCGCGTTCTCCGGCTGCTTGAGGCCCGACTCCCACACCCGGCCGGCAAGCAGGTTGGCGCGCCCGATGCGGTCGACTTCGTGACGCCCGAGCGCCACTTCCCGCAGGCGATCGAGGGCCTTGATGGCGCGCAGGTGTTCGCCGGAGCGGTGACACAGCTCGCCCAACTGCATGAGCGCTTCCGGGTGATCCGGCGCCAGGCGCAGTGCGGCCTCACAGTGGAGCCGAGCGCCGGCGATGTCGTCTTCGGTCTCGGCGCACAACCGCGCGAGCTGCACGTGCGCATCGGCGGCCTCGGCAGGCTCGCGCGCGAGGGCGGCCAGCCGTCGATAGGCCCGAATGGCGCCGGCGCGATCCTTCGCCTGGTCCGAGGCTCGCGCGAGCGCCTTGAGCGACGGCAGGTGGTCGGGCTTGAGGCCCAACATCTCGTGCAGCGCGCGCACCGCCATCTGGGGCGCGGCGTCCCGCGACGAGCGGGCGGCGGCCTCGGCGGCGAAGAAGGCGCCGGCCTCTTCCTGGTGCTTGCGGGCGTGATTGCAGAGCGCGAGGTACCGCTCCGAGGCGCGCGCGAACTCGCCGCGCTTTTCTCGCACCACGGCCTCGGCCCACAGCGCGGTGGCTGATCGCTCCCGACGGCGGAACAGCGACGCGGCGATGTCGAGCGCCAGCTCATGCGCCTGCGGATCGGCCACCAGCAGGGTCAGCAGCCGCTCGACGGCGAAGGGGTGCGCCTCGGTGGCGTCGCCCAACCGAAGGTAGGCCCCACGTGCCTCGGCGAGTTGGCCCAAAGCAAGCAGCTCTTCGGCGTCGGCGAAGGCACGCGCGCCCTCGAGCGTCAGCAGCAGCTCCTCGTCGAACGCGGCTGGGGGCGGCAGGCCCCCTGAGGAGAAGCGCAGCCGCAGCCCCTTCGACGACACCACCGCCTCCGAGAGCCGCGCCTGATCGAGCGTCGGCATCTTGTAGCCGCGTCCGACCGCGGCCTGCTCCACCAACGGCGGCAACAGCTTCGTCGTGAACCCGTTGGCGCCGCGCCGCTCCACCTCGGGCAGCAGCGACAACCCCTTGAGCGCTTCACTCACCAACGCCGGGACCCGCGCCGCAGGCGTGGTGCTGAACGAATAGAAACGAACGTCGTAGAAATAGACGGCGAGCTGGTCGCCATCACCGTCGAAGGCCACCTTGAAGGTGAGCGGCGCGCGCTCCGGGCCCCGCAGCCGCGCCTGGACCTCGAGCGAGCCGGGCCGGAAGTGCAGCTTCACGTCGTCGAGCTCAGGCAGCTTCCCCGCCACCGACTGCACCGCTCGCTGGATGACGTCGGCCGAGATGGAGAGCTCGAGCAGGCCGAAGTCGAGCTTCTTCTTCTGGTACTTCGCCGCCCCGCCCGAGACGTTCAGCGGGAAGGTGACGTCGGGAATCGAGAGCGCGAAGTCGACGATCTCCACCCCGGGCGCGACGGTGAGCGCGGGGAAGCCCACGAACGCGCGTCGATCGAGCAGCCGCAGCTCGGGGCCGGGTAGCCTGGCGTTCGTCGATGTGGAGTCTCTCTCGGCCATGCGGTGGAGCAGCCAGCAGGGTCTGGACCGTACCATCGGGACCGTAAGCGCGGAATTTTTCGCGGGTTTCACAACCTGAGAATCCAGGGTGGAGTCCACGCGCGCAGGGCGGGGGGTTGCGTGCAACTCCGCGAGGCGACTCGGAACGCCGCTGGCACATGGACTGCTCGAAGGGCTGCCATCACTCGCAGTCCAATCGGGGTTTACACATGCGGATCAATGGTCGTGGTGCGATGGCAGCGGCGGTGGGCGTGCAGACGGTGGCGGCGAGGCGGAAGGTGGCGCCACCGCGGCCGGTGTCGGTGCAGCGAGCCGACCGGTTCGAGGCGAGGATGAATGACGTGCCAACGGGGTTGGCGGGAACCGTCCGGCGGCAGCGGCAGGCACTGGTGGCTGGTGAGCGGGTCGAGGTCGGGCCCAGCGAGACGAACGCGTGCGGGTCCATCGCCTTGTGGTTGGCGCTCGGGCAGTTCGGCCGGGCCACGCAGGACTGGCGACAGCTCGACGCCGAGCTGCGCCCGTGGACGCTGGGGACGTCGCCTGGCGTGCTGGTGGATGGCGCGCGAGATCGCGGGCTGCAGGCGAACGTCTACAACCACGGCACCTTCGACGAGCTCGAGCGGGAGACCCGGCATGGGCGCGCCGTGCTGGTGATGGTGGAGGTCGAGCCGCACTGGCTGCGGGTGAAGCGGGCCTGGCGCGACTCGCTGGGCCGCAAGTGGGTGGAGTCCGAGAACCCGGGCGGTCTGCGCGAGGTGCTCCGGTACGAGGCCTTCGAGTCGCACTGGCGAGACCAACGCCTGGGTGCCGTTCCGACCGGCTACGACCGCGCCTATGTGTCGATCGATCGCGCCAAAGCGAGGCCGCTGCCCACCACGACCGCAGATGACGTCATGGCCGTGATGACGGTCACCGATGGCGCACAGACGTTCGTTCGAGGGGTCGACGCGCTGCTGCGCGGGCAGACGGTCATCGGGCTGTCGCGCGCGGTGGCCGGCGTGGCAGCGACGGCGTTCGGGGCGCTGGGGGCGTCGATGGCGCTGCCCGGGCTGTGGCTGCAGGGCGTGGGCGGCACGCTCTTGAACGTCGCGCGAAACGCGTTCGAGCGTCCGGCGGTGGTGGGCGGCGTGCTGGTGGGGGCCGCGGGACTCGTCGCGACGGGCGTTGGCGCCATCATCAGCTCGGTCGGCAACGCGGTGGGCTTCGTCGGGCAGGCGCTGTCGGCGATGTCGCAGGGCGCCCTCGGGGCCCTGGGGCGGGTGTTCGGATGAGCGCCGACCCGATGGAACGCGCCCTCGAGGAGCTGCGGGCGCTCGTGCAGCTGCTCGAAACCCGTCAGGAGCGCCTGGAGAGCGACGTGCGGCGGGAGCTCGTCCACCTCGGCGCTCGGGTGTCCGGCCTCGAGACCCGGGCCGCCAGACTCACGGCCGCGGGAGGCCAGCTGCAGGCCGACCTCGACGACCTCTCGCAGCGCCTGCCTCAGGCCCGCTGAAGCGAGGGCCGTCGTCCACGTGCCGCGGCTTCGACCCACTTCAGCACCGGGGCGATGCGGCGCACGTGGTCGACGGTCCACCGCACCAACTCCACCGATTCGATGAGCGCCTGCGACGGCGTGGGGAACGTGTACGCGAACCCGGTGTGTCGGAGCAGCGCCTCTCGGGGGTGGTCCTTCGTCCACGGCCTGGGCACCCGCTTGAGCTGCTTCTGCGAGGACACCACAAAGCCCTGCGCCGTGTGGCGCTCCACGGCGCGCGCGAATGACGCACCCAGCGCCTCCTCGGCCACCGCGCGACGAAACCGCTTCAGGACGGGAGGCTCCATCATCCATCGGCCGCTGGCGACGAAGGGCGAGGGGCCCAGCTCGAAGTACAGGCCGACGCGCTCCATCATCCCGCCGGGGTACAGCGGCACCACCGCGCTCGCGGAGGTCTTGTAGGGCGACTTGTCCTTCGAGAAGCGGGTGTCGCGGTAGATGCGGAACACCTTCGGCGTGGTGCGCATGACGTCCGGAAAGGCCTTCGAGAGCGGGGCCTTCAGCGCGTGGAGGAAGGCGTGCATCGGCGCCTCCCACAGCGCCTGGTAGTCGGCCTTGTGCGCCTGGAACCACGCGCGGTCCTGCTTCAGCGCCAGCGCGCGGAAGAAGTCCACCCCACCCTTCGGAAAGCCCGTGAACCGCGCGGGCGCCATCGTCGTCTTCGACATGTCGCGCACCATGCCCGCCCCGTGGCGGTTTGCGAGTACGAGCCACCCGTCGATCGCCGTAAGAACCGCCGCCATGAAGACGCTCACCGAGTACCTCTGGTTCGAGACGCAGAAGAAGAAGGAGCTCGTTCGGGTGACCGACACCGTCGCCCAGCTCGTGAAGAAGGCCGGCATCAAGGAGGGCTTCGTGCTCGTCTCGGCGATGCACATCACTGCCGGCGTGTTCGTGAACGACAACGAGCCGGGGCTCTGGGAAGACATCTGGACCTGGCTCGAGGGCCTGGCGCCCGAGAAGGCCGACTACCGGCACCATGAGACGGGCGAGGACAACGGCGACGCGCACCTCAAGTCGCTCCTCATCCACCATCAGGTGCTGGTGCCGGTGACGAAGGGCCAGCTCGACCTGGGCCCGTGGCAGCAGGTCTTCTACGCAGAGTTCGACGGGCAGCGCCGCAAGCGCGTCATCGTGAAGGTGATGGGAGAATGAGATGAGCGACCGCATCGACGTGCTCGACGGCCGGCTGTTCGGCGAAGGGCAGCCCTGCTTCGGCTGCAGCCCGACGCATCCCCACGGGCTGCACCTCGCCTACGAGCGGCAGGGCGACGAGGTGGTGACACAGTTTCTTCCCAGCCCGCTGCATCAGGGCCCGGTGGGGATCATGCACGGCGGGCTCGTCTCGACGCTCGCCGACGAGAGCGCCGCGTGGGCCGTCATCGCCGCGACGGGGAAGCTCGGCTTCACCACCTCGTTCACGGCGAAGCTGCACCGCGCGGTGCGCATCGGGCAGAAGGTCGAGGCCCGCGCGCGCGTCACGAGCGCCACCAGCCGCGTGGTGAAGTCCACCGTGGTGCTCCGTCAGGAAGGGCTCGATTGCTTCACGGGCGACTTCGTCTTCGTGCTGCTCGACAAGGCCGGCGCCGAGGAGCTGATGGGTGGACCGATTCCCGCGCAATGGGAGCGCTTCTGCCGATGACCCGTCAGTCGCAGTTCACGTCGTTGCGATTGTTGACCGCAGCCCCGAGCACCGCTTCAACGGCCTCGGCGCATGGCGCCACGTTCGTCGAAATGAACTGCGATGAGATGAAGAACTCATCGGCGCCCGGGTCGTTGTCGACGTTGCCCAGGGCTCGAGCGGCGAAATCGCAGGTCGGGCACGCCGCGCCGTTCACGCCAATGCTGTCGTCAGCAAAGGCGGCGTTGCCAGCGACGGAAGTCGTGAACATCACCCCCGCTCGCCCGCCGTTTCCGCTGGGGACGATGTTCGTGCCATACCGGAGTGTGTCGATGGTCACGGCGCAGCTTCCGTTGGTGACTGCCACGGCAACCGCTCGGTCCTCTGGCGTCCCGCACGCGAACCCGAGTCCTCCCGCCATCGCTGTGCTGAGCGGCACCGCGGTAGGGCCCAGGTCGTAGCTGTAGCGATTGCCCCGCTCAGGTGAGAACCCGGTCTCCCCCAGGAGCGCCGTGTAGGAGTCCTTCTCGGCGTGACGACTCTTCTGGCCCGTGAACACGGCCTTGAGATTCGTTCGTGCTTCGGCCTGCTTCGAACGCGCCTGAAAGCGGATGAAATTGGGAATAGCGATCGCCGCCAGCATCCCGATGATGGCCACCACGATCAGGAGCTCGACGAGGGTGAACCCGGAAGATGTGCGCTTCGGATGACTCACGTCGATGACGTTACGCGCATGGGATGCTCCCGTGAAGCACCGGAATCGATGCGAAACCCTGTTGGATGAGGGGTAGTGTGCGCCCGGTGCGCACGATGTCGCTCGTTGCAGTGCTTCTGGCGGCTTCCGTCCGTGCGGACAACACCGCAGACGAAGCCGAGATCGCCTTCTCCCGAGGCGTGCAGGCGTACACGAAGCGCGACTACGAGACGGCGCTGTCGAACTACTTCCTCTCGAACCGCCTGGTGCCCAACCGCAACGTGCTCTTCAACATCGCGCGCTGCTACGAGGCGCTCGACCGGCCCGACGAGGCGTACCGGTACTGGCACGACCTCTTCGTCGACCCGACGCTCCCCGCTGACGACCGAAAGGACGTGAAGGCGGCGCTCGCTCGCCTTGGTCCGCAGGTGGCCCTCGTCACCGTCACGGCGAGCGGCGGTGAGGGCGAAGTCTTCGTCGACCGCGAAGACCTCGGCAGTCGAGGGCAGACGCCGCAGACGGTCGCGGTGAAGCCGGGGGCCCACGTGCTGCTGGTGAAGGCGCCTGGCTTTCGTCCCGCCCAGACGAAGGTGTCGGCGGTCCGCGGCCGCGAGGCGAAGGTCTCGCTCGAGCTGGTGCCAATCGTGGGCACGGTGGAGATCACAGGGACGCCAGCGGGTGCGGCAGTGCGCGAGACCGCCGATGGGCCCGAGCTCGGAAAGGTGCCCGCGACGTTCTCGGCGCCGCCCGGCCAACGCCTCTACGTGGTGCAGGCCTCCGGCTTCTTGCCGCAGCAGGTGCTGGTCGAGGTGAAGGCCGACGCTACGGCCACGGCGAAGGTGACGCTGCCGGAGAAGCCGAAGCCCACCGGCAAGGTGATCGTCACCGCCAACCGCGACTCGGCCCTGGTGCGCGTGGATGGAAAGGACTCCGGCTTCACGCCGGTGGTGCTGTCGCTCAGCGAAGGCCGCCACCAGCTCGAGGTGACGAGCACCGATGTCTCGCCCCTGGTGCAGACGCTCGAGGTGGTGGCCGATCAGGAGCTCCGGGTGGCTGCTGACCTGCGGTACGCCCCTCCCAGGGTGACGGCGGCGAGCAAACAGCTGCTCTCGGCCGACCAGGCGCCGGCCTCCATCACCGTGGTGACGCGCGAGGAGATCCAGGCGTTCGGCTACCAGACGCTGCCCGAGGCGCTGCGGGCGGTGCGCGGGCTCTTCTTCACCGACGACCGCATCTACACGTACATCGGCATTCGCGGCTTCGCGCCGCCGGGCGACCTCAACACCCGCATCCTCATCCTCTACGACGGCCACCCGATGAACGACGTCTGGGCGGGCCAGGGCTTCTCGGCGCGCGACCTCGACGTCGACTTGAACGAAATCGACCGCATCGAAGTTGTCCGCGGCCCGGCGTCGCTCCTCTTCGGCACTGGCGCGTTCTTCGGCGTCATCAACGTGGTGCCGCGCAACCGGCTCTCTGACAATACGTACGTCGAGGGCGTGGTGGGCGCGGGTGGGCCCGGGGGCGTCAAAGCGCGCGCGACGGGCAGCCTGGGCAACGACGAGGCCTCGGTGCTGCTCTCGGCAGCCGGCTACACGGCCACGGGCGCGGAGCTCACGGACCTCGGCGCCGCGGGTCTGGTGCGCGGTCTCGATGACGAGCGGGCCATCGGCGCGACGGCGCGCGCGAAGTGGAAGGGCTTCACGCTGTCCTCCAAGTGGAACCAACGCCGCAAGCAGGCACCCACGGGGCCGCTCGGCTCCCAGCTCGGCGTACCGGGCACCGTGTACACCGACGCCCGCGGCTTCGCGGAGCTGCGCTTCGACCACGACTTCTCTCGCGTCTCACTCTCGGCGCGCGCGGCGTACGACGGCTCCCGGTACCGCGGCTTCTACGCCTCCCTCGACGCGAACCAGGACCGCGTCCGCACCACCGACACCGGGAACGGCGACTGGCTGGTGGCCGAGGCGCGCGCGGGCATTTTCCTCTTCGAGGGCAATCGGCTCACCGTCGGCGTGGAGGGCCAGGGCCAGTTCGTCACCCAGCAGCCGGTGGACGGCGCCCCCGACAACAAGACGCGCTCCCTCGTGTCCGGCACGCTGCTCGACGAGTGGCAGCTGTGGAACAACCGCCTCTTCATTCAAGCCGGCCTGCGCGTCGACAAGTACACCGACATCGCCGAGTTCGCGCTCTCGCCCCGCGCCGCAGTGGTGGCCAGGTTCTACGAACGGGGCCTGACGAAGCTGGTCGCCGGCCGCGCCTTCCGCGCGCCCACCATCTACGAGCTGTACTTCAACGATGGCGCGGTGACGCAGCGCGCGCCCCTGCCCGGAACGCTGACGCCGGAATACATCACCACCTTCGAGCTCGAGCACGCGCACAACCTCACGCCCGAGCTCCGCGCGTCGGTGGGCGGCTACTTCAACCTCATCGACCGCCTCGTCGTGCTCGATCAGGAGACGACCGACGTGCCGCAGTGTGGGCAGGGAAGCGCCCAGTGCTTCGTGTACCGGAACAAGACGCAGGGCCTCACCGCGCTCGGCGCCGAAGCCCAACTGCGGTGGCAACCGGGCCGCTTCACGCTCGTCGAGGGCACGTATTCCTTCGTGGTGCTGGGAGGTCCTGGCGTGGCCGACGCGCCGTCGTACCCGACGCACCTGGCCTCGGCGCGCGCGATGATTCCGCTCAAGGAAGGCCTCGTCCGCCTGTCGGGCCAGGGCACGTACCAGTCCGGCCGCGTCCACCGGAACACGG
Organism: Myxococcaceae bacterium; assembly: GCA_044352295.1. Lineage (GTDB taxonomy): Bacteria > Myxococcota > Myxococcia > Myxococcales > Myxococcaceae > Xiheimicrobium. Next base: position 43,521 of record JBILEB010000017.1, read on the forward strand.
GCGTGACGATCGGCGAGGCGCTGCTGCTCAACGCGGGCCTCTCGGGCGAGTACGGCCCGGTGCGCTACTTCGCTGGCGTGAACAACCTCCTCGACACGCGCGTGCTGCTGCCCGTCATCAGTGAGGCGGGCTCGGGGCAGATTCCGCAGTACGGGCGCACGTTCTGGTTGGAGCTCGCCACTCGCTTCTGAGCGGCCCTCAGCCGCCAGCCGAGGTGTAGCGCGCCAGGCTCGACAGCCACACCAACCGCGCCACCAGCGCGAACACGAAGGCGCCCGCCACGCTGGCCACCAGCGTCGTCCACGGCAACCGGCCCAGCAGCGCCTGCGCCGGGAACGTCGTCATCACCACCAGCGGAATGATGAACGTGAAGACGAAGCGGAAGCCACCGCGAAACACCGAGCCCGGCCAGCGAGCCGCGTCGAAGATGCTGGTGAAGAGCGAGCTCAGGTTGTCGACCTTCACCGCGAAGAAGCTGACGCTCACGATGAGGAGCCACAACGAGTACAGCATCATGGTCGAGACGGCGAGGAGCAGCAGGGCCTCGAGCACGCCGAGGAGCGACGGGCCCGTTCCCAACTCCGAGAACGCGTACAGGAACACGGCGGAGGCATGGAACAGCCCTGCCACGCGCCACACCTGGAAGCGAGATGTCGAGACGAGCAGCTGCGAGTCGTGCGGCTTGAGGAGGATGAAGTCGAGCGTGCCCTTGCGCACGTGGTCGAGCACCGAGGTGAGCGAGGGTGAGATGGCGCCGTCGATGACCGCCTGCAGGGTGATGAAACAGCCCACCACCAGCAGCGTCTCGCCGAACGACCAGCCCGGCACGCCCGCCTTCGACGTCCCGCCATACACCACGAAGAGCGGAAGCACCGCGGCCACCGTCCAGAACGAGCCGACGACGAGATCGAGGAGGAAGTCGACGCGGTACTGCGCGGCGAGCATCACCGAGGCCTTGAGCTGCACCGCGAAGAGCTGAAAGGCGCGCCGCATCGAGCTTTAGCCTCCGAAGGCCTGGAAGCGCCGTACGCCCCGGCTCCACGCCGTCAACGCCACCACCAGCAGCACCAGCCCCCAGGCGCCCTGCCGCGCCACCAGCCCCAGGGCCCCATCGACATCGACTCGCCCGGTCATCACCTCGACCGGCGCCGCCAGCACGTACCGGAACGGCAGCCAGGCGCTCACCGTCCGCAGCCAGGGCGGGAAGAACTCGAGCGGCACCAGGTAGCCCGAGAAGACGAAGAAGAACGCGAACCAGAGATCCATCAGCCGCAGCGAGCTGTCGGCGATGAAGGCCAGCGCACCGATGGTGATGTTCACGAGAAAGGTGATGGCCCAGGCGAAGACGAGCGACACCGGCAAGAGGAGCCACAACCGTACGTCCGTCGCCAGCGCCTCGCGGTGGGTGGCTGCCAGGAGCGCGACGACCGGCAGCGTCACCAGCGCGCGCAGCGGCAGGTAGGCCAGGTTCGAGGTGGCGTACGCGATGATGGGGTGAATCGGGCGCAGCAGCCGCAGCGCGAGCGTGCCCTGGCGGATCTCGAAGTTCATCTCCCACGCGGCCCAGGCAGCGACGAGCTGGCGGACGATGAAGACCGACAGGAAGTAGCCGACAAAGGTGCCGCTGTTCCACGTCGTGCCGCCCTGCCCCTGCACCGGCGCGACGTCGGCGATGCTCGTCCACAGCAGCATCATCACCAGCGGCATGGTGGTCGAGAGCACCCACACCACCATCTCGGTGCGGTACGCGGCGGCCTCGGCGAAGCCCACCTTGAGCATCGTCGGAATGGCGCGCCAGCTCACGGAGCATCCTTCGTGCGGGCGAAGAGGGCGGCGAGGCCCTCGATGACGGCGCGCACGGCCGGCCGCTTCGCGCCCGCGATGGTCGACACCAGCCACAGCGCGCGCTCCGGCAGTCGGGGAACGGGAAAGAGGCGAACGAGCTCGGCCTCGCGGTCTCCCCAAGCGGCGGTGAGCGGAACGATGCCGTGTCCCCGCTTGGCGGCGGCGAGGAGCGCGGGGAGGCTGTTGCTCGAGAGCGTCACCTCCACGCCTTCCTGCGCGCGCAGCCACCGCGCCTCGGGCAGACCCGCCAGCTCGCCGCCAGGAACGAGCACGCGATGACCTGCGAGGTGGGCGGGCGTCTTCACGGAGCGGGTCCCCAGATAGCCGCGAGCGGCATAGAGCGCGACGGAAGATCGGCTGATGCACCGCGCTCGCAGCTCGGCGCCCCGGAGCGGATCGACGCGCAAGGCGAGGTCGGCCTCTCCGCTGGCGAGATCGAGCCGCCGGTTGCCCCCATGCACCTCGAGGGAGAGCCGGGGGTGACGCTCGGTCAGCGCGACGAGGCCCTGCTCCACCACGAACGGCGCGAGGGCTTCGGTGACGGCGAGGCGGACGAGGCCCACCACGTCGTCCTCCGGGCTCGCCGTGGTGACGAAGGCGCGCGCCGCGGCCTCCATCGCCTGGGCGTGCGTCAGCGCACGCTGTCCGGAAGGCGTCAGCGCGAGCCCTTCCCGCGAGCGCAAGAAGAGCGGCGAACCCAGCCTCGCCTCGAGCGCCGAGAGCCGCCGGCCGACCGTGGTGCGATCGACGCCCAGCGCGCGCGCCGCTGTCTGGAGGCTCCCGGCGCGGGCGACGGCGGTGAAGACCTCGAGGCTGTCCCAGTGCATGCGTGCACCATTGCACACCACCTGTGCACTGACGCGCATCGACGCGGCGCCGACGACGACACAGGGTGAGGACGCCATGCTCCTCACCATCTGCACCTTCGCCTTCTTCTCCTGCCTGGGCATCAGCTGGCTGCTCCAGCTCGTCGTTTACCCGACGTACCGCTTCGTCGGTCGGGCCGAGTTCGTCCCCTTCCATGTCTCGCAGGGACGGCGCATGGGCCCGGTGATGATCGCCCCGATGTTCCTCACCTCGCTGCTCACCATCGTCATGGCGGTCCTGGAGCGCGGGTCACCCCAGGCGGCGTACCTCTGGGGGGCCGCCGCCTGTGGAGCCGTCGTCATCGGCACCACGCTGGCGAGCGAGCTACCCAGGCACCTCAAGCTCGACAAACAGGGAAAGGACGACGCGCTCATCGAGGGGCTCATTCGCGACAACCTCCCCCGCACGCTCGCGTGGACGGTCGGCGCCGCGCTCCTCGTCTTCGCCCAGCACGGAGGCCACTCGTGAGCACCATGCGCGCGGTGATGTTGACGAAGAGGGGCGGGCCCGAGGTGCTCGAGACGGTCGAGCTTCCGCTCCCGGTGCCCGGGCCGGGAGAGGTGCGCGTGAAGGTGCTGGCGACGGGCGTGGGCGCGACCGACATCACGATGCGACGTGGCTCCTACCCGTACGCGCCGCCGATTCCCTTCGTGCCCGGGTACGAGTCGGTCGGTGTCGTCGAGGCGCTGGGACCGGGCGTGACGACGCTGAAGGAAGGCGACCGCGTGTGTGCGCTCCTCGTGCATGGCGGCTACGCGACCCACGTCGTGCGCGGCGCGGAGCACTGGGTGACGGTGCCCGACGGGCTCGACGCGGTCGAAGTCGCTGCCAGCATCCTCAACGGAGTGACGGCCTGGCAGATGATTCATCGCGAAGCCCGGCTCCAGCGCGGTCAGTCGGCGCTCGTGAACGCGGCGAACGGCGGCGTGGGGCAGATGCTGCTCACGCTGCTGCGCATCCACGGCGTCGAGTCCCTGGGCGCGGCGGCGACGTCGAAGCACGCGTTGATGCGAGACCTCGGGGCGACGCCCGTCGACGGCCGCGGTGCTCCCCTGGACGCACAGGTCCGCGCGCTGCGTCCCGACGGAGTGGATGCGGCGTTCGATGGGTGGGCGGCGCGCAGACGGGCCAGTGTGTGGGCGCCACGAAACGCGGAGGCACGACGGTCTGGTACGGCTTCGTCGGAGCCACGGGAATGCCCGCGCTCCTGTCATCGGCGTGGTCGTGCTTCGTTCGCACCCGCCTCAGCGGACAGCGCGGAATGTTCTACGGCATCACCATGCTGTACCGGAAAGACCCGCGCCCCTTCCGGGAGGATCTGCCGAAGCTGTTCGACTTGATGAAGGATCGGCGTCTGGTCCCTCGGGTCGCGCAGCGCCTCCCGTTGCTGGCCGCCCGTGAGGCCAACGAGCGGCTCGAGGCGGGAAACATCGAAGGGAAGCTCGTCCTCGTCGCAGATGCCTGAGGCCGCTTCGCCGGGAAGAGCTCAGGCCAACAGCGCCGCCAGCGCCTCGACCTGAAGTCCCAGCGTCCCACCTTCGCGCACGAGGTCACCCAGCAACAGCCTTGTCTGCGGCGCGACCTTCGTGAAGTGCACGCGCAGGTACGCCTCCAGGTCGAAGGGCACCACCCACGGAGCCATGCGCGCGCCCAGGGACACCAGCCACGACGACGCGACCAACGAGGGACCAAGCGGTCGTTTCTGGGACAACCGACGCTCCACCACCGCCAACGCCTGCGCGGTCGCCTTCGTCGACGCCGATGGAGCCGCTGCCAACGCAGCCAACGACCAGCCCTTCTGCTCGAGCGAGCGCACCGTCACCAGCAGCGCCGCCGTGAAGAACACGAGCTCGTCTTCGAGGCCGCGCTTCTTCGCCGCCGGCATCCCGCCCTGTCGCAGGGCCGAGACCACCGCGTCGACGCGCTCTGCCGGTCCATCGAACGCCCACGGCGACAGCGGCGGAAACCAGTAGGCCGTTCCCTCCTCCTGAAGCGCATCGGTCGGTGAGAGCGGCGAATGAAAGCTCACCAGGCTGATGAGGCCACGAACGAGCTGTGCGTCACGAACCCCCAGCGCGACCAACCGCTGTCGATCATCCAGTCCCGGCTGCAGCCCGATGACTGTCGCGTCGCCGAAGCCCTTCGCCAATGACCGGAGAAACGGACTCTCGAGGGCATCGGAGGGCACCGTCAGGAAGACGAGGTCGAACGCAGGCACGCCCTCGAGCGACGACACGGCCTGGAGGGCTGGCAGCACCTCACGTTCCGGTCCACCGAGCTGCCGCAACCGCAACATCGTCGTCTCGCGCACCGACTCCGGGCGTCGCACGCCAAACGTCACGTTCGCACCCGCGCGCACGAGGTGCAGCGCCAGCACCTGCCCCACCGCGCCTGCGCCCACCACCAACGCGCGCACGGACCGCTACTGCCCCAACTGGAGTTTCACCGTCAGCGCCACCATTCGTCCCTCGGCGCCGCCCAGCTCATGCCGATACGCGAGGTCGATGCCCGAGCCCTGCACGAACCAGCCGACGCCAGCCGACAGGTACTGGTGGTTCATGATGCCGTCGAACTGGTACCCAATACGCACCGGGACCGTCATGGCGATGAGCCACTCCACCCCGCCATGGTACGCAAAGCGCGGCGTCGGCCCGTTGAAGTCCGCGCGCAGGTCGAAGCACGGAGACAACTGGCTGAACAACATCGCGCTCACCGAGGCCACGAAGAACCGCGTGATGTCCCGGTTGAAGTTGTTGATGAGGTTGTGACCCGACACGCCGATGGAGATGATCGGCACCGGCTTGATGACGAGCCCTGCGTTCATCGTCACGCTGTTGGTGTTCGACTCGCCGATGAGCACGTGGTGCCGGCCGGCGACCGCCAGGTGAATCCACTCCGCGATGGCATACGAGAGCGCCACCGTCGTGATGTGCCCCCAGCGGCGCTCGAGGCCCCCGAAGGTGGCGAAGTGGTACGTCAGGCCCATCGCCAGCGGGCCCGTCGAGTCCGCCAGGCCGATCGTTCCGAAGCCCATGCCGTTGGGAATGTCCCACGCGCCGCTCGCCTCCATCTGGTACCGCTTGAAGGACGACAGCGCCGCGGGGTTGCCGCCGATCGTCTCGACGCCGTAGCCGAGCGACATGTACGCACCGCCCATCGCCAGGGTCCGGGCATGACCGAAGTCACGCAGGTCGGGGCCTGGATGCGGCTTGGGGGCCGGCTCGGCGGGGGGCTCCATGCCGTCCTGCGCGAGGGCCGGGACCGACACGAGGCTGAACGCGAGGAGGAGGCGCCACATTACGGGCCCGACTTGTAGCGCGAGGGGGAAGACCCCACGAGTTTTGAGCCCCTGACTGACCGGCGTGTTGGCCGATGCGCCCTGCACCTTTCGAGGTAAGGAGCCCCCGTCATGCGTCTCCTCGTCGCCGCGCTCGCCCTCGCCTACGTGATGCCGACGTACTCCATCCTCCGCCGGTACGCGGGGACGCGAGACGACCTCACGCTGACGAGCCTCAAGGTCGAAGGCACCGCAGCCGTCGCCCCCGTCGTCGCGAAGGACCTCGCCGCCGCGCTCGGCAGCTCGTGGACCTCGGGCGACCTGGCGCTGACCGCTGCGCTGGCGCTCAAGTACCCCGGCCGCTGCCGGCTCGATCTCACCGGCTCCGAGTCGACGAAGACCCTCACGGTCGCGTCCTCCAACGGCAAGCGTCGCACCGAAGGGCCCGAGCTCATCGCCGCCCAGGTCGCGCTCGAGCAACTCTGCGCCTTCTTCGCCGTGAAGAGCGCGGGTGACGGCGAGACGCGCGCGGCGATCGAACGACACCTCGCCGCGCTGAAGATCGACACCAAACAGGTCTCCCACGTGCGCTTCCTCGGCCAGCTCGCCTTCGCCATCGGCGCCAGGGGCGAGAACACCCCGCAGTACTGGGTGTACCGGGACCGCACGCCGCCAGACCGCTTCCTCCCCGCGCGCGTGCGCTTCACCGACGAGCGCGGCACCTGGGACGTGCGCTTCATCGACTTCACCTCCGCATCCGTCGCCGACTGGGTGCCCCGCGTGGTCGAGGTCTACAAGGGCCAGGAACTGCAACTGCGGCTCACCGCGCTGACCGCCGACACGCGCGCCGACCTCGAATCGACGAAGTTCTGAGACGAGCCGTCAGGCCGTGACCGGGGCGCTCTTCGAGAGGCACTACGCCGCCGTCGCCGTGGGCCGTCCCGTGCGCGGGGAGTTCACGTACGCAGTGCCCGACGAGCTCAGAGCGCGCCTGGCCCCCGGCGTTCGCGTGCGGATCCCCTTCGGGCGCTCCACCATCCTCGGGTTCTACCTGGGGCCCTCCCCGGCGCCGTCGGCCGAGGTCGAGAAGAAGGTGAAGCCCATCACCGCGGTCCTCGACTCGGAGCCCGCGCTCACCCCCGACGTCGTCGAGCTCTGCCGCTTCGCCGCGCAGCACTACCGCTACCCCCTCGGCGAGGTGCTGCGCGCCACGCTGCCGCCGGGGCTCTCGACGCCGAAGGAGGAGAAGACCGCGCGGCCCGACGTCATCCATCACGCCGTGGCCACCGCGGGCGCGAATCCAGAGGCCCTCCACCGCGCACCTGCCCAGCAGGCCACCCTCTCCTACTTGCTGGCGGTGGGAGGCCGGGCCAGCGTCGACGAGGTGGCCCACGCCATTCCGGGCGCGAGAGACCATCTGAAGGCGCTCGTGAAGAAGGGGCTGGTGACCGTCGAGGCCGAGGCCGTCACGCGCACGGTCGCAGAAGGCCTGGCGGGTCACCGTCCCGCGGCGCTCACCCCCGAACAGGCCACCGCCGTCGAACACCTCGAGCGCCTCGTGGACGCAGGCGGATTCTCGCCGGTGTTGCTCCAGGGTGTGACTGGCAGCGGGAAGACCGAGGTGTACCTGCGCGTCGTCGAGAAGGCGCTCTCGGCGGGCCACGGCGCGCTCATTCTGGTGCCCGAGATTGCGCTCACCCCGCAGCTCGTTGGCCGGTTCCGGAGCCGCTTCGGGGCGAAGGTGGCCGTCCTCCACTCGGCCCTCACCGACACCGAGCGGCTGCGCGCGTGGCAACACCTTCGTCGAGGCGAGGTTCGGGTGGCGGTGGGCGTCCGCTCGGCGGTGTGGGCGCCCGTCACCGACCTGCGTGTCATCGTCGTCGATGAGGAGCACGACCCCTCGTTCAAACAGGACGACAAGCTTCGCTACCAGGCCCGCGATCTCGCCGTGATGCGCGCGCGGCAGGCGAACTGCCTGGTGGTGCTGGGCAGCGCCACGCCTTCGCTCGAGACGCTCGAGAACGCACGACGCGGGCGCTACCAGCACCTTCATCTGCGCCGCCGGGTGGATGATCGACCGATGCCGGCGCTCCACCTCGTCGACCTGCGCATCGAGCGGCCGCGGCCTGAGGAAGGCACGGACTCGGAGCCGCCCATGCTCTCGGCGCCGCTGCGCACCGCCATGCAGGAGACCCTCGACCGCGGTCAGCAGGTCATCCTCTTCCTCAACCGCCGCGGGCACGCCACCTTCCTGGCCTGCGAGGTGTGCGGCCAGAACCTCAAGTGCACCGACTGCGACGTGTGCATGACCTACTACCGGAGCAGCAACCGGGTGACCTGCCACTACTGCGGCCGCGCGCACCCCCTGCCGGTGCACTGCCCCGAGTGTTCGGGCCCGTTGCTCCAACTGGGGGTCGGCACCGAGCGCATCGAAGCCGAGGTCGCCGAGGCCTTCCCGCGGGCGCGCCTGGGCCGGCTCGATCGCGACGCCGTCACCACCAACGAGCGGCTGACCGACCTCTTGTCCAGCTTCGCCAGACGGGAACTCGACGTCCTCATCGGGACGCAGATGGTGGCGAAGGGCCACGACTTCCCCGGCGTGACGCTGGTGGCGGTGCTCCTGGCCGACTCGGCGCTCTCGCTGCCCGACTTCCGCGCGGCGGAGCGCACCTTCCATCTCCTCACCCAGGTCGCCGGTCGCGCGGGCCGGGGGAGCGACCCGGGCCGGGTGCTGGTGCAGACGTACAATCCTGAGGCGCTCCCCATCGCCGCCATGCTGCGAAACGACTTCGAGGGCTTCTCCGAGGTCGAGCTCCGCCGTCGCCGTGCGCTCGCCTGGCCGCCGTTGACGCGCATGGCCCAGGTGAAGCTCGAGGCGGACTCCGCCGAGTTGTGCGCGAAGGTGGCACAGCGCCTCGCGGCCATCGCCACCCGCGCCATGCCGCCTCCAAGCCACGGCGTGCGGCTGTTGGGCCCGGCGCCCGCGCCGATCGCCCGCATCAAGGGAAAGACCCGGTGGCAGCTCGTCCTGAAGGGGCCGACGCATGCAGCGCTCGCCGGGCCCCTCGACGCCATCGAGCAGGCGCTGGCCGACCTGCCCTCGTCGGTCCGCGTCGCCATCGACGTCGACCCCGGCGCGATGCTGTGAGACCCGTCACCTGGGCGACTGCAGCGGCACCCGAAGCACCGTGAGGTTCGCGTTCGAGGGAGACCAGACGCCCAGGGAACCCTCGTACCTCCCTGGCTTCACGCCTCGAAGGACGCACTGGCCCGTCGTGGTGTCCATCTGGCAGCAGTCTCGAAACGTCGCGGGGTGTGAGAGGCAGACGTCTCCTTCCGCTTTAGTGATCGGCGCCGCTGGCCGGAAGTGGATGGTGAAGATGATTTCCAACCCCGAATGAAATGGGACGTCCCAGGCAGGCGGAGCAGCCAGCCCGCAGCTCGTTTCATGGCCCAACCATCGGCGAGGACCCCAGAACCGCGCACCGGCCAGACACCCGACCCCCGGTCATTCGCCCGATGTGGCCGGTTTTTCGACACCCCGGCACGCCTGTAGCAACGTGTGCCTTCGCGCATGGCTCCGCCAGTCCTCCTCGTCGCTGATGACCTCTCCACCATCGCGGCGGTGAAGCGGGTGCTCGGCCGGGAGGGCTACGAAGTCATCCTCGCGACGAGCGCGGCCGACGCCGTCATCGCGTGGGGCCATCACCTGCCCGGCCTGGTGGTGCTGCAACCGTCGGTCGAGTCCGACCGTGGGGCCGTCGTGCTCGAAGAGCTCCAGCAACACCCTGACGCGCAGCTGCTCCGCGTCGTGCTGCTTGGAGACGGCGTCCCCGGCTTCTCGTACGTCGTCCAGCCGCTGCCCCTCGACGGGGAGCGCTTCGCGAAGACCGTGCAGTCGCAGATGCGCGCGGCCGAGGTCGAGCAGGACTGGACCGTCTCGGAGCCTCCCACCGACACCACGCCGGCCGCCGCGCCGCCCCGCCTCGATGAGCCCGAGCCCTGGCGCGCCACGCGGCCGCATGAAGACACCCGCGAGGCCGCGCTGGCACCAGAGGCGCCGCTCCCAGACGCCGCCCCCACGCCCCCCCACGCGCCGGAGCCCCTCTCGGCCTCTCAATCGGTGATGACGAAGCTGTTTGGCGACCTGCCCAGCCTCGAAGACGAGCTGCACAAGGACGTCGAGGCGCAGGTGATGGCCTCGGTGGAGTCGTCGCTGCCTCCCCTGAGCGCCGATGACGCCGAGCTCCAGCGACTCGAAGACGAGGTGCGAGCAGAGGCCGCCCGACGACGCGCTGCCCGCGAAGCACGGCCCCCGGCGATGACGCCACCTCCGGTCGCACCCGTCACGGATGAGGCGCCCCCGGAGCCCTCGAACCGCCCCGACGAGACGTCGTTCGCTGACATCGGCACCACGCCCCCGGACGGGTCGACCGACCCCACGTCCGACGAAACGCCGACCGCCACCCTCCCCACCCACTCGGGAGCGGCCGCCCCCCTCGACACGGCGACGGCCCGCGAGGTGCTCGCGCGCGCCGAGGCCATCTCGCTCGAGAGCCGGGCCGTCGCCCAGTCGCAACTGAAGGCGGCCGAGGCCGAGGCCCGCCGCGGCGAAGCCGAGCTCGAGGCCATGCGCCGACGCGCGGAGCACGCCGAGTCCCTCGTGCGACGCGAGCGGGAGTCCCGCGCGGGCACCGAAGACCAGCTCGAGCACCTGCGCGACGAAACACGCCAGCTCACTGCGCGCCTGGACACCGAGCGCGAGGAAGCCCAGCAGCGCTTCGCCAGCGACCTCGAGGCCGTCACGGTCCAGGCCGAGGAGCGCCGCGTCTCCCTCCAGCGCGCAATGCAGGAGCAGCTCGGCCAGCTCGAGTTCGACCTGGCCCAGCACCGCGACGAGCTCGAGGCTCGCAACGCCGCCCTCGAGGCGCTCCGCCAGCAGCTCGACACCACCGAACGCTCGCTCGAGGCCGTCAACGCCAGCGCCGTCGAGCGCGCCGCCGAGCGCGAGTCCTTGCTGTCGAGCCTCACCCACGAGCAGGAGGCCGCGCGCCGCTTCGAGGAGAAGTCGACCCTCCTGGAGCAGGAGCGCGCAGCCCTGCAGAACGACCTCGAGGCGGTGCGCAGCCAGCTCGAGGCCGCCGCGACCCGGGTGCGGGAGCTGACGGCCCAGCTGGACGACGAGCGGCTGGGGCGCATGGGGGTCGAAGAGCAACGGGACGAGTTGACCCAGAAGCTCGAACGCGCCGACTCGCAGGCCGTCGAGGTCGAGGGCGCCCTGTCGGTGACGAAGGGCGAGCTCGAGTCCGTGCTGGCCGACCTCGACGAGACGCGCGCCAGGCTCGAGCGCGCGGGCACGGAGCTCGCTTCGTCGCTGAGCGAACGTACCGAGGTGGGCCGAACGCTGACCTCGTTGACCGCCGAGCGCGAAGCCCTCACGGCCGAGGTCGCACGACTGACCGGCACCTCCGAGCAGGTGCGAGGGGCGCTCGAGGCCGAGACGGCGCGGCGCGAAGGCCTCATGAAGGACCTCACGTCCCTCAAGGAGGCCGTGGAGCTGCAGCGCGCTCGGGCCGACGAAGCCGAGGTGCTCGCGCAGCTGTCGGTCGAGCGCCTCAAGGCCCTCGAGCATCGGCAGGTGATGAGCCTCGCCCTGCCCGGCCGCCGCGCCCTTGGAGTTCCGCGTCATGGCACCGTCTCGCTTGAGCAGCTCGCGGCGTTGGTGTCGACGCTGGTCGCGGCCCAGGCCGACGTTCGGCTCGAGCTGGGCGTCCGCGGGGGTACGCGCACGCTGTGGTTCAAGAAGGGCGCGCTTCAGGGGGCCGAGTCCTCCTTCGACCACGAGTCGCTCATCGACCGCGCCCGTCGCGACGGCCTCATCGACGCCCGGCAGGAGGCCGAGCTGCGGCTGTTGCGCACCGCCACGGCCTCGGAGCAGCTCGACGCCATGAAGGGCCGCGGCTACCTGCGGGAGATCGAGACCGTGCCGCTGCTTCAGCGGGGGACCGAGCACGTCGCGCTCGAGGCTTTCGCGGAGGAATCGACCCAGTATCGGCTCTCGGACGAACCCCCGGCCTCCACGGTGCTGCAGGTGGCCGTGCCGCGATCGACGCTACCGCTCGTGGCCGAGGCGCTGCGCCGCGCCGTCCCCGCCGACGCCCTGCTCGAGCGGCTGGGCGGCGCCGAGGCAGTCTGCACCCCCACCGAGAACGACGTCGACCTGCGCGCGATGGGGTTCACCGACAGGGAGCGCAAGATGCTGTCGTGGGTGGACGGCGAGGCGACGGTGGAGGACCTCGCGCTGGCCTCGGGCCTCAAGAGCGAGGCCTCGTTCCGGGCGCTGCTGGTGGCGAAGCTCCTGGGCGTCATCGAGGTCAACCCGCCCGCCGTTCCCGCGCCGGCCCCCTCTGCGGACCTCGACCTGCGCCGCCTCGAGGCCAAGTTCGACGAGGTGCAGGACGCCGACTACTTCACCATCCTCGGGCTGCCGCGCGCGGCCACCAGCGACGACGTGCAGCGCGCCTTCCGCCGCCTCAGCGAAGAGTTCGACCCCCTCAAGTACACCGGCCACCCCGACGCCTCGCTCCAGCAGCGGGCCCAGGTCGTCTCCTCCCTCATCGAGGAGGCGGCGCGGGCGCTGGAAGACGAGCGTCGCCGGGCCGAGTACGCCCGCCACCTGCTCGACTAGCCTGACTTGGCGGGTGCGGGGATCCAGCGTTACAAAGAGCCCATGGTTCGCGAAATCCTGGTGTGGCCCCACCCCCTCCTCAAGCAGAAGGCCCAGCCCGTGGCCGTCGTCGACGACTCGACCCGCGCGCTGATCAAAGACCTCTTCGACTCGATGTACGCCGCTGACGGCGTGGGCCTCGCTGCGCCGCAGATCGGCGTGCTCCAGAACGTCATCGTCCTCGACACCACCCCGCGTCAGCCCGAGGCGAAGCCGCTGGCGATGGTGAACCCCGAGATCCTCTCGTACGAGGGAAAGATTGACTACAAAGAGGGCTGTCTGTCGGTGCCCGGCGAGGCCGAAGACGTCGAGCGCGCCGCGTTCGTGACCGTGCGCTTCCTCGACGAGCAGGGCGCCGAGCAGACGATGCGGTGTGAGGGGCTCCTCGCCATCGCCGTGCAGCACGAGACCGACCACCTCAAGGGCACGATGTTCGTCGACCACATCTCGTCACTCAAGCGAGAGCTCATCCGCAAGCGCATGAAGAAGATCCAGGCGGCGCAGGAGGCTGACAAGAAGGAAGCCGCCGCCGCGGCGAAGAAGGCGCGCAGCAGCAGTCGGTCGGAAGCCCGCTCCTGAGATGACGAAGCGGGCCTCCGGAGCGCGACGAGCTCAGCGCTTGCGCGCCCCCTCGAGGAACAATCGCCCTGCCATCTTGAGCGAGTCGAGGAGCGGCCTGCCGCTCTCCGCCGCCCACCCCGCCAGCGACGCCATGCAGGTCAGCAGGTACAGGTCCGCCAGCAGGTGCGGCCGCTGGTGGTCCGTCAGCACCCCCGCCTTCGACGCCGCCTCGAAGCGCTGAGCGAGCAGCCCCCGAAGACTGTCCGGCCGCGCCGCGGGAAAGCTCTGGGACTCCAGCCGAAGCCCGACCGACAACGCGTCGAAGATGAGCGCCCGCTCGTCCATCCATGAGCGCGTCATCCACTCCGCCACCGTGTCGAGCACCTTGCCCAACTCGACGGTGGTCGGCAGGCCCTTCACCGCGTCTGCGATGGGCTTCTCGGTCTTCTGAATCAGCTCGGTGAGCACGTCCTCCTTGGTTGGAAAATGGAAATAGAACGCCGTGCGACTCACGCCTGCGACCAACGTGATGTCGTCCACCCGGGCATCCCGAAACCCATCTCGGCGAAAGATGCCCAACGCGGCGTCATACAAGCGAAGCCGGGTGGCCTCGCGCTGACGATCTCGACTTGTTTCACCCACGTTGAAACCTCTGAATCTGGCGATCGTCCGGCCGCGTTCGCCTGCGTCGTTGGCCCCCCCTGGAACTGCGCCTGCCCTTCACTCCGCCTCACGTGCAGTGGGACTGTTCTTCCTTCCCTGCACGTGGTCTGTCCACTCACGACCTCCCATGAACACCCCACGACCATAGCGACCGATTCGCTGACTGGTGATGTTCAGACACCCGTGAATGAATCGCTCACGCCCGTCGAGTCGGTAGAACTCCCACTCTTCACTGGAGTTCTCAGGGGCGCTTCGACTGCTGGCGCTTCGGTACGCCATGCCGCGGGCACAAGTCACTGACGACGCAGCGGTGACAAGCAGGTGCGCGCGCATCGCACACGCGCCGACCATGCCAGATGAGGAGCTGGTGCCCCTGAAACCACGTCTCGTCGGGCAAGAGTCGGCGGAGGTCGGCCTCGACCTTGTCGGGATCGGTGCGCGACGACAGGCCCATTCGCTTCGACAGCCGCAAGATGTGGGTGTCGACGGGGAAGGCCTTCTCGCCACCCAGGTGAATGGTGACGACGCCGGCGGTCTTGTTGCCGACGCCAGGCAGCTCCGCGAGGGCCGCGCGTGACGTGGGCACCTGCCCGCCGTGGTGCTCGAGCAACGCCTGCCCGAGCTTCACCAGCGCCCTGGACTTGTTGCGGAACAGCCCGACCGTCTTGAGGTACGGCTCGAGCTGCTTCGGGGTCGCCCGCGCGTAGTCGGCCGCCGTCGTGAAGTCGCGGAACAGCGACGGCGTGACGAGGTTGACCCGCTTGTCGGTCGTCTGCGCCGACAGGAGCACCGCCACCACCAGCTCAAGTGGCGTCTCGTAGTCGAGCTCGATCTCGGCTTCGGGCATGGCCGCGTCGAGGCGGGCGATGAGGCGCTGCGCGCGCGCACGCTTCGCCTCCTGGCGCTCCTTCGGCATCTCAGCTCTCCACGAGGACGCGCGGCACGTGCGCGCCCAGTCGGGTGACGAGTTCGTAGTGAATCGTCTGGGCCCAGCCGGAGACCACCTCGGCCGAGAGACCCTCGTCACCGTCGCGCCCCAGCAACGTCGCCACCAGCGGTGCCTCGCTCGGCACCGCGTGCGTCACGTCGACGATGAGGTGGTTCATCATCACGCGGCCCAGCACGGCGCAGCGGCGGCCCTTCACCAGCACGTGGGCCTTCCCGGACGCCAGCCGCGGGTAGCCATCCCAATAGCCGACGGGCAACACGGCCACGCGCGTGTCGGCCCCACACCGCCACGTGCAGCCGTACCCGACGTAGCTCCCGGCCGGTAGCCACTTCACCACCTGGCTCTCGCAGCGCCACGACAACACCGGCGTGAGTGTGGGCACCTCGCCCAGCACCACGCGGGCCGACAAGCGCGTCTCCGTCGAGGGCCACAGCCCGTACAGCCCGATGCCGACCCGCACCACGTCGTAGCGGGACCCCGGGAGCACGAGGGCGGCCGCGCTCGCCGCGAAGTGACGCGACGCGGACGGTGGCACCGGGACGCGGGCCCCGAGCAGGGCGCAGCTCCGCTCGAACGCGGCGAGCTGGGCGGCGGCGTACGACTGCTCGGTGACGTCCTCGGTGTTGGCGAAGTGGCTGAGCACGCCTGCCACCTCGAGCACATCGGCCGCGCGAGCCAGGCCATCGGCCTCGCCCGCCTCGAGCTGACGGTCGGTGAAGCCCTCGCGGCCCAGGCCGGTGTCGAGGTGCACGTGCACCCGTGCCCGAAGCCCGCGCGTGCGCAACAGT
Source organism: Myxococcaceae bacterium (assembly GCA_044352295.1). GTDB lineage: Bacteria > Myxococcota > Myxococcia > Myxococcales > Myxococcaceae > Xiheimicrobium. Next base: position 59,198 of record JBILEB010000017.1, read on the forward strand.
GGCACCGCCGCCTCGAAAGAACGGTCGGCCACCACCACGTCCACCCGGGCCTCAGCGAGCGCGACCACCTCGTCGGCCGAGAGCGCGCCGATGACGAGGACCTCGCGCGGCGCGGCGCCCGTGCGCTGCTCGAAGGCCCGTACGGCCAGTCCTTCGCCCGGCGTCACCACGTACAACACGTCGGCGTGATGATGGGCGAGCGGGAGCACCTCGGTGAAGCCATGCCCGTAGGCGTTTCCCTTGAGCACCGCGCCCACCCGCCGGCCAGGGCCCACGACCGCCCGGAACGCAGCGACGTTCGCGCGGTACGCGGCGGCCGAGAGCTCGATGCGGGACGACAACGTGCCGGGCGAGGGAACCGACATGACCGAAGGTCCCCTACTCCGTTCCGTCGTGGCTGTCGCCAACCGACCACGCCACGAAGCGGCGAGCGGCCTGACGGACTGCTAGGTTTTTCGACGTGCAGCGGTGGCCCGTCGTCCTCATCCTGTCGAGCGCGTGCGCTTCAGCGCCAGTCGAGCGCCTTCCGGTGGCCTCGGTGCTTGGAGCGCCTGCTCGGGCCGAGGGGCCGGTGGCGAACGAGGTGTTGCTCGAGCGGCTTCAGGCCTTCGTGGCGCAGGCCGAGCAGGCTCGAGCGGCCACACCAAAGGGCGCGCCCATGCCGGAGTCCCTGTCGGTGGCCTGGGGAGCGGTCCTGGCGGACGTCGAGCGCCTCACCCGCACCACCCCCAGCACGCTCGACCTGGTGCGGGCCCGCCTGTGGCTCCAGACGGTGCTCGAGGCCGACGGCGCGCAGTTCGGTGACATTCCGCCGCTCGTCGCGGTCGAAGCCCAGAAGACGCTGGCGCAGGTGACGCGACGGCTCATCGAGAAGACCCGCGGCAAGCGCCTGGCCTCGGCGAACCCCGCCACGTTCCAATGGCCGGTCGAGCCGGTGGTCGTCACCAGCCCCTGGGGCCATCGCACCCACCCGGTGCACGGCGACTACCGCTTCCACTCGGGCGTCGACCTCGAGGCGTTGCGCGCGCAGGCCGTGTACGCCGCGGGGCCTGGCATCGTGGCCTTCGTCGGCTGGAACGCGGGGCACGGGAAGCAGGTCGAACTCCAGCACGACCCGCACCTCTCGACCCGCTACAGCCACTTGTCGGGTTTCGCCGTTCGAGCCGGCGACGTGGTGCGGCGCGGGGACGTCATCGGGTGGGCGGGCCGCACGGGCACGGCCACGGGCGTTCACCTCCACTTCGAGCTGCGGCGTGATGGAGAGCCCCTCGATCCCGAAGCCGAGCTGCCCGGGCCTGGCGCGGCGCCGACCTGGGCGGCCTCTCCATGAGCGACGTGGTGGAGGAGCTGACCGCGCTCGCCTTCGACCGCGCCCCGCCGGCTGAAGCGAACGAGCGCATCGAGGCCGTGCGGGAGGCGATCGAGACACGGTCCGGGTCACCAGCCTTCAGCTACGAGTTGTTCGCGCCACGGCTCGGCGTCGACGCCTGGTTTGGCGAGCAGGCGCTGCCCAGGCTCATCTACTTCCTCTCGTGCCGTGGGCTGCGCAGCGCCCGGGCCCCCGGCGTCTTCGTCTCACTCTTCACCGCCGACGGCCTGCTCTTCCTGCACGCAGGCGACGTGGTGGAGCGCCTCGCCGCGCGACGGGGCCTGACGGTCGAGGTGTGCTTCCAGCGCTACGGTGACGGCGGCACGGGCGAACCGAAGGCCCTCGGCCCGGGATGACGGAGCCTGAGAACGACTCGGGCCCCGCGATGCGATGCGGAGCCCGCGAGACACCGACGTCTGGCGAAGGGTCAGAGCGTGTCCTTCAGCTCCTTGGCAGGCCGGAAGCCGACCGTCTTGGTCGCCCTGAGCTTCATCAGCTCGTTGGTCTGCGGGTTGCGGATGCGGCGCGCCTTCCGGGTGCGGATGCTCCAGGTCCCGAAGCCCGGGTAGCTGAAGCGCGCGTCGGCCTTCACGGCCTTCCCGATGTTGTCAAACACCACGTCCATGAGGTGGGCCGCGTCCTTCTTCGTCAGACGCGTCTGCTGCGCCACCGCCTCGACCAGCTCTGCCTTCGTCATGTGAACCCCTCCGACTCGCAGCCGCCGCTGCGAGGGCCGCGTGAGTACCAGAGCGGGATCGACCCCGTCAACACGGTACATGGTGACTGTACAAGGCTATTGATGTCTGATCTGTCGACTCGACCCCGCGATCAGCGCCTTCACCCAACCCTGCAGATTCAAGGCGCGCAACCCTGGAGCTCCGATCTGCAAAGGGGCGCGAACGATCGGGGCCGGTGGCTTCTCCTGGGTGCGGTGCTCACGCTGGGGTGTCCGCGGCCACCTGGCCCCACACCCGGCCTCGACCTCACGGCCCCGCGCGAGCTCTGGGTGGACGGCTCGGCGCCCGCTGGCGGTGACGGGACGAAGGAGCGGCCGCTGAAAGCCGTCCCGGTGCTCGATGGCGGGCTCCACCTGCACCTGCGCTCCGGTCTGTACCCCGGCCCCTTCGAGTTCCCCGCCGGAACGCACGTCACCGGGCACGGTGTACCGGTGCTCTTCCTCGAGGGTGACGGCGTGGTCGTTCGCACCGGCCGGGGCCCCGTCCGGCTGGAGCGGCTCCTGGTGCAGGGCGGCGGCGTGGGCCTGCGGAGCGACGGCGCGCTGGTGCTCGAGCACGTCAAGGTGTCGGGCCATCGACGCGTCGCGATCGAGGGGCACGACGCGGGCCTCGACGCGGTGGCGCTCGAGGTGACCAGCCAGGTGCCTGGGACCACCGGGGTCCTCGCCGAGGGCGGCTGGGTGCGGCTGCATGGCGCGACGCTGTCAGGGCCGATGAAGCGGGGGCTCGAGGCGCGAGGCGCGGCGGTGGAGGTCCGCGACCTGCGCTCCGAGGGGCCCTCGACCGGAATCTTGACGGTGAAGGGCTCGCTCGACGGCGTCAAGCTGACGCTCGCAGGAGGCCAGGCGGCCGCGCTCCACGTGCTCGACGCCACCACCACCCTCCGCGAGGTCGACGTGACCGGCCACGAGTACGCCCTGCTGGGGAGTGGTACCATCACCGTAGACGGCCTCGTCTCGCGCGCGCCACAGCAGGGAGGCCTCTCGCTCCTCGAGGCGACGTCGACGCTGCGCCACGTCCGCGTCGAGCGCGCCGGCGGCATGGGCGGCCTCCAGCTGCTCGGCGGAAGCCACGCCCTCGACGACGTCGTGGTGACGGACTCGCAGGCGTGGGCCGTGCTCGTTCGCAAAGGGAAGGCCCGCATCGGTCGTCTGCAGGCCCGCGCGCTGCGCGGCGAAGGCAGCGGAGCCGACCGCGTGCTGGGCGACGGGCTCGTCGTGCGCGACGGCACCGTCACCATCGATACCCTCGCCGCCGAGGACCTCGAAGGCTCCGCGCTCTTCGCCAGCCACCACGCGACCGTCACGGTGACGCAGCTCGACGCGCAACGCTGCGGGGGTGGCGCCGCCTTCGTCGACCACTCGGCCGCGGTGGTGGTGACGAACCTCAAGTCCCGCGGCGCGTTGGGCCCGTCGGTGACGGTGCTCGATGGCGCCCGGCTGCGCGTCGGCACCTTCAGCGCGACGGGCGGCGACGTCAGCGTCTGGGCCGACTGCAGCGATGGCGTGCGAGTCGACGTCAAGCAGCCGGCGCTCGACACCACGTTGCCGGCCCTGCGGTGCCTGTTCACGCCCCTCCGGCCAACGAACGAACGTCAGTAGCTGGTGCTTGGTGGATTTCTGTCCGCGATGTAGTTTTTTACTGACACTTCACCACGGCGCCACCATCCATGACGAAGCCCATCGACGACCACGTGCGGTCCACCGAACTGTTGGCGTCGGCCGCCGAAGATGAAGCGGCCGGCCGCTGGGACTCCGCGGCGCTCAAGCTGCAGCTTGCCCAGGCCCACGAGAAGTCTCCGGAAGGAGCTGAGCGCCTCGCCCGGGCGCTTCGCCGCGGCGCGCCGGGCCCGGTGTCCTCGTCGCCGTCGGGGGCGGCGCGCATCACGCCGTCGAGCCGTCCCGTGCCGCAGTCGTCGCCGAGCGGACTGCGCCAGTCCCCGATGCCGATGCTGCTCTTCTCGGTGCTGAAGCACCAGCACCTGCTGCTCGGCGCCGGGTTCGCGACCCGCTACCCCCACCCCTGGCTCGCCTGGGAGCTCGGCCCCCGCCGACCCGCAGACAACACGGCGGTTCGCAACACGCTCGAGACGCAGCGGCCCTCGCGAGCGGGCGCCGCGAAGGTACCGGTGACCGACCCCCTCTGCTTCACCGTGTTCGGCAGCGACCTGCGCATCGGCCGCAGCGACGAGTGCGCCATCGTCATCGACGACGTCACCTTCCCGCGCGACTTCGGCACCCTGCGCCGCAGCGGCGAGGTGTGGACCTTCGAGGCGCGCGCTGGAGGCTCGACCCAACTCTTCGCCGGCGCCCGGCTGCACCACGGCGACGTCACGCTGACGTTCGAGACGGCGACCTCGTTTCCCGAGCGCCTGACTCGCTCTGGGACGGCGTGAGGCTGGCGTGCCGCACGAGGAAGGCCTGGACCTGCGGGTACACGTCTGTGTCGGCGTCCCGGCCCACCACCAAGTCGCCATGTCCGTAGTCCACCGACTGGCCGAACTGGCGCCCCACCAGCACCAGCGCCTTGTCCTTCGCCGAGAGGCCCTCGAAGAGCTGCTTCGTCACCTCGAGCGGCGCCAGGTGGTCGACGGTGCCCCCCACCACGAGCGTCGGCACGTCGTCGATGGCGAAGGCCGCCGCGCGCAGGTCGTCTCCGCGGCCTGACGAGAGCACGCCGGTCTCGATCCATCGCTCGAGCTGCGCGAGCACGCCGCGCCAGAGGTTGGCGAACACGTTGGCCAGCAGGTAGCGCTGCTCGAGCCCGTCGATGTTGTCCACGCGGGCGGTGATTCGGGCGAGCTTCGGCGGGGCAAACCAGCCCGCGACGGGCGCGAACGCGGTCGTCAGCACCCGCGCGGGAAACCGCCCCGACGGCGCCAGCCACAACCCGAGCCTGAGCGCGCGCCGGAAGAAGGGCCCGGAGTCGAAGAAGACCGGACTGCCGAGCGTGACGAGCGCCTTGAGCCGGCCGCGCAGCCCCCTCGCCGAGGCCAAGAGGCCGATGACGCCTCCGAGGGAATGGCCCACCCACAACACCTGGGAGCGACCCGTCGCCTCGCGGATGGCGTCCACGACGGCAGGCGCGTCGAGGTCGAGGTGATCGTCGATGGACGCCTCGGCGAAGGCGAGGTCGGGCGCGCTCCAGCGGCCAGCGCCGCGGCAGTCCATGGTGAAGACCTCGAAGCCCGCCTCTGCAAGCACGCGGGCCAGGTGGGCGCGGCCGCGGAATTCGAAGAAGGCGTGGTTGTTCCCCAGGCCATGGCAGAGCACGACGGGCTCCTCGAAGCGGCGCGTGGCCGGCGCGCGGTGCCAGAGCGACAGCGTCCACCCATCGGCCGTCGTGACGCGCAGCAGCCTGGGCCGATCGCCGAGGTGGTACCGCACGCGAGAGCCCACCACCCAGAGGGCCACCACGGCAATCACCGTGAGGGTGATCAAGAGGCCCGTCATGACGACCGACGCTGGTATGGTGGTGCCAGCATGAAGCTGCGCGACCTGATGTTCGTCCTGCCGAACCTCTTCACGGTGTCGTCCATCTTCTGCGGCTTCTACGCGATGACGCTGTGCACCGGCGAGGCCTCGCCCACACAGCTGTACCAATCGGCGCTCGCCATCTTCTTCGGCATCTTCTTCGACGGCTTCGACGGGCGCGTGGCGCGGCTGACGAAGACCCAGAGCCTCTTTGGCCAGGAGCTCGACTCCCTCGCCGACGTGGTGACGTTCGGCGCCGCGCCCTCGCTGCTCATCTACAAGTGGGCGCTCCAGCCGCTCGGCGTGGTCGGGCTCTTCGGCGCGTTCTGCTTCGCGGCCTGCGGTGCGCTGCGGCTGGCGCGCTTCAACGTGCTGGCGATTCGCTCGCCGACGGGTGGGTCCTCGCGATTCTTCGTCGGCATGCCGATTCCCTTCGCGGCTGGCGGCCTCGTGTCGATGGTCATCGCGTTCCAGGCGGCGCGGGGCGGTGTGCTGCCGGAGGCGTTCCGGTGGCCGGTCTTCGCGGTGGTGGTCTTCCTCGCGCTGCTGATGGTGTCGACGGTCCGCTACCGGACCTTCAAGGACATCAAGCTGTCGAAGAAGTCGATGCTGGTGCTGGCCTTCATCCTCCTCGGCGGCGTCATCATCGCGACGCGCATCCACCCCGCTTCGGTACTGGTCGCATACTTCATGCTCTACCTGGTGTCGGGCCTGGTCGAGTCGGCCGTGCTGCTCCGCCGCTACTTCGTGGAGAAGAAAGCCGCGGCCCTCGCCGCCGTCATCGACGAAGACGACGAAGACGACGATGACGGCGTCGACGAGCAGGAAGTGCTCTGACGGGCTCCATGCGCGTCGAGACGATCTGTACCGGCGACGAGCTGCTCACCGGCCTCACCGCGGACACCAACAGCCGCTTCTTCCAGACGTTGCTCCTCGAGCGCTGCGGGCTGCAGGTCCGACGCTCGACGGTCGTGGGCGACGTGAAGGCCGATCTCATCGAGGTGCTCAACGCGGTCTCGGCGCGCTGTGACGTGGTGTTGGTCTCTGGAGGACTGGGACCCACCACCGACGACCTCACGGCAGAGAGCGCGGCCGAGGCCTTTGGCGTCGACCTCGTCGAGGACGAGCGGGTGATGGCGCACATTCGCGCGCGCTTCGAGCGACGCGGCATCACGCTGACCGAGAACAACCGCCGGCAGGCCCGGGCCCCGCGCGGCGCCGAGGTGGTGCTCAACGACGAGGGCTCGGCGCCGCTCATCATCCAGCGGCGGGGGTCGTGCGTCCTCTTCTTCGTGCCGGGCGTGCCTCGCGAATACCGCCACCTCGTCGAGGCGCACGTCGTGCCCCGCATCGCCGCGATGAACGCCGGCGTCCGCCGCGACGTCACCAGGCTTCAGCTCCTCAAGACGATGGGCCTGCCGGAGTCGCACCTCGACGCGAAGGTGCAGCCGCTCATCGCGCGCCACCCGCGCATCACCTTCGGGTACCGCACGCACGCACCGGAGAACCACCTCAAGCTCCTCGCGACCGCCCCCACGGAGGCCGACGCCGAGGCGGCGCTGCGCGCGGCAGCGCAGGATGCCAGAGCCGTGCTCGGCGAGGTCGTCTTCGGCACCGGCGACGACACCCTCGCGGGCGTGGTGGGGACGCAGTTGATGGCCCGCAAGCTCACGCTGGCCGTGGCCGAGTCGTGCACGGGAGGGCTCGTCAGCGCGGCGTGCACCGAGGTGTCCGGCGCCAGCGCCTGGTTCATCGGAGGCGGCGCGACCTACGCCTCGTCGGTGAAGACCGTCTGGGCCAACGTGCCTGCCGCCCTCATCGCCGAGCACGGCGCCGTGAGCGAGCCGGTCGCACGGGCGATGGCGGAGGGCGTGGCCGCGGCGCTGGGGGCCTCGTGTGGCCTCTCGGTCACGGGTTTCGCGGGCCCGACAGGGGGCACGCCGGACCGGCCGGTGGGGACGGTGTTCATCGGGGTTTCCACACCGCAGGGAGTCTCGTGCGAGCGACACCGCTTTGGAGGCGACCGGGAACGCGTGCGCATCTTCGCTGCGGCGACTGCGATCGACGCGCTCCGGAGACGGCTGTAGCGCTCAGGCTGCTGGTGCAGCCGACCGCCAGCAGCCCCGGTGATGGGAGCTCTGGTCAGTGTCTCCCAAGACGTTCACGACCGCGCGCGGAGCGGCTCAGCCTCCCGCGACTGAGGTGTCAGAGCGGGAAGCCGAGGCCCAACTTGAGGCCCGGGTAGCCCAGCTCGACGCGCAGCACGAGGGCGTCGGTGACCTGGTACATGATGCCAAGGTTCGCGATCAGTTCGGGCCAGATTGCGCCGCAACGACCGAACCAACACCAGTCGCCGAACCGGAAATCAAGCGAGACCCCCAACTTCACGTAAGCCGCGAACTTCGACGTGAAGTGGAGCGCCCACATCGCCTCGATGGGAATCGAGAGCGCGAACCCGAAATCTCTTCGACCGATCGCGTACAGGTCGATGCCGCCCTCGAGGCTGAACGAGTCGTTGAGCTGCGGCACGAAGCCATCATGGAGAATCGGGTGCAGGTACCGGCCGCCGAGGCTCACCGGGACGCCGCCGTAGCCCCAGTACACCGCGGGCAGGCCGAGGAAGATCGAGATCATCCGGTCGCGACGCTTCGCGCTCCCGTCGGACAACGAGCCCGGCCCCCGGAAAGCGGGATCGAGATTGCCCGTGCTGCCACCCGTCTCGGCCGGTTTCTCGTCATCGGCACGGGCGGGGAGCGCAACGGTTGCGGCCGAGAGGGCACAGGCGAGAAGAATCGTGCGCATGCAGGGTGACTCCATGGAGACGACGAACGGCAGAGAGTAGAGGACAGACATGATCCCTCGTCGACTCTTCATCGCGGGCGCGACCGGCGCCGTGGGACGCGTGCTGCTCCCATTGGCCGACGCCCGTCACGTGGCGGTGGTCCCCCACGTTCGCCCGAAGAGCGCGTCGACCCTCGACCATTCCTCGAAGGTGGTCCTTGAGTTGTCAGACCCCGGACTGGCCGAGGCCATGCGCGGCTGCACCACGGTGGTTCAGCTCATCGGGACCATGAAGAAGCGCTTCGCCTCGGGAGACACCTACGAGACCAGCGACGTCGGCACCACCCGGCAGCTCGTCGAGGCGGCGAAGCAGGCGGGGGTCGACCACCTCGTCCTGCTGAGCGCGGCGCTGACCGGGCTCGGCCTCGGCGCGTACTCGAAGGCCAAGGCCCGGGCCGAGGCGCTGGTTCGCGAGAGCTCCATCGCCTTCACCATTCTCCGGCCGTCCTCGTTCTCGGACCGCGCCGACACCCCACGGATGGCAGCGGTCCTCGGTGAGTACATGCCCGAAGCGATTCGGGGCATCACGCTCGAGCAGTTGGCGAAGACGATCCTCCACGTGTCGCTGGAGCGAGGCCCGCTGGGCGCGACGCTCGAAGGCTCGACGCTGTGGCCCTTCGTGCGCGCCGCCACCGCGCGCTGAGGGTGCGCCGTCACGACGGTGTTGCAACGGCTGGCCGAGCCGCGTCAGGACCAGCGTCACGCTTCACCACGGCGACCGCGGCGACGGCGGCTCGGAGATCCGACCTCGCGTGTCGCAGGCGCTCCAACCGCTCATCGTCGCCGCCGGGCCGAGGGGCGGGTCACGGCTGGCCGCTCGGGGACCACCTCGACCCGAACCGCCGCGCCGCTGCGGGTGAGCGCCTGCCGCATGAAGTCTGCCTCGGGCGACGTGCCCTCCCACACCCTCGCCGGCAGCGCGCCCATCGCCTGGCGCACTTCGGCCTCCGGCGCATCGAGCACCTTCGCGAGCACCGCCCAGGCTTTGCCGGACGCCGGCACCGCGTCCACCCACACGAAGAGACGTCCGTTCGCCGCCATGAGCGCCTGACGAGCCGCGGGCGTCGGCAACCCGGCGCTCTTCGCTTCGAACCCATGGCCGCAGGCGCACGCGAAGCGCTCGCTCCATGACAGCTGCCCCTTCCTGAGAGTCTGCATCACCTCGAGCGCGCTGCGTTCACGGCAGGCAGCACACGTGCTGGGCAACGACGCGACGACGCGCATGACGAGCCCGACGCTACCCGTGCGCCCGGTTTCTCGCGACATGAGAAGACGGTGGAGCGTCCATGCTCGTCCGCTCGTCGAGACGACGCAGCCCGTTGATCGCTCTCGACTCGCGCACGGCACCCGACTTGCTCGAGCGACGGGCATGAGCCGGCGCGAATCCACGCGTCGCCTCCACAGGGGATGGGCGGCACATGGGCGGGGACTGGTTCGACGTGAACGAAGTACGGGAGTTGGTGCCGGGCATCGGAGTGCCAGCGCGACGCGCGGTGGAGGACGCGTCGCAGCGGCTGCAGGCGCTGGGACCGGCAGCCTTGAGTGACGCCGAGCTGCTGTGCGTGTTGGGCGTGACGACGACGGAGGCCGACGTGAAACCGCTCCTCGCGCAGGGGTTGCCTCACCTGCTCGAAGCGCCGGAGCTCGCCTTCGAGGTCGCTCCACAGCTCGCCACGCGGCTCTTCGCGGCGCTCGAGCTGGGCCGACGTCTTCCCATCCGCCGCGGCGAGCGCTTGAGGCTGACGGGCCCGGCGGCCATCGCGCAGTGGACGCGGGAGCGACTGGTCCAGCATCGCCGCGAAGAGGCGTGGGTCCTCTCGCTCAACCCGCGCAACACGCTCATGCGGAGCGACCGGGTCGCCATGGGTGGCGCGGATCATTGCGTCGTCGACCCGCGCGAGGTGTTGGCGCCCCCGGTGGCCTGCCGCGCGACGGGCCTGGTGCTGGTGCACTCGCACCCCAGCGGAAACCCCGAGCCCTCGGTGCCCGACGTGGCGCTCACCCGGCGAATCGTCGCGGCCGCCAGGACGCTCCACCTCACGCTGCTCGACCACATCGTGGTGGCCGATCGCGCCCACGTGTCGATGCTGGAGCGCGGGTTGCTCGACCCGCCGAGCCACGGGCCGACGATTCGCCTCGACGACGTCGAAGTCGATTGACCGGCGATCTCCCAGGGTGCACTCATGCGCGCGGTGTCTGCCGATCTGCCGTTCCTCGACGAGATGACGAAGGGCCTCGGCGCCTTCGGCCTCTCCTCCTTCCGCCACGGTCAGGCCCAGGTGGTCAGCGCGGTGCTGTCGGGCCGCAACACCGTGGTGGTGATGCCCACCGGCGCCGGGAAGTCGCTGTGCTACCAGTTGCCTGCCACGCTGCTCGACGGTGTGACGGTGGTGGTCTCGCCGCTCATCGCGCTCATGCAGGACCAGGTCGACGGCCTGCGCACCCGCGGCATCTCGGCGACGTTCATCAACTCCACGCTGTCGGAGAGCGAGCGGCAGACGCGCCAGCAGAAGCTGCGTGCCGGTGAGTACAAGCTCGTCTACGTCGCCCCGGAGCGCTTCCGCAGCGAGGCGTTCGTCTCGGCGCTCACCGAGGCCCGCGTCGCGCTCTACGCCATCGACGAAGCCCACTGCATCTCGCAGTGGGGCCACGACTTCCGTCCGGACTACGCGCTGCTCGGCCAGGTCCGCAAACGCCTGCGCCCGCCCCGCACCGTGGCGCTCACCGCGACGGCCACGCCAGAGGTGCGCGACGACATCGCCCGGGTGCTGCTGATGAAGGACCCCAACGTCTTCGTCGCGGGGTTCGATCGACCCAACCTCTTCCTCGAGGTGCTCAACGTCACGGGCGAGGACGACAAGCGCCGCGCGAGCGTCGAGCTGTCGCAGGAGGGCTCCGGCATCATCTACTGCTCGACGCGCAAGCAGGCCGAGTCGCTCCACCAGGGCCTCACCACGAAGAAGATCGACGCGGTGCTGTACCACGCGGGCATGACGGACGACGCGAGACGAGAGGCGCAGGAGGCCTTCATGGCCCGTGAGGGCGCCGTCGCGGTGGCCACCAACGCGTTCGGCATGGGCATCGACAAGCCCGGCATTCGCTTCGTGGCGCACGCCGGAATTCCCCGGGCCGTCGAGGCCTACTACCAGGAGATCGGTCGCGCGGGCCGTGACGGCCAGCCGGCCCACGCGCTGCTGTTGTTCAACCATGGCGACGTCTTCACGCAGGAGCGCCTCATCCAGTCGAACCACCCACCCGAGACGCTCTTCCGCGACGTGTGGAAGCTGCTGCGGCAGGAGCAGACGTTCGAGCGCGGCGTGAACCAGCTCGCCGCCCAGCTCGGCTCGAGCGAGTTCGAGGTGTCCGCGGTCCTCAAGGCGCTGGAGCGCGAGCGGTGCCTCTCACGCGGCGGACGCGGAGAAGGCCGCTACGGCGTGACGATTCTCCCCGGCTCCGCCAGCCACCACCCGCGGAGCCCCGAGGTGAAGGCGCTGTGGACGACCCTGCTGGCGATGTTCCAGGTGGGCGTCCACGGCACCACCGACCTGCCCACCATCGGCCGGCGCTCCGGGCTCGACGAAGAGCGCATTCGCGCGGGCCTCTCGTCGCTCGAGCGCGCCGGCTCCATCACCGTGGCGCGGCCCTTCTCGGGGCGGGCGATTCAGGTGTTGCGAGACGAGCACTGGGACACGCTCGGGGTCGATCTCGAGAAGGTGCGGGCCCAGGAGCGCACGCAGCTGCTGCTCCTCAAGCGGATGACCGAGTACGCGTACACGAAGCGGTGCCGCCGGGGCTTCCTGCTGCGCTACTTCGGGGAAGAGACGGCCTGGGGCCAGCGCTGCGGCGGGTGTGACGTCTGCGAGGGCGCGCGCACGAAGCTGCCTCCGAAGAGCGGAAGCCGGGACGACGCCCCGACGATCGCGAAGAGCGCACTCCCCGGGCACTACAGCGTGCTGGCGGTGGAGGAGCTCAAGCGCTTCCGGCGCGAGCTGTCCCAGGACCTGGCGGTGCCGCCCTTCATCATCTTCAACGACGCCACCATGTACGGGCTGGCCGCAGCGCTCCCCACGACGAAGGGGGAGTTCCTGCGCGTGAAGGGCACGGGTGAGGGGAAGTGGGAGAAGTTCGGCGCGCGGGTGACGCAGATCTGCCTGATGGCGCGCGCGGCCGGAGACGTCGCCCAGCCCATGGAAGAGGCGGTCGCGAAGCGGCGTTCGCGGCGGTGAGGCGGCGTTCAGCCGAAGATGCCGCCGCCGCCTTTCTTCACGCCTGACTCCTTCTTGCGGCGCATCTCGATGAGACGGAGTTCCTGGCTGGCCTCGAGGTGCCGCGGGTTGACGCGCACCGCCTCGCGGAAGTGCTTCTCGGCGCGCTCCATGTCGCCTTCGACGCGGGCGATGACGCCGAGCTGGTAGTGGGCGCGGTCGCAGGCGGCGTCGAGGGTGAGCGCCTTCTGCATCATCGCGCGGGCGTTCTGGCCTTCGGGCTTGCGGGTAGGGTCCATGTAGATGGCCCAGGCCTGCGCCGCGAGGGAGTTGGCGCCCTTGTCCAGCGCGTGAGCGCGGCTGAAGTGCTCCTCGGCCTGCTTGTAGTCGCGCTTCTTGAAGTAGGCCTCGCCCATCTTGAAGAGGTCGCTCGCCTGCTGGCTCGACGCCGCGCTCGCCGACGCCGCCGCCGCCTGGCCCGGAGCCGCCGCACGCTGCGCCGCGACGGTGGCCTGGTAGGCGGTGCGCCGGGCGTCGTCGTAGAGCACCTCATAGGCCTCGCGAATCGCCTCGAACACCGCGCTCATCTTCTGCGCGAGGTGCGGGAGTGAGGGCGGGAGTCGATCGGGGTGGAACGTCTTGGCGAGGCCCAGGAAGGCGGTCTTCACCTGGTCGCGGGAGGCCTGCGGGGTGACGCCGAGCGTGGCGAAGTGATCCTTCTTCTTCACTTGTTCGAAGCGCACCTCGATCTGCTGGGCGAGCTGCGCGTCCTGAGGCGTCGGGGCGGCCGGAGCGCGTGACGCCGAGGACGGAGGTGGAGCCGAGGGGGCGCTCGTCGGCGGCGCGCTCACGGAGGACGGTGAGGCGGTGACCCCCGACGGAGCTGAGCTGATGCCCGAGGGCGACGAGCTGATCCCCGAGGGGCTGGAGGACGGTGGCTGCGGAACGGTGCCGAGGCTCTCCATCGCGCGGCGCAGGAGGCGCTGTCGGCGGAGCTTCGCGGCTTCGGCGGGATCAGATGGATCACCCAAGTCGGAGTCCTCCCTGGCGGGCGTGGCGGGTGTGGTGGAGATCTCGGCTTCGACGATGGGCTCGACCGGCGTGGTGAGCGGACGGGGGGCCTGACCGACGAGGGCCTCGAGGCTGGAGTCGACGCGGCGCAGCGCCTCCTCGAAGGAGTTGCTGTTGCCCGGCACGGGCTGAGACGGGCTCGAGGGCTGCATCATGTTCCACAGGTCGGCCTCCTCGGACGGCTGGTCGCGGCCGAAGACGAGTGAGCGCGGCGCCGACTGACGCACGGGAGAAGGCGCGAGGGGCGGCGTCACCATGCGAATGTTGGGGTCAGTCTTCTCCTCGGGGCGCCGGCTGGGGTTCGGCTCAGGCGGCGTGGGGGCCGCATCAGGGGCCGGCCCGACGGAGCGCTTGAGCGCCTCGTTCATCTGGCGCAGCAGCTCCTGTTGCTGCCGGTGGCGGGCGAGGAGTTCCTTGTCCTCGGCCTTGCCGCCACCGACGGCCTCCTGCATCGGGCGGGGCGCAACGGGCGTCGGGGCCGGACCGACGAAGGTCTGGCTGACGGAGGACCGGCGCCGGCGCTCCTCGGCCTGGCGCGCCATCGCTTCGGCCTCGGCCTTGAGGCGCGCGAGGCGGGCCTGCTCTTCGACCTGGGCCCGGGCCGCCGCGGCGCGCTCGAGGAGCACGGCCTCTCTCTCCTCCGCCTCGAGGGCCTCTTTTTCGGCGAGGAGGCGGGCTTCCTCGGCGCGGCGGACCTCGTCCGCGCGACGGGCCTCTGCCATCGCCCGGGCTTCTTCGGCGCGACGGGCTTCCCTGGTGCGACGAGCTGCCTCTTCGGCTTCTTGCGCTTCTGCCGCGAGTCGCTGCGCGGTGGCGACGCGACGGGCCTCTTCAGCCTGCTCCGCCGCCTCGCGCTCGGCCTGAAGCTGCGCGTCACGGAAGCGGAGCTCTTCTTCGGCGCGTTCGGCCTCCGCTTGCCGAGCTTCTTCCGCGAGTCGCGCAGCCTCTGCCTGCCGAGTCTCTTCCGCCAGTCGCGCGGCCTCTGCCTGCCAAGCCTCCTCCGCGAGTCGCGCAGCTTCCGCCTGCCGTGCCTCTTCGGCCTGCCGCGCCGCTTCCGCTTGACGTGCCTCTTCAGCCAGTCGCGCGGCCTCTGCCTGCCGTGCCTCTTCCGCGAGTCGCGCCGCTTCCGCCTGCCGTGCCTCTTCGGCCAGTCGTGCCGCTTCTGCTTGACGGGCCTCTTCAGCCAATCGCGCGGTCTCTGCCTGCCGTGCCTCTTCAGCCAACCGGGCCGCTTCCGCTTGCCGTACCTCTTCAGCCAGTCGCGCAGCTTCCGCCTGTCGGGCCTCCTCCGCCAATCGCGCGGCCTCCGCCTGACGGGTCTCTTCAGCCAGTCGCGCCGCTTCCGCCTGCCGCGCCTCTTCAGCCAGTCGTGCCGCTTCGGCCTGCCGCGCCTCTTCAGCCACTCGCGCCGCTTCGGCCTGCCGCGCCTCTTCAGCCTGTCGTGCCGCTTCGGCCTGCCGCGCCTCTTCAGCCACTCGCGCCGCTTCGGCCTGCCGCGCCTCTTCAGCCAGTCGTGCTTCTTCAGCCACTCGCGCCGCTTCGGCCTGCCGCGCCTCTTCAGCCTGACGGGCCTCTTCAGCCACTCGTGCCGCTTCCGCCTGACGCGCTTCTTCCGCCTGCCGCGCCTCTTCAGCCACTCGCGCCGCTTCGGCCTGCCGCGCCTCTTCAGCCAGTCGTGCCGCTTCCGCCTGACGCGCATCTTCAGCCAGCCGCGCCTCTTCAGCCACTCGGGCCGCTTCAGCCTGACG
>JBILEB010000232.1:0-8492 GCA_044352295.1 Myxococcaceae bacterium
CTGCGCGGCACTTCACGCCCAGCCACCTATGGAAGCGGAGTCGGCACGCGCATCGTCAAGGACATCGACACCGTGCTGGCGGCCGAGGCGCTGCCTCCGAGAATGCCGGCGCCTGCTGGAGAGAAGAAATTTCTCCAGGACACCGGCCTCGACGCCGTCGTCGCCGAGTACGCGAAGACTCGACGCCTGCCGCGCATTCGCTCGCCGCGCCTCGCTCTCAAGGGGAAAGGAAGTGAGCCAGGCTCCGACGAGAGCAGTTGACACGGTGATAGGTACCTCACCAGTCGCTCGAGGCCCTGTCTGTCGTGGCCGTGGACGGCGGTGTCGGCGTGGAGGGAGAAGCAAAAGGCCCACCGCGACGCGGCGTCGGCGAGGAGAGGGAGGCAGCTCCATCGGCAAGGGGCGCTGCAACGACGCGCGCTGCAAGGCCTCGTACTCGTCCTGGGGCCACGGCGCGTCGGCGTCGGAGAAGTCCTTGCGGGCCTGCCGGAGGACGCGGCCGAGAATGCCAGCCACGTCCGCATCGTCTGGTGCGGGGAGCTCCACCACGTCGCCAGTCGTCGTCCACAGGGCCTCCGGCAGCAAGGCATGGAGGTGCGGCGTCAGTTGCAACGTCGAGCCGAACCACTGAGTGAAGACGACGGCACCTCCGCGCAGAGACCCGCTGACGCCGAGTCGCCGAGCCACCCGTCGCTGCCAGGCGTGTACTCCTCACCCCTGACACGGCTCGGCTCCGTGCTCGCTCCACAGGGTGCACGCCGTTGCAGTCATCGTCCTTGCCGTTGTCGCAGCGCTCGACGGCGCCGGGGTTCACGGTGGCGTCGAGGGGGCGGCAATCTCCCCCGCGCAGCCCCGGGCACGCGAGCACCGCGTAGCCGTCACCGTCCTCGTCCGCGCAGCTGGGCGTCACGCAGCGGCTGTCGGGGCAGGGGCACGTCAGGCACGCGATGTCGACCTCGACGCAGGCCTGGCCCGGACACGGCTTCGTGCCGCTGCAGCCCTCTGCGCACAGGGAGCGGGTCCCGCAGGCGTAGCAGCGCTGACCGGCGCCGCACTGGGTGTCGCTCACGCACGAGGTGGCGCCTCCACCTGCGCTGCCCCCGGCGGTCCCGCCAGCCACGCCCCCGGCGCTCCCGCCGGCTGCGGCTCCACCGGCCTGGCCGCCGGCGGCGCTGCCTCCAGCGCTCCCGTCGGCGCGCTCGTTGACGGGCGCGAAGCAGGCCGACACCAGGAGTCCCACCAGCACCACGCGGAAGCGCATGTTGGAGCGCCCAGCACAGCCCGTGCCGAAGGGCCCGCTCGGAATGACGAGGGCTTCGGGCTGGAGCTGGCCCCCCTTCACAGACAAGGGCGTCACATCAGGAGTGACGGGCGCAGCCGTGCGGCGGCGCAGGCCAGGCCGGCCAAAGAAGAACGCGCCGAAGCGCTCGGTGGCGCGAATGTACGAGATGGCCGTGGGTCGGAGCCTGCTGGGCGACGTGAAGGCGTTGCTGGCCAGGCGAAAGGACCTCAAACCCAGTCTTGTTCAACCCGGGCGCTTGCGCCCGCGCCGAACCCGGCAAATAAATCCATGTGCGCTCATTCACCGGCCTCCTCACCCTCCTCCTCACCCTCCTCCTCACCCTCCTCCTCATCTCGGCCTGCCCGAAGCCGGGCGAGCCTATTGACCCGGCCACCGCCACGGCGAAGGACGTCGAGGGTTGGTGGCTGGTGCGGAGCGACGGAGGCGAGTCGACTGTCATCGGCCTCTTGTCGGAGAGCGAGGCGCGGCGCCAGCTCCCGGTAGACGAGAACGGGCTCGTCGTGCCCGCGGGTCAGGGGGTGTCGACGTCGTACACGCTCGATGGCTGGGGGGCGGTGCTCTTTACCAACTACGTCGCCACCTGGCGCGTCGCGGGCGGGCAACTGACGGAGCAGGTGCTGGCTGACCGCGACGGGCCGCGCCAGGCGACGTGGACAACGGACATCAAGACTCTGACGCCACGGCAGTCGATTGCGCTCGCCTCGACGCGCGACGCGACGGGCCAGCGCACCTACCGCTGGTACGAGCGCTGCCCCGCCTTCCTCGGCAACGGCTGGCACACCTACGCCATCACGCCCTGCTCGCCGTCCATCAGCCAGGGCAACGCCATCGCCTTCGACGCCGACGGCAACCTGCACGCCGCCGTGGGCATCTTCGCCGCCGGCGGCTGCCTGAAGCCCTCGTACGCGCTCGTGACGAAGGGCTGCGAACCGCGCCGCGCCGCCCTGCCGAACTTCTCGTGGAGCGCCCTCGACGTGCGCGACGGCATCGTGCGTCTGGCGCTCGTCACCGCGACGGCGCAGCTGCTCGTGCTCGAGGGGCCGGTGGGCGCCCTCACCTTCAAGCAGTCGCTGGTGGACAACGGGCCGGTGACGGCCCACGGCCTGCGCTTCCTGCCCGGCGCCGAGCGGCCGACGCTGCTGGTGCGGGCCGACCAGGTCAACGGCGAGCCGGTGGTGACGGGCTACTCGCTCGAGGCGGGCGCGTGGCAGCGGCGCTCCGGCGCGCAGCCGCCCTTCACCGCCACCGTCGCGCCGAGCGGCGACGTCGTCTTCGTGAAGGACTTCGCGGTGCACCGCACCCGGCTCGACGGTACCCCGGTGGGCGCGCCGGTGCCCCTCTCGCGCCAGCGCCCGGTGGGCCCGCCGCCCCTCGTCACGGCCGACGGCCGGGTGCAGGTGGTGCTGACGGGGCGCGACGTCGGCGACGGCCCGGGCGGCGTCGGCGGGCGCGCCATCGGCAAAGAGCTCGTCTTCGCCGAGTGGGACGGGCAGCGATGGCGCGAGGTGCCCCTCGGCCTCGGGTACGAGGCCCTGCTGGTCACCGCGCCGGGCGGCCGGCCGCGCGTCATCGCCTCGCTCGAGAAGGCCAGCAGCCCCGGCTGGGTGCTGTACGAGCTCGACGGCGGCGCCATCGCCTCGTCGGAGCGCATCTTCGGCCCGCCCTCGGGCATCGGTGCCACGCCCGACTTCCGCTCGCGACCGCAGGCGGTCGTGGACGCAGCCGGCGCCATCGGCTTCTCGCCCTCGGGCGCGGGGCTGTTCTACCGCGCCGAAGGGCCGCTCGATCGCAAGCCGGCGTCGGTGACGCTCTCGCTCCGGGGCACCGGGAGCGCCCGCGTGGTGTCCGCCGACGGCCGCGTCGACTGCCGCGACGAGTGCGTGGTGTCGGGCCTCGCCGGGGAGCGCCTGCTCGTGACCGCCATGGCGGACCGGGGAAACGCCGTGCGGCTGCCGTGCGTCGAGTCGTCGACCCTCGGGCAAGACCGCTGCTTCCTCGACCTCACCGAGCGCGGCGGCACCCTGCTCGTCGACACGATGAAGACGCCGTACGAGCGCACGCTGGCCGCCGGCAACCGCGGCGGCACGGCGCTCGCGTCGCGGGCCTCGTCGCGCGGCGACCGCGCGCTGCTCCAGGCCAACTTCGCGCCGGGCGTCGTCACCTTTGCCATCGGGCCCACCGAACTCTCCTTCACCCGGCCCACCCCGCGCGCCCTCGTCGGTTTCGACCGCGCGACCGGTACCGGGTGGATGACGCCGCTGCCCGAAGACGCGCTCGCGCTGCAGGCGCTGCCCGAGGGCGGCGGCTGGGTGGTGCTGGCCGTCTCTGGCGTCGTCGAGCTGGGCGGGCGCTCGCTGGGCGCGGAGAACGCCCGGCAGGTGCTGCGCGTGCGCGTCGACGGCGCGGGGCAGGTGACCGACGCGGCGCTCCTCGCCGAGGGCAGCGGCCTGTCGCAGCTGGCGGCCGCCGTCGGGCCCGACGGGAGCGCGGTGGTGGCCTTCCGCGCCCCGGGCGTGGCGACGGCGCAGGTGGCCAGGCTCGACGCCTCGGGCGGGCGCGCGCAGGGCAGCCTCGGCATCGACGCGGCGCCGCGGCAGGCGTGGGTCGACGGCGAGCGCGCGCTCGTGGCGGCGGGCAGCTCCCTCGTCTCGCTCCAGGGCCCGGCGGTGGCCGGGAGCCGCGCCTTCCCCGCCACCGTCACGGTAAACGCCGCGGCGCTGCATGGCGGGCGCGCGGTGGTGGCCTTCACCCTCGCCGTCGACGCCGACCTCGGCGGGGGCAGCCGGCCGGCCGGGCCCGCCCTCGCCCAGTACAGCGCCGCACTGGCGCTGACGGACCAGGCCGGGCTCTCGGCGGCCCCCGTCGCAGTGGCTGCCTTCGCCGACGGCGTGGTGGCGATGCTCGCGAACCAGGCCACGGGCGGCACCTGGTCGGCGCGCTTCGACGCCCGCCTCGCGCAGGTGGGCCCGCTCGAGGACCTCGGCCTGCGCAACGTGCAGCTCCGCGACAGCAGCCAGGACGAAGACGGCCTGGTGCTGCTGGGGCTGCAGACGGGCCTCGCGACGCTCGACGGCTTCCGCGTCACCGGCGAGCCGCCGCGCACCTGGCTCATCGAGGTGCGCCGATGAGGCGCGTCACCCTCGCGGGCCTCGCGCTCCTCGTCGCCGCGTGCCCCCCCGCGCCCGGCGGGCTGGACGATGGCGGCCTCACCAAGGTGAAGCGCGTCGACGTCGGCGGCCTCGTCGTCTACGAGACGGGCACCGACGCGCTGCGCACGAAGGTGGGTTTCGGGCTCTTCTGCCCGCGCACCGGCAAGGCGACGCCGATGCTGCGTGAGCTGGCCTTCGGCGCCGCAGTGGCCGGCTCTCCCGACGGGCGCACCCTGGCGTGGCTCGACGGCGCCGGCCGGCTGCACGTGGCGACGATGGGGCTCGACGGTGAGGGCACGCCGACGCTCGTCGAGCAGCGGACGTTGCCCTTCCGCGCGGGGCGCTCCCTGGCCTTCGCCAACTCGGGCGACCGCGTGTACTCCGACGAGGCCTTCGCCGACCCCGGCCCGGACGGCGGCGTGGCGAGCTGCGAGCCGGGGCGGCACGGCCCCATCGTGGCGCCCGACGGCCGAGCGTGGGTGGGCGACTGCGGCGGCGTCGGAACGCTCTTCGACGACCGGGCGCCGGTGCTGGTGCTCCAGTCGACGGCGACGATGGGCCTGAGCGCCGATGGGCAGTGGGCACTCAACGGGCCGCCGCTGCACCTTCCGGGGCGTACGGTGGCCAGGCGCCTGAACGAGCCCGGGCGCGTCGCCAGCCCCCAGGGCGCCGCCAGCCCCGACGGCCTCGTCGTGCCGAGCGAGAGCCCAGTGCTGCGCGGCGTCGACGGCCGGCGCCCGGTGCTGCGCCTCGTCGGCATGAAGATGAAGTACGTGCCCGAGGACGCGACGCTGGTGCCGACGCTGACGCCCCGCGCGGACCCGGCGGCGATGTTCGAGGGGCGCGGCGCGGCCACCGCGCCTCCGGGCGCGCTCCCGTCGCTGGAGCGGCTGCCGCCCTCCGAGGGGCGCGGCTGGGTGAGCCTCGGGCCGCTGCCCGACGGGAGCGCCGACGCGTGGTGGTTCATCGGCTGGGACGTCGACGTCAGCCCTGCGACGGGCGACGCCTTTCACGTGCCGAGGTGGGCGGGGCTGCAGGTGGTGCGCCGCGACGACGGGCGCGTCACCAATCACTTCGACTTCTCCATCACCGGCGCCTGCCGCGCGTTCACCGGCCCGCGCGACGCCGTGTACGGGTCGGCCCCGCGGGGGCTGGTGATGCTGGGCGCCGAGGGCTGGGCCTGCGCGGGGGCGACGACGGCGGGCTCGATGACGCCGTTCGACACCGCGACGTCGACGACGTGGCGCGGGCTGATGCGGGGCGCGAAGGCCGAGTGGGGCGAGGCGGGGGCGGTGCTGACGACCGACGGGCGGGCGGTGGTCGGCACCAACGCCACGTCACAGCGCCGGGGCACGGCGCTCTGCTTCACCCGGCTCTCGAGTGGTGGCCGCGAGTGCATCGAGGCGCCGGAACTGGCGGGCGCGGAGCCGCTGCTGGCGGTTGGGCACGCGGTGGCGCCGGCGGGCGGGGAGCGGGCGAGCGTGGCCTGGGTGTCGCATCAGGCCGCGTGGCCCGGCCAGGAGGTGCGAGTCTTCGGCACCGGCTTCGGGGCGTCGGGCACGCTGCGGCTGGGCGAGGTGGTGGTGCCCGCGGCCAACGTCACCGCTTGGACCGACGACGAGGTTCGCTTCACGCTGCCCGAGACGGCGCCGGCGGTGGGCCGGGTGCTGGTCGACGCCGGCAAGGGCAGCGACGAGGGGGCGCGGGGCTTCTTTGTGTGGCGGACGCAGCGGTGGAGCGGCGGCCCGCTGGCCGACGTCGCGCCGACTGACATGGCGCTGTTCCAGGGGCTCTCGCCGCTCGTCGGGGTGGCGGCGGGGCGCTCACGCGCCTTCCTGGTGGCGAACCACGAGCAGGCGGCGGTGAGGCAGACGGTGACGGTGGGCGGCACTCACCTCGTCGACCCGGCGGGGCGCTGCCGGCCGGGCGACGTGCTGTGGGTGTTCGACGGCGACTACGCGACGAACCGGCCGCTGCGCTGCGTGGGCACGCTCGACGTCACCCAGCCGTGGACGGTGGTGCCCTTCGGGCAGGAGTGGACGCAGCCCGAGAAGGCGCCCCGGCCCTTCCAGTTCTACGGCCAGCTCCTCGTCACGGCCAACACGGGGCCGGCGCCCTTCAACGACAAGCCCTCGTGGCTCGAGCTGGTGCACACGACGAACGAGGTGGTGTCGCGGGAGCCCATCGCCCGGCCCAACGGCGAGGAGCACGCGGGCACGCCGCAGGCGGGCTCGCTCTTCACGCGGCCCGACCAGTCGGTGCTGCGGGTGGGGCACCGCCTGGCACCGAGGACGCTGGTGCGCACCGAGGCGCTCGACTGGCTGGGGAGCCAGTGGCAGCTGCGCAGCGGCGCGCCGGTGAACGTGAACCTCACCGCGCAGGGGGTGGCCGAGCTGGGCGGCACGACGGTGGTGGCCGGGCGGGACGACACGGACAACCTGCGCGGGGCGCTGCGCGTGTCGCCGAATGGTACCTCGTTCTCGACGCGCATCGTCGGGGCGGACGCGTCGGCGGGCTCGTTCGCGCCCATCTTCGCGATGCCGGGCGGGCGGCGGGCGGGCTTCGTCGGGGTGGCGTGGCGCGCGCCGGCCGGGGTGAAGAGCCTCTACACGCTGAGCGCGGCGCTCTCGCTGGTGGAGGACGCGCTGCCGGCACCTCCGGGGAGCGCGGCGGCCGGGCGTGACGAGCTGGACCTCGGGGTCGTCGGCACGGCGCTGCTCGCCTGGAACCGGCCCGCGGGGACGCTCCACGTCCTCGACACGGACGACGAGGCGCCGGCATGGGCGAGCGTCAACTTCGGGGGCAAGCGGGTCACGGCCTTCATGGTGGACGTGCTGCGGCGCCGGGTGCTCGTCGCGGCACAGGACACGCTGTGGCGCTCCCAGGTGGGTGGGCGCTCGTTCGAGCCGTGGCCCTCTCCGGTGCGGCTGCCGCTGTCTCTGGGGCCGATGACCTTCACCTCGTTCGCGCTCGACAAGGACGGCTACGCGCACGTCGGGGTGGCGGAGTGGCGGGGGACGACGGGGACGCCGCCGGTGTACGGCAGCCTTGTGGGGCGCCCTGTGCCGTGACGGGGCTGGCGTCACCTGACGCGCCAGGCGCAGTCCCGAGCACGACGTCGAGGTTCGACTCCTGAAACGCGGCGCAGATCGCGAAGGGCGAGGTCAGTGCTCGGGGTGAAACCGTGTGGAGCAACCGCTCGATGCTGAAGAAGCTCGCCGCGTTCTGAGGGCCGCCAGAAGCCGCGCACCGTCTTCGCAATCGCTGGCTTCTCGTCGCTGTCGCACTCGGAGTCGCCGGGAACGCAGCCCTGCTCGAAGGTTCCCAAAGGCATCCACACCCACGTGATGCCGGTCCTGGAGTCCAACCGGGTGGTGGCCAGGGGCTCGTTCTCGCCCGTCTGCTGCACGGGGTCCAACGCGACCGGTTCAGAGACTGCGATGGCCGCATCGGCGACCGTCGGTGCAACACCAGTCGCGCCGTTCTGCCGCACGGCCCACGCCCCAACGGCCAGACTCGACACAAGCGCCACGACGGCGACGGCGACGGCGAGGCGTGCCGAGCATCGCGCCCGTCTGGGTGAGCCGCGCATCGCTGACGGCAGCGTCGGCGACGCCCTCGGGCTTCGAGAAGCTCGTCGACAACCCGAAGTCGGAGACGCGCACGCGGCGGTCGGTGCCGACCAACACGTTCTCGGCCTTGAAGTCGCGATGGACCAGGCCCGCACGGTGCGCCGCCGCCAGCCCGCGGCCAGCGTCGAGGTACACTGCGAGCACCTCTCGCCACGTCCGGGGCGCTGCCGCGAGCCAACTCTTGAGCGAGCCTCCGTCGACCAACTCCATGGCGACGTAGACCTCCCCCTCGGCCACGCCCATGTCGAAGACCGACACGATGTTGGGGTGGTTGAGCTGGGAAGGAGAAGAGGAACAAACCGTGGAACCAAGCCGAGGGGCAAGAGGCGCTCGTGGAGTTCCTGGCGCAGTGGCCGGTGGACGGGGCTCGGGACCGGCCGTGGATGATGGAGAAGGAAGGTGACAGAG
>JBILEB010000102.1:0-25843 GCA_044352295.1 Myxococcaceae bacterium
CGCCGAGCTCGACGAGTCTGGCCTCGGCTGCGGCACGGGTGGAGTGGACGGCGTGGATGCGGCGACGGCCTCCGCAGGGGCAGCGCAACACGTCGGTGCGGAAGGTGCGCTGGTGCAGCGTTGCCCAGTCGAGGCGGCGCTTCTGCTTCTTCGAAGGTGAGGCGAGGCGCTCCGACGGAGTGGGCACGGCCTCGGGCTGGCGGGTGACGAGGGGCCGCAGTCTCGCGTTGGGAGCTTTCGACACCGTGGAAGGTGGTGAGGTGCGCGTTGGGCGGCGGCGTCAGGGCCACCAGGCGCTTCACCAGCGCCGGTGCGGACAGGGTGAAGGGACTGCCCCGCTTCGGCGTGTACTCGTACCGCCCGTCCTCGAGGCGACGCAGCCGGCAGTCCGCGACGGGCCCGCGGGCGCCAGAGCGGCAGAGTCGCTCCAGTCCTTGTCTTCCATGAGGAGGTCGTTCGGTGTCAAGGTTCACAGACACATCAAGCTCGACAGCACTTCTGCGAGAAACCGCTCCGCCACGCTTCCATTCGCACTCTTGGTCGGCTCGTTGAGCCGGGTGCATGTTGGGGTCCAAACCGGCTGGGTGCTGCCATCTGTCATGCGAGCTTTGATGCTCGAGACAAGGCTCGCAGTCGCCCAGACGGGGCGGGTCGTGGTTTCTCGCTTGTTTGCTGGCGCGCTGATGCGCCCTTGAAAGTCTCCTGTGTTGTCGCGCTACGCCGCCGCTGCAGCTTCCCGGCGCTTTGTATTGCGCAGCGGCTCGTACTCCTCTCCTGTCACCCACAGCCGATGCATCAACACCACCAGTTTCCTGGCCACCGCCACCTTCGCCCGCTTTCGAGCATTCTTCCCGCCACGCTCCGCCAGCCTCAGGCCCCACCGCCTCAAGTCGCTGTCCTTCCCGAATGGCCCGAGGATGTAGTTGGCCGAGCAGACCAGCAGCCTCCTCAAGAAGGGGTCTCCTGCTTTGGTGATTCGGAGCTGCTTGTCCGAATCTCCAGACTGGTCCTTCCTCGGCCGCAACCCAACGAAGGCCCCTACAGCTCGGCTCTTCGTGAAGCGCTCCTTGTCTGCGAGCGTCAGCAGGAAGACCATCGCAGTCAGAAGACCCACCCCGTCGACTGCCCCTACTCCCTCGGCGTCGGGATACCTCTTGCTCACGTTCTTCAGCTCCCGGTCGCATTCACGAATCTGCTCCTGAAGCTTCTCCAGCGTTGGGGGACAGCTCCGGGCCCGGCGCCACGAAGCGCTGCCAGCGGGGAAGCAGCGACCACAGCACCACCGCGCCCGCCGCGATGAGGCCCAGCGCCGCGATGCCGATGGCGATGATGATGCGCCCGCGGAAGTGGACGATGGAGGCGCCCACCTGCACGCCAGCCCAGACGAGGCCAGCCGCGGTGGCGAGGGCCACCAGGTAGAAGAGGACGGCGAACAGCAGGGCGAAGACGATGCGCAGTCGAAGGAGCATGGAAGGGTCCTCAGCGGGTGACGTGCGCCAGCCTCTGAATGAAGAGGAGCGTTCGGTTCATGCCCCGTGGTGGCGGCAGGCCTCCACGTTTTTGGAAGCCGCGGTCACGGAGTAAGTTCCCTTTCGATGAAGGGCTACGTGATGACCTATCCCGAGTACCTGACGCGCGAGGCGACGAGCGAGATCAAACACGAATACCTGCGGGGCGACGTGTGGGCGATGGAGAGCGGCACGCCAACGCACGCCAGGCTGTGTGCCTCGCTCGCGTGGTGTCTGGGCAACCGCCTTCAAGGAAAGGGCTGTACGCCCTATTCCGCAGACCTTCGGGTTCGTATCGAGGAGACCGATCGCTCGACCTACCCAGACCCCACCATCATCTGTGGCCCGGAGCAGGCGGCCTCGGATGACAAAGACGCCATCACCAATCCGACCGTCATCATCGAGGTCCTGTCCGATTCGACCGAGCGCAGCGACCGAGGAGAGAAGTTCGCGCACTACCAGCGCCGCGCGACCCTGCGTGAGTATGTCCTCGTCGCGCAAGACAGCCAGCGCATCGAGGTCTTCCGGCGTGAGGGCAAGACCTGGGTGCTCTCGATTTTCGAAGCGGGTGCGACAGTCCGACTCGAGTCCCTTGCTGTCGAGTTCCCGCTCGCTGAGGTCTATGCGGTCTCCTGACGGAGGGCCCAGGCCCCGTCGCCAGGCATCAGTCTTCTGAAGGCACGTCGTGCTCGGCCCGCAGCACCCGCGAGAGCGAGAGGTCGAGCTGGCTGTGCACGACGTTCATCAAGCTCGACAGCTCCGAGTCCTTCACCGTCTTCGCCAGCTCGGCCCGCGTGGCCTTGAGCAGCTCCTCCCGGCACTGGGTGAGCCACCGCCACACGGTGGTGCGGTGCGTGTTGAAGATGCGTCCCAGCTCCTCGGCGCGCATGCCCTCGAGGTAGTGCAGCTGCAACAGGTGCCGGTCGCGTGAGGAGAGCTGGGCCAGCGCCACCTTGAAGGCCGTCGCGAACGCGGCCGCGAATTGTTTCTTCAGCAGCGAGGTGTCGAGGTCCTTCGCGAGCGCGGGTGCGTCGAGCAGCGCGTCCTCCGAGGCCACCTCCCGCTGCGGCGCGCGCGCGACCTCCTGCACCAGCCGCAGCGCCGTCGCCCGACACCAGTGCAGCAGGGCGCCACGGCCCGAGTAGCTGGAGAGCGCGGGGGCCCGCTCTCCGTCTCGCAGCAGCAATCGGACGCGCAGGCGCTGCAGCACCTCGTCGGCGGTGAGTCCCGTCGGCAGGCTCCCCCGCACCGCCACCAGCGCCCGGGCGACGACGTCTCGCTCGAAGACCGCCAGCGCGGTGGGGTCGCCGAGGAGACAGCCCAACGCCAGCCGCAAGTCACCGGCGTGGAGCGCCTCGAGGTCGGTCTCGTCCGTCACATGGCTGGCGACGTGGGCGATGAAGCCAGACGCGTCGACCTCGAGCTCCGGCTGGCTGTGCGTGGCGCGCTCCACCAGGGCCGTCAACTGGGCCTCGAGCTCCGCCCGCGCCTCGAACGCCGCGCGCGCCGCCGGTGAGGCCTGCTCGAGGAACACCGCGGAGAGTCCGTCGGACACGCTTCGGAGGCTCGCAGGAGTGGGCTAGCCTGACCAGCCCCGTGGCGTGCCTCGACGAGAACACCATCGCGGCCCTGGTGGGTGGCGATTTGAACGAGTCGAAGCTCGCCGAGGTCCACGCGCACCTCGAGACCTGCCCCGCGTGTTCGAGCCTGGTCGCGGCCCTCGTCAAAGGCGCCCGCGACGAGTCCGACCGCATGTCCTTCGCCGACACCGCGCCCGCCATCGGGACGGTGGAGCCGGGCGAGGGGCCCAGGCTCGAGCGCGTGGGGCGGTACGTGGTGATGGAGCACCTTGGCTCCGGCGGCATGGGCCGGGTGCACGCTGCGTTCGACCCGGTGCTGGAGCGCAAACTCGCCATCAAGGTGGTGAAGTCCGGCCGCACGGCGTCGGCGGCGGAAGAGGTGAAGGCGCGGCTGCTCCGCGAGGGCAAGTCCATCGCGCAGCTCAACCACCCCAACATCGTCTCCATCTTCGACATGGGCGTCGTCGAGGGAGAGGTCTACGTCGCGATGGAGCTGGTCGACGGGGGCTCGCTCAAGACGTGGCTCGCCGCGGCGCCGCGCACCTGGCGGGAGGTGCTCGACGTCTACCTCGCCGCTGGCCGTGGCCTCGCCGCCGCGCATCGGGCCGGGCTGGTGCATCGCGACTTCAAGCCCGAGAACGTGCTCATCGGGGCCGACCGCCGCGTGCGCGTCTCGGACTTTGGCCTGTCGACGAGCCTCGGGAAGTCCGAGGAGGCGGCCGTGCCTGGGGTCTCGCCCACCGACGTGCGCCTGACCCAGACCGGCGCGTTGCTCGGGACTCCGGCCTACATGGCGCCCGAGCAGTGGGAGGGCCGGCAGGCAACGGCCTTGTCCGACCAGTTCAGCTTCTGCCTCGCGCTCTGGGAGGGCCTCTTCGGTGCGGCGCCGTTCGAGCGGGGCCGCGGGCGCCCGACGTGGAAACGGGTCGAGCCCCCGGGCGGCCGTGACGTGCCCGCGAAGGTGCGGGCCGCCGCCGAGCGGGGGTTGTCGGTCGACCCGAAGGCCCGCTTCCCGTCGATGGACGCCCTCCTCGAAGTCCTCGAGCGTCGCACGCGGCCGACCGGGGTGCTGGTGGCCGCAGCGCTGGTGCTGGTGGTGAGCCTGGGCGCGTTCGCCGTCTGGCGGGCGAGGCCCACGTGTACGGGCGCCGCGGCGTTGGCGGAGGAGGTCTGGCGGCCCGAGGTGGCGGTCTCGGTCGACCGCGCACTCGCCGCCGAGCCAGGCGCCGCCGTGCTCGTCCGCAACCGTCTGTCAGCGTACCTCGCAGGCTGGCAGGCGATGCACACCGAGGCCTGTGAAGCGACGCGCGTGCGGGGTGAGCAGTCGGACCAGGTGTTGACGCTCCGCATGGCGTGTCTGGAGCGTCGGCGCCGCGAAGTGCGGGCGTTCGTCGAGGTGCTCACCACCACTTCGTCGCCGGAGCAGGTGCGCGCGGCACCCGAGGCGGTGGAGGCGCTCACGCCGGTGTCGGTCTGCGCGAACACCGACGGGCTGTCGGCGCAGGTGGCGCCGCCGGAGCGCGTCGAGACGGTGAAGGCGGTCGACGCCGTGCGCGACACGCTGGCGCAGGCCCGCGTGCTGATGGACCTCTCCCGCTTCGACGACGCGTCGGTGATGGTGGCGAAGGCCCGCGAGCAGGCGACCGCGTCCGGCTATCCGCCCGTGGTGGCCGAGGGGCTCGCGCTCCAGGGCGCGCTCGACGAGCGGCGTGGCGACCTCAAGCAGGCCGAGACGGTGCTGCTCGAGGCGCTCTCCACGGGCGAGGCGGCGCGGCACGACCAGGTCCGCGCCGAGGCCGCGACGTCACTCCTCCTGGTGCTGGGCGTCCGACAGGCCCGCTACGCCGAGGCCGCGGCGTGGGACAAGTTGGCCGAAGGCGCCATCGCGCGCGTCGGAGGCGGGCCGTGGCTCGAGGCGCGGCTGCTCCAGACACGGGGCCTCATGCGCTACGCCGAAGGGAAGCTGCCCGAGGCCATCGAGTTGCAGCAGCGCGCGGCGGACGCGTTCGGTCGGCTCGACCCGGACGGCGTGCAACGCGGGCTCGCGCTCAACGAGCTCGGCGCGGCGTACCGCGGTGCGCGCAAAGCGACCGAGGCGAAGGCGGCCTACCAGCAGGCCCTGGACATTCTGCGGGCGCGGCTCGGCGACGAGAGTGACGCCGTGGCGGCCACGCGCAACGGGTTGGCGAACACCGCCATGCTGGACGGCCGCTTCGAGGAGGCACAGGCCCTCTACCTCGCAGCGCTGGGGGTGTTCGAGAAGCGCCTGGGGCCGACGCACTTCCGCACGGTGACGGCGTACAACAACCTCGGCGTCGTCCTCGCGGAGCAGGAGCGGTACGCCGAGGCGCTCCCGTACTTCGAGAAGGTGGTGGCGGCGCGCGACGCGAAGGCCGCGGACCCGAAGGCGGCCGATGCGCACGCGAACCTCGGCATGGTGCTCGTCGAGCTCGGACGCCTCGAGGACGCCGAGCGGGCGTTCGTGCGCGCGCAGGCGCTGCTCCAGGGCGTCGCCGTCGACCACTTCAGCAACGCGGAGCCCCTGTTGGGCCTGGCGAGGCTGGCGCTCGACCGCAAGCGCGGCGCCGAAGCGGAGCCGTACCTCACGCGCGTGCTGGAGCTCTGCGAAGGCAAGCAGGGATTCCGGTTCGACTACACCCGGGCTCGCGCGCAGTTCCTCCAGGCAAGGCTGCTCACCGAGACCAGGGGCCAGCGCGAGAAGGGCCGGGCCCTCGCGGCTCAGGTCGCGTCGACGCTCGAGGGCTTCGGGGCGAGCCGGTTCCGCCGGGACCTCGCCGTCGTACGGCGGTGGCTCGAGGCGCATTGACGCTGGGGGCTCTGGGCGTCTATCGGGCGCGCCATGCGACGAATCCTGATCGGGGTGCTGCTCGTGGTCTCGGGCTGTGGCGTGCGCGGCGAGCTGCCAGCGGGCGTGACGTGCTCGCGGTGGGCCGAGGCCAGCGGCGACTCGGCGCTCACGCAGGCCCTGGCGGCGGCGACGTCGGGGACGTGCGTGGTGGCCCAGGCCGGCACCTACCGGCAGGCGCTCTCGGTGCCCGCGGGCGTGGCGCTCGTCGGAGAAGCCGGCGCGAGGGTCGAGTTCTCCGGAGGCACCGACGCGACGGCGGTCGTCACCCTGGCCCCCAACGCCACCCTCGCGGGTGTCTCCGTGACGGCCACGGCGGCGGGCTATGGCGTCAGCGGCGCCGGGAAGGGCCAACGGTTGTCGTCAGTCCAGGTGACGGGCGGGAAGAAGGGCGGCGTCATCTTCTGGTGCGAGGAGGACTGCCGCTCCGACGAGTTCTCCGAGCTGAGCAACGTCACCATCACCGGCGCGGCAGTGGGCCTGATGACGAGGGGCGTGCGGGTGCGGGTCAAGAACGGCGTCGTGTCGAAGAGCGCGGGCGGCGGTCTTGCCTCGGGGTACGGCGTCGTCGCGTCGGCAGGCGCGGTGCTCGAGGGCGAGAACCTGAGCGTGGAAGAGAACGAGGCGCTCGGTGTGCTCATCGACGGCGCGGGCGCGACCGAGGCGTCGCTCACCAACGTGACGGTGAAGGACAACAAGGGCCGCGGGCTGTGGGTGCAGGGGCTGTCCGGCACGATGGCGGCGCCGCGGCTCAAGCTGGTGAACGCGACGGTGGAGCGCAACGTGCTGGTGGGCCTGGGCGCGCGCAGCTCGACGGGCATTTCGCTGACGGGCGGACGCATCGCGGGCACCGTCACGGGCGCGACGGCAGGAGAGCAGCCCGGGCAGGTGGTGATGGTGGGCGACGGGGTGGGCCTGTTCAGCGGGACGGGCGAGGTGCGCTTCGAGGGTGCTTCGCTCCAGGCGAACCAGCGCGCGCAGGCCCTGGTGGACGCGGCGGGCACCGGCGTGGTGTTCGCGCCCACGGTGAGCGTGACGGCGGGGAGCGCCCAGGGCCTGGTGGTGCAGCGCACCACGTCGATGGTGGACGCGATGAACGTCACCCGGCCGGCGGCAGGGCAGGAGCTCGCGGTGAGCGCCCCGACGCTGGGTGTTCCCGCGCGCTGAGCTTCAGGACGGGCCCTCGGTCAGTCGCTCACCGGGGTATGGGCCCGGCGAGCTGCCAACAGGTCTCTGCCGCGATGATTTGAACAAAGACAACACAGCGTTCCCGGAGGGAATCGAACCCCCGACCTCCTGGACCGCAACCAGGCGCTCTCGATCCAACTGAGCTCCCGAAACGTGTGCGCTGCCAGGAATCGAACCTGGGCCGCTCCCGAACCGGGGGAATGCTCGACCATCGAGCTGCGGGGGCGCCTTCGAGCGATGAGGTGACTGGCCGTTGAGGCAGGCCGAGGTGCGCCCTCGCTGAGGTGCGTTACCGTCGAGTCACCCATGTACTGGAGTGACGACATGCCTCGGACCCCGCTCGTCTTCAGCGTCTTCCTCGGCAGCGCGGCGCTCGCTGGTGCCCCGAAGCCCTCGTGGCGTGCGCACTTCGAGCGGCAGGGCGTCACCGACAAGCGGGTGCTGGCGGCCGCGAACGCGGTCAACCGCGCCGACTTCCTCGACGAGGCCCAGAAGCCCCTCGCCTTCGAGGACCGCCCGCTGCCCATCGGGTTCGAGCAGACGACGAGTCAGCCCTCGCTCATCGCGCTGACGCTCCAGGCGGCGGGCCTTCAGCCGGGCTGCCGGGTGCTGGAGGTGGGCTCGGGCTGTGGCTACCAGACGGCGCTGCTGTCGAAGCTGTGCCGTGACGTCTACGCCATCGACATCGTCGAGCCGCTGGTGACGCGCGCGACGGCGACGCTGGCCCGCCTCGGCGTCACCAATGCGCACCTGCGAGCAGGAGACGGCTACCTCGGCTGGCCCGAGGCCGCGCCCTTCGACGCCATCATCGTCGCCGCGGGTGCGCCCCGGGTGCCAGCGCCCCTCGTGGAGCAGCTCGCCGTGGGCGGCACCCTCGTCATTCCCGTCGGGCCCCCGGAGCGCCTCGAACTCAAGGTGCTGACGAAGCAGGCGGACGGCCGCGTGACGGAGTCGGTGTTGTTCCCGGTACGCTTCGTGCCCCTCACCGGCCGGCACGCCGACGCCGACCGGACGGATGCCGGGTTCTCGCGCTGAGGTCGCCCTGCCACCCCGGGGACACCGGGCAGACGGACGGCGGCTTCTTCGCGCGACGCCGTGGAAGCTCGTCAGGTGGGACTTCGCCGCCGGCACGAGCGACACCAGGGGGCTGAAGCGCTCGCTCCCGCTGCACCACGCGCGAAGGCCTCGCCAGGACCCCCGTCTGGCTCACGCGCTGAGCTGCAGCGTCGTGGCGAGCTGCCGGTGCGCCGCGTACAGCCGCGCGTACGCCGTCTGGAGCGGCACCTTCGCGCGGGTGGCCGTCTCACCCATCGAGCGCTCGGCGAGGGCGAAGTCCCTCACCACCTGGCGCTGCGCGGCGGGCAGGGCCTGGACACACGCCACCACGTGCGCGCGCGTCTCGGCCTCGAGGAGGTCGGCCTCGGGGGAGTCGGTGGACGGTTGCTCCGGCGCGGTGTCGACGAGCTGCTCGCGGCGCGCGGTGGCCGAGCGACGCCGGTCGGACATCACGCGCCGGGCGATGGCGAGCAGCCAGGTACGCGGCGCGCACTCGTGCCGAAAACCATCGAGCTGGCGAAACGCAATCTCGAAGACGATGGAGCCCACGTCCTCGGCGTCCGCCGGCTGTGCGCCGAGGTGCTGGGCGAAGGCGATGACGGCGGCGTGGTGCTCGACGTAGAGTCGGCCGACGAGGTGACGGCGCTGCTCCGGGCGTGCGGCGGTCTGGAACCAGGAGCGGGTCTGCGGGCGATTGCGGAGGGCGGTGGCGTTCACACCCCCGAGATGGATGCCGGCGGGAGGTGTTGCATTTCCCGCCGACGATTCTCAAAAAGTGCGTGAAATCATGTGCTTATAGGCAGACCGGCACGGTGCAGGAGGTGGCCATGCTGAGCTTCGAGGTGTCGTACATGTTGTTCTTGCACACGTACGCGCCCTCGATGCAGCGGAAGTACGTCGCGAAATCGCAGGTGGTGTTGATGTAGCCGTCGCAGGTGGAGGCGGACAGCGGCGCCGCGGCGGTGCCGCACTGGAGCTTCGAGACGAGCGACTTGCAGGCGGCGACGTTGCTCGCGCCGATGCCTCCGCCGCAAGCCGTGACGGTGAGGGCCAGCAGAACAGCGATGAGGTGCTTCATGGGAATCCTTTGTTCGGGGAGCTCGGCATGAGCTCGCCCCGTGGTGGAAGGAGCCCTGCCGTCTTCTCATCGCACCAGGGCCGTCGCTCTTCCAGACGTGGCCCACGTGGAGGTGGTACGGCTCCGGCTTGACCATCCTCTCGAAGCCCGGGCCTGGACGATTGGCCCTCTACCTCGTCGTCTTCGTCGGGGCCGCGCTGGCCATCAACGGCGCCATCTTCGCGACCGGCGCCATCCGCTGGTCCCGCACGCTCGCCAACCCGTCATGGTCGCCGCCAGGGCCCGTCATCGGCGCCGTGTGGGTGGTGCTCTTCGCCTTCATGGCGGGCGCGGCCTTCGTCGTCGACCGTCGTGCGACTGCCGAACGGGCCCGGCCGGCGAGAGCGGCCATCATCGCGCAGTGGGTGCTCAACATGAGCTGGACGCCGCTGTACTTCGGCCTGCGCAACGTGCCGAACGGCTTCTATGTGACGGTCGCCGCGTGGGTGCTGTGCCTGGTGACGCTGACGGTGACGGTCCGTGCCGCGAAGCTGGCCGCCGCCTTGCTCGCGCCGCTGTTCGGCTGGCTCACCTTCGCGCTCGCGCTGTCGTGGACCACCTGGCAGCTCAACCCGTGACCGTCCGGTGGACGCAGGCACTTCACCCCTCGGCTGCACCGGGCGCTGGCAAGGTTGCCAGCTGGCAGAGTTGCCAGCATTTTGACGACGCCCTAGGCTGCCGAGGTGTTCAGCACCAGCACCCCCGTCATCGACGACGCCTTCTTCGACCGCCGCGACGAGCTTCGTCGCCTCGGCGAGGCCGTGGCCTCACTCAGGCAGGGGCGCCCACGCTGGGTGGCGGTGCTCGGCGTCCGGAGGGTCGGCAAGACGAGCCTGCTCCTCGAGCTGGCCCGCCGCAGCCATCGCCGCGACCTGCGCTTCGTGGTCCTCGACTGCTTCGAGGAATCACCGCTCGGCTTCGCCATCTTCCTTCGGCTCGCGCTGCGGGCGGTCGACGCCTTCCTGGCGGAGTCCGTCGGCGCCTCGCTCGAGGCGCTCGCGCGACGGCCCGACGAGTTCCGCGCGGCCCTGATGGAGTCGAAGCGGTTCCAGGCCTTCGATCGCTCGCTCCGGGCCGACCTCTTGTCGTTGCCCACGGCGAAGGCCGACGCCCGGCTGGCCGAGCTGGCCCTGGGCCTGCCCGAGCGCCTCGCCACCGCCACGGGCGCCCACTGCGTCGTCGCATGGGACGAATTCCAGGAACTCTCGAAGCTGCCTGCGTCACGAGGAGGGGTCCTCTCGTTGGCGCGTGCCGTCTGGCAGAAGCACCGGCGCACGACCTACGTGGTGTGCGGCTCGGAGCGCGGGCTGCTCACCCGGCTCGTCAGCAGCGAGCGCTCGCCCTTCTTCCAGCACTTCGAGCTCATGGAGCTCGGCGCGATGTCACCCCACGACGCGCAGGAGCTCTTGCGCCGGTCGATGCCGAAGGGCCGGGCCATGCCCGCCGACGTCGCGGCGCTGGCCGTGAAGGTGCTGGGGGGCCACCCCTTCTATCTTCAGACCTTCGGTGAGCAGCTCACCCGGCACGCGCCCCCGTGGGACGAGCCGCTGGCGCGGCAGGTGATCTCAGAGCTGCTTTTCACGCGCACCGGGTCGCTCTCGCTGTACTTCGCGCGAGAATTCGACCGCATCGTGGGCTCGGCGTCGACGCTCGCGGCGACCCTCGAGGCGGTCGCCGTGGGCGCCGACGACCCCAACACCGGGCCCCGTTCGACGGGGCTGCGCACCAACGAGATCGCCCGGCGCACCGGCGCTTCGTCGGGCGCGGCGGTGCGTTACCTCGAGCGGCTCGGAGACGCCGTCGTCCGTGACGACGAGCTGCGCTGGACGATGGCCGACCCGGTCTTCGGGCTGTGGCTGCGCTGGCGCCGCCCGGGTGGCACCGTCGTGCCGATGGCCGTCATCGGTGACGAGGCCGAGCACGAGGTCGCGGGCGCGCTGGCCGAGCTGGGCTTCGAGCTCGTCTACCAGTCACGCGCGTCCCGCGGGGCCTTCGACCTGTTGGGCGTCCGCGCCGGGGCGCAGGTCGGCATTCAGGTGAAGCGCACCACGCTGCCCGTGCGCTTCACCGCCGCCGCCTGGGCCCGCATGCACGCCGACGCCCAGCGGCTGGGGTGGCGGGCGTTGCTGGCGGTCGTGACTCCCGAGGGACGGGTGCACTTCTTCGACCCGGCGAAGGCGCGACTGGGGAAGCAGGCGAGCCTGTACGCCGACGCCGCGCTGGCGAACGTGCTCGCGTGGCTCGCCTAGCCGCTGGCAAAGTCGCCAGCTGGCAACGTTGCCAGCACTCAGGCCGTCACCCCAGCGCCGTGCGGGAGTCGACGTCGTATTCCTCGTTCGCGCCCTGGGCGTCGTTCTCGGCCCCGAGGAAGCACTGCTCGACCGCCGCTTCCACCTCGGTCTGCGTGTCGAGCCGGTTGATCAAGCTCCGGAACACCGACGCGCCTGAGATTCCATGCGCGTCCCACGCGAGGTGTTTGCGGAAGTTGTGGGGCGACTGCAGCGTACGAGCGCGTCCGTGAAGCCCACCGCGTCCGCCTTGCGCAAGCAGATGGCGGACTGAGTGAGCAGCGCGCTTCGAACCTACCCGCTCGGAGCCCGCAGCTCGGCCGTGATGCGAGTCATCCACTTCGAGAAGCCGGGTTCTCCCAGCGCGAGGGGCTCGGACAGCCGGGCCTGCAGCCTCTCGAACATGCGTGACGCACCCAGCTCTCGCACGAACCGATGTCGCAGCGACGGCAAATTGGGTCCGACGAGAAAGAACACCCGCGCGCCGTCGAGCGGCTCGCTCGTCGCCGGCTGAAAATCCGCAGGCAGGCTGTGCGTCCCCGAGCCGGTGAGCGCATACCAGGTGTGACGATCGTCCTCCGGCACACCGAGCTGCGGATTCAGCGACCGCCACGGGTACAGGTAGAAGTGCGACGAATAGACCTCGTCCAGCTGTTGGGGCCCAACTCCAAGCATCACCCCGAGAACGTCGTCCCGTGCCGGCCGTGAAGCCCCGATCGCCGCGAGCTGCGGAGCGAACACGGAGGACAGAAGCACTGTCAGTTGCCCCACGTCGACGACCCCGTCTGCCACCAGCTCGAACGCCTCTTTGCGCTCGGGGAGAAGGAAGACCAGCCGCTCGCCCTGGCAGGTGTCGAAGAGCACACGCAACCACCAGGAACCTCCGGGCAGGTCGCGGAGCGTGTCGAGGGCCTCGCGCAAGCCCTGGCGTCGGCGTGCTTCGACGAGCACCGATGGCACGCGGGTCATCGACGCGACGGCGGGCCGGTAGAGAACCTCGAGCGCGAACCACGACGCGACCGCTTCGGGATCGTCTTCGTAGAGGTCGTCGAGGTCCTGTTTCGCCACCACTCGATCGTCGAGGTCGACCGTCTCGTCACGGTTCATGGACTGCGGGGCATCGTCCAGTTCCTCGGCCAGTTCGACGAATCGCGCGGCGGCGACGACCCACCGCTCCAGTGGCGCGACGAACGCTCGGGCGAGCGGCTCAGCTTCCGCCCCACACTCCACCAGCGCACCCAGCACCAGGGCGAGGTCCGCGCAGTCGTTGGGCGACGACACCTCGAGAAGCGGCAGGAAAGTCGCGACCGCCGCGTCGAGCTCGGGCTTCGGAGCATCGTTCAGTGCCCCATAGAGCCGCGCCAGCACCGCTTGTCGCTGTCCCTTCGGGGCTGCTTCGAGTTCCTGCTTCACGGCGAGGAGATCGATCATCGCGCGGTCAGAGCGCAGAGCCTTCTTGATTTCCAGCGCTCGATGCTCGCCGGAGAGCCCACTGCGGGCGGGACCGGTTCGAAGATCCACCGTGGGCCCGCCGGCGAGCGCACCAGCTCGGTGACCCGAGCCCAGAGCCCGAGTAGCTTCGAAGGCCACGACCGGCCCGTGAAAGAGCCACCGCTGAAGGACCGCTGACCACCGTACCGCTCGCCATGACACCTCCGTCTTCTTCCTCCCGGCTGCCTGGCCCCATCGCCCTGGTCCTGAGCTTCCTCGTCGGCTCGGGCTGCGTCGGCCTCGTCGGCGGCGGAGTGGCCTTCGTGCTCGCAAAACGGGCCGAGCTCTCGGTTCGCCGCGGCTGGAACCTGGTGCCGGTGGTGGTGGCGGCGAAGGACCTCTCGCCGGGCACGCTGCTGACGATGGAGAACCTCTCGCAGCGCTCCATTCCAGAGCAGTTCGTGACGGCATCGGTCGTCATGCCCGAGGCCATGGGCGAGGTCATCGGGAGACCCGTCGTCGGCCCCGTCGTCTCGGGAGACCCGCTGCGCTGGTCGTTCGTCTCGCGCATCGAGGGCTTCACACCCGTGAAGAACGGTGAGGTGTTCGACGCGTGCGCCGACGAGGTGACGCGGCGGTGGGCAAAGGACCTCGACCAGACGCCCCAGGCGCAGCGCGCACGGCTGCAGCGAGGGGCGGCGCCGTGAAGTCCCTTCCCTTCATCCTCGCGGGTCTATTGCTCGGCGTGGCGCTGTCGGGCGCCCTCGCGTTCTCGGCGGGGTCCAGGCGCGTGGCCGACGCGCGCCGCGGCTGGCAGCTCGTGCCCATCGTCGTCGCCGCGGTCGACGTGAAGGCTGGCGACCTGGTGACGATGGAGCTCATCTCGCAGCGGGCGATTCCCGAACAATTCGTCAGCCCCTCGATGGTGCAGCCCGCTGAGGTGGGCCCCCTCATCGGCCTCCCGGTCAAGATGGCCTTGCAGGCGGGAGACCCGGTGCTGTGGGCGTCGTTCGTCGACCCGCCGTGGGCGTCGGCGTTCAGCGACTGCGTCACGTCCGTGAAGCCAAAGGTCGACGCCCGCGCCGCCGAGGTGGAGCGCCCCCGCCTCGACACTGTGAAGGCGAACGCCCGCACGTTCGAAGGGCCTCCGCCGGCGCTCGACCTTCCTCCCGATGGGCGCGTGGTGGCGGTGCGACGGGCGGTCCATGAAGGCGAGGTGCTCGTGGAGGCGGACCTGTCGGTGGTGACGGTGCCGCCCGCGCTTCGGGTGGTGAGCCTCGTGCCGGCAGACGAGAAGGCGCTGGCGGTGGGCGCGCGGCTCCTCGTCGAGCTGGAGCCCGGAGACCTGCTGCGGTGGCAGATGCTGGATGACGCCGACGCGCCGTCGTCGAGGGTGGGCTGCGATGTGACGGTGGGGCTCGACGTGGCCGCCGCGCGGAACGAGACGGCCCGCGCCGCCGCGAAGGCTTGGGTCGACGGTCAACGCCAGGAGGCAACGCCATGAGGGGTCGAGCCGTCGTCGTCGCGGTCCTGGTGGCCGGCGTGTCCCCCGCCGCCGAGCCAGTGACCGCCGTGGTGGTGGCCGCGGTCGACCTCCCCGCAGGCAGCGTCCTCACGATCGAGACGGTGTCGCAGCGCGTCCTGCCGACCGAACACGTGACGCGCTCGATGGTGAAGCCCGACTCGGCGTCGTACGTCATCGGCCAGCGAACACGGCTGCCCCTCGTGGCGCAGGAGCCGGTGCTGTGGACGTACCTCGAGTCGAATCACCGCTTCGAGGCCTGTGGCGTTCTCGAGAAGGACGAGCGCGCCGACGTGCAGGTGGCTCGGCATCGGCAGGTGCTGCGTACGAAGCGCGCGAAGGCACCCTCGCGCTGAAAGGGGACGCCGCGAGTCACCTGCGTCAGGGGCTTCGCGCGCGTCCCCCTCCCATCAAGGGGCACCCTCTGACGTGCTGCATGACGAGGACTCCAGCGGCACTGCAACCGCGCGCCCGGTGCGATAGACGCCGCCCTCGTGTCGCGCCTCCTCGTCTTCTCGGCCCTCGTGGCCTCGGTGTCCTTTGCGCAGACGCTGACGAAGGCCCCCACCCTCGTCAAGGCCGTCGAGCCCGAGTTCCCGGCCTCCGCGCTCGACGCCGGCGTGGGCGCGCAGGTGGTGATGGACATCGACCTCGGCCCTGACGGCACCGTCACCGAGGCGAAGGTGGTGCAGTCGGCCGGCGCTGACTTCGACGCCGCCGCGCTCGCCGCTGCCCGCCAGCTCGTCTTCACGCCCGCCGAGGTCGACGGGCAGCCCGCGCCGGTGCGAATCCAGTTCACCTCGAACTTCACCGTGCGCCAGCAGGTCGTCGAGACGCCCGTCGTGCAGGACGCTGGCGTTCCGGTGGTGAACGTCGTCGGCCGCCTCAAGACCGCCGGCACGCGCGAGCCGGTGAAGAACGCGACCGTTCTCGTGGGCGCCGTCGAGACGATGTCGGACGAGACGGGCCGCTTCGAGGCCGCCGACGTGCCCGCGGGGCCCGTCACCATCGTCATCACCGCCGCCGGCTACGAGTCCTTCACCGAGACCGAGACGGTGAAGGCCCAGGAGCGCACCGAGGTCACCTACGTGCTTCGTCAGACGGGCGTGAACGAGACGGTGGTGCGAGGCCTCAAGGACCGCCGCGAGGTGACGCAGGTGCGCCTCACGCAGAGCGAGTTCAAGATGATTGCGGGCTCGAACAACGACGCCTTCCGCGTGGTGCAGAACCTGCCGGGCGTCGCGCGCTCGCCCTTCGGCGGAGGCCTCTTCATCGTGCGCGGCTCCAAGGCGTGGGACTCGCGCATCTACGTCGACGAAATCCAGATTCCGCAGCTCTTCCACTTCGCCGGCGTCGTCTCGACGTTCAACTCGGCCAACATCGAGTCCATCGCGTTCCAGCCCGGCAACTTCGGCGTCGACTACGGCCGCAGCATCGGTGGCCTCATCGTGGCCGACGCGAAGACGCCCTCGAAGTCCGGCGTGCACGGGTACGCCGACGTCAACGTCTTCGACGTCTCGGCGATGGTGGAAGCGCCCGTCTCGGACACCTGGAGCGTCTCGGCCTCTGCGCGGTACGGCCTGGCGCAGTTCGTGTTGCCCGCGGCCGTGCGCGCGTTCGCAGGCAGCTCGCCCGTCGGGTTCGGCCTGGCGCCCGAGTATTGGGATTACCAGTTCCGCGCCGAGCGAAAGACACCCAACTCGAAGAACCGCCTCTTCATCGCGGCGTTCGGCTCCTCCGACCGCTGGGCATTCCTCTCGGGCAATCCCCTCCAGGACCCGGACGTCGAGGGCAACCAGGTCTCGGCCGGCAGCGCCAACCTGTACAACCGGCTCGTCCTCGGCATCGACCAGCGGCTGTCCGACCGCCTCACCTTCGTCTCGCGCAACGCCATCGGCCTCGACATCAACACCCAGTCCAGCACGGTGCAGGAGATCTTCTTCCGCAACACCCAGGTGCCCATTCAGCTCCGCGAGCGCCTGCGCTTCGAGGTGCCCGAGGCGAAGCTGGTGCTCTCGGCGGGGCTCGACGCGCTCATCACGCCGACCGCCTTCGATGCGCAGCGCCCGCCGGTCTTCACGCCCAACCGGCTGCCAGACCCCATCGTCACGCGGCGGCTCATCTCGGCCACCGAGCGCTCCGTGTACCTCGAGCCTGGCCTCTTCTTCGATGCGCTGTGGACGCCGCTCGAGTCGCTCCAGGTGCGCGGGGGCGTTCGGTTCGACGGCGAGCTCGGGGTGATGCGCCGGGTGTGGGTCAACCCGCGGCTCGCCGTCCGCTACTCGCCGATGGAGGCCCTCACGCTGAAGGCCGGCGCCGCGATGTACCAGCAGCCGCCGGACTATCGCTCCGGCCAGCTCTCGCCCGTCTTCGGAAACCCGGGGCTGTTGCCCGAGGGTGCGTGGCACTTCATGGCCGGCGCCGAGGTGCGGGTGGCGAAGGTCGTCGAGCTCGACGTGCAGGGCTACTCCAAGGCGTTGTTCAACCAGGCGCGGCTGTCGCTCTCGGCCGGTGGTGGCAGCGACGTCGCGATTCCCGGGGCCCGCACCGAGTTCACCAGCACCGGCTACGGCCGCGCATACGGTGCCGAGGCCCTCGTTCGGGTGCGGCCGACGAAGTACTTCCTGGGCTGGGTGTCGTACTCGCTCTCGCGCTTCGAGCGGGATGGCTACGGCGGCGCGGCGTTCTCGCCCGGCCCGCTCGACCAACCGCACAACCTCATCGTCGTCGCCTCGTTCTCGCTGCCGTGGAACCTCACCGTGGGTGGCCGCTTCCGCTACGCCTCGGGCCCGCTCGTCACGCCCATCGCCTCGTCCATCTTCGACGCCCAGGCGAACCTCTACGTGCCGATTCCCGCGCTGCCGTGGAGCCGCCGCCTGCCCGACTTCCTCCAGCTCGACGTGCGGGTCGACAAGCGCTTCGTCTTCGACGCCTGGAGCCTCACGGCGTACCTCGACGTGCAGAACGTCACCAACCGGCAGAACCCCGAGGCGCTGTTCTATAACTTCAACTACGCCGAGAGCGCCTTCGTGTATTCGATTCCCATCTTGCCGACGGTCGGCCTGCGAGGTGAGTGGTGATGCGAAGTCTGTCACTCGGGGCGCTGGTGGGCCTGGCGGCCTGTACGGACGCGACGTTCGCGCCGGAGACGCTGGTGAAGGACCTGCGGGTGCTCTCGATTCAAGCCGAGCCGCCCGAGGTGGGGCCGGGAGAGCTGTCT
Source organism: Myxococcaceae bacterium (assembly GCA_044352295.1). GTDB lineage: Bacteria > Myxococcota > Myxococcia > Myxococcales > Myxococcaceae > Xiheimicrobium. Next base: position 17,777 of record JBILEB010000102.1, read on the forward strand.
CGACTCTCGGTGCTCAAGAGCGACGCCGCGCCGGGCGTGCCCACGTCGGTCCTCTGGGTGGGGTGTGAGCCGGACCCGAAGGACCTCGGCAACAGCGCCTGCAACGACGCCGAGATTCTGCTGCGGCCGTCGCAGATTACGAACTACCCGCCGGGCCTGCAGTTGCTGGGGTTCGGCTTGAGCGCGGGCTACCGCTCGACGCCGACGGTGTTGAACGAGCTGCCACCGGACGACCCGATTCGCAGCGCGGGCACGGTGGGCCAGGTGCTCTCCCTCGTCATCGGAGAGGACGTCGACCCGCTCGCCACCGACGAGAAGCTCCGCGGGTACTTCGAGCGCATCGAGCAGAAGGTGACGCCAGTGGTGGTGGCGCTTACGCGCGTGCTGGTGAGCGAGAAGCCGCCCGCACAGCGCAACCGCAACCCCGGCATCGTGTCGCTCCTCGTCGACGGCGCGCGCCACCCGACGAACGGCCGCGTGGGGGTTCGCCCGGGCCAGCGCATCGAGCTGTCGGTACAGGTGCCGGACGACGTGCGGCAGACGTACACGGTGCGGCTGGCCTCCGGCGACGTGACGCGCACCGAGAAGGTGGTGGGCGCGTGGTACTCGAGCAACGGCCGCTTCACCGCCGAGCGCTTCGACACGGAAGCCAACGAGTCGGTCACCTTCATCGCGCCCGGCGCGGCGGAGTTCCCCGAAGACCCGGTGCCAGAGCGCCGACAGGGCACGCTGTGGTTGGTGGTGCGCGACGACCGCGGCGGCCAGTCGTTCGACCGCTACCCGTTCTTCGTCTGTGACCCGTCGTTGCCCAACCCGGTGGTGCAGTCCATCACCGCGCCCGCGACACCCGATGGGCAGGTGGTGGTGACGGGCGAGAACCTCAACGCGGTGCTGGACGTGGTGGTGGGTGACGCGGCCATCGCTCGCGGCGCCTTCAACACGGCCAGCCAGGCGTACGTGGGAGAGGCGCCGATGCTCCCGAGCGGCTCGTACGCGGTGACGGTGCGGGGCCGGAACTGTGGCGAGCAGACGACGACGCTGCGCTACGTGGTGCCGTGAGAGGAATGGACCGGCTGGACGGGCGTTGAGACCGCCATGATGCGCGTTCGCCGGGCCCTGTCCGCCAGCATCGACTTCGGCGTGTGGATCGCCGTGTGGCTGACGGTGGCCTTCGTGGCGTCGATGGCCTTCATGCGCGGGGTGAATGACACCGGCGCGGGGCTCCTCGTGCTCGTGATGGTGGCGCTCGCGACGCTGCTCCCCGTCGTTGTGTTGATGGGCGTTGGCGAGGCGATGCTGCGCTGGAGCCTCGGTCGCGCCTTCATGTCGCTCGAGTTGGTGAACGTTCGTGGGGAGCCCGCCAGTCGTTCGGACTGGTGGCGCCGCTCGCTGGGCAAGTACGGACTGCCCACGGTGGCCCTCGCGGTCGGAGCGGGGTTGACCGTCCTGGTCTCACCCGCCGGCGAGGAGTCGCTCGGGCTGCTGGCGCTCCCGCTGGGACTGCTCGAGATGGTGAACGTCGTGCTGCCGTTCGTCCGAAAGGACCGCGCCAGCGTGATGGACCTGCTGACGAAGACCCGCCACCGCTCGCGGTGATGCCTCGACAACGCGGCTGCGCTCAAGAACGCTCGGCGCCCCATGGCCGACCTCCTGGCAATCATCTCCAAGGCGCAGTTCGAGGCAGTGCACCGGAACGCGAAGGTCGGCGAGACGCTGAACTTCACGAAGTACGTCAGCACGCACCCGGCGCTCGAGCCGGTCCGCGGCGGTGGGAGCCTCTTTCTCGTCACGGTGCGGCCGCCCGATGAGCGGCTGTGGCTCGTCGGAGAGCTCGTCAACCCCAAGCACGACGGCGCCGCGTGGGTCGCGAAGGCCTCGACGGTGCCGGTGCGCGACGTCACCGCGCTGTTGAGCTCGCTGAAGTTCACCACCGGCAAGGGCGTGAGCGCGAAGAAGGGCGCGCTCGGCATGAGCCTGCAGACGCCGCGGCAGTTGACCGAGGCAGACGTCGCGCTGCTTCGGGGTGGGGCCCGGCCCGCTCGTCCCGCGAGGGAGCAACCGCCCGTCGAGGCCTCCGCAGCGCCTGCGTCGAGTTCGCGCTCGCTTCCAGAGGTCCTCGCCGAGTGGCGGCAGACGCGCGCTCCCGAGCTCGAGGCCCTCATCGTCACCCTCGGCCAGCACCACGCGCGCGCCTTCCCACCGCTGGACCCCGAAGCGCCCGACTACGACGCAGCCTGGAACGCCCGCGCGAACGCGGCGACGCCGGAAGACCTCGACCACCTCCTCCCCGGCCTGTGGAGCGACCCGCGCGGCTCGATTCCGATGCGGCTGCGCAAGCTGCTCGACCTCGGTCCCGACCCGCGCCTCGGCGAGGCCTTGCTCCGAATGATTGACGACCCGCCGCTCACGGCCTCGAGCAACTTCTCGGCGTGGACGACGCTCTTCAAGGCGCTCCCGTCGATGGTGGACACGCGGGCGGCGAAGCGACTGGCGGCGCGCGCGAAGAAGAAGGGCGGCGCCTCGCAGTTCTGGCCGAAGTTGACCGGGTGGATTCAGACGGCGCTCGCCGACCTCCCCAGCCCCGCCGTGCTCTCGAAGGCGCAGGCGGCGTCCGTCGCGAAGCGGCAGCGGGAGGCGACGGCGCTGCTGAAGGGCGCTCCACCTGCGTCGGCACCCACGAAGACGAAGGCCGTACCGACCACCGCGCACGGTGCGCCCGGAGTACTCCTCGAGACCGCGCTGACCGCTGCGAAGAACGGCCGGCCCCTCGAGGCGCTCGAGCCCTTGCGCGCGTACTGGGCGCTCACGCGGCTCCCCCTCGCCGCGGAGCTGATGACGTCGTTCGCGCGCCTGGGCCGAAGCGGCCAGCCGGAGTTCGCGACGGGAAGACCTCCGGAGCTTCACGCGCGCTGGCTCGAGGCCGCCCGAGGGTTCGACGCGGCCCTCGTGACGCCTCTGCTGGAAGGGCTGCTCGCGGGGAAACTCACCGACGCCGAAGAGCGGCTCGAGGTGATGCTGAGCTGGCCGGCGGACCCGCGCGTGGCCGAGGCGATGTGCGACCGCTGCATCGATGGACGAGACCCGTACATCGGCGCGCGCCCCCAGCTGTGGAAGCGCGTGTACGAGCTCCTCGTCGTGAGCGCAGACCCGCGCTTCCAGAAACGACTGACGACGCAGGCGGAGCGTCTGGGCAGCCAGGAGCCCGTCTTCGACCGCGACCGCGCCCGCCGCCCGCACGCCACCCGAACGATCGCGCCGTACCTCGAAGCCATCGGCGCCGCGCAGAACGCCATGCCCAGCGAGCAGAAACAGCTCCAGGCGCTGTCAGCCCTCGCGAAGGAGGGCGCCGAACGGAAGAAAGCCGAGACGAACCCCGACCAGGAGCTCGCGATGCTGCTGGCCATCAACGCGGCGGAGCCCTCCGACGTGACGCCCTCCCTCGTCTACGCCGACTTCCTCGCCGAGCGGGGCGACCCGCGCGCGGAGTTGATCAACCTCTCCATCGCGCTCGAGCGGGGCGAGAAGGTGAAGGGCCAGTACGAGGCCTGGTTCAAGAAGCACGAGCGCGCGCTGCTCGGGAACCTCAAGCTCAACATCCACAAGCCCTCGCAGGCGGTGCACCGGGGCCTGTTCCCCGCCCTGAGTCTGGACCCGTGGGGCAAGATTTCAGACAGCGACCTGGGCCCGATGGCCGAAGACCTGCGCTGGGTGACGGTGCGGACGGTGTCGTTGCCGCAGGAAGGGAAGAAGCACGCCGACTTCCTGCTCACCCACGCGCCGCTCTACGGTGTGGAGCACGTCCACCGAGCGACCAATCACTTCCTCGAGCTGATGTCCGCGCGAACGTTCCCCTGGGCGGTCAAGGTCATCTCGTTCTCCGATTCTCGCGAGCCGCTCTCGCCGAAGGTGAAGCCCGAGGCGTTCCCGAAGCTCGAGGTGCTCGACCTCAACTTCTGGAAGCCGCTGCCCCAGACGTTCTTCACGCACGCCCTCTTCGGGAAGGCGAAGCGGCTCACCAGCGGTGAGGCGCGCCACGTCAGTGAGGTGCCGGTCGACACCGTGGCCGAGGTGCTTTCCCAGTGGCCCAACCTCGCGTCGTACGAGGGCTGGAGCCGTGGCGTTCGCGCGAAGCTGACGGCGGTGGGAGACGGCACGTTCGACGCAGAGCTCGACGTCGGTGTCATCGACCCGAAGCGCGACGAGGTGCTGACCTCGACCCTCTCGGCGTTCAAGCGCCTGACGCCGAAGCAGGTGCGCTCGGTGAAGCTCGGGCAGGTCGCCACCGTGCCCGGCTATTCCCACGCCAACCCCGAGAGCACGAAGCTGGCTGAGGCCGCGACGAAGCACCTGCGGCGCTGATTCACGGACACACGCACGTCGTCGCCCGCACGCTCGAGTTGCGCGGCGTCGTGAGCGGCGAAGCGACGAAGTTGGCGACGTTGCTCGGCGTGTCGATGCACCCCCGCCCATCGGCCCGGCGGAAGACCTGCCCCATCGGAATGGCCGGCAGTTGCTGGGGCTCCGCGCACACACCCACCACGCTGCCGTACGTCACGCGGTCGACCACCACCCCGTCGTCGCACGAGAGCGCCGAAGGCCCGACGTAGATGGAGCCGCCCTGGGCCTGGAGCTGCAGCGTCGTCCCCGCCTCATCGGGTCGGACACCGGCCGTATTCGCCACTGAGCCGACCTGCACCAGCACGTATCCGCCCGCCGCGATGGAGGACGTCGCTGGAAAGGTGAAGGTCCGATTGGCGCCAAGCATCGCCTGCACGCCGAGCACCCAGGTTCGAAGCGGCACGGTGCGGCTGGTGCGGTTGTGGAACTCGATCCACGCGCCCTCCGTCGTCGACGCCGAGAAGGCCGAGATGACGACCGACGCGCTCGAACACGCGCCCGCCACGAAAGGAACGGTGTCGGGGCCGAACGGCGTGCGCCGCGTGTCCGTCGGCGGCGTCGCCGTCACGCCCACCTCGTACTCGAAGCCCGGCCGGTAGTTCGAGGTCGACACCTCGACCAGGTCCAGCCCACGCAAGGACACGCCGGTGACGGTGAGGGGCGGGGCCATGCTCTCCCGTTCGCGCACGACGAAGCGCGGCACCTGGACTGTCGTCTGGTCGAACCAGCGGCTCGCGGTCGCTCGCACCTGGTTGGCGCTGATGGCCGTAGCCGCGATGAGCCGCGGCGGAGGACACACCACCGACTCGAACGCCGTGGTCGAGAACGCATCGACCTGGATGGCGTCGGGCGTGAGCCAGACCGGGCCCGCCGCGCGCACCGTGCAGCCAGGGCGCAAGTCGAAGCTCTGGTTGTCCGTCACCGAGACTCGCAGGTTCACGCCGCCGTCCGTCGTCGAGACGAGGTACCCCGCGTCCGGCGCCACCACCGTGGAGAGCGTGTTGGAGAACGTGGCCGCCAGCGACTCGCCATCGCTCCGAAGAAAGCCCGGCCCGAAGCTCTCGAGCGCGAGTCTCGGAACCGGCATCGGCGAGGTCCCCGTGCGCTGGAAGCTCCCCAGGCCGACCACGCGTCGATGGCCATTGATGGTGGCGACGCCCGTCACCATGAAGGACACCACGTCACCCTCGCGCGGCGCCGGTGTCACCTGCGCCTCGACGAAGAGCGCGCGCTGCCCGGCCTGGACGAAGAAGCCGGGTCCATCGAAAGGGCCCGCACCCGCAACGGCTGGTTTCACGAACGTCACCTGCGCGCCCGTCACCGGGAGTGACACCGGCAAGGGCTGCGGGCCCGGCGGCGTTGCGCGGAGGACGGCGAGAATCTGCGCCTCAGCCATGCTGGCGTCGACGCAGCGCAACGTCGAGCTCTCACAGCGCTGCGTGGATTCGCAGACGCCACACGTGAGCATCTGGCCACAGCCGTCCGACAGCAGGCCGCAGCCGGCGTCGAGGGCCGCGCAGGTCGTTGGGCTGCACGGCGTACCTCCCGCGACGGGGGTTCCGCCTGCGGCCCCTCCACCCGCGCTGCCTCCACCCGTGGCGCAGGTGGCCGGCCGCCCTGCGTCGGCGGGCTCGCAGCGGTTGCACAGGCACACCCGGCCGCGCGGACAGCTCTCGTCGTCGTCGCACCAGATGCCGCGCTCGAACTGCGGCACGCAGCTCAACCCCAGCACCACGCAGAGCGTGAGCACCCGTTCCGTCGTCATCGTCGTGCCTCTCACGCCTTCAGAACGGAACGTCCTTCAGGTCGTCTTTCTTCGGCTTGGGCTTCGGCTTCGGCTCCGGCGGCTTCGCGTCGGGTTTGACGTCAGGCTTCACCGGAACGGTTGGCTTTCCAACTGGAGTGACGTTCGTCTTTGGCGCCCCGTCTGGCTTGACGTCCGGCTTCACGGGCACGTCGGGCGGCTTCGGCGCGGGCACCTTCTGGAGCGTCACCGAGGAAGGCTTCCCGTCGCTCGAGAACGGGACGGTCCTCGTCTCACGCTGGTAGCCGTCGAGGGTGAACACCAGCTCCACCACCTCATCCTTCTTGCGCGTCAGCGACAACGGCGTCTTGCCCTGGGCGACGCCACCGACCGACACCTCGGCACCGGGCGGCGTCGTCTCGATCGACAGCGTCACCTCGGCGACGACGGCCGGCACCGGCACCGGCTTTGGTGTCTCGGGCGGCGGCTTCGGCACGTCGGGCACCGGCACGGTGACGACCTCGACCGGCTCCGGGTCGCGCACCAGGAAGAGCACCGCCCCACCAATCGCCACCACCGCGAGCGCCACGCCGACGACGAGCGGCACGCGCGACGGCTGAATCGATGGCAGCGACTCCTCGGTGGCGCCGGCGGGCTCGGCCTTCGGGAGCGTTGGAATCGGCACCGTCTGGTTCAGCGACAGGCCCTCGGTGGCGATGGTCTGCGCGGGCTGCACCTCGATGGGCACGAGCTTCTGCGAGGCCGGGCGCGGCGTGCCGGGACGCGTCGGGGTAGGCGCGCGGGTGGGCGTCTTGGTGCTGACGGCGCGGCGTCCCGAGGCGGGGCGGGCGGGCGTGGGCGTGCGCTCCGGCGCCTGCCCGGCGGGCTTCACCTCGAAGTCGGCCGTCTTCATCGAGCGGCGCAGGCCGTCGAGGCGCTCCACCACCTCGCTCATCTGCTGCGGGCGCGCCTCAGGCTCCTTCTCGAGCATGTGCATCACGAGGTCGACGAGGTCCTCGGGTACGTAGGCGGGCAGGGGCGGCGGCGGCTCCGTCACCTGCTTCACCATCACGATGGGCGGCGTCTCACCGGTGAACGCCGGCTTCCCGGCGAGCAGCTCGTAGAGGATGAGGCCCAGCGAATAGATGTCGCTGCGCACGTCGACGACGATGGCCCTGGCCTGCTCCGGCGACATGTACTGCGGCGTGCCGACGACGAGGCCGGCGGCCGTCTTGTTGATGGACTCCTTGTTCACCTCGACGCGCGCGACGCCGAAGTCGAGCACCTTCACGAGGTCGGGGTTGCCCGGCCGCTGGAGCACCATCACGTTGTCGGGCTTGAGGTCGCGGTGAATGATGTGCAGGTCGTGCGCCGCCGCGAGGGCTCGCGCCGCCTGGAGGATGAGGCTCACCGACCGCGCGGGAGACTGCGCGCCGTGCCGATGCACCAGGCTCGAGAGCGTCAGCCCGTCGAGGAACTCCATCGCGAAGTAGAAGCGCCCCTCGGCGGTGCGCCCGAAGTCCGAGATGTCGACGATGTTGGGGTGCCCGATGCGGCTCGCGGCCACCGCCTCAATCTTGAAGCGGTTGATGAACTCCTGGTCGGCGTTGAGCGTCGGGAGCATCACCTTGAGCGCCAGCGCCTTGCCGAGCTCGACGTGCTCCGCGCGGTACACCTCGCCCATGCCGCCGGCGGCGATGCGCTGGGTGACGCGGTAGCGGTTGTCGATGACGTCGCCCACGCCGAAGCGGCCCGAGGGCGTCGAGGGCGGGTCGTTCTGCCCCGAGTCCGAGGGGCCGCTCTGCGGCGAAGGCGCGCTCACCGTCGACTTGAAGAGGGGCGTGGCCTTACTGAGCGCTGCGAGCGGACCGCCGGACCTCGGCACGTCGGCGTTCGGGCTGTTCTCGAAGGTGAGCTTCGGCAGC
>JBILEB010000233.1:0-8404 GCA_044352295.1 Myxococcaceae bacterium
GGTGCGGGAAGGCAACTTCGCGCTCGACGGGTTGATGGGGTTCGACCTCCATGGCCGCACGGTGGGGCTCATCGGCACCGGGCGCATCGGCCTGTGCTTCGCGCGCATCATGAAGGGCTTTGGCTGCCGGCTCCTAGCGGTCGACCCGAAGCCCGCGCCCGAGTGCGCCGAGGTGGGGCTCGAGCTGGTGAGCCTCGAGCGGTTGTTGGCCGAAAGCGACGTGGTGAGCCTGCACTGTCCGCTCACCCCGAAGACGCGGCACCTCATCGACGCCGCCGCGCTCGCGCAGCTCAAGCCCGGAGCGTTGTTGCTCAACACGAGCCGTGGTGCCGTCATCGACACCGCCGCCGTCATCGACGCGCTCAAGTCCCGCCGCCTCGGAGGCCTGGGCCTCGACGTCTACGAAGAAGAGGCCGACCTCTTCTTCCGCGACCTCTCCAGCGAGGTGCTGCAGGACGACGTCTTCGCGCGGCTGCTGACGTTCCCGAACGTCGTCATCACCGGACACCAGGGCTTCTTCACCGAAGAGGCGCTCACCGCCATCGCGCGCACGACGCTGGACAACGTCGAGCGGTTCGAGGCGACCGGGAAGCCCCTCCACGCCGTGTCGGTCGACCGCGTGGTGTGACGCTGCTCAGTGGCAGCGTGTCGGCTCGCGGTGCTTGTTGGCAGCGGCCGTGCGCGAACGAACCTCCCACACGGTGACGGCTCGAGACCCTCCGGCGGAGCGCTGTGGCCTGACGACCCGCCGCTACTTGGGCTGCCCCTGCGCGTCGGCCTCGAACAACTTCTCGAGGTCGACCCGCGCCTGCTTCGCGCGTTCCTGCAGCTTCGTCAGGTCCCCTCGGTGCTGGAAGCTGTCGAGCAACAGCGCCTCGTCATGCGACCGGAACGCTGCCAGCGTGCGCGCCACCTCGGCGCTCGGCAGGCCCAACAGCGAGAGCACGTCCCCCGACATCTCGAGGCTCGACACGAACGTCTCGCGCATCAGGTGGGTGACGCCCAGCGCGAGCAACTCGTACGCGTGCTGCCGGTTCCGCGCGCGCGCCACGAGGGTGAGCTGCGGGAAGTGCTTCTGCACCGTCTTCGCCACCTCGATGGACTTCTCGACGTCGTCGATGGCCAGCACGAACAGCCGCGCCTTCGCCGCCCCCGCCGCCTCGAGCAGCTCGAGCCGCGAGGCGTCTCCGTAGAACACCTTGTTCCCGAACCGCCGCACGAAGTCGACGTGCTCGCTCGAGATGTCCAGCGCCACGAAGGGAATGTGCCGCGCCGTCAGCACGCGGCCCACCACCTGGCCCACCCGCCCGAAGCCCGCGATGACGACGGGCAGCTCCCCCTCGTGCACCAGCGTGTCGAAGGCCTTCTCCTCTTTCTTCGGCGCCATTCTCGGCGCCACGAAGCGCTCGAAGGTCGCGAACGCCACCGGGGTCACCGCCAGCGACAGCCCCACCACCAGCACCAGCAGCTGCGACATCTGCGGCGTCAGCGCCGCCGTCGAGGTGGCCAGGCCGAACACCACGAAGGCGAACTCGCCGCCCTGCGACGTCGAGATGGCCAGCCGCAGCGCGCCCAGCGTCGAGCCTGCCTTCAGCTTCCCGATGGCGAACAGCACCGCGCTCTTCAGCGCCAGCAGCCCCACCACCAGGCCCGTCACCTTCAGCGGCTCCTTCGCCAGCAGCGAGAGGTTCACCGACATGCCCACCGCCATGAAGAACAGCCCCAGGAGCAGGCCCTTGAAGGGCTCGATGTCGGCCTCGAGCTCGTGCCGGTACTCCGAGTCCGCCAGCAGCACGCCGGCTGAGAACGCGCCCAGCGTCGCCGACAGCCCAATCGACTCCATGATGACGGCCGTGCCCGCCACCACCAGCAGCGAGAACGCCGTGAAGAGCTCCTGGCTGTGGAGCGCCGCCACCGCCTTGAGCACCGGCCGCAGCACGATGCGGCTGGCCACCACCATCACCGCGAACGTCGCCAGCACCTTGAGCAGGCCGACACCGAACGTGCCCTCCTGCGCGGGCGTGGCGTGCGTGCCCAGCAGCGGGAGCAGCGCCAGGAAGGGAATCGCCGCCAGGTCCTGGAACAGCAGAACGCCGAACGCGATGCGCCCAGGCTGGGTGGTGAGCTGGTTGCGCTCCGCCAGCACCTGCACCGCCAGCGCCGTCGACGACAACGACAACGCGAAGCCCGTCACCAGCGCCGCGACCGGAGACAGTCCGAAGGCCAGCGCCACCGCCGCCAGCAGCACCGCCGAGGCCCCCACCTGCGCCCCGCCCAGCCCGAACACGTGCCCGCGCATCTGCCACAGGCGCGAGGGCTGCAGCTCCAGCCCGATGATGAAGAGGAGCAGCACCACGCCCAGCTCCGCGAAGCGCATCACCGAGTCCACCTCGGACACGAAGCGCAACGCCGACGGCCCGATGGCCACGCCCGCCACCAGGTAGCCCAGCACGCTGCCCAGGCCCGTGCGCTTGAAGAGCGACACCGCGATGACCGCGGCGACGAGGAAGATGACGGCGTCGTGAAGGAAGCCCATGCCCGGCCCGTCTACTCCGAGCCCCGCGACGCCGTGCCCGCCTTCGGTTCAGCCGGGACTCCTCGTTTGGCTGACGGCCTGCCCGAAAGTCGCGGGGCGGCGCCGGTGTGCGTACACTGGCTCCCCTCGTGAGCAGCGCCCCGTCGGAAGCGACCTACACCATCAGCAACGCGCTGGGCCTCCACGCGCGCGCCGCCGCGCAGTTCGTCAAGGTGGCCAACAAGTACGGCTGCGACGTCGACATCGAGTGTGAGGGCCAGAGCGTCAACGGCAAGTCCATCATGGGCGTGCTGATGCTCGCCGCCGCGCAGGGCATGGTGGTGAAGGTGGTGTGTCGCGGGGACGGGCAGGACGCCTGCCAGCAGGAGCTGGGCGCGCTCATCAACGGGAAGTTCGGCGAGCCGCGCTGAGCCGAGGTTCAAAAGAGCCCACCGCGCCAACGCGTCGGCAACGCCACGCGGGAGCCCTACGCCGCCCACCAGCCCTTGACCTCGATGAGCCGGGTGAAGCGCTTGGCCGGCGGGAGGCTCTCCAGTAATTGCTTCCCGTAGCGCTTCGTCAGCACGCGGGTGTCTCCGAGGGCGACGATGCCGCGGTCGGTGCGCGTGCGGATGAGGCGGCCGAAGCCCTGGCGCAGCGAGAGCGCGGCCTGCGGCACCTGGTACTCGTCGAAGGGATTCCCGCCGGCCGCCCGCACCGCCTCGATGCGCGCGGCCTGGAGCGGCTCGTTGGGCGGCGCGAAGGGCAGCTTGTCCATCACCACCAGCGACAGCGCATCACCGGGTACGTCGACGCCTTCCCAGAAGCTGTGCGAGGCGAAGAGGACCGACGGCTTCTCCTTGAAGCGCTCGAGCAGCACACCACGCGGCGCCTCGCCCTGCTTCAGCACCGGCACCGTGACGTGGGGCGAGACGAGGCCGTGCACCTCGTCGAGGTGGCGCAGGCTGGTGCACAGCACGAAGGCGCGACCCGCCGTGAGGCGAATGAGGCGCAGCACCTCGCGGGAGAACTCGAGCGTGAAGCCCGGCGCGTTGGGCTCGGGCAGGTGCCGGGGCACGTAGAAGGCGGCCTGCGTCGGGTAGTCGAACGGTGAGTCGACGGACACCGAGGCCGTCGCCGTGGGCCTCAGGCCAAAGCGGCGGGCGACGAAGTCGAAGCTCTTCCCGGCGCGGGCCGTCGACGAGGTGAGGGTGGCCGAGGTGAAGATGACGGTGGGCGTCTCTTCGTAGAGGAAGCGCTCGAGGCTCTCCCCGACGTCGATGGGCGCGGCGCGCAGGGACACGCTCTTTCCCCGCGTCTCGGCCCAGTACACCTGGCTTTCGTCGTCGGCCTGCAGCACGTGCTCGAGGGCGGCGGCGCTCTCGAGGGCGCGCCGGTGGAGGGCGCCGAGGTCCGGGTCGTCGTCGGCCACCAGGGCGGTGAGCGCCGCGAGCGTCTCGAGCACCGCCGTCGCGGGCGGCCGCAGCGTCTCGACGAGCGCCTCGGTGAGAATGGTGTCTCCCGGGCCACGTCGAGGCGTGGCGTCATCGAAGAGCGGCCCCTGGGGCAGTTGGAGGGACAGCTCGCGGAAGAGCGCATCGCTGCGGCTGCGGAGCGTCACCGAGAGCGCGGCGAGGTGGCTGGCGCGGCCGTCGGTGGCGGGGAGCACGCCGAGGAGGTCTTGCGCGAGGCTGGTGAGGCGGCCAGACGACACGGTGACGCCGAAGTACTCAGTGGCCACGTCTTCGAGCGCGTGGGCCTCGTCGAACACCACCGCGTCGTAGGGCGGGAGAATGCCCAGCGGCTCCTCACCGCCGCGCGCGCGCAGGGCGAGGTCCGAGAAGAAGAGCGCGTGGTTGACGACGATGACGTCGACGTCGGCGGCGGCGCGGCGCCCGCGGGTGACGAAGCACGACTCGTACAGGGGGCACTTGCCGCCCAGGCAGGCGTCGCTGGTGGTGGTGACGAGGGGCCAGCCGCTCCACGTCTCGGGGACGGTCGTCTCGACGCGGTCGCCGGTCTCGGTGGCCATGGCCCACCGGCGAAAGGCCTGCCAGTGGCCCGCGTCTTCGGGGCTGGCGAACGAGGGCGCCTGGTCGAACGCCTCGAAGCGCTGCGCGCAGAGGTAGTTCGAGCGGCCCTTGAGCAGCGCGGCGGTGAAGGGCAACCCCACGACGTCACGCAGCAGCGGAATGTCCTTCGTGAAGACCTGGTCCTGCAGGGTGCGCGTCGCCGTTGAGACGATGACCCGCTTGCCGGAGAGGACGGACGGCACAAGGTAGGCGAGCGTCTTTCCGGTGCCGGTGCCGGCCTCGGCGAGCAACGGCGTCTTCGTCTCGAGCGCGAGGGCGACGGCGCGGGCCATGTCGAGCTGCGCGGGGCGGTGCTCGTAACCGGGGAGGGCTGCCGCGAGCGCGCCGGTGGGCCCGAGAATGCCGTCGACGGTGGCCTGGTGGAGTTCGCGCTTCGAAGACGACACGCGCCCGTCTCTAGCATCGGGTGGGCGCTCTCGCTGGGGCCGTGTCCTGGAGTAGACCGTCGGGCATGCACCGACTCACCCTCGTCCTCACGGTCGTCGCGACCTCCGCCGTCGCCCAGACATGGAACTCGAACGCCGGAGGGTGGAGCACCGGTTATGGCACCGTCTACGGGTCCTTCGGCCTCGCGATGGCCACGCAGAACATCTACACCTCGTCGCAGCAGAACATGCAGCGGCTGATCATGCGCCAGGCGATGATCAACAAGTGGGGCAAGGCCGCCGTCGAGAAGGCCGAACGCGACGCCGCCCGGGGGAACGCGCCCGCCGCCGCGCCCGAGGCCGGGCCCCAGGTGCAGGCCCCGCACGTGGTGAAGAACCTCGGCGCCTTCAAGCCCGACAAGAAGGCCAGCGCGGCGAAGACCATCGCCGATGCCCTCGCCCAGACGCCGGAGGACCGCCAGGCCGTCATCGCGCTGGCTCAGGCCACCCGCGAGGCCTTCGAGTCGCAGCCCGAGATGAAGCGGTGGAAGAACAACGTCGCGGGGGCGCTCGCCTTCTTTCTCATCGGCAACGCCACCGTCGCCAATGGCAGCCCGGAGCCGTCCGACGAGGTGACCGAGGCGCTCTTCACCGCGATGAACGAGACCATCGACGACTCGCCCGACTTCGCGAAGGTGTCGAACAAAGAGAAGCAGCAGCTCTACGAGATGCTCATCACCTTCACCGGGCTGTCGCTGGCGTTGGCGAGCCAGGCCGAAGAGACGAAGGACGAGGCGATGGCCGCGCAGGCCCGGGAGCTGGCGACGCAGCTGCTGAAGCTGGTGCTCAAGGTCGACGCCGCGCAGGTTCGGTTCGAGCGCCCGATGCCGAACCCATGACGTCTCGCGTGGCCTCGCCTTCGAGGGAGCGCCGGGTGAGGTCCTCCTTGGTGGCGCCTTGTCGCGGGGTGAAGGCGTCCTGGGTGCGGGTGGCCGCGCTGATGCAGTCCGAGCGAAACACCCCCAGGTCGTCCCGCACCGGCCACGCTCCCAGCGGCCGTGGCAGGTTCAACGCTCGCGGCGTGCAGCGCTCGGTGTGCACGCCCGGCGTCTCACACGCCCGAGACAAACGGGGCGCGTGGTCCGGGGCCCTCCCCCAGTCGACTCCCGCTTACGGCGCGCCGCCCGCGGTGCCGCCCTTCTTCCGCGAGAAGACCGCGGGCTCCTTCGGGTTGGCGGTGAGGTAGGTGACGATGTCGCGCAGGTCGCTGTCGGGCAGCCGCGTGATGGTCCACGGCGGCATCTGCTTGTTCTGGTGGCCCTCGAGCCGGCGCACGCGCCGCACCACCCAGTCGGGCTCGTACAGGCCAGGCGCCCACACCGGGCCCACCCGGCCGTCGAGGTGACACGTCATGCAGTACTTCTCGGCGTGCTGCTTCCCCTTCGCCGCGTCGCCGCCGGTCGGGTCGCGCAACAGCGTCTCCATCGAGCGGTAGTTGTTCGCGGCGTAGTCGAGCGGCGGCGCGGGGTCGGGGCTGATGGCCATGACGAAGGCCTCGAGGTCGCTCTCCTGCTCCTTCGACAGCCCGCTGCCCCGCATGAACTGCTTCTGGCAGATGGTGGAGGCTGCGCCGACGGTCGACGCGAAGCCGTTCCAGAACTTCGGCCGCTGCCCGGCGTTGTACATGGTGTTCGCCGCGCGAATGTGGCCGTCCTTGAGCAACAGGCCCTCACGCTCGTCGGACTTCGCGTGGCAGTGGAAGCACGTCATCTGGTTGCCTGGCCCGCCCGTCTCGGACGCATGGAACAACCGCTCGCCGCGGGCCCTGGGGTCCTCGAGGCCCTTGAAGTTGAACGTGTAGACGAGGGCGGGCTTGGGCTTGCGCTTGGCCTTCGGCTTGGGCTTCGGCGCGGGCGGCAACACGGTGGCGACGCTGGGCTCCGGGGGCGGCGCGGCTTCGGGCGGTGGGGGCGTGGTGGCGGCGACCCTGGGGTCCGCCGGCTTCGGCGCCTGCTTCGGCACGAAGGCTATTTCGAACTTCACGTCGGCGCTGTCGCCCAGCTTGAGGAACAGCCGCTGCGGGCGCGAGATGTTGAAGTCAGCGAAGGCCACCTGGAACGCGCCCGACGCGACGAGCCGTGTGTCGGACTCCATGCGCAGCGTGATGGGCATCGTCACGACCCGGCGAACCCCGTGCACCTCGAAGGAGCCGGTCGCGGTCGCCGTTGCCGTCGCGCCCTGCGCCAGCGCCGCCGGTGAGGCGTCCTTCACCGAGTCGATGGCGAGGATGGCCCAGGGGAAGCGCTTGGTCTCGAGGAACTCGACGCGCATGTCCTCGTCGCGTTGGTCGATGCCGGTGCGCAGCGTGTTCAAGTCGACGGCGAAGACGCCCTTGAGCGAGCCCCAGGCCTTTGGGTCGACGGTGAAGTTGCCCGCCACCGAGCGGGTCTCTCCATTGACGTCGTCGAGGGGGCCTTCGATGGTGAAACGCACGAAGCCGCGGGGCTTGGGCGCCACGGTCCAGGGGCTCACTTCCGCGACCGAGACCGACGCACCGAGGACGACCAGTCCGAGCAGAACGCGTTTCATCACGGCTCCTCCACGATGGCGCCGCGCATGGGGCCGAGAATGCCGAGCAGCTCACCCTTCTCGGCGGCGGGCACCTTGAACTTGTCCAGGGTCGCCACGAGGTGGCCGACGAGCGCGTCGAACTGCGCGTTGGTGACGCCCTGGCCGGCGTGGGCCGCCACCATGTCGCGGCCGGAGTACGTGCCCGGCCCGCCCGTGCCCACCGTGACCAGCTCGATGAGGCGCTGGCGCACGCGCGGGACGTGCGAGACGGCGAAGCCGGCGTTGATGGTGGTGTCCTGCGAGACGCGGCCGAGGAAGTCGTCGATGACGGCCTCGACGGCGGGCTTGCCACCCAGGCGCTCGAAGAGGGGCTTCTTCGGGGCAGCGGCCTTTGGGGACGAAGCCGCAGTGGCGTCAGACTTCGGCTCGGGGGTTCCCACGGTGCCCTTCGCCGTCGCGCAGCCCAGCGCGGCGACGACGAGGAGCGGAATCAACCAGCGCATGCGGATGCCTCCTGGAAGCAGAGAAGAACGAGAGGACGCCACGGTGCCACGGCCCCGGTGGATTGCGAGGCCGCACGACGTGGCGTCCGAAAGACTGAACTAGAAGCGGCCCGTCACCGCGAGGCCCGTGGGGCCCATGGGAACGATGGCCACCGGCGCCTCAGGGGCTCCGAGGAACCACAGCACCGCGCCACCCGCGGCCGCGACGGCGCCAGAGATGACGAAGACGTTGGCCAGCGTCGCGTTCTGAATGCGCGCCTGGTCCTGGGCGAAGAGCTCGGCCTGGTTCGCGCCGGGCACGTTGGCCATGCGAATGGCCGCCGCCTGTCCGTTCGAGGTCACGCCGAACGCGAGGCC
>JBILEB010000097.1:0-26690 GCA_044352295.1 Myxococcaceae bacterium
GGTCCGACGCGCACCGAAGCGCTCGAGCGAACGCTGGCCCTGGCGGCCTCCCATGGCTGCGTGGCGAAGCAGTCGGGCGCGGGGGGAGGCGACGGGTGCCTGGTGTTCGCCCCCGACGCCAGCGCCCTCGACGCCGTTCGTGGTGCGTTCTCATCGCGAGGGATGCTGGCGATCCCCATCACCTCCGAGCCTGGCCTGCGTGGCGAGGCGTTCGCCCCGGAAGCGCTCGTGGGCTGGGTCACCGCGGCCGCGTAGCGACACGCTCGAGAGCTCCCTCCGCCCCCCGCTCTGGGCCCGCGCAGCAATGGGTCGATCGAAGTGGTCGGGCGCCTCGCGGACCCTCGGGTCGGTCCCCGAGGTCCAGTCCTCCGGCGACGAATTCCCATTCGGCCCCTCTTGTGTCGGGCGTGCCTTTCGCGCTCGCGACGTCGGCTGGTACTCGGCCCTCCATGATCCAGTTTCGATCGAACGGCACGCGTGGGACCGTCCTCGGAATGGGCCTGTCTTTCGGCAACCTCGACCGGATGGAAGCTGGCGATCCGGCCTTCGTCCCGCTCGAGGGCGCGAGTGGTCGCATCGTGTTGGCGTGCTCCGCGAACCACCAGGCGCTCGCGCTGCTGATGGCCCAGTTCCCCGGGGATCATCTGGTGGGCCTCACGCCCCGAATGATCGAAGACCTGCGCCGAGGGCACGCAGTGGAAATCGCCCTCGAGCAGATCGGGGTGCGCGGGGTGAACGCCGGGCTGCTGTTCGCCGGGCCGACGGAGTTCGAGATGGTCGAGGCCTTGCGCGCTGCCGGCTTCGTGGACGCCGCGACGCAGCTGTCGGGGCTCGACGAATACCTCCGCCATGAGCGCAACGAGGTCGAGACCTGCGCGCTGTGCCGTGAACGCCGCCACCAGCCACGCACCAGACCGAAGTCCACCTGGCAGGAGACCCTCATCGCCCAGCCGAACCTCGCGATCGTCGGGCTGTTTGGCGTGTTCGCGATGATCGGCCTGGCGGTGGCGTTGCTGCGGTGACTCGTCTTCGGCTCAGCCGCCCGTGACTTCTCGAGTGACGGCGGCGTTGAGCTCGAAGGCCAAAACGGCCTCCTCAACCACATCCTTCTGTTCCGCGGCCGAGAGCGGCAGGGTGTCGAGCACAGTGCGGTACTGGCCCTTGAAGGCGTTCAGATCGGTGATGGCCGAGAACTCGTAGAAGGCCACGCCCTCGCTGCCGGGGAGCTGAAACGCGCGCTGAATGCACTTCTTGAGCGACTGGCCGCCGGAGAGATCGCCCAGGTACCGGGTGTACGCGTGCGCGACGAGGCGGTGCGGCGCCGTGCGCGAGATGGCCTCGAGCTGCGTCACGTACCGGATCGTCGCGGCGAGGGGCTCGGGCTGAGGGCCTCCATAGAACGAGAGGTCGGCGGCCAGCGGTTCGGAGCGATACACGCGATCGAGCGCGAGCGGCGCGACGCGGGGAACGCGCCGGTTCGCCTCCAGCCCGGCCTCGAGCGCGCCGTAGATCGCCTTCAGCGCGTGCAGGAAGCGCACGTAGTCGGCCCGCGACACCGTGGCGTCGAAGATGGCCTTCACGAAGGAGGCTCCCTCGGCCTCCCGATGCGCAGCGGCCGTGCCCGTTCGCAGGCGCATGGCGAGGCCGTCAGGCGAGGCACCCGGCGGAAGGTGCGTTGGGCGGGGATTCAGCGGAGCGTTCATTCTCAGGCGTGTCGAGCCGCTCGGGCCTCGGCAACTGAGAATCAGTTTCAAAATCGGGAAGTCATCAGCAGCCGCAGGTAAAGGACGCCGCGCTGGGCCGCAGGCACTGAAGCCGGCACGGCGGACCGGGAGCCACCAGCACGCGCCGGGTCGAGGTGCAGTCTCGGCTTGGCAGAAACGGGTAGAGCTCGGGGCACCCGATGTCGACGCCGATCCACACCTGTTCGAGCCCGAGCGTGCGAACGCCCGCGTCGTCGACGCCCTGGTCGCTCCAGGTGTAGCGAAGGCGGCCGCAGCGCCGCATCGGATCTCCGCCCTGGAGCAGCTCGACGGGCCCGCCAGTGACGAAGTCGGTGCGCGAGCCGGAGACGATCTCGCCCGCGTCCGGCCGAGCGGGACCCCAGAAGGCCTCGAGCGACGTGGACACCACGAGCCGTCCACTGGCCTGGGTCCCGACGAAGAGCACGCCGGCGTCACCGCTGAACCGTGGAGGGGAGCAATCGTCAGCGACGGTCTGGAACGTCATCTCGCCCAGCGCGCCCGTGGCGTCCTCGGCGATGACGTCGATCGACTGCACGCACGCGCCAAGGACACACACCACAGGCCACCAGCGACGCATACGCACCCCTCAAAAAGGCTCAAGGGAACCGGCCTTGCGACCGATTCCCTTGATGTGCCCAGGAGAGGACTCGAACCTCCACGCTGTTGCCAGCACTAGACCCTGAATCTAGCGCGTCTACCAATTCCGCCACCTGGGCGCGGCGCGGCTTGTACGGGGCGAGCCCCGGGGTGTCAACGACGCAGATGCAGACGACCGCACGACGGACGGCCTGACGGGCTCAGGAGAACTTCGCGGGTGGCCACTGGCCTGCGGCCTCCAGCGCCTTCCGCTCATCGGGGTTCTCGTCCATGTACGCCTTGAGGGACTCCTCGGTGATCCACACCTCGACGTCTTCCTCGCCAACCCTGGCCTGGCAGCTGAGCCGCGAGGAGGCGCGCACGTCGAAGGCGAGGTCGAGCCGGTCCATCTCGAGATCGTCCTGCTCCGAGAGCGAGTCGAGGCCCTTCTTCACCCAGACGTGGCAGGTGGAGCAGGCGCAGACGCCGCCGCACGAGTGCCCGACCTGGGCGTGACCGTCCTCCGCGGCGTCGAGCAGCGAGGTGCCGGGCGTGACCTCGACGGTCAGATCCTGCAGGGGACTCATGAAGTGGATGCGGGGCATCGTCAGAAGCTCTGAATGCTGTGGCCCACCGCGGCCTTCGCGATGGCGCGGTTCATGATGCGCTCGACGAAGGGGCGCGCCTGCTCGTCGAGCTCGTGAATGGCGTTCTTGAGCGCCGAATGATCGGTCCCCGTCGCGGCGAGGTGCTCGAGGCTGGCGACGCCGCGCTGGAAGGCGGTGCGCTCCTCGGGGCTGAGCAGGTCGCCGTTCTCCGTGAGTTGTTTGTGCGCGTCAGCGACGACCCGCTGCGCCTCGACCTGCTGCTCGACGAGGAGCCGGCGAAGAATGTCCTCTTCCCCGTGTTCGATGGAGTCCAACAACATCTGCTCGACCTCTTCGTCCGACAGGCCGTGCGTCGGCTTGACGGTGATGGCCTGCTCGACGCCGGTGGTGAGCTCCTTCGCCTTCACCGAGAGAATGCCGTCGGCGTCGACCGCGAAGGTGACCTGGACGCGGCCCATCCCCGCGGCGAGCGACGGAATGCCCGAGAGGCGGAAGCGTGCCAGCGAGCGATTGTCCTGCACCAGCTCGCGTTCGCCCTGCACCACGTGGATGTCCATGCCGGTCTGGCCGTCCTGGAAGGTGGTGAAGACCTGCGCCTGCGCGATGGGGATGGCGCTGTTGCGGGGAACGAGCTTCTCGACCACGCCGCCCATCGTCTCGAGGCCCAGCGAGAGCGGAATGACGTCGAGCAGCAGCACCTCGTCCTGACGATCGGCGTTGGTGAGCAGGTCGGCCTGAATCGCCGCGCCGAGCGCCACCACCTGATCGGGATCGATGTCGGCGAGCGGCTTCTGGCCGAAGAGTGACTCGACGTACGTCCGTACGGCCGGCACGCGCGTGGAACCGCCCACGAGCACCACGCCCTTGATGTCCGAGGCCTGGTGGCCGGCGTCCTTGAGCGCGCGGCGAACCGATAGGCCGGTCTTCTGGAGCAGCGGAGCGATCCACGAATCGAACTCGGCGCGGGTGAAGGCGAACGTCTTCCCGTCGAGCTCGATGGAGGTCTGCTCGAGGTCGGTCAGACGCTCCTTCGCGGAGCGGGCGCGCTGAAGGAGGGTGGCGATCTGCGACGGTGACGGGCTCTGAAGCCCAAACGCCACCAGGGCCTTCTCGACGATGGCGCGATCGAAGTCGTCACCGCCGAGCGCCGAGTCACCGCCGACGGACTTCACCTGGAACACGCCGTCGACGAGCTCGAGCACCGAGACGTCGAAGGTGCCGCCGCCGAGATCGTACACGGCGAAGGTGCCCTGGACGCCCTTGTCCAGCCCATACGCGAGGGCAGCGGCGGTCGGCTCGTTGAGCAGCCGTAACACCTCGAGGCCCGCGAGCCGTCCGGCGTCCTTGGTGGCCTGGCGTTGGGCATCGTCGAAGTACGCAGGCACCGTGATGACGGCCTGCTCGACCTTCCCGGCGAAGTGCGACTCGGCGCGACGCTTGAGCGTTCGCAGGATCTCCCCCGACACCTCGATCGGCGTCACGGGTTGTCCGCCCGCGACCTGGAACCGGACCGCGCCGGCGCCCTCGACGAACCGGTACGCGCCGAGCTTCTTCGTCTCGAGATCGCCGAGCGATTTGCCCATGAAGCGCTTGACCGACTTGATGGTGTCGGTCGGGAACTGTGGCAGCAGCGAGGCAGCGCGTGAGCCGACGAGGACGCCGCCGTTGGTCGCGTAGTTCACGACGGACGGCAACAGCCGCGCGTCCCCTTCATCGGCCGGCAGGCAGGTGGGGGTGCCCTGAATCACCGCGGCCACCAGCGAGTTCGTGGTGCCGAGATCGATCCCAACGGCGTGGCCTTTGGGCTTGAGCGGATCGTGGATTTGCAGGAACCCCTTCACGACAGCGCCTCCTCTTCGAGTGCCTCGACCTCTTCGACGAAGCGGGTGAAGTACCGCACGCGCCCGAGCTGGTGGGTCGCTTCGGCGACATCGTCCTGGCCCAGCGCTGCCTTCGCGCGCTCGAGCGCCGACTGCTTCTCGCGTTCGATGGCGTCGGCCATCTCACGGGCCTTCGCGACGTCCTTGCGGGCCTTGAGGGCTTCGAGCTGCTCGCGGCGCTCCATCACCTCTTCGAGGAACGCCATCGGCATCTTCGTCTGCGCCGCGGTGGACTCGTTCTCGAGATCGACGCCCTTGAGCTTGAGCACGTAGAACGCGCGGCGCACGGGGTCCTTGAGCACCTTGAACGCGTCGTTGAGCGCGGTGGTCTTCTCGAGGGCGGCGAGGCGGGTCTTCGCGTCAGCGTGAGCGAAGCGGTCGGGGTGCACTTCGAGGGACAGGTCGCGGAGCCTCTGCTCCAGCGCCTTGACGTCCAGCTCGAGCGCCGGGGCGAGTCCGAAGACCTCGAAGTGGTTCATGACGGGTCAGACGGAGAAGCTGTCGCCGCACCCGCAGGCGGCCTTCTCGTTCGGGTTCCGCAGCTTGAAGCCCGAGGCCATGATGGACTCCTCGAACACGAGCTCGGTGCCCATCAGGTACAGGTAGCTCTTGGGGTCGATGAAGACGCGCACGTTGTCTCGGTCGAACACCTTGTCGCGGGGCTTGGGCTCCTCGGCCCACTCCATGTGGTACGCGAGCCCGGAGCAGCCGCCGCCCTTGACGGCGATGCGCAGGCCGGCGTTCGGCGTGTTCCGCTCGGCGAGCAGTTTCTTGAGGCGGTCGACGGCGCTGTCGGTGAGACCGATGCCCTTGCCCGTCGGCTTGCCGGTGGGCAGCGCGTTGGGGTTGGGGTTGACGAAGGTGGACGCGGCAGCGGCCTCGGTGCTCATGGACGACCCCTTCAGGGCTGCGTGGTGGCGGCGGCCTTCTCGGCGACAGCGCCCTGGGCCTGGCGCCTGGCGCGCTTGTCCTGGAAGTCCTTGATGGCGGCCTTGATCGCATCCTCGGCCAGCACCGAGCAGTGGATCTTCACCGGCGGGAGCGAGAGCTCCTTGGCGATCTCCTTGTTGGTGATGGTCACGGCCTCGTCGACGGACTTGCCCTTGACCCACTCGGTGACGAGCGAGGACGACGCGATGGCCGAGCCGCAGCCGAACGTCTTGAACTTCGCGTCCTGGACGATGCCGTCGTCGGAGATCTTGAGCTGCAGCCGCATCACGTCGCCGCACGCAGGCGCACCGACCAGCCCGGTGCCGACGTTCGGGTCCTCCTTGTCGAGGGTGCCGACGTTCCGGGGGTTCTCGTAGTGCTCGATGACCTTCTCGCTGTACGCCATGGTGGTTTCTCCTTCGGAAGGGAAGTTCGGAAAATCAGTGAGCGGTCCAGGCGATCGACTTCAGGTCGATGCCTTCCTTCGCCATCTCGTAGAGCGGCGACATGTCGCGGAGCTTCTTCACGGCGCGGGTGACGAGGTCGATGACGAAGTCGACCTCCTCGGGGGTGGTGTACCGGCCGAGCCCGAAGCGAATGGACGAGTGCGCCATGTCCTCTTCCACGCCGAGGGCGCGCAGCACGTAGCTTGGCTCGAGCGAGGCCGAGGTGCAGGCGGAGCCCGAGGACACCGCGACGTCCTTGATGGCCATCATCATCGCTTCGCCTTCGACGTAGGCGAAGGAGACGTTCAAGTTGCCCGGCAGGCGGTGGTCGACGGAGCCGTTCAGCGTGAGCAGGTCGAGGTTCTTCTGCAGGCCAGTCCAGAGCCGGTCACGCAGCCCGGCGACGCGCTGGGCCTCCGCCGCCATGTCCGTGCGAGCGATCTCAGCGGCTGCGCCGAAGCCGACGATGCCTGCGACGTTCAAGGTGCCGGAGCGCATGCCACGCTCGTGACCACCGCCGTCGATGCTGGGGGCGATGCGCACGCGCGGCTTGCGACGCACGTAGAGGGCGCCCACGCCTTTGGGCCCGTACATCTTGTGCGCGGTGATGGAGACGAGGTCGGCCTTCGCGGCCTCGACGTCGAAGGGGATCTTGCCGACACCCTGCACCGCGTCGGTGTGGAAGAGCACGCCCTTCTCGCGGCAGAGCGCGCCGATGGCGGCGACCGGCTGCACGACGCCGATCTCGTTGTTGGCGAACATCACGCTGACGAGGATGGTCCTGTCGGTGATGGCGGCGCGGAGCTCCTCGAGGTCGACGAGCCCGTCCTTCTTCGGCGAGAGATAGGTGACGCGCGCGCCGACGCGGACCTTGTCGATCCACCGCTTGAGGAGCGCGTCGTGGTCGAGGTCGTGCTTGATCTCGAGCGTCGCGAGCTCGTCCTGGCTGACGTCACGGCCGGTGAGATCCATGAGGCGCTGGATCTTGAGCTCGTCGATGCGATCCAGGCGCTGCCGCTCGAGGCGCTTGCAGGTGTCCAGCACCGCCTTGTGCTCGGTCGACACGGTGATGATGTGGTCGCCCTTGTCCTTGTAGAACTCGACCACGCCCTTGATGGCGAGGTTGTTCGACTCGGTCGCGCCGGAGGTGAAGACGACCTCCTTGTCGGAGGCTCCGATCAGCGCCGCGATCTGCTTGCGGGCCTTCTCGACCGCGGCTTCCGCCGTCCACCCGAACTTGTGGTTGCGCGAGGCCGCGTTGCCGAACTCGTCGGTGAAGTACGGCTTCATCGCCTCGAGGACGCGCGGGTCCATCGGCGTCGTCGAGTGGTAATCCATGAAAATCGGCAGCTTCATTTCAGGCCTGCTTTCAAAGTGGACCAATGCGGTCCAGAATCACAAGTTTGCAAGTAGCTTTCGGGAAGTGGACCCGTCAAGTCCACTTTGTCGCAGATCTGTCGGCAGCGGATTGACACCAGTGCACCACTGCACCATGGTGCGGTGGTCATGCGCCTGACCGTGAACCTGACTCAAGAAAATTATGAGCTTCTGCAGAAGCTTGCGAAGGGGAGGGGGCTTAGCCTGAGCGACGCACTGAACGAAGTGGTCGAGGAGTTCCGCAATCGGCCGGTCACGATCGTCACGGGTCCAGACGGCTTCCCCCGCATCGTGGGCCTGTCGGGGCCAGTTCCCGACGCTCGTGATGCTGAGGCCGAGGACGACCTCGAGGGGCTTCGGCGAGCGGGGATGCTGAAGTGACGGTGCTGCTCGACGCCAACGTCCTCGTCGCACTTGCGGTGGAGGGGTCGACGTTTCACGACCGAGCGCGGGCCCACCTCATGCGGGCCGGTGTGATGAAGCCGTTTGCGACCTGCGCGGTGACGCAGGGAGCGTTCGTGCGTCTGCTCGTCGGCGTCTACTTCCAACCGTTCGAGGTGGCGTTTCAGGCCCTTGAGGCCGTCGTCTCGCCACCGACGCATTCGTTCTGGGATGACGGGTTTTCGTGCCTCGATGTTCCCCGAGCAGGCCTTCGCGGTTCGCGCCAGGTCACCGACTTCTGGCTGGCGGAGCTGGCTCGACGCCGTGGTGGGCACCTGGTGACGTTCGATCAGGGCCTCGCGCAGGCCGAGCCGGATGTCGTCGAGCTGGTGCCGTAGCGTTTCGTTTGCGGGCTACGCGACGCGGCCTTCGATGGTGGCGTTTGGAATTCCGTGGACCGTCACGATCTGCTCCGCGCCCTTCTTCCCCCACTTCACGTCGATGCTGCGCGGACCGTCGGGCCCTGACGAGTCGTAGCTCCACCAGATGCGGTCCTCCCGCGCGTCGATGAGGGTCGGCCCACCGACACGGTTCACCAGCTCAGACGGGCTGATGCCAGTGGTGATGTGGCTCCACTGGGTGTCGTGGCCGGCTGGTGGGGCGAACGCGCGCCAGGTCGTCGAGAACCAGCCTTCACGCTGGGCCAGTTGCATCACGGCGACCTGCGGGTCCTCCGCGCCCAGGCGCAGGAGCGCGAGTCGGGTTGCCTGTCGGAGCGGGTCGAGCGCGAACCTGCGCACGTCGATGGGATCTGCGGGCCGGGGGTACCACGGCAACGACGTGGCGCCCTCCGTCGTCACGTCGAACTGGGCGAGCGCACGCAGCGTCGGCACCGCCTCATGCGACCCGGTTTCGCCCGCCACCCGAGCCCAGCCGACGGCCGCAAACCGCCACGGCGTGCCGTGGTGCAAGATGTTCGGCTTGTTGGCACTGAGCATCCCAAGCGCCGCCCGCAACACCTCGGGCGCGCGACGGCGAAGCACCTCGCCGAGGTCTGCTCCATCGAAGGTCGTTCGCGCCAGTGACGTTGGGTCGATCGCGAAGGGAGGCACACCACGCCCACTCACGACGAAGTCAGGTGCGCCAGGCACGAAGGTCGCGGCGAGGTAGGGCTCCCAGAATGGACCCGCGGTCGACCATCGAACCGGGAGGCCTCCACCGCCGGAGCTCTCGCGCTGCCAGCCTGGACAGACCACCTCGAGCAACGAGCCGTGACCGGTGATGCGTCCGTCCGGCAGTCGAAACGTCAGCTGATCGGCTGCGTCGAGGACGGCCGTTCGCCCGTCATCGGACACGAAGAGCTGTTGGGCCGAGAATTTGCTCGACTCGCGCCAGACGGGCGCCCCGTCGTGGAACGACTCGATCGACCAGCTGAACGCACCCGTTTGCCGGAGCTCGACCCGCCAGGCGCCTTCGGTGACCACCTGATCGTCGTACGTGTACGTCGAGCGAGGCCGAGTCATGAGCAGGTCCGAATCTACAGCACCGGTGTGGCCAGGGACCGCCAGAACCGGGCCAAAGGTGAGCGCGAGACGAGCCGAAGTGGTGCAGCCCCGCAAGCAGACCGCCTCTTCGTGAGGGGATGGACCGCGGCACGCCTGTTGCTCTGTGCCGGCTCGCCGTTCCCCCTCACCTGGAGTCGACATGTCCCGACCGCCGAACAAGGAGCTGCAGCTCGCCCACGCCCATGAATCGGAGCCCACGCGCTACGAGCAGGGCTGGCGTCGCGGCAAGCCCCAGGAGGATCCCGACAAGCTCAAGCGCTGGGGCGTCATCTCGGCCAAGCCCAGCGAGTTCCTGATCCGCATGCGCGGCGGGAACGTCATCACGAGCGGGCAGGGCGCGACCGTCTTCAAGTGGCCATGGGACTCGGTCGCCATCGTCCCCACCACTGTGCAGCGGCTGCAGTTCACCGCCGATCAGGTCACCAGCGAGAAGGTCGGCGTGAAGGTGACCGGCATCGTGGTGTACCGGATCGCCGAGCCGCTCATCGCGTTTCGCATGCTCAACTTCAGCTTCCCCGAGCGCGCACAGGAAAAGCTCGCCACGATGATGGAGGAGATGTGCATCGGCGCGACCCGCCGGCTGGTGGCGAACCTCACCGTCGAGGAGTGCCTGACCCGCCGCAAAGACGCGCTCGCTTCGGAGCTGGTCCGCGAGGTGGCGCCGGTCGTGTCGGGGTCCGGTCAGCTCGAGGACACCACCACGCGCGGGTGGGGCCTGGTCGTCGACACCATCGAGATCCAGGACGTGCGCATCACCTCGGCGCAGGTGTTCGCGAACATGCAGGCGAAGTTCCGCCAGGAGCAGGAGCGGGTGGCCCGCGAGGCCGAGCTCGAGAAGCTGCGGTCCATCAAGCTGAACGAGGCCTCCACGGAGCAGGAGGTCGAGCTCTCCCGGGTCTCGGCGCAGACCGAGATCCGCCGAAAGAAGCAGGTCGCCGAAGAAGAGGCCAAGCTCGAGAAGATCACCGGCGATTCACGCGTGGAGGACCAACGGCTCGCGCAGGAGCGGCTCTCCCGCGCCAACCAGGTCGCCGCCGAGCGGGAGTTCCAGCTCGCGAAGATCCAGGCCGAGCAGGAGGTGCGTCAGCGCAAGCAGCTCGCCGAAGAGGCCGCCGCCCTCGAGCAACACCAGGCTGCCGCGCGACTGGCCGACGCGAAGCAAAAGGCCGAAGAGAAGCAGGCGCTCGACAAGCAGCTCGCCGACGCCCGCCTCATGCAGGAGCGCCTGCGCAACGAGGTCGATGTTGCCCGGCTCGAGGCCGAGGCGGAGCAGGCCCGACATGCCGCGCGCGTGGCCGAGGAGCTCCAACAGGCCGAGCTCATGAGGTCCCGTGCGGACGTGGCCGAGGCGAAGCGGCAGCTCACCGAGATCGAAGCGAAGACGGTCGAACTCGAGGTCCAGAAGCAGACGTTGCTCGCCACGCTCGAGCTGGATCGGCTCGAGAAGCTCAAGGCCATCGAGAACACGCTCTCACCCGAGGCGATTCAGCTCGCGGTGGCGCACCGGCTCCCCGAGCTCGCCCAGGCCTTCCAACAGAAGATGGGCGAGGTGCACGTCACCGCGGTCGATGGCGCGAACCCGTTTGGGTACATCGCCGCGGCGGTCGAGGGCGTGATGGGGCTCGCTCGCAGCGCAGGGCTCGAACTGCCGAAGAAGCCTGCGTCGTGACGCTCAGGACCGCGTTCGCAACACCTGGACGATGGCAAAGATCACCAGCGCCAGGCCCACGAGTCCGAAGCCTCCACCGAGGATCGGCGCGACGAGGGCGCTGCCGGCGACGGACGCCTTGAACGCCGCGGCGTCACCTCCGAAGAGCACCGTCGCGTCGACCTCGGTCGGCGACTTCACCCGGCCCAGCACTGTCACCCGGTCGTTCGCCTTGAAGCCCGCGAGGCGGCTCGTGCCTGCGGTGACGGTGCCCGGATCGGTCGTGTGGGGAGGATCTCTCCACTCGGCGGAGACGGTCGAGACCGAGACGGTCCCACCCGTCGGCTCGAGCGCGAACGGTCGGTTTTCGGTTGACGTGACGTCCCAGGCGAAGCGGATGTCGTTGGTGCCTGGCTTCGTCACGCCGCGGGCGAGCTGCCGCTGCAACAGCACGAAGTCGGACTCGATCGGAGGCGTGCCGGCCGCGATCGTCCCCTCGAAGATGACCGTCGTTCCTGGCGCGACAGCCTGAAGCCGTGCGGCGTCGACGACCTCCGCCTCGCGCGCCGGATCTGGCGGTGTGCGTATCGCGTCCCACAGCACGTACAGGCCAACCACCAGGAAGATGAGGCCGAAAGCGCCGAGGAACAGAGGGGTTTCCAGGCGGGGGTCGAGCTCCATGGGCTGACCGTGTAGAGGATCCACCCCACGCGAATCCCTCTGAAACGATTCAGCCTCTGATTACATAGAGCCACCGTATGAATCGATCTCGCGTCGTGGCCCTGGCAGTGCTCGCCGGCGTTGGGCTGGCGGTGGTGCCGGCCATTCTCCCGACCGGACCGACGGCCTCCCTCGACGCGTCGGGGCTGCTCGACTCCGGGCAGTGGTTGGTGGCGGCCGGGACGATCTTCCTCGGCGGCCTTCTCACGGCGCTCACCCCGTGCGTGTACCCGCTGATTCCAATCACCGTGGGCGTGTTCGGGGCTCGCCAGGCCGATTCGAAGGGCCGCGCATTCGTTCTGACCACCGCGTACGTGTTCGGCATGGGCGCGGTCTTCAGCGCGCTCGGCGTGGTGGCGGCGTTGTCGGGCAAGGCCTTCGGCTCGGCGCTGGGGAACCCCTGGGTCGTCGCGGGCCTCGCGGTGTTCTTGATGGTGCTGGCGTCGTCGATGTTCGGAGCGTTCGAGCTCGCGCTCCCGTCGGGCCTCGCGCTCAAGCTGAACAACGTCGGCGGCGGCGGGATCATCGGCGCGCTGCTCATGGGCTCCGTTGCAGGCTTTCTCGCGGCACCGTGCACCGGTCCCGTGCTGACGGGCGTGCTCGCCTGGGTCTCGAAGACGCAGGATCCCGTGCTCGGCGCGGCGCTCCTCTTCACCTACGCGTTGGGCATCGGCGTCCCGTTCTTCCTCATCGGCGTGTTCACGGTGCGGCTGCCGAAGGGCGGCGTGTGGATGGAGTGGGTGAAGTCGGTGTTCGGCGTGGCGCTCCTCGCGCTCGCGGCGTCGTACCTGCGTGACGCGTTCCCCACCGTGCGGATCGCGATCGAAGGCGTCGGTCTGTCCCTGGGTCGCGTTCCCGGCATCGCCCTCGCTGGCGGCCTGGCGTTCGTCGGGGTGCTGCTCGGCGCCGTTCACCTCTCGTTCAAGGAGAAGGGCGAGTGGCCGCTCAAGTCCGCAGGTGTCGTGGCCCTGGTGGTCGCTTTCCTGATCCGCATGGCGGCGAGCGGAACCCCGGAGACCGGGGCGGCTGATCCGCTCCTCGCCGACCAGAGAGCGCAGCTCGAGCAGCAGATCGCCTCGCTCGACAAGGCGCTCGGAGAAGAGACCGATCAGACGCGAAAGAACGACCTCGCCGGCAAGCTGGCCGATGCACGCGAAGCGCTCGTGAAGCTCGAGCGGGGCGCCAGTGCCGAGTTCGCGTGGGGCCTCGTGTTCCAGGCGGATCAAGCCGGCTCGTCGAAGCCGTTCGAGGAGGCGCTCGCGAAGGCCAAGGCCGACTGCAAGCCCGTGATGATCGACTTCTTCGCGGACTGGTGCGCCGCCTGTAAGGAACTCGACCAGCACACCTACGTCGCGAAGGAGGTGGTCTCGGAGTCGCAGCGCTTCGTCACCATCAAGGTCGACGGGACGAACGAGAACGACGTGACCGATGGGCTCTACGAGAAGTTCGGGGTGAAGGGCTTGCCGACGGTGGCGTTCGTAAGCCCGACCGGAGAGATCCTCGACAAGCCGCGCGTCACCGGCTTCCTCAAGGCCGACGCGTTCCTCGGTGAGATGCAGAAGGTGGCGATCGCGACATGCTCGGCCTCGCCTTGACGCTCGTGGTGGCCGCCGATGGTGGACTGGCGCCTCGCGACGAGGTGCTCGCGCTCGTCTCACAGCAGGTCGCGGCGTGGAACCGGGGCGATCTCGAGCGGTTCTGCAGCGTGTACGCGGACGATGCGGTCTTCGTGTCTCCACCGCGCGCAGGGAATGCGGATGCAGGTGTGCCGGCGTCCGATGGAGTGACCCGCGGCCGGAGCGAGGTGCTGGCCCGCTACAAGAAGCGCTACCCCGATGGAAAGGCGATGGGGCAGCTTGCGATCGAGCCGTACGACGTGCGTGAGACGAAGGACGCGGTGTCGGTGAGCGCGAAGTGGACGCTCCGGTACCCGGACAAACCGGCCCTGTCGGGGAACACCGTCATCGTGCTCACTCGGACGAAGGACGGCTGGCGCATCGTGCACGACGCGTCCATGTGACGGGCTCGCAGGGCCTCGGGTACGGTCCCTGTCCATGAGCTTTGCCGCACGCCGCGCCGCTGTGCTGAAGCGCCTCACGCGCCCGCTGGTGTTGTTCTCTGGCGCTGCCCTTTCGCGGAACTACCCGGCCAACACGTTCCCGTTCCGCGCCGACTCGAACTTTCTCTATTTCTTCGATCGCCCCGAGGCCGGCAGCGCTGCGCTCTTCGATCCCGCCGAGGGGACGGTGACGCTCTTCCTCCCGGAGCGGTCGCTCGCGGACGCGCTGTGGCACGGCGAGGTCGAGTCGTTCGAAGCCGCCAAAGCCCGGCATGAGGTCGATCAGGTGCTCGAGGTCGAGAAGCTCGAGGCGCACCTGACGACCCTGGCGAAGGGACGTCAGCTCGATGCGGTCGCGGTCGCGGACTTCAAGGCCACTCAGCGCGCGCGCGCCATCACGGGACAGGATCTGCAGTTCGACGATCCCGCGCGGGTCGGGCGGGGCGAGGTGCTCGACGTGCTGGCGTCGCTCCGGCTGAAGAAGGGCCCGGGGGAGCTCGCCGAGATGCGCAAGACGGCGATCGTCACGCACGAGGCCCACGTGGCGGCGATGCGCGCGTCGAAGCCTGGCGTGCCGGAGGCGTTCTTGAACGGCCTGGTGGAGGGCGCGTTCGCGCGAAGCGGCTGCGTGCCGGCGTACGGAACGATCCTCTCCGTGCGCGGGGAGGTCCTGCACAACCACGATCACGGCAACACCCTGGCCGCGGGAGACATCGTGCTCCTCGATGCTGGGGCCGAAGGACGCCCGGGGTACTGCAGCGACGTGACGCGCTGCTGGCCGGTGGGCGGCCCGTTCTCAGCGGAGGGTCGCGACGTCTACGAGCTGGTCCTCGAGGCCGAGACCCACGCCATCTCGCTGGTGAAGCCGGGCGTGCGGTATCGCGACCTCCACCTCTCGGCGTGCAAGGTGCTGGCGCAGGGGCTCGTCGACCTGGGCCTGCTCTCGGGGAGCGTCGATGGACTCGTCGAAGCGGGCGCGCACGCGATGTTCTTCCCCCACGGCCTTGGGCATCAGATCGGCCTCGACGTGCACGACCTCGAATCGTTCGGCGATCGGGTGCACTACCCGGGTCGTCAGCGCAGCGCGCAGTTCGGGCTCGCGTACCTGCGCATGGACATGGACCTCGCCGAGGGCATGGTCTTCAGCATCGAGCCGGGGCTCTATTTCGTGCCCGC
Organism: Myxococcaceae bacterium; assembly: GCA_044352295.1. Classification (GTDB taxonomy): domain Bacteria; phylum Myxococcota; class Myxococcia; order Myxococcales; family Myxococcaceae; genus Xiheimicrobium. Next base: position 15,112 of record JBILEB010000097.1, read on the forward strand.
GATCCTCCGCTCGACCGAGTTCCGCGACCGCTTCAAGGGCCAGGTGATGTTCGAGAAGGCCGAGCGGTTCCTGGCGATGAACCAGGGCCGCGGGTTCGGAGGCATTCGCATCGAAGACGACGTGTTGTGCACGTCGACTGGCTCCGAGGTGCTGACCGCTGCCATCCCGAAGACGCGGGTCGAGATCGAGGCGCTGGCAGGGCAGGGGTGATGCGCGCGGCCCTGGTGGTGATGATCGTCGCGGGCGCGACGATGGCAGCCGATCAGGACCGACCCCGGGTCGTCGATGCGGCCGCCGCGAAGGGGCGCTACCTCGGCGTGAAGGTGACTGGCACCGATCCGTACGCGTTCGAGGACCTGGTTCTGGTGCTCGATGGGTCGTCGAGGGGGACCCTCTCGTGGGTGTCGCGCACGAACGGCGACGAGCGCAGTCGAATCGACATGCGACTGGTGGAGATCCAGATCGAGAAGGGCGCGTTCAGCGCCCGCGTGGAGGGCCGCCGTCCGCCGAAGGTCTCAGAGGTGCTGAAGGCCCAATTCGTGACGAGGTACCCGCCCGAGAATGCCAAGGGCTCCGTGCGCACCGGGTTGCTCCTCGCTGACGGGTGGTTCCTCGAATCGAGCCGCTGAGTTGCACGCATTGCACCCAGGCAGCATCCCCTGGTGATGCGCCCGCTCTTCGCCTGCAACCTGGGTCGCATGTTCGAGTTCGACGTGTCCGGCCTGCTGTCCATGGATGGCTGGTCCAGCCACCTGTGGTGGCGCTTCGTTGGCGTCGCCCTGGTGGCGTTGGTCGTGGCGGCGGCCGTCGCGATGGTGGGTTGGGCAGGGACCGAGCTCGCAGGACACTTCCGTGGCCCCAGCCTCGAGCTTCCGCAGTTCGAAGGCGCTCTGGCCCGCTTCGAGTTCGTCGTCGAGCACGCGCGCAGTCGACCGGCTGCGGCGGAACGAACGTTGGTCGAGGCCTCGCGCCAGGTCGAGCGAGCGTGGCCGCGTCTGCGCCCGTAGGAGCGGGTTCAGGTGGCGAAGGCCCGGCGTGCGCTGGGCCCGAAGGTCTTCGTCATTCGTCACTGGCGAACAGCCGCGTCCGCGCGGCGTGTGACAGCGCCACCACGGCCGGGTGCTTGAGCTTCTTGTAGTGCGCCCGTTGCCGACGCGATCCTCGCGCACGTCAAGCAGGCGTTCTTCCCGAACTACGCGGTGATCGCCTGGGTGACGACGGTCGAGGTGGTGCGCGGCGACAAATACGTGTGAACCAGTCGAGACCGCGGCCCGTAGCGATCTGCGTCAGGGGTGGTTAGGAGACCCAGATGCTCGACCTGCGGCGGGTGCTCAAAATCTTCCACGAGATCAGCTCCGCCGGCGTCATCGGCGCCATCGCCGCGAACATGGTCCTCCTGTCGGTCGCCTCCATGTCGAACATGGCGGAGTACCTCGTGGTGCGTCGCGGCATCGACGGCATCGCCCGCTACGTGCTGCTGCCCTCGCTGGGCGTGGTGCTCTTCACCGGGGTCCTCGCGATCGCCGTACACCGGCCCTTCCACAGCGCGGGATGGGCAGGCCTCAAGGCCGTCTTCGGCGTGTCGATGCTCGAGGGCACCCTGGGCGCGGTGAACGCGACCGCTCGCGAGGGCCTGGAGATCGCCGAGCAGATCGTCGCCGGGGAGGCCGAGGCCTCGGCCATGAACGACGTGCTGCGCCATGAGTGGGGCGGCATGTGGCTCATCCTCACGCTGTCGGTCCTCAACATCGTGATCGGCGTCTGGCGACCGAAGCTCCGGCGCACGGCGAAGACCGCCGCCGCTCCCGCCGAAGGCACTGCGTAACCGGCTACGCACCTCGAGCACCGTCGTCGCGCTTGAGCCCCTCCGACCTCGGGACTACGAGCGCGCGCATGTCGTGGTTCGCCAAGAAGAAGCCGAAGATCGCCACCACCGCCGAGGTGGACGAGGTCGAGCAGCGCAACGCCCCGTCCCGCATGGAGGGCCTGTGGGTGAAGTGCGACACCTGCGGCGAGATCCTCCTGCGCGAGGAGCTCGAGCGGGCCCTCAACGTGTGCCCCGCCTGCAATCACCACATGGCGTGGAACGCGCGCGCGCGGTTGCTGGCGCTGTGTGACGAGGGCTCCTTCGAGGAGCACGACGAGACGCTCGAGCCGCAGGACCCCCTCGGTTTTTCGGACTCGAAGAAGTACCGCGATCGAATCAAGTCGACGAAGAAGGCGCTGGGCGAGAACGACGCGTTCGTCTCTGGAACCGCGCGCATCGACGGTCACCACGTGAGCATCGGCGCGTTCCTCTTCGAGTTCATGGGTGGCTCGATGGGCAGCGTCGTCGGGGAAAAGGTTGCGCGCGTCTTCGAACGGGCTCGGGAGCTCGATGTGCCGGCGATCGTCTTCTCGGCCTCCGGTGGTGCCCGCATGCAGGAGGGCATCTTCTCGCTCATGCAGATGGCCAAGACGTGCGCGGCGATCAACCGCTTCCGCGACGTTCGCAAGCCGTACATCTCGGTGCTGCTGCACCCGACGACGGGCGGCGTGGCGGCGTCGTTCTCATGGCTCGGTGACGTGATCATCGCCGAGCCCCGCGCCCTCATCGGCTTCGCGGGCCCGCGCGTGATCGAGCAGACGATCCGCCAGAAGCTCCCGGAAGGGTTCCAGCGCTCCGAGTTTCTACTCGAGCACGGGATGATCGACGCGATCGTCCAGCGCAAGGAGCTGCGCGCCAGGCTCTCGCAGGTCATCGGCCTGTTGAGCTGAGTCCATCGATGGGCACGCCGGAGGCGCTCGCGTACCTGGCCTCCCTGGCGCCCTCGACGATCCGCATGGGCCTCGAGCGCGTCGAAGCGGCGCTCGAGACGCTCGAACACCCGGAGCGACGATTCCCCGCCATCCACGTCGCTGGAACGAACGGCAAGGGGTCGACCTGCGCGATGGTGGCCTCGTGCCTGTCGCAGCGGTGGAAGGTCGGGTTCTATTCGTCTCCGCATCTGGTTCGCGTGAACGAACGCTTCCGGCTGAACGGGGTGGAGATCGGTGACGCCGTCCTCGCGCAGCGGATCGACGAACTCCGTTCCCGGCTCGGTGACGATCACGCGCTGACCTACTTCGAGTTCGGCACGGTGCTCGCGTTCTGGCACTTCGCGCAGGAGCGGGTGGACGTCGCCGTCATCGAGACCGGCCTCGGTGGGAGACTGGACGCGACGCGCGTGTGCGAGCCCCTCGTCACCGCGATCACCGCCATCGACTTCGATCACATGGAGTTCCTCGGCACGACGCTCCCGGCGATCGCGGCCGAGAAGGCGGGCATCGTGAAGGCGGGGATCCCGCTCGTGGTGGCGCGGCAGCAGCCAGAGGTGCTCGAGGTCTTCGAGCGCGCTGCACAGGGCGAGCTGATCGTCGAGGGTCGGGACGTCGAGTTTCGCGGAGACATCTTTCGTGGGCGACGGCGCACCGTGCAGGGCTTGACGCTCCCGCTGTCGGGTCCGCATCAGTCGCAGAACGCTGGGGTTGCGCTCGGCTGCCTCGAGGTCATCGCCGGTCGATTCCCGCTCTCGGACGACGAGCTTCGGGCGGGCCTCGCCGCGACCCGATGGCCGGGTCGACTGCAGGAGATCGCCGGCACGCCGACGCTCCTGCTCGATGGCGCGCACAACCCGGCGGGTGTCGAGGTGCTCGTCACCTCACTCGAGCGGCTCTACTCGGGGCGCTCGCTGCGGCTCGTCTTCGGCGTCTTCGCGGACAAAGACGCTGAGCCGATGATGCGCCGGTTGTTCCCGCTCGCGAGCCGGATTGTCTTGACGCCGCTCCACAGCCCACGCTCTCGCTCGCCCAGGACCTACCGGGCCGTCGCGGAGACCCTGTGTCCCGAGGTCGCGGTCGCCACGTCCGTCGCCGAGGCAGTCTCGCTCGCGACCGAGGGCGCGGGTTCGAACGAATTGGTGCTTGTGGCGGGCTCGCTCCATCTCGTGGGCGAGGCCCTGGCGGCGGTGGAGGCGTCGTTCGCCGAGCTGCTCGACGCCCTCGCGCGCTTCGAGCCCGGAGGCGATCCCGAAGAGACGATGCGGGCCCTCGCGCAGACCATCGCCTCGGGCCGGCCCGCGTTCGACCCACCTCGCTTCCAGCGGGCCGCGCTCGCGTTACTCGAACGATTCCCCGACGCGGAGTTTGGAACGCCAGGCGCGCTGGTGCACGAGCTCGAACGTCAGCGGCTCTCGGAGGCCGACCTCGCCGCGTCGCTGGGGCGCCAGCCGACCTTCCTCACCGTGTCGATGGTGAACCGCGCGATGAACCTCACCGACGATCCCGCGGCGCTCGAGCGTTGGCGGGGGCTGCTTCGCGCGGTCAGCGACCACCCCCGCGCGCCTGATTGGGTCCGCACCGCCGCCGCGCGCTACCTGCAGCATCAGGCTGGCCGTTGACACCCCAGCGTCCCCGGTTACCGTGAAGCCGCCATGAGTGACACCGTCGAGACCCGTCCAGACGAGCAGCCCGCGCAACCCGTCAAGGTGAACGACAAGCGTCGCGTTCGAGAAGATGGTGAGCCCGGCGTGGTGAGCGCCTCCGAGCCCCCTCCGCCCGCGGTGAGCCCGGAGGTGCAGAAGCTGACCGCCGATCTCGACGCTGCCCGCCGCCGGGTCGACGAGCTCGCCCGGGGCCTCCAGCACAGCGAGTCCGAACGCGAGGCCTTCAAGCTCCGCCTCACGCGCGAGCGCGACCAGCTGCTCGATCTGGAGAAGGCCAAGGTTGCGACGGTGCTGCTCGAGAGCATCGACGACCTCGAGCTGTGCCTCTCGAGGCCCGACGATTCAGCCCTGTACAAGGGCGTCAAGCTCATTCGGGACTCGCTCATCAAGAAGGCCGAGGAGTTCGGCCTCGAGCGCGTCGAGCTCAAGGGCACCGCGTACGATCCGAACCTCGCCGAGGCCTCCGACATGGAGGTCACCAGCAACGAAGCCGACGACATGAAGGTGCTCTCGGTGATGAAGGCGGCCTGGCGGCTCAAGGGCCGGGTCCTGCGGCCGGGGCGCGTCAAGGTGTCGCGCTACGTGAAGCCTGCCGAGGCGTGACGGACCCGTCGTTTTCGGGTCAAGTCGGCCCGTGCGCCGACTCCTCGCGCTGATGCTGTGTTGGGCCTCGGCGGCCCTTGCCAACGACGTGCGCGACTGGGCCCGCGCGAAGGTTCGGGCCCAGAGGGAAGGGCTCGAGGGCGTCGCCTCGCAGGTGAACCCTGCCGCTGACGAGCCCTCGGCGCCGGTGGTGTGGCGTGAGCGCTCCATCATTCCGTTCTGGAAAGAGAAGCTCCCCGGCGGCCCCTCCCTGGTGCCCAACTTCACGGCGCCGACCTCGCTTGCGCCGCTCGTACGGGCCGTGCGCGCCGGCGTGGTGAACCTGTCGACGAAGAACGAGGGGACCTCGAAGAGCCTGGGCTCGGGCTTCCTCATCACCTCGGACGGGTTGCTCGTCACCAACCACCACGTCATCGAGCGCGCCCAGACGATCATCTGCCGGCTCGCCGATGGCCGCTCCTTCGAGGGCCGGGTGGTCGGCCGCGACGCCGAGACCGACATCGCGCTCCTGCGCCTGAAGGACGCGGCGGACCTGCCGACGGTCACGCTCGGGGACTCCGATGAGCTCGACGTGGGCGACTGGATCGTCGCGATCGGCAATCCCTTCGGGCTCGACAGCTCGGTGACGCATGGCCTCATCTCGGCGCGCGAACGCGTCATCGGCGTGGGGCCCTTCGACGACTTCATTCAGATCGACGCGCTCATCAACCCGGGGAACTCCGGTGGGCCGCTGTTCGACATGCGCGGCCACGTGGTGGGCGTGACGTCGGCGATCATGAACCAGGGGCAGGGCGTCGGCTTCGCGGTGCCGATCAACCTGGTGAAGGATCTGCTGCCGAACCTTCGCGATCAGGGCACGCCCATGCGGGGCTGGCTGGGCGTGACGATCTCGGAGGTGAAGGACACCGGCCCGAGCGACGCGGTGATCGTCGACGTCTATCCCGATTCTCCGGCGGCGAAGGCGGGCCTGCAGGCGGGCGATCGCCTCGTCTCGGTGAACGGAAAGCCGGTGGGGCGCTATCAGCAGCTCCTTCGTCGCATCGCGGTGCAGGGGCCTGGCGTGGTGGTGAAGCTCGGCGTCATTCGCAAGGGCAAGGTGATCAACGCCCAGGCGCTGCTGTCAACCCGGCCCTCGGCCGAGGTGATGAAGACGCTGCTCGCCGGAGGTCGCATCGACGCGCTCGGGCTGGTCCTGGCGGAGCTCGAGCCGTCCCAGGGGACCGGCGTTCGCGTGGAGGCGATCGTTCCCGGGAGCGTCGCGGAGCTCGGCGGGCTGGCACCCGGTGACGTCATCGTCGAGGCGAATCGCACCCGCGTGAGCGGCCTGCGACAGCTGCAGGACCTCGTCGCCGCCACGCCCGAAGGCGAGCCGGTGCTGCTCAAGTTCTCTCGCAAAGACGCCGCCCGGTACGTGGCGCTCAAGCGGCGGTCGTGATGCGCGCAGACGACGTCGAGCTCCAGCTCGCCGAGCCGCGGCCGACGGCCTTCACCGCGGCGGGGTGGTTGTTCGAGCTGAAGTTCGATGGGTTCCGTCTGCTCGCCGAGCGCATTGGCGGTGCGGTGCGGTTGGTGCTGCGTCGTGGGCGGGAAGCGACGGAGTTGTTCCCCGAGATCGTCGAAGCCCTGCAGCAGCTGCCCGGGCCGGACTTCATCGTCGATGGCGAGCTCGTCATTCAGGACGCGGCGGGCCATCCGATCTTTCAGCGGCTCCTCAAGCGTTCGACGCTCGCGCACCGGAAGGACATCGTGAGCGCGGCCCGGCTCGATCCCGCGGTGTTCTTCGCGTTCGACGTCCTGATGCTGGACGGCCACGACACCCGGAGCCTGCCGCTGTCGCAGCGCAAGGAACTCCTCTTCTCGCTCGTTCCGAAGGTGGCCGAGGCGCGGGTGCTGCCGGTGGAGCACGTCGAGGCCCAGGGCGAGGCCCTGCTCGCCATTGTCAAGGAGAAGCGGCTCGAAGGCGTCATGGCCAAGCGGGCCGACGCGCCGTACGTCGGTGGGCGAGGTGAGCGGTGGCTCAAGATCGCGCTCACCTCGATCGCCGACTTCGCCGTGACGGGCTTCGCGGACGACGACGGCGCGCTCTCGCTCTCGACGTGGGACGGCGAGCACTGGCTGTACGCGGGGAAGGTGGGCGCCGGGTACAACCCGAAGGTCGCCGCGCCGGTGCGGGCCAAGCTGGACGAACACGTGGTGCCGAAGCCCGTGTGCCTTGGCGACGTGCCCCTCGATCCCGAGATGAAGTGGGTGCAGCCCACGATGGTCGTCGAGGTCCGGTACAAGTCCTGGCCCGAGGGCCTGTCGTTGCGGGAGCCCGTGTTCCTTCGCTTCCGTCCTGACAAACGGCCCGACGAGTGTCCGACTCCGAAGGAGAAGCGGCTTGCGGACAGCCCATCACCGGCCGAGGTGGCGCCCGAGGTCGCGCTGTCGAATCCGCAGAAGATCTACTTCCCACGCGATGGCCTGACGAAGGCCGACGTCTTCGCGTGGTACCGCGACGTGGCGCCGTTCATGCTGCCGTACCTGAAGGACCGGCCGCTGCTGGTGACGCGCTACCCCGACGGCATCGACGGCAAGTCGTTCTTCCAGAAGGCCAAACCGCCGCGCGCGCCAGACTTCGTTCGTACCGTGCGGACCTTCAGCGAAGAGATGAACCGCGAGGTCGATCAGATCGTCTGCGACGATCTCGCGACGCTCGAGTGGTGCGCGAACCTGGGTGCGCTGCCGTTCCACATTCCGACGACGCGCGCCGCCACGCCCGGCCGGCCGGATTGGTGCGTGGTGGACTTCGACCCCAAAGAGGCGCCGTTCTCGGCGGTGATCACCCTCGCGCTCGCGCTGCGGGCGATCACCGAGCAGGCGGGGCTGCCGTCGTACGTGAAGACGAGCGGGTCGAGCGGCGTGCACGTCTTCATTCCGCTCGGAGGCCAGCTCGATCACGACGGGGCGCGACAGTTGAGCGAGCTGTTCGCGCAGCTCCTCGTTCGGCAGCATCCGCAGCTCGCCACGCTCGAGCGCTCGGTGCCGAAGCGAAAAGGGCGGGTGTACCTGGACGTGGTGCAGAACGGACCGGTGAAGGTGGTGGCGGCGCCGTTCTGCGTGCGCGCGAAGGACGGCGCTCCGGTGTCGATGCCGATCCCGTGGAGCGAGGTGAAGGCAGGCCTCACTCCGACGCGCTTCACGATCCGCAATGGTCGCGAGTGGCTCGAGGCGAACGGTGACCCGATGCGCTCGGTGCTCACCGACGAGCCTGATCTGGTGAAGGCACTCACCGCGCTGACTGCAGTGTGACCGTCACCCGCCCCGCAGTTTTCGCTCGACCCGTGACTCCAGGTCGGCCAGCTCCTTCATCAGCACATCCGTGAAACTTCTGTCGACGGCTTCCGGCGTGTCAGGCTCGTCGTGCCTCCAGATGACGATCGAGCCGTCAGCGGTGAAGCAATACGGGTCGGCGCTCCCGATGATCTTGAGAAAGGGCACGAGGTGCGGTGAGCCCTCGTCGGCCATTGCCCTCCAGGCGTGCTCGAGCTGAAGCCCCTCGGGCGCCTTGGGAGACAGGCCGTAGACCACCAAACCGCGGAGAAAGGACCAGAAAGGGCCGACCTCGAACTCCGTGGTGACCGGCCAGATCTCTTCGCGAGCCTCGACGTAGAGACCCCCAATCGGGAGCAGGGCGAACGATCTGAAGTCAGATGGGAGGGTGAAGCCGATGGCTCGCTCGAAGGCCTCGAGCTCGTCCTGAGACGGTTCGACGCCCTTCTGGGACATCAGTTGAAAACAACGCTTGTCGAACGCGGCGAGGTACCGCAAGGGGGCTCGAGGCTCATTGGGGCCCCATATGATTTACCGACCCTGGGCGATACGCCGCACCACCACCCCGGCGATCTGCATCCCGAACACGCTCGTCACGAACGCCACCGAGCCGTCGATCTGGTTCCGGTGCTCGCAGCTGTGGAACTCGTTCTCGCCCTGCGGACACACGCACAGGAACCCGCCGTGCTGCTCGTCGTAGTGCACGGCCTGCGGATCGCGCCGTGGCTCGATGGAGAACACCGCGGTGATGCCCGTCGGCTTCGACGTGTCATGCCCGTACTTGCGCTTGAGCAGCTTGCGGATGTCCTTCGCGAAGGGATCCATGTGCGTCTCACAGAGATCCTCCACGCGGATCGCCGTCGGATCGAGCCGGCCCGCAGCACCCATCGAGCTCACCACCGGGTAGCCACGCGCGAGGCACTCGTGCAGCAGATTCAGCTTCGCCTTCACGTTGTCGATCGCGTCCACGACGTAGTCGAAGGGGCCCGCGAGGAGCTGGTGGGCGACCTCCTCGCGGTAGAAGTCCATCACCGGCTGCACCTGCACGTCGGGGTTGATGGCCTTGCACCGCTGCGCCATCAGCTCGGCCTTGGGCTTGCCGACCGTGCTCACCGTCGCGTGGAGCTGCCGGTTGGAGTTCGTCACGCACACCAGATCGAAATCGACGACGGTGAGCTTGCCCACACCGCTGCGCACCAGCCCTTCGACCGCGTAGCTGCCGACGCCGCCCAGCCCGAATACCACCACGTGCGCGTCCTGCAGGCGCTTCATGGCCGAGTCGCCCAGCAGCCGGCCCGTGCGATCGAAGCGACGGTGCAACCGAAAGGGCTTTTCCGGTGGCAGCGGCAGGGGGAGAGCGGGGGACTGCGGGGTTGTCGGCTCCATGGGGGCGTCTTTGCCCGAGGGGCCGGCCCGCTGGCAACCGGCGCGCACAACGTCATGCCGATCGAAGCCTCGGCCCGTTGATTCGGGTGGGCGTCTTTGGCGAGCGCATGGCCCCCTGACGCAGTAGGCAACGCGCGCACATGGAACAGCGCCGCCCGTTCGCCACGACCATCCTCATCGGAATGAACCTGGCCGCGTTCGCCGCGATGCTGGCCATGGGCGTCTCGCCCACCAGCCCCGACCAGGACTCCCTCGTTCTCTTCGGGGCGAACCGTGGCACCCTCGTGGTGTTCGAGAACGAGTGGTGGCGCGCGTTCTCGTGCACCTTCATTCACATCGGCGTGCTGCACCTCGCGGTGAACATGTATTCGCTGTGGCGGGTCGGCGCGTTCGTGGAGCGGCTGCTCGGGCCAAGTCTTTTCACCGTGGTGTACCTGCTGGCGGGGCTCGGCGGTTCGTTCGCCTCGATTCTGTGGAATCCCACGCACGTCTCGGCCGGCGCGTCGGGGGCGATCTTCGGGCTCTTCGGGTTCATCGTCGGCTTCGCGCTCCGCGCACGAAACGTGCTCCCACCCGATGCGGCGCGCAGTCTGTGGGACGGGATCATCCTCACGATCGCGATCAATGTCTTCCTCGCGTTCTCGGTGCCGTACCTCGACAACGCTGCGCACCTGGGAGGACTCGCCATCGGCTTGTTCGCGGGCATCATGGCGACCGACTCGGCGCTCGAGCGGGAAGGGCGAGGCGCCTCGCCAGCGTCCCAGCTGATCGTGCTGGCCGCGGTAGTCGCGCTCGGCGTGCTCTCGAAGGTGAAGACCGAGAACGATCCGCTCGCGCGCGTGGCGGTCACCTTCCAGGAGGCGCAGAAGGCCTTCGACCAGAAGGACTTCCGTCAGGTCGAGGCGCTGACGACCGAGGTGATCGCGAAGACGAAGGATCCCACGGCGTATCTGTTGCGCTCCTTCTCCCGGCGTGCCCTGGGTGACATCGACGGAGGCTTCACCGACGTGAATGCGCTCCTCACCGAGCTGGGCGTCGAAGAAGAGACGCGGCCGTTCTACGCCGAGGCGCTGGCGATGCGCGCCGAGTACCACCAGATGGAGGACCGGCACGCGCAGGCCGTCACGGATCTCTCCCGCGCGTACGAGCTGGGACGTGCTCCGACGTTCCTGGGCCTCCGGGGCTTCAGCCGCTTCCGCATGGGGGACCTCGATGGGGGCGTGGCGGACGCGTTGTTGTCACTCTCGAACGTCGGCACCGATCCGATCGTGCTCAACAACCTGGCGTGGGGCGCGATGCACGGGGGCGCGGATCTCGAGTTCGCGCTCCAGCTCGCGAACGCCTCGGTGGACGCGAAGGACACGCCAGCGGGCCGGGGAACTCGATGCTGGGTTCGCGCCGCACGCGGTGAGACGGAGTTCGCGATTCCTGACTGTGAAGCCGCGGTTCAGGGCGCCGGCGAGGGCCTCGATCGCGGCATGCTCGCGTTCCTGCGCGGAAACGTGGAGGAGGCGGTCGTGCGCTGGGAAGAGGCGTCGATGAAGAGCCCCGTCGACGCGAAGGATGTCGCGCCGTGGCTTCAGAAGGCCCGCGCGAAGCTCGGGGAAGCTGGAACGCCGCGCTAACCAAGGGGCGAACGACGGAGGGTTGCCTTGGGAGCGCGAGCGGCGACGTCGCGCTCCGAAGCCTCGAGGGCCGAGGACGCGATGGAATCACGCCATCACCCTGCGCCCTTCACCGCTTCAGAAGAGAGGAGGGGACCGGTCGCTCTTCGGGGGGGTGTAAACCAGGGTGACGGAAAAGCGTCACCCTGG
>JBILEB010000234.1:0-8266 GCA_044352295.1 Myxococcaceae bacterium
CGACGCCATCGCCGTCGACGTCGAGCTGGTCGCGGTTGGCCGAGAACGGGCAGTTGTCGGCGTCGTCCGCCTTGCCGTCGCCGTCCGCGTCATCGGTGTACGAGAGCGTCTTGCCGTCGTCGGTGTACGCCACCCACACGGAGCAACCACACCCGCAGCCACAGCCGCAGCCACCACCGCCGACCTGCTTGGGACGGCCGCACGAGGGGTCGAGACACTCCGGGTTGGTGCCGTTGCCGAGCTGCGCCGCCGCTGGCAGCGCGAGGAGCCCGACGCTCATCGCGGCGAGAAGGGGAATCGGTCGAATCATGGGGTGTGCCTCCAGTGCGGGTCTGACAGGCAATGCCGTGGTGGCAGAATTCCCTTCCCGTGGCTGGATCATTCCGTCGGCATGAAGGAATTCAGCGGGTTCTCGCGCTACACAGCGGCTGATGGCGAACGTCGACCTCGAGGCGCTGAACGTCGGCTTTCAGGAGTTCATCCCCCACAACAAGGCGCTGGGCTTGCGCATCACCCGCGTGAGCACCCAGCCCGCATGGGCCGAGCTCGAGCTGCCGTGGAACGAGCAGCTCATCGGCAACCCGGACACCCGCGCGCTGCATGGCGGTGTCGTCTCGACGTTGCTCGACACGGCGGGGGGCGCGGCGGTGTACCTCGCGCTCAAGGCGCCGACGCCCATTGCGACGCTCGACCTGCGCGTGGATTTTCTTGGTCCGCCGACGCCACAGCGCTCTGTCTTCGCGCGCGCGGAGTGCATCAAGCTGACGCGAAACGTGGCCTTCGTGCGCATGGTGGCCAGCCACGAGCCTGACGGGGCGCCGCTGGCGACCGCGGCAGCGACGTACATGCTCTCGACGCGTGGGAAGTCGGTGACGCCGGGCTGAGCCGCTTCGTCAGCCGCCGTCGGGCAGGTCGCGCCGGAGGATGGCTCCGCGCGAGCCGGTGACCCACGCGCGCGTGGTGCCGTCGAGGTCATCGACGCCGAAGAGGCCGCGAATGCGCTGGCGGAGGGGGACGGGCTCGAGCCGGGTGCCGCCATCGGGCGCGCGGCGGTGAGACAGACAGGGGGGTTCACACCCGCGTCGCGCCGTTCCGCTGGAGCAGCCCGCCGCCACCAGCACGCCCGAGGCGCCGGAAGCCAACCGAACGACCGCGCCATGCGGCGAGCCGTCATCAGGGTTAGCTCAGGCGCATGTCGACCCACACCGCGACGATTCAGTGGCAGCGCGAAGGGGACTTCGCCCGCAAGAAGTACTTCCGCGCGCACCGCTGGCGCTTCGATGGCGGCATCGAGGTGCGAGCAGCGGCGTCTCCGCACGTGGTGCCGAAGCCGTGGACGGTGGAGGACGCGGTCGACCCGGAAGAGGCCTTCGTCGCGGCCCTCTCGAGCTGTCACATGCTGACGTTCCTCTTCCTCGCGGCGAACGACGGCTTCGTGGCCGAGTGCTACGAGGATGAGGCGGTCGGGCTGCTGGGCCCTGATGCAGGTGGGGGCCAGTCGGTGACCGAGGTGACGCTCCGCCCGAAGATTCAATGGGCCGAGGGGCGGGCACCTGACGCGGCGACGCTCGAGGCGCTCCACGCGCGGGCGCATGCCGAGTGCTTCATCTCGCGCTCGGTGAAGTCGGTGATTCGCGTCGAGGGCCGCTGAGCCGGTCGGAGGGGACCGATGAGGCGTGGAGCCAGCGGAGACATCGGCCGGCGTCGTGCAGATGTTTCCATTGGTCACATGGCCTTTGGGACGCATGGCTCGCCTGTCTCCAAGCGGCGTGTTGATATTTCCATTGGTCACATCGGTTCGTGGCTGATGTTTCCGGCGGTCACATGACGCCGACGTTCAGGTCTCCGGCGGGTCCCTGCGACGGGCCCGTTGCGTGCGGCAGCGAGACGGGCTCACCTTCGCGACATGCGAGACGTCTACCTCCTGGGCTCGGCCACCACCCCGTTTCAGCGCTGGCCCGACCTCACCCACCTGGACCTGACGCACCAGGCGGTGCTCGCGGTGCTGTCCGACGCGGGGCTCGAGGACGGCTCGGCCCTGGGCAGCGTGCACTTCGGCAACTGCGCGATGCATCTCTTCGGGCAGCCGAACATTCGCGGGCAGGTGGCGCTGCTGCCGCTCATTCAGGAAGGCCGCTTCCCGGCGCAGGCGCCCATCGTCAACGTCGAGGCGGGCTGTGCGACGGGCGCGGTGGCCTTTCACGGTGCATGGATGGCGGTGGCCTCGGGGCACGCAGAGCTCGCGCTCGCGCTCGGCGTCGAGAAGACGTTCATTCCCACCGCGCCGCAGAAGATGCTCGAGCTGTTCGACGGGGGACTCGACCAACTGCGGCCCGAGTCGTGGCGCGCGCTGTACGCTGAGCAAGCACCCCTGTGTGGCACCACCTTCGCGCCGCGGCCCGACCGCATCACCATTCTCGACGCCACGGCGCTCAACGCGGCGTGGCACATGAAACGGTACGGTACGACCGCCCGGCACCTCGCCGCGGTGTCGTCGAAGAACCACGCGAACGGCGCGAAGAACCCCAACGCGCAGTACCGGACCGAGATGAGCGTGGAGCAGGTGCTCGCCGACAAGCCCGTCATCGGCCCCTTCACCCGCGCGATGTGTGCGCCCATCAGCGACGGCGCGGCGGCGGTGCTGGTGTGCTCCGAGGCGTTCCTCGCACGGCACGCGACGAAGGGTCGGCGGCCGGTGTCGGTGGTGGCGACGGTGCTCGCCAATGGCACCCGCGCGAGGCCGGACGAGCCGTCGGTGACGAAGTTCGCAGCGACGAAGGGCTACGGGCTCGCGCGCCTGGGTCCGCCTGACATCGACGTGGCCGAGGTGCACGACGCGACGGCCTTTGCCGAGATTGCCATCACGGAAGACCTGGGGTTCTGCGCCGAAGGGCAGGGCGGGCCGTGGGCCGAGTCGGGCGCCTCGGCGCTGGGCGGACCCAAGCCCATCAACACCTCCGGCGGCCTCGAGTCGAAGGGCCACCCGCTGGCGGCGTCAGGGCTGGCGATGCTGCACGAGGTGACGGTGCAGCTGCGCCGCGAGGCCGGTCCCCGTCAGGTGGCATCGTGCGACGTGGGTCTGGTGCACAACGCCGGTGGCCTCATCGGCTTCGATGAGGCGATGTGCAGCGTGACAGTCCTCCGCGGTGCGAGCTGAGTCGCGCCCTGGAGCTCTCCAGCCAGAGGCCCCGAAGCTGGCGTCCACAGGACGGCCGGGCCGCCTTCCCAGAGGTTGAAATGCGAATTCGCATTCGCATCGCCGAAATCGCCAGGACTGACGTGGAGTCATGAGCTTGCGGCGGATTTGCGGATGCGAATCTGGATTCGCAGGTCGAGCCCACCATCGGGGGAACGCGCCACCCCGAGGCCCCGCACGCGTGACCGACGTCGGCATGAGCCACCTCCTCCTCGGCTCAGACCAGAGGCAACGGCCCGCGAGGGACCCACACCGTCACTCGAGCAGGCGTGTCGTTCCGGACCACACCCTCTCGAGGACACCACTGGGCGGCGGAGCAGCTGCCGCCGGCCTTCCGTCACAGCACGGCGATGGGGCCGTGGTCGTCGCAGTGTCCGCCATGCGCGTGATGCAGGTGGCCCGAGACGAGGTAGTCGACGTGGTCGCCGTGCGGCACCGCGTCGTGGCCACAGCCCGGGCCGTGCGCATGCGACGCCTCGTGCGCCGTGCAGGCGTGGGCGGGCGTGCAGGCGGCCGGGTTCTTCGACGACACCTCGAGCGTGCACTCGTCGACGTGGCCGTCGTGCGTGTGGTGCAGGTGTCCGTCGTGGAGGTAGTCGACGTGGCCGTCGTGCTGAATGGCCTTGTGGCCGCAGTTCGTTCCGTGGGCGTGGGCGTGGGCGTCGTGGGTGCGATGGCTCATGGTGGGTGCTTTCGATGTGGTGACGGGGCAATTCCCCGAGTTGCAACTGCACTGAGAAGAGTGTCGCGACCCGGCCCACGGCGCAACGGGGTTGCGTCAGTTGGTGAGCCAGTCGCACGTTGTGCCACCTGGCAATTGCAACACGACTGAGGAAATCAGCGGCGCTCGAAGCGGAACTCCACCGCGAGGGCCTCGGTCGCGCCGGGGGCGAGGTGGAGCAGCCCGTCTCCGGTCGCCAGCGCGCCACCCGGCGCGGTCCACGGCTCGACGCAGATGAACGGCTGGTCAGGCAGGGTCCACAGCACCAGCGTCGAGAGCTGCGGCGTCGAAGCGAGCGTCACGCGGGCGCCGTCACCGCGGTAGAGCGTCGCGGCGGGCCCATGGTCGAGCAGCGCCACGTCGAGCTCGTCGGCGTCGAAGCGCAGCGGGGCGGCCGCGCGCACCTCGCCGGAGCGGCGCTCCTTCAGCCGCGTCGCCGCGCTCGGTACGCGGGCGGTGGCCTTCGCTTCGAGCGGGACGTGGAAGTACGGGTGAAGCCCGACATGCAGCGGGAGCGCGACGTCGCCGGTGTTCAGGAAGCGCCACTCGAGCAGCAGCCGGCCCTCGTAGAGCGACACCGCGAGGGTGCAGGCGAAGTCGAACGGAAAGCCGGCGCGGGTGGCGTCGCTCGAGCGCAGGGCGAGCTCGACGCGGGCGGTGTCCGAGTCGGTGATGGCCTCGACGACCTCCCACGCGGAGGTGCGCGCGAGGCCATGTTGCGGCTGGCGCACCTCGCGACCGTCGACGACGGCGCGGCCCTCGGGGAGTGGACCGGCGTTGGGGAAGAGCAGCGGAATGCCGCCGCGCACGTTCTTCGAGCGGTCGAGCAGGGTGGCCTCGTCGAGGAAGAGCACCTCGTCGCCGTCGACGCGCCACCGCGTGACGAGCCCGCCGCGTTCGGGAATCAGGTGCACCTCGGCGCGCTCGTCCCGCAGCACGTAGGAGGCGAAAGACCCGGGGCCTGCGATGCGCTCGACGCTCATGGTGCGGGTTCTCACACGAAACGCCTCGAAAGGGCCGCCGTGGAAAAACCTGGAACGGCATCAACTGCACGGCGAGGGACACGCCGCTGCCACCGAGAGTCGGGCTCTCGAACTCGAGGAAGCTCACCAGGTCGCTGAGCTGAAGCAGCGAGGGCGTGCCGGGGTTCGCCAGCCAGGTGCCTCCGCCAAAGAAGAACGGCGGTCCGAGGCCCACGAGCGTCGGCAGGCGCCCACGCAGCGTGCCCACCGGCCACGTCTTCTCCACGTCGAGCATGGCAGCGAGCTGCCATGCCCGCCTCACTCGGCGCGAAGGAGCTCCTCGGCGGGCGCGTCAGCCTCCGAGCCCCCCTCGTACCGCTCCTGAGCCTGAGGGTCGGCCGGTCGAGCTGCGCGCGCGTCGAACCGGGCCGGGCCGGGCGGCGCGACCGACGTGCTTCGCGCCCTCGAACGGACGGCAGCGGGGTCCCCGGGGTGCAGGCGTGGTGGCGCCGCCAGCGCCGCTGGGCCCGTGGTGGGCGGTGCGGGTGCGGGCTCCGCGCGCAGCCACCACGCCGCGACGCCCACGGCGAGCAGACTCATGGACAAGAGCTTCGCGAGGCGCACGTTCTTCCTCCCCCGATGAGTGGCGCGCAGCAGCGGCTCACACATTCGGAATCAAGGGTGCAGGAGTCGGCGCAGTTCCCGTCGACACAGAAGCCCACCCCCGCGAGGAAGTTGCAGCAGTCCCCGTTTCGAGTGCACGCGCCGTTGACCGGCCTGCACGAAGCGCCGCAACTCGACGCCGGCGCGCAGGCCCTGCCTCCGCTCACCAGCCCGGAACAACAGCCGCTGTTGCACTCACTGTTGACGGCGCAGGTGTCCGCGCAGCGGCCCGAGACGCAGAACCCATCACCCGCCCGGAAGGCACAACAGTCGCCGTTGGCGCTGCACACGCCGCCGGCGCCGACGCAGCTCGTGGCCGTGGGCGTCGCGCGCTGGCAGCTGAGCCCGGACGCTACGAACCCGACGTTGCACGCACAGCGGGGGGCCTCACCCTCGAGCACGCAGAGCCCCTGCCCAGAGCACATCACGCCGCGGCACCTGTCCCCGCAGCCGCTCACCAAGGCCGACACCACCACCATCACACCCAGCAGTCGCATGGTTTCTCCCGAAGTGCCCCACCCACCGGCAACACCTTCGCCGGTGACTGAGACAGCCGAGGTCACACCGCGCGCAGCAGCGGCGCCGGGCCCTCCGTCGACCACCTGACCAACAACACCTGACGAAGGACCTTCTCGAGGTGTCCTCGGCGCAGTTCGGCTTCGAGGTCGAGCCGCGCGAACCGCGACGCAGCCAACCCGGCAGCCGGGTGCTTCGCGCGGCGTCGCCGAGCCCTGACACCGCGGAAACCCGTGTTGAGTTGTCTCGTCCCATCCGCCACCCTCGACCGGTGACGTTCCGTTGCGCGCTGTTGCTCTCCCTGGGTCTGCTCGGCTGTGGCCCGTCGCCCGAGCCGCCACACTTCCTCTGGTCCACCGACGCCCAGAGCCTCGACAACCCGTTCCCCGATGAACGGCTGCGCGTCGTCGACCGAGCCATGAGTTCCGCCCTCGGCCTCCCCGTGCGCGGTCCCGAAAACCCTTCCCCGCAGCCCGGCGGGCCCCAACCCCCCTCGAGAACGTCGAGGACCTGCTCAAGAGCGCCGAGGTCACCTCGTCGTCGATTCGCGAGATGGACATCGCCATCAGCCAGGTCGAGACCAACGCGTACGAGACCGCGCGCCTGTCCGAGCAGGTGTCCAAGGACGCCGAAACCGGCGCCGAGTCGAGTCAGAAGACCATCGTGGGCATCGACAAGATCAAGGTCAGCTCACGCTCGGCGTCGACGGTCATCGAGCAGCTGGGCCGCCGCATCCTCGAGAACGGCAAGATCGTCGACGTGCTCGACGAAGTGGCCGAGCAGACCAACCTGCTGGCCCTGAACGCCGCCATCATCGGCGCCCAGGCTGGCGAACACGGCAAGGGCTTCGCGGTGGTGGCGGAGGAGATCAAGGACCTGGCCGAGCGCACCGGCGCCTCGACCAAGGAGCTCGGCGACTTCATTCGCGCGGTGCAGGACGAGTCGCGCAACGCGGTGGAGCAGTTCATGAAGAGCGCCGAGCACATGAAGCGCCTCACCACCCACGTCACCCGCTCGGTGCAGGAGCAGGCTCACGGCAGCAAGCAGATCAGCCGCAGCAGCCAGAGCATCAACGAGATGGTCACCCACCTGAACCGCGCCCCGAAAGAACAGACCCGCGGCTCGGAGCAGGTGCTCAAGGCCATCGAGACCATCAAGTCCGTCGCCGATCAGCAGAACCGCTCGGTGAAGCAGTTCGAAGAGGCCATCGAGACGCTGCGGCAGCAGGGCGAAGTGCTGCGCGGCGAGACCCGCCGGTTCCGGGTGTGGGCCCTGCCTCTCACGACAAGGCCCTCAGCACCAGAACGCCGCCGCACCCGAACCCGGGGATCACCATGGCCGTGACCAGGCCGAACACCAGCCGCGAAGCAGAACCGTCTGTGGTCTCGAGGTCCTCGAGGTCGCGACGAACCTCGAAGGCGTCCCAGACCAGCGCGGCGAGGAGCAGCGGCAGCACCCACAGCCCAAGCGGCTCGCCGACCGAAGGGTGATTCGCCGACAGCGTGAAGAAGACGAGCGACGAGGTCGACAGGAGCTGTCCGGAAATGAACCACGGCGGCTCGCGCTCGATGACGTCGAGCACCATGCCAGCCACGCCGGTCGTCGCCAGGACCACCAGGTATGCCCACCACCACCAGGCCATGGGCTTCCATAGCGGCCAGCACCATGGCCGCAACTGGAGCATGTTCGAGGGGCGGTCGCGGCAGGCGCGCGGATCGTTCCGGAGGCCTGGAGGAGGTCACTTCTCTCGGGAGTCGCCGTGCTGTGCGGCGCGATGTCGGCCATGAGCCTGCTGGCGCGCTGCACCATGGTGCACGAAGCGGTGGGCCTCGCCACCGCGCTGCGCGCCGTCAGCCCCGACGCCGAGGCCACCGCCACCTGACTGCGTCAGGAGTCCGGCTGCGACGCCCGCCTCGTCAGCGCCCTCGAGAAGGCCGGCCCCGCGTCCCCGAAGGAGCTGCGCGAGTTCCTCGAGGGCGACACGGGCCTCGACTCGCTCCTCGAGGCGCTCGACGGCGGCCTGTGACGCCCCGCCGCGCGCGCCGTCACCACAGGAGCCGCAGCAGCAACCCCGCGGTGGTGAACGAAGGACAGCTACCTCAAGGCCCAATTCATGAGGCTCAAAGCTCGCCGCGGAGCGAAGAAGGCCATCATGGCCATCGCGGCCTCGATGCTGACGGCCTGCTTCTTCATGCTGCGCGACGAGGT
>JBILEB010000235.1:0-8254 GCA_044352295.1 Myxococcaceae bacterium
ACCAGGGCCAGCACCGCAGCGGCTCGCGTCGAGGGCGCACGTGAGGAAAAGGCCCGCGTCACCCGACGGCTCATACCTCATCACGCGTGGGAGACGCAGGCTCGCCGCACCGCCGGGCCGTGGGTGACGGTGTCGACCTCGACCGACACCACGGAAGACGACGCTTCCGGCGGTCGGTGGCCGGGTGACCGGAGCTGGACGATCGATTCCGGGAACGGCGCACGTCCGTGCTACCGTTTTCCGCTCCCTGTGCGCCTCTGTGGTCTCGTCGTTCTTCTCCTCACCGCCCCGGCCCTTGCGCAGAACGCGGTGGGCCTGCACGCGGATCAATGGACCCAGGGTCGGGCCCTCTTCACGCTGGGTGCCGTGGCCCCGCCCGGGACGCAGACGAGCGCCACCGAGCGCTTCGCGGTCGCCAACACGCCCGTCGGGTTGACCCAGGCCTTCTCGGGCGCCTGGTTCTTCCGGTCGTGGTTCGGAGTGGGGGCCGACCTTCGCGTCGAGCCGTTTCGTCATTTCCCCACCACGCAGGGCCAGCCCCTCCCGTCGCCCAGCGACATGGCCGAGTCGACGCGCCGCTATCTCTCGGTGTCCGGGAACCTCCTGGGGCTGTTGCGCTGGCAGCCGACGCTCCTCTTCGGGCTCGAGCTGCAGCTCGGCTGGGCGGCTGGCACCCGGCCGCTCATCATTCCCGGCCCGGACGTCAAAGGGCTCTTCACCACCGGGCCCGTGGCTGGAGTGGCGGTCAACCTGGACCTCACCCGCCACGTCTGGCTGCAGCTGTACGGGCGGGCAGAGCTCATCACCGCCACCACGGCCGTGAGTCCCTATGGCCAGCTCGCCGGGGCAGGCCTCACGTTCGGCCTTCAGAGCCGCGTTGCCTCGTTCTCGGTGGGGCCGGTGGAGCTGGGGGTGGGCCTCTTCGCCGAGGTGAACCCGAGCAACCTCTTGGGTCCAGAGAACGTCCCCGGTGAGGCAGTTCGCGCGAGGGTCGACTCCACCTTGATTCGACTCGGAGCCGGCGCCGTGGCCACGTTGCGCCGACCGGCGCCCGACGTGGTGGTGGAGCCCGGGGTCACGCTGCGCAGACTCAAGGGGCGGGTGGTGAAGGGCGACCGCTCGAAGGTGACGGGTGCCGCCGTCACCATCGGGACCGTCTCGCGGACGAGCGACACCACCGGGGCCTTCGAGGTCGCCGACCTCGCGGCGGGCTCCTACACCGTCAAGGCGACCGCGCCCGGGCTGCGGGCCGCCTCGGTCGACGTCGTCGTGGGCAGCGGCGTGACGGAGACGGAGCTCGTGCTCGAGGCGCCCACCGGCCCCGGCCGGGTCGCGGGCGTCGTCCGCGCAGGCCCCGACCAGCCGTTGGCGGGCGCCAAGGTCGTCTCGGGTACGCAGACCGTCACCACGTCGGCGACGGGCGCGTACACCCTGGCGTCGGTCGGTCCCGGCGCGGTGAAGGTGAAGGTGACGCTCGAGGGCTACGCGCCGGCCGACGAGGTGGTGCAGGTGCCGCCCGAGGGCGAGGCGTCGCTCGACGTGACGCTCGAGCCCGTCGCCCAGCGCACGAAGGCGAAGATTCGCGGGGTCATCAGCAGCGCCGCCGGGCCGGTCGCGAAGGCCACCGTGCGCATCGTCGAGCTCAAACTGAAGCAGGCGGTCAAGCCCGATGGGCGCTTCGAGGCCGACGTACCGGGCGGCAGGTACACCGTCATCATCGAGGCGCCCAGACACGTGACGCAGACGAAGACGGTCGAGGTCGCCGACGGAGACCAGGCCATTTTCCAGATTGAGCTCGAGAAGGTGCGATGACGCGGTGGGCCCGAGGGGCGTGTGCGCTGCTGGCGCTGGCATGGCTGGCCGGGTGTCCCGAAGACCCGGCGCCCGCGCCGCTCCCGCTCCCGCCGCCGTCCGTGGCGCTCGCGCCGGTGCCAGTGCCGCCGGTCGCCACCCTCACCGAGGTGGGCGGGCAGGTCGACCTCGAGCGTGATGGCGGGACGGCGAGCGCACGCACCGGACCCCTCTTCGAGGGCGACACGCTGGTGACGGGTGCCGATGGCCGCGCGCTGCTGTCGGATGAGACCGGCCGGCAGTTGGAGCTCGGCGAAGACACCCGTTTCACGCTCGGCCCGCGCCTCACCGCCATCGAGGTGTCGCGGGGCGGCTTCCGCATTCTCTCGGGCGGGTCCGCGGGGGCGACCTCGATTCGTACGCCCTACGGCGAGACGCGCGTGAGCGCCGGCTCGACCGCGAGCATCGGCGTCGGCCAGGAGCAGTTCACCCTCGAGGTGTACAAGGGCAGCTTCACCATCCTCCGCCCGGACGCCGGGGAGACCGACGTTCGCGAGGGCGAGCGCATCGAGATGCTCAAGGGCTCGTTCGAGATTCTCAGGCCCCAGGCGCCGCCGCCGAAGCCGACCGTCGAGGGCGTCACGCTCGTCGTCGAGGCTGGCAAGGCCCTGGTGAAGGCGCCCGGCCAGACGAAGTTCTCGCCCGCGAAGAGTGGCGTCTCGCTCCAGCCGGGGACCGCGTTCCAGGTGTCGTCGGGGGCGCTGCGGCTCGAAGGGGGTGGCGCGCGCGTTCAGTTGGCCGCCGGCTCCTCGGGCGTCACCGAGGGCGTTCGCGAGGAGTCGGGCGTGCCCGTGCTGGCGCTCACGAAGGTCATCGGCCCGCTCACCGTCCAGTTCGATGGCAAGACGAAGGGCGTGGTGCAGGTGGGGGACGTCACGGTGGGCGGCGGGCAGGAGTCCACCGTCGTCGTCACCCCCGTCGGCAAGAAGAAGCGCCTCGAGGTGAAAGCCGGCGAGGTGGTGGTGACGGTCAACGGGAAGCCGACGACGGTGAAGGCCGGCGACGCGGTGCTGGTGGATGGAGGCGCCGCCACGGCCGTCGACCTCAAGCCTGGCCTCGTCGTCAATGGCGCGAGCCGCGTGAAGGTGCACGCCGACGGGGTGTCGAACGTCGCCATCGTGTTGCCCGAGGGGACGGCCCGCGTCGAGGTGGCGCGTGACGAGACGTTCGCCTCGGCCTTCATCGCCGGCGCCGTCGAGCGACAGGTGCTCGTCCCGGGGCTCGCCAGGGGCCAGCTCTACTTCCGCACCACCGATGCGTCGGGCCAGCCGGGCAAGCAGGGGCGCATCGACTTTCTCGCGGACCAGGCCTCGGCGCGAGACACCGCCACGCGCTCCGAGGTGGTGACCGAGGCCGGTCAGAAGGCCACCGTGTATTACCAGTCGAAGGTGCCGGCCCTGACGTTCGTGTTCAACCCGGCCGAGGGCGCCAGGGGGTGGCGCTTTCGCCTGGCGCGCGCCGACCTGACGCCGGTGACGGAGCGCGAGGTGAAGGAGCCCCGCCTCGTGCTGGAGCCCGGGGTCTTGTCGGAGGGTGTGTACAAATGGTCGGCCAGCCCGCTCGATGCCAACGGCGTCGAGAAGGGCGGCGCGCGCTACAACACCCTCGAGGTGCTGTACGACAACGCGCGCACGACGCTGCTCATCGAGCGGCCGTTGCCGGGCGAGCGGGGCGGGTCCGACCTCAAGGCCGTCGGCATCGCGCCGGGACGGTCGCAGGTCTTCGTGAACGGCAAGCCGGTGAAGACCGACGAGCGCGGGCGCTTCTCGGTGCCGGTGGGCGGCGTCGACGCCGTGCTCTTCCGGGTCGTCACTGGCGAGACCGAGAGCTACTGGCTGCGTCGCGTGCGCCAGTAGCCGCCGCCGGAAAGTGGATCACCCCCAGCAGGGGCAGGCTACAACCCGGGGTGAGCGATGTCGTCGGACGGGAAGGTCACCCTCGAGGAGCGACTGCGGTCGGGCCCGATGCCCGTCGATGAGGCCGTGCGGGTGGTGTGGGGCCTGTGCGATCGGTTCGAGAAGGCCGGCACGGCCCAGACGCTGGGTGACGTCGCTCCGGCGCGGGTGACGCTCTTCGGGCGCAGCGTCGAGGTGCACATTCCCGACGCCTCCCTGGTGCCGGGGTACTCGGCCCCCGAGCGCGCGCGGAGTGGACCCACGCTGCGCAGTGACGTGTTCGCGATGGGAGCGCTGTTGGCGCACGCAGTGTCGGGGCGGCCGCCCGATGGAACGCCGCTCCCGCCCGAGGCCGGGCACCTGCAGGCCATCGTCAACCGCTGCCTCGCGGTCGACCCGAAGGCCCGCTTCGAGAACCTCTCGGAGCTGAAGAAGGCGCTGGTGCGACTCGACAAGACGCTCATGTCGGGGCCCAGGTCGGCCGGCTCCCTGCCCGTCGTGCGCACCTCGCTGGGTCCGTGGAACATCGAAGGGCTCCTCGGGCAGGGCTCGATGGGCCACGTCTTCAAGGCGCGGCACCAGTCGCTCGGACGGCTGGCGGCCATCAAGGTGCTGCGCTCCGAGCAGTACCAGCAGCCAGAGCTCATTCAGCGCTTCTTCCAGGAAGCGCGCACGGTGAATCAGATCAACCACGAGCACATCGTGGAGATCAGCGACTTCGTCCAGGAGCCGGGTGAGTCGGGCCCCGCGGCCGTGTACTGCGTGATGGAGTTCCTCCAGGGCCGCACGCTCGGCGACGTGGCCGAGGATCAACCCCTGCCGCTGGACCGGGGCCTGCGCATCGTCGAGCAGGTGTGTGACGCGCTGGCGGCCGCGCACCGGGTCGGCGTGGTGCACCGTGACGTCAAGCCCGACAACATCATGCTCATCGAGCGTGGTGGCTCGAAGGACTACGTGAAGGTGCTGGACTTCGGCGTCGCGAAGCTGACCGACACCGATGGCAAGGCGATGGTGGCCACGACCGAGGGCGCCATCATCGGCACCCCCATCTGCATGTCGCCGGAGCAGGCGCAGGGCGACGCCATCGACGCGCGCAGCGACATCTGGGCGGTGGGCATCATTCTCTACAAGCTGCTCACGGGCGCGTTCCCCTTCGACGCGCCGACGTTCGTGAACATCGCGGTGCAGATCATCACCAAACCGTTCGCGCCCCTGCCCTCGAAGAACCAGGTGGGCGAGGCGATTCCGGCGCGGCTGAAGGCCCTGGTGGAGAAGTGCCTGCAGAAGCACCGCGAGGCGCGGCCGCAGACGATGGTCGAGGTGCGCGACGAGCTGCGCGCGATTCTGCGCGGAGAGTCGGCGTCCGGAGCTTCCTTTGGTGGCGGCCGACGGGTGGCGTTGGCGGTGGGGGCCCTCATCGCCGTGGCGGCCCTCGGGGCCGGGGCGTGGTTCCTGCGTCCCCCACCCCCGCCGCCGCTCCAGGAGCCACGCCCGCCGCCCTTGACGGTGCTCGAGCCGCTGCCTGCCGTGGAGGTCGACGCGGGCGAAGCGCCCGAACGGCCCGTCGACGCTGGAGGGGGCGCCGTCGCCGCCGTGGAAGACGCAGGCGTCGAGGCACCGGAGGATGCGGGAGTCGTCGTCGAAGCGCCGCCTCCCCGGGCCGATGCGGGGACGCCGCGCCTCAAGCCGGTGAAGCCGGTCGAGTTGACGGAGGCCATCGTCGAGCAGTTTCAGTCGCAGCGGGTCGGCGCGGTGAAGAAGTGCACCACGCGCTTCCTCAAGGAGCTCCCGCAGACGGGGGCGGCCGTCGTCGACCTCGAGTTCCGGGGGGCGGGAGACGTGCGGGTGAAGCGGCTCGAGGCGCCCGGGCCGGCAGAGTTCAAGGCGTGCGTGAAGGCGGCGCTCGAGCAGGGCCGCGTGACGCCGCTGCTGCGCGCGACGACGGTGACGATGACGTTCCCATGGGGCCGGCGCTGAAGGGCTATCGGCTGGGAAGGCCTCAGGGCACGATGGTCGTCGTTCCATCGACCTGAACCTGGCGCAGGAACGCGTCCACCTCGCTCCGAGGAAGGAGGCGCAGGTCTATGGTGAGGTCTCCACGAATCGTCCGAAGCGAAGCGAGCCCCGCGAGGCTCCGTATCGGGCTGTTGATCAAGTCGAGCGAAGCCAGCGAGGTCACCTGCTCCAAGCCTTCCAGGCTCGAAATTTGAGAGTCGGCGATGAACAGTTCGCCCTGAAAACTCGCGAGGGGTGCAAAGCCTTTGAGTGAGCCGAGTCGGTTGTTGCCGCGCAAGATGCCGAGAGAACGCAATTCCCTGAGGCCCGTGAACCCGTCGAGGCGAGTGAGGCTCGGGCAGTCCTTCACGAGGAGACCACCGAGGGTCTCGAGTTGCTCGAGCCCGCTCAGGGACTCGAGCTTCGGCTGGAACTCAAGGGTCAACCTTTCCTCGATGTGTCTGAGCGAAGTGAGATTTGGGATGTCGAGGCGTGTACGCATTGGCTCGCTAATATTCAGACCCGCACGGAGTCTGACGCAACCGCGAAGTTGTTGTGCATAGATGCCCCACACTTCTCCCGGTGCCCCGCAGGCTCGCTCGCCGGCGTCAGCAAGGCCTCCATCATCCGCGACTCCTCCATCGTCAGTGACGGGCACCAAGCAGCTCGACAAGGCGAGCAGGGCGATGACCAAACCAGCCGCCTGGTTCATGGCTCGCCTCCAGCCACCGCCAGAATCTCGAAGCCCCGTGTGCCCTGGCACGTTCCGAGCTGCTGAATGGCAGTGATTCGATCTCCGGTTGCGAAGGTGAGCGGGAACTTGAGGCGAACAACGGGGGCGACACCATCGGCAATCTCCAGGCCGTTCCGAAGGAGTCGAATGCGCGCCCCGGTGAGCGACTTCTCCACACCCACGGAGTTTTCACCCTGGACCGGGGTTGAAATCTCAGGCGCTGGAAGCTCCTTGCAGCTCCGGGCCGGGGCGCCGGTCACTGAGCTTCGAACGGGCCCACCTGAAGGGCAGAACAGAGAAGCCTCCGCAGTGAGAACCTCGCCTAATTGGAGGGGCCCTCCATGCCCCGAGGTCGGGAGATAAAGAACCGCACCGTTGCCGTCCGCAACCGGGTAGGTGTCCCCAATAGACGAGGTGCCCGGGCTGACCGAGATGGATGCAAAGGCGCCGTAATCGAGCTCGTTGACGACTGCGTGAGTCTGGCCCTCATACGAGGTGAGTGGGTCCAGCTTCGGGGGATTGAGAAGCGACGAAGGCTCGATGGTAGAGACTGGATCGGAATACGGACTGTTGCTGCACAACCTGGTTCTGACCGAGAACGTGTCACCAAGTTCGAAGACCTGGCCGGGGAAGCTGATCTCCGTCCACTCCCCTGGCGCGTCTTGGGTCACGGAAGCAATGGTCTGGTTGTTGCGAATCAGGTGAGCCGTCAGTCGGCTGCCACGAACTGTTCTGGCTCCGATAATGTTAGCGCAACGGTACACGGTACTTGGGTACACCTCAGGTTTCGGAAGCGCACCAGGGTAGTCGATCGGCCAGGTCGGTGGAGACTCGTCTGAGGTAGTGCCGTGAATCGACTGGTCGGCCCGGAGTTCGTCGCTCGGCACGAGGGCCCGGCCGAGGTTGAACGCCACATCTCCACCGAATTCACTCGTCTTTGACTCGACCAGCAGCGTGTTCCGAAACAACCTGACTTCAGCGCCGGGCACGACTCCCCGCACGAGCACCGCGCGTCCGCAAACGTAGGGTGAATCCAGCCAAGGAGGAGACAAAACGGCTACATCGTCGGTGTGCTCTATCTCGACCGTTTCGCCGGCCGGAATCCCGGCGTCGCAGAAGGACTGGAGCGTTCGAATGTGGTTCTGGAAGAGGGCGCGGTGGTCGAAGTACTCACCTCCCGGCGCATAGACTGAGGCGTCGAGCCCGTTCACAGGCGGCATCGTCTCCGTTGTCCGGCCAAGCGCCTCTTGCAGAATTGAGTAGCAGTATCCTGGCGTCTCCCGTGAGACTCTTGGAAGCTCATGGCAAGTCGTACATGAAGCGCCGGATGGGTTTGGATATCTCGCGAGCGCCGTGAAGGGTCCGCGGTTTTGAGGCCAAGTCTCGACGACGAGCGGGTTGTACCAGCCCGAGAGTGTTCCCAGGAGCTGAAGCCGCTGCTGGTTCGACCGAAGATGCCGAAATGCAGGTTTCTCGGGGTGAATCACGAATGCATTCGCGCCTGCGTGACAATCAGTGCACACTCCCTGGTCGTTTCCTGTGAGGTCGATGCCGCCAACGAAGTTCTCAATGGGATGGCCAGCGTCGCGCGCGAAGTACCTGCGTCTGGGATTGTCGAAGAAGCAGGCGGTCGAGGATGCCTGGCCTTGACAAATGGACCTCATGGACTTCCTGTGGGTGACGGGAGGGGAGGCGAGAGCGTGATGCCGCCGCAGCAGAGGAAGATCATCGCCATCAGGGCCTGAGCCGAGTGAAAGCCATACGCACGACGAGTGATGAG
>JBILEB010000236.1:0-8222 GCA_044352295.1 Myxococcaceae bacterium
GGGTCGAAGTACGAGAAGCCGCCGCTCAGCGTGTCGTTCTGCGTGCCGCGCACGACCCGAACGTCGACGGTGCCGACATCACCACGCGGCGTGCGGCAGGTGATGAGGTGGGGCGTGACGTACTTGATGTCCTTCGCGGTGAAGGCGCCGAACTGCACGACGGTGCTCTCGCCGAAGCCGCTGCCGAGCACGGTGACGAGGGTACCGCCGGCGATGGCGCCGCGGTCGGGCTGCACGCGGCCGATAGAAAGGGGCTCCTCGAAGGCGAAGGCCTCACGCAGAAGGAACTCGTTCTCGGGATCGGCCGCTTCGCGGACCCAGAGGTCACTCGCGAAGCCGCCGGAGCCGCGCGGGGTGGTGGCGGCGAGCGACGTTTCGCTGCCGACGTTGACGGCCGTCGCGGCGAGCGCGCCGATGGAGAGCTGGGCGTCGGCCGGAATCGCCGCGCCCGTGATGGTGAGGGCGGTGCCTCCCGCCGAGGGCCCCGAGCGCGGCGTGAGCGATGACAGCCGCACCCGCCAGGTGATGCCGTCGGTCAGCGTGGTGGAGGTCCCAGCGGTCACCACCACGTCGGAGCGACGGGGCGCACTGCCGCGCGACGGCACGGTGACGATGGCGGAGGTGGGCGTGCGGGCCCCGACGAGCGCCGCGACGCCGCCGATGCTGACGGTGAGGCCGGGCGCGTCCAGGCCCTGTCCGATGAGGGTCACGGCGTCTCCAGCGGCGACGACGCGCGGGGCGACAGCATAGAGCGCGAGCGGTCCGGCGACGTCGACGTAGGCAAAGCCCCGACGAACGGTCCAGGTCCCACGCGGCGTGGTGACGGCGACATCGACCGCGCCGAGGGCCTGCGCCGGCGCGGTGACGGTGACTTCGGTGTCGCTGACGACGGCGAGGTTGGTCCCTGGCACGGCGCCGAAGCGAACCTCGGTCGCGCCGGTGAGCCCGGTGCCCGTGAGCGTGACGACGGTGCCGCCGGCGGCCGGGCCAGAGACGGGCGAGAGGCGCGAGACGCGGAGGTCGGCGAGGTAGCGGAAGGCGCGGCGCTGCGTCGAGACGCCGTTCTTGTTGTAGACGACGACGTCGACGAGGTCGGCCTGCTGGCCACGCGGCGTGACGACGCGCAGCTCGTTCGAGCCCATGCGGGTGAGCCCGGTCGCCGACGAACCGCCCACCACCACCGACACCTCGTCATCGAAGCCCTGGCCCGTGAGCGTCAGCGTCGTTCCGCCAGTGAGCGGGCCTTCGCGAGGCGTGAGGCCGGTGACGACGAGGTCCTCGAAGTAGGTAAAGCAGTTGTTGCAGACGAAGCGGCCGTTCGGGTTCTGCACGGACACCGAGGACGGGCCCGTGAGGCCTGGCGGCGTGCGGACCTCCATGGTGCCGTCGTCGATGATGGTGAAGTCCGGCACCTGGTTGGTGCCGAAGCGCACGGTGGTGAGCGGCTTCGCGCGGCTGCCGGTGGGCGCGAAGTTGCGCAGGAAGCCAGAGCCTTCGAGGAGCACCGTGTTGCCACCGGCCGTCGACCCGCGCGGCGGGAGCACCCGACGCACCCGCAGCTCCGGCGGAGGTCCCGCATCGACGGCCCCGGCGTCCATCGCCTCGGAGCCGGCATCGAGGTCTTCACCGGCGTCGAAACCGTCACCCGCGTCCAGCTCGACGACACCCGAGTCGACCGGCCCCGGCATCGGGCGCGGGCAGCCGGTGAGCGCGATGACGGCGAGCAGCCCAGCCAGCGGAGCAAAACGAGTCATGGACCGTGTCCTCATGGGAACTCCACCTGCAGCGTGTAGGCGTTCGTGATGCGCTCGGTACTCCCCGAGATGCGCGCGAGCAGCGGCTGGGCATTGACCTGCGCCGCCGAGAGCGTCACCTGCGGGGCGGGGTCGTCGGAGCAGCCCAGCTCCATCGAGCCGTCAGCCGACACCAGGCACAGGCGAAGCAGCCCGCGGCCCGGGTCGTAGTTCGCCAACGACACCTTCACGCCCTTCGAGGCCATCGAGGTGATGCGGAAGTGGTCCCGGTCTTGCGGACAGACCTTCCCGTCGATGGTGCTCTGGGCGTTGAGGGCGACCGCCGACGCGGCGTCATCGTTCGGCTCGTTCGAGTCGTCGTCGCAGGGCACACCGCGCGAGAGGAGGAACGACGCGTCGTAGGTCTGGAACGGGTCGATGCTGGAGACGACGACGAAGTAGCGCGCCGCCACGGGCGCCACGTAGCTGACGAGGAGCCTCCCTGAGGCCACCGTGCGGCCCGAGGCGTCCTTGATGACGGTGCTGAAGGTGGCTTCACTGAAGGGGTCGGCGTCGAGGTTCACGCCCAGCAGGTCGCCGCGCCCGAGCTGCACGCCGAACCAGTCCTGGTCGCCGTTGCAGAGCGTCATGCCGCGGTACGTCCCGGCCATCACGCCGAAGGCGCGCATCTGCTCGTCGTTGGGTTCGTAGCGGTCGGGCTGGCAGGAGCGCGGCACGCAGCGCATCGCGCCCACGTCACAGCGCTGGTCAACGGGGCACACGTCGTTCGAGGTGCACGAGCGCCGGCGGGGCAGGCACGCGCCGGTCTGGACGAAGCAGGCGAGCGGCACGGTGCAGTCGCGGTCGGAGTAGCAGCGCTCCCCGGTGCTGCAGCGGCCGGCTGCGTCGCACAACAACCCCACACCGCACTCGCTGGCCTGCGTGCACTGGACACACCGCTCGCTCACGCAGCGCTCACCTGCGCCGCAAATGGTCGCCTGGGTGTCGGGCGTGCAGCGGGGGACACAGCGGCGGCTGCCGGTGTTACAGACCTCCTGGGCGGAGCAGTCGTCGTTCGTCGAGCAGCCCAGGTCTTCTTCGCAGACCGTGGTGATGGTGTTGCAACGCTCACCCTGTGGACAACCGGTGCTCTGGCCCGTGGGGCACAGGTTCACCTCGCTGCGAGGCAGACACAGGCCCTGCTTGCACCAATCTCCGGCCTGACAGTCTTCGTTCCTCGAACACGCGGTGCCCCAGCCGGCGCGCAAGGCGCAGAGCTTCGTGTCGGCGTTGCACTCTTCGCGCACGCTGCACTGGCCGCTCGTCTCGCAGACGCTGCAGAACTTCTCGGCGGTGCAGACCTTGCCGGCAGCGCAGTCGGCGCGCGTCTCACACTCGGGCGGACGACCCGCGTCCACCATCGGCATCGGGCGCGGACAGCCGGACAGTCCGAGCAGCAGCAGCAGGAGCCCTCCTCGCATCAGGGCACCGCCGTGACGTCGCCCGAGGGCCAGACGACATCGGCTACCAGCCAGATCTCGTTGCGCTCGGTGAGGGTGCGGCTCAGCTCGGCCTTCAAGATGCCAAACTGGTACACGCGCACGGTGGCGCGGCTCTGGCGAGCCATGGTGCCCAGCCCGTAGTCCTGCTCGAAGGCGACGGCGATGCGGTAGGTCCCGTCGATGGGGTTGACCCAGCCGAACACTTCGGGGCCGTAGCCAGTGAGCGCGTCACGCGAGAGCTCTGGATCATCCGCAGGGTCTCCGGTGACGCCCCAGTCGGGTTTGCGGTTCTGGTAGAAAACGTCTCCCGGCACCGAGCCCACGCGCGTGCTGGGGCTGCCCAGGAAGTGCAGGTCGAGGTCGGTGCCCAGGTTGTCCCAGAAGAGCTCGACGAGGAGCTTCTGCGCAGGCGAAGCGACGATGGTCTTCCGCGCGGGCTGGCACGACTTGACGCCCTGGCTGTCGGTCACCTCGAGCTGCACCTCGTAGGCGCCGGGCACCGACGGGTCGAGCCGCATCGCGGTGAGGGCGGTCTCGGGCATCGCGATGGTGGTGGTGCTGGCGAGCGGGCGGCTGCGCAACGTCCACCGGAAGGTGAGCGGGCTGTCGCCGTCGGGGTCGCTGGAGGCCGTGCCATCGAGGGTGACGGACAGGCCCGGGGCGCCGTTGCCGAGGTCAGCGATGGTCGCGGCCGGCGCACGGTTCACGCTGGCGCGGAGGGGAATGACGACGTCTTGCGCATCGGGGTCGGTCGTCTTGAGCCGGACACCTCCGGTGACATCGCCCATCGCGCCCGGAGGCGCCGCGTAGCGGACGGTGAGCTGGAGCAGGCCCTGCAGGCCGGTGCGGGGGTCCATCGTACGGACGGTGGCCGGCGTGCGGGTGCTCCCGACGAACGTGAAGCCGGGCGGCGTCTCGGGCGTGAAGCCGATCTCGGTGATGACGAGGTCGGCGGTGCCGGCGCTCTTGACGGTGAGCTGCTGCACCCCGGTCGCGCACTCGCCGACGCGGCCGAAGTCCAGCATCGCGGGCTCGAACTCGAGGCGGGCGCGGGTCGAGCCGGTGCCCGTCAACACCAGCGTGGTGCGCGCGTTGTCGGTGTCGTCGCTGGTGAACGAGACGCTGTTCTCGTAGGCCTTCTCCTGCGTGGGGCGGAAGGCGAGCTGGAGCAGGTTCGTCTCTCCCGCCTCGACGACGCCGGGCTCTTTGACGATGCGGAAGATGCCGTCTTCCTTCCCGAGCGCGACCTCGGAGATGGTCAGCTTCGCGCGCCCGAGGTTGGTGACCTCGAGGTCGATGACCTTCTCGTTCAGCACCGGCAGCGTCCCGAACTCCACTGGAGACGCCGGCGGGTTGAGCCGGGGCCGCACCTCGCCGAGATCGTCCCGGCGGCACCCCACCAGCGCGAGCGCCAGCACCAGGAGCAGGCCCAAAGGCCTCACCAGCCGGCTCACGGACCCTTCCCTTCCTCGTAGTACTGGAGCTCGACCTGCGCGTTGAGGCCCGGCACGGAGTCACCGGCGAAGAAGACGAGGTTCTGCGCGGGCTCGTAGTCCCACCCGTCGGTGCCCTTGAACGGCGGCTTGCAGACCAGGCCGTATTCGGAGGGCGCGGCGCCCATCTCCATGCAGGCCTTGCGGTCGACGCTGTCGCACTTCGAGAGGTTCGCCTCGGGCGTGTTGCACGGGTACTTCACCCGCACCTCGATGGTGGTGACGTTGGGCTTCTCCTGGAGCGCGAACTTCCGGCGCAGGCCCACCGCGTTGGTGGCGAGCTTCTTGAGGGTGGCGGAGAAGTTCGTGTCGCAGATGCTGCCGACCTCGCCGCCGGTGAGATCCGACAGCTCCTTGTAGCGGAGGCCCGGCGTCGCGTTACACGCGTTGCCTTCGGGCCCCATGATGGCGGCGGTCGTGACCATGCCGTCGTTGCCGATGCCCTTCACCGTCTCGTAATAGCGGTAATAGAAGCGCACGTCTTCGCGGGACTCGTCCTCTTCGTCGGTGACGAACACGAGGTACAGGAACGCGTCGGGCCGCAAGAAGGCGAAGTCCTTGCGGGCGTCGCACTGCGCGAGGCAGGCGTTGCGGTTCATCGTCGGGCAGTTGCGCTTGCACTGCTCGATGGTCTGCGCGTTGGCCGCCTTCTGTGCCTCGATGGCCAGCCGGCCGCCCTCGAGCCCGGCCTCGAACGGACTGCCCGCAATGCCCACCTTGATGTTGTTCGCGAACGCGGTGGCGATGTTGGGGGTCTGCGGCGTGATGACCTTGGGGTTGCCCTTGAGCGCGCCCCGGTCCTTGAAGATGTCGGTGGTGGTGACGGCGATGCGGTAGTCGACGGCCGAGCGCGTGAAGGTGTCGATGAAGCCGCCGAAGTTGCGGCCCAGGCTCTCCTGCCGTGGCGCCATCGAGCCCGAGTTGTCGACCACCCACAGCACGTCGATCTTCGACGCAGCCTGTTGGGAATAGGAGTCGACCCGGACGTCGGGCGGCAGCGTGGCGACGATGCGATCGGGCCCACAGCCAGGGGCGGTCGCGAGGAGCGCGAGAAGGACGACGTTCGATGACGACACTCTAGCAACCATGGCGGTCTTCATGCCCACGTGGCGGTCTCCCTGCAACGGGTGTCCCGTTGTAGCGCGAAGTCGCACGGGGGTGCTGCAACCCTCGGGTTTTTGTTGGCTTCAGAGCGTTCTGGCCTCGGTGCCCGTCCCCGGCGCCCGCGTTCGGGTCGGACAGCAGTGTCAGGGTAGGCAAAGGAAGGTGCCGGATCTCCGACAGCCGGTTTGCTGGTAGCAGTAGGGCATGAACGGCATCGCGCTCACCATCGCCGGCTCGGATCCGTCCGGAGGCGCCGGCATCCAGGCGGATCTCAAGACCTTTCATCAACACGGCGTGTACGGGACCTCGGTGCTGACGCTGCTCACCGTGCAGTCGACGAAGGGGGTGGTGCGCGTCGAGCCGCTGTCCGCTGAGCTGGTCGATCAGCAGCTGATGCACCTGCTGGACGACGTGACGCCTCGCGCGGCCAAGACCGGCGCCCTGGGCACCGCGGCCCTCGTCGAGACCATCGCCGCGCGCGCGCGCACCTTCGCCTTCCCGCTGGTGGTGGACCCCGTGATGATCAGCAAACACGGCCACCCGCTCATCGACACGGCGGCCGTGCAGGCGTTGAAGTCCCAGCTCATTCCAGCCTGTGCGCTGCTGACGCCCAACACCCATGAGGCCGCGGCGCTGACGGGACGGGCCGTGGAGACGCTGGCCCAGGCGAAAGACGCCGCGAAGGCCCTCGTCGACCTCGGCGCATCGGCCGTGCTGCTCAAGGGCGGCCACCTGGCGGGCGACGCCGTGGACGTGCTGCTGACGAAGGGCGACGTTCACGAGTTCCGCGCGCCGCGCATCGACACCCGGCACACCCACGGCACGGGCTGCACGTTCTCCGCGGCCATCACGGCCCGCCTCGCCACGGGCCAGTCGCTCGTCGAGGCGGTCGGCGGCGCCAAGATCTGGCTGACAGAGTCTATTCGCACCGGCCCGCGCCTCGGCCACGGGGTTGGACCGGTCAACCACTTCGCGCCGCTGAAGCCCTGAACGCACATCTCGGGGCCCCTCCCTTGCTTTCCGCTGCGGGCAGAGTCCAATGGCGTCAATGCGAGTCTGTTTCGGGGTGGCGGCGCTGGTGCTGGCAGGACCGGCGATGGCGAACTCGGTGTTGGTGGTGGCCGAGAACGAGCTGGCCCGGGTGGCGGCCGCCGAGCTCGTCGAGCCGTTCGGCAACGCCAAAGTGAAGATGAAGTTCGCTGGGCCCCAGGCGCCCGCCACGCAATGCCTGGTGCGCAGCGCAGGAGAACGGTCCCGCTGCCTTGCCCAGGCTGGAGAAACCGCCTTCGTCGAGGCCGTCCTGCAGGTGGGCGCGGTCGCTTCGAAGGGGCGCACGACGGTGACGTTCAGCCTGTTGAGCCTCGATGAAGGCCGGCTGATCAAACGCGAGGTGGCGACAGGCCCCTCGGGTAACCTGGGCCCGGCGGTGACGCAAGTCGCGGCCCGACTCGCCAAGCTGATCAATCCCCGCGGGCGCACGGAGCCGAAGCCCGAACCCGTCGTGACGAGACCTGAACCCAGACCCGAACCGGTCGTGAAGCCAGAGCCCAGACCGTCAGACCCCGTCGTCACCCAGCCGCCACCCGACGCCCCGACGACGGCGAACCTCGAGCCCTCCACCACCCCGCCGCCCCCGTCGGTCATTGAACCGGTCACGCCGCGTGGAGGTGGCGTGCGGGTCGCCGCCTGGACCACCACCGGCCTCGCGGTGGCGGCAGCGGGCGTCGCGGGCACCTTCGGCGCGCTCGGCGTGTCGGCGCAATCGGAGCTGGGACGCCATGAAGGCGGGGTCTCGAGCTTGTCGCGCAGCCAGGCGAACGCCCTCGCGGCGCAGGCGAACACGAACTTCAGCGTCGCGTTGGGCGCTGGCATCGGCGCCGGCGTGCTGGGCATCACCTCCGCCATCCTGTGGGGCCAGGTTCCATGAGCGCCCCCTCGATGCGTTCTCTCGTCGTCGCGCTGGGCCTCGCGGTCGTTCACGGCTGCACCTGCGTCACGCCGTCGGACGAGTTGATCTACGCGTGCGAGTCCGACGGCACGTGCCTCGAGGCTGGCAAGGTGTGTGTCCTGGGCCGGTGCGTTCCAGCGCCGACGGCTGGCGGTCGCGCCGGCGGTGCGGCGGGCGGCATGGCCGGTGGTGACGCTGGCGGAATGGCGGGCGGCACGGCTGGTGGTGACGACGCCGGCGTCGCCGGTGGCACGGCGGGCGGAGTCGCAGGTGGCATGGCGGGCGGAGACGCGGGCGGCATGGCGGGTGGCTCCGCAGGCGGTATGGCCGGTGGCTCCGCAGGTGGCATGGCCGGTGGCTCTGCAGGTGGCATGGCCGGTGGCTCCGCAGGCGGTATGGCCGGCGGCTCCGCAGGTGGTATGGCCGGTGGCTCCGCAGGTGG